>NZ_JAFIFD010000046.1 GCF_020832205.1 Exiguobacterium sp. | reverse complement strand
CATGTTGAAGGAGATGGACGAGCAACCGGCCGTCATCCGTAACATCATCCAGCACTACCAAAACGACGCGGGCGATATCGAGCTCACAGAAGGCGTGCGCTCGCTCGTCTCGGAAGCGGACCGCATCTATATCGTCGCTTGCGGTACGAGTTACCACGCTGGTCTCGTCGGCAAACAGTTGATCGAGCGCGTCGCGGGTGTACCGACTGAAGTACACGTCGCGTCAGAGTTCGGCTACAACATGCCACTTCTCACGGAGAAACCGTTGTTCCTCTTCATCTCACAATCTGGTGAGACAGCGGACAGCCGCGCCGTCCTCGTCGAAGTGAAGAAGCGCGGTTACAAGGCGCTCACACTTACGAACGTTGCCGGTTCGACACTCTCGCGTGAGGCGAACGAGACGATGCTTCTCCACGCTGGCCCGGAGATCGCGGTCGCGTCGACGAAAGCGTACACGGCTCAAATCGCCGTGCTCGCCATCCTTGCGTACGACATCGCTCGTGCGAACGGGAAGAAAGTGCCGTTTGATCTCATGACAGAACTCGCGCGTATCGCGACGATCATGGACTCAGTCATGGCTCAAAAAGAAATCTTTGAGCAGTTGGCTGACAAGTTCTTGAAAGAGTCACGCAACGCCTTCTTCCTCGGTCGCGGCATGGATTCATACGTCGGTCTCGAAGGAGCGCTCAAGCTCAAAGAGATCTCGTATATCCAAGCGGAAGGCTACCCAGGCGGGGAGCTCAAGCACGGACCGATCGCCTTGATTGAAGACGGGACACCGGTCATCACGCTCGTCTCGCAACCGAACACGCACCTCAACATCCGTGGAAACGTCAAGGAAGTTGTCGCTCGTGGGGCTGTTGCCTGCACGATTTCGATGGAAGGTATGGAACACGAGAGCGATTCATTCGTCTTGCCACGTGTTGAACCACTCCTCACACCGCTCGTGACGGTATTGCCACTTCAACTCATCTCGTATTACGCGGCACTTGCGCGTGATTGCGATGTCGACAAGCCACGTAACTTGGCGAAGTCGGTTACGGTAGAATAAATGCGAAGCCAAGATCTTTTCAGGATCTTGGCTTTTTTCTTGTGACTCGGTGTTCTATTTTTAAGAAAGATTAAGCACCATTGATCAGAAGGCCGTCCTCGATTTGCTCGGAGACGGTCTTTTCGGTTCTCAGACGAATTCCACATGTCTTGTTCGCGCGTGATCAGGGTACAGTACACAAGAGAAGGTACAAATGAGGGGAGCGATTCGATGAAACAAAAGAAATGGGCGACGACACTGGGTGCCATGTTGTTGGCGACATCACTCGCAGCATGCGGGGATACGAATGATACGACAGAAGAAGACCAGGCGATTGACGTGACGGAAGAACAAATCGCCGAGCAAGAAGACGAACATGGCGCGATGGACCACTCAGGATCGGGTGAAGTGCCGGCCGGGTTAGAGGAAGCGACAGATCCGACGTATCCGATTGATTCGACGGCCGTGTTGACGGCGGACCATATGCTCGAGATGGAAGGCGCAGAAGCGAAAATTGTCGGCGCCTATGAGACGACGGCTTACGCAGTGACGTATACGCCGACGGACGGCGGGGAACCGGTCGAGGATCATAAATGGGTGATCCATGAAGAAATCGACACATCCGAACCGGCACCGCTCGCGGATGGGACCGAGGTGACGCTTCAGGCCGACCACATGGACGGGATGGATGGCGCGACGGCGACAATCGAGTCGAGCGAAGAGACGACCGTCTATATGGTCAACTTCATGTTGCAAGACGGTTCAGAAGTGACGAATCACAAATGGGTGACGGAAAGTGAATTACAGCCGAAAGAATGACCTTCTATATGAAGGTCTTTTTTTTATGACATACAATAAAATTTTATTGATTATCAATAAAACAATTCGTATGATGAAGACAGAAAATGAAGTGAGGTGTCGACAAGATGAAGCGAGAGACATGGTTTTTGAAATTGGCTGTCATCGTCCTAGCACTTCCAGTCATGGCGGGTTGCTTATTCGCGTTGCCGCACATATGGCGGGAAGCGAATGCGAGTGGGGGCTGGATTCAAGCTTCGATCCAGCCAATCGTGTTTGGCATGTATGCAGCGGCCATCCCGTTCTTCTATGCCTTATATCAGACGTTCAAGCTGCTCGGATACATTGATCGAAACGAGGCGTTTTCACTCGAGACGGTCCGCGCGCTCCGTCACATCAAGTATAGTGCCGTCACGATCACCATCGTCTACGTGGTAACGTTACCGTTCTTCTACTGGTTCGCCGAGCGGGACGACGCGCCGGGGTTCATCCTGATCGGCCTCGCTTTTGTGTTTGCCTCGTTCGTCGTCGCTATGTTTGCCGAGTTGTTACAAAAACTGTTGAAGCGAGCCATCGTGATGAAACAAGAAAACGATTTGACGGTGTGAGGTGAGACGATGGCGATTATCGTGAATGTGGATGTGATGTTGGCGAAGCGAAAGATGAGTTTGACCGAACTATCGGAGAAAGTGGGCGTGACGATGGCGAACTTATCGATTTTAAAGACCGGGAAAGCGAAAGCGATTCGCTTCTCGACGCTCGAAGCGATCTGTCAGGCGCTCGACTGTCAACCGGGCGACATTTTAGAGTACAGGGAAGAAACGGAAGCAGAGTGAACGCGCTGCTTTGGACGATTGACTCAAACAACTCGCCTGCGAGGGAGCGAAAACACACCCGGCTCCGACGGGATAGATGTGAGCGTGATACAATCTTCCTGACAGAAGGGGGAATGAACATGAACATCGGAATCATCGGTGCCGGGCTGAGTGGGATAATCGCGGCGCGTGAACTCGTGCGCCACGGACATACGGTCGAACTGATTGAGAAGAGCCAAAGCGTCGGGGGACGGCTGGCGACACGACGAATCGGTGACGGGAAAGCCGATCACGGCGCCGTCTATTTCACCGTACGAGGGGAAGCGCTCAACCGAGAGGTCAACGACTGGGTCGAACGGGGATGGGTCCGCATCTGGTATGCCGATCCGTATCCGCGTTATATTGCGGTCGATGGAATGAACGCGCTCGCCAAACGATTGGGCGACGGCTTGACCGTCCATTTGCACGAGCGGGCCGAGGCGGTGGCGGTGGGAAATGGGAAGGTCGTCATCAAGACAGACGTGACGACGCGTCAGTATGATCGTCTCCTCATCACGTCCCCGCTCCCACAGACGCTTGAGCTGCTCGCTGACTTTTCGGTCGAGGCGGCGTTACGTGAGCTGACGTACGCTCCGACGTTCGTCGGGTTGTTCGAGTTCACGAGTGAGGCAGCGATTGGTTCAGACGGGATTCTCGACACAGAGTTGGCGCCGGGTTTATTGAAAGTCATCAACAACCGTCAAAAAGGCATCACCGCGACAGAGCTTGTCAGCGTCTATATGGATGAAGCATGGAGTGAGGCGTGGTATGGACGCCCGGACGAAGAGACGCTTCAAGAGATTGAGCGGCTGCTGGCGACGGTGACCGGGACAGCGTCGATTCAGTCGAAGCAGTTGAAGCGGTGGCGTTATGCCCAGGCGACCGACGTCTGGAACGAGCCGTTCTATCATCTGGACGGTCACCCGATTTACTTGGCGGGGGACGTCTTCCTTGAACGAGGAGATGCCTCAGGCCGGACCCGGTTCGAAAGCGCGTACGTCTCTGGTCTCCGCGTCGCCGAAGCGATGCGATCGTAAAACCTTCTTCGGAAGGTTTTTTTCGTAGACGCGCCGAATAGTCAGACATACGAATTGGAGAGGGGAATCATGGATGGGGATGGTTGGCGCGTACATACGGGTATCGGAGGACGAGTTGGCGGGAGTGCTTCACAATCCGGATCAAGTCGAGGAACTATTGGACGATGAGGAGCGACAGACGGATATCGACAAGGCGTGGCATGGCCTCTACTTTTTGCTGACCGGGGAGACAGACTTGAACGAGATTGACCGCCACTCGCTCGGAAAAGCCGTGTTCGGAGGGGACGTGATTGACGAGGAGACGGGGATGGCGTATTTGACGGCTGCTGAAGTGTCTGATTTGGCGGAGCGGCTCCACTTTATCGAACTGAGCGCTCTTGAAGCGCGCTATGACGCGACCGCGATGAACGAGCAGGAGCTGTATCCGTTTGAACGGGATTGGGGACCAGAAGAAAAACTGTATTTGCTCGAACAGTTCGACGAGCTAAAACGTGCCTTTAAACAGGCGGCACGACATGACGAGGCGCTGATCACATGGATCGGTTGAGCGTGAAGGTGTTGCGCCGTGAGGACGAAGCGGCGCTCTATGCGTTCGAATGTGCGAACCGCGCTTATTTCGAGCGTTACGTCCCGAGCCGAGGAGACGCATATTATGAACCGGAATCGTTCCGTCAGGCGTTGCAACGCCTCTTGACCGAACAAGCGAACGGAGCTGGCTACTACTATTTGATTTGGCATGATGACACGATTGTCGGCCGTCTCAACGTTCATCATATCGATGACGAGACCGGGGAAGTCGGTTATCGAATCGGAGCCGATTATGGAGGGCGCGGGTATGCCACGGCCGCCCTGCAACAATTGCTTACGTTTGAGTTTCTTAAACTCAATCGATTGATCGCCGAGACGACGTCAGACAATGTCGCGTCCCAACACGTTTTGCTGCGTGCCGGATTTACTCGCGAGGACGAGGTGCGGCAAATGGAATGGGAAGGACAAGTACTGACATTCTATACATTCTCGTATCAAAACGACCGATGAAGAGCCTGCTTCGTCGGTCGTTTTATTTGACCTCATCTAGTTTAGGGCATAAACTATTTTTATCTAGTTTAGGGGGTAAACGAAAAATGAAAGATTTGATGCGGGAAGCCGTCCAGCTGTTCGAAGAAGTCATGTTCCAAGGGGCAGAGCATGTTATCGAGGCGATGGAAGGTGACGTGTGGCGCGATTATTCACGTGAGCAGCTCCAACTTTTAAAGCTACTCGAACAATTCGGACCGATTCAGGCCGGTCAGTTGGCCCAAAAACAGGGCGTCCATAAAAGCGCGGTGTCGAACCGCTTAAAGAAACTCGTCGAGAAGGGCCTCGTCGTCAGCCGGCGCGGGCAAGACCAGCGCGAACGGTTGATCGAGCTGACAGAAGCAGGCCAGCGCGTCGTCGAAGAAGCAGACACGGCCGTCTATCACTATGTCGAGTCGCTGCTCGATGGGAAAATCGACGAGACAGAAATCGAACAGTTCGTCCGGACGTTCCGGAAAATCAAACAGCTGCTTCGAATTGGGGAGGAATAACACGTGCACAAAATTATTCAATGGCGCTGGGGCATCTTGATCGGCCTCATCGTTTTGACCGCCGCCTTGTTTGTGGCGGCACCAAATTTGACTGAACAGGCAGAACAAGCGGGAAGTTTCCAATTATCGGAAGACATGGACTCGCAACGCGCGCAAGACATTTTGAACGCAGCGGGCAAGAGCGATAAGACAATCTCGCTCGTCTATGAGTTTGAATCAATTGGTGAAGCCGAGCTGGCCGATATTGCCCGGGTAATCGCCGAGATGGAACAAAACGATACGGTCGTCAAAGACGTGCTCGACCCGTTCGCGAGTGCGGAGACGGAAGCACAGCTCGTCTCGGATGACGAACGGATCGTCCTCGTTCCGATCACGGTCGAAGGGTCGATGGAAGACATTAACGCCTTCGCGGACGACGTGCGGGAAAACGTATTGCCGCAGGACGTGACGGTATATATCACGGGAGAAGAAATCATCAACAACGATGTGAACTTGAGTGCGCAAGAAGGACTGAAGAAGACCGAGATCATTACAGTCGTCTTGATTTTCAGCTTGCTGCTCCTCGTCTTCCGTTCCATTGTGACGCCGTTCATCCCGCTCATTGCGGTCGGGTTCACTTATCTGCTTAGCCAATCGTTCGTCGCGTTTTTCGTCGATTGGTTCGGCTTCCCCGTCTCGAACTACACGCAAATCTTCCTCGTGGCTATCTTGTTTGGGATCGGGACGGATTATTGCATCTTACTCCTCAGCCGCTACAAAGAAGAACTCAGCGCCGGGCATGCGATTGAAGATGCTATCGTCAACACGTATAAAACGGCTGGACGGACGGTCCTCATTAGCGGACTTGCCGTGTTTGTCGGCTTCGCCTCGATCGGTTTTGCCGATTTTCCAATCTTCAAATCGGCCGTTGCCGTCGCGGTCGGGATTGCCGTCTTGCTTTTAATCTTGTTCACGGTCGTCCCGTTCTTCATGGCGACGCTCAAACATCGCTTGTTCTGGCCGTCGAAGCGAGCGGGTGAACACCATGACAGCAAGTTGTGGGCCATGTTCAGCCGGTTGTCGGTCAATCGGCCGTTCGTGTCAATTCTCGTCGTCGCGCTCATCACCGTCCCGGTGTTGTTCACGTATGATGATGCCCGGTCGTTCAACACGGTCGATGAGATCGGCGACGATTATGATTCGGTCCGCGGTCTCAATTTGATCTCAGAAGGATTCGGGAAAGGCGAGTCACTTCCGGTCCAAGTCATCTTAAAACGCGATGCGGAACTGACCGAGTCGGACATCGCGTACATCGAGAAGTTCGCGAGTGAGCTGGAAAAAGTCGATGGCGTGAGCGGGGTCCGTTCGATCACGCGTCCGACCGGTGACGTCATCGAAGACTTTTATGTCGATACACAGCTTGAACAAGTCAGTTCGGGACTCGCCGAGGCGGAGATGGGTCTCGGTGACGTGCAAGATGGACTCACTCAAGTGGAAGCCGGTCTGCAAGCGGTCGTCGGTCAATTGCCGGCGGGCACGGCGAACGCCGGGGCACCGCTCGCGGAAGCGGCGACTGGTCTTGGTCAACTGAACGCACAGCTTAGCTTGATCGGACAAGGTCTTTCAGCGACGCAAAACGTCCCGGCGACAGTGGTGCAACTTCAACAAGTGTCCGGTGGTCTCAGCCAAATCGAGGCGGGCATCAATGAAGCGGCCACGGCGTTGACGGCACAAGGTGCGCAAGTCGGGGAGCTTGGGACGGGCCTCGGTCAACTCGCGACAGGAGTCGGCGAAGCGAACGCCGGACTCGCCCAAATCGAAACCGGTCTTGGCGACGCGGTGGCGTTCCTCTCTGCGCTCAGTGAAGCGGACGGCTTGCGCGACACAGGCGTCTATTTACCGGATGGGACGCTCACGTCAGACGAGTTCGCTCCAGCCGTCGAGCGTTACGTGTTCGACGCGGGAACGGCGACTCAGCTTGAAGTCATCCTCGAGATGGATCCGTATTCGCCGGAAGCGATTGAAGCGGTCGAGACGGTGAAAGAGACGATGGACCGCATCGTTACGGATACACCGTTTGAGGCGGCCGCGATCGGCTATGCCGGCATCTCGAGCATCAACAGTGACTTGAATACGACTTCAACGAACGACTTCAATCGGACGGTCGCCATCATGCTCGTGACGTTGTTCGTCGTCATGACGGCTCTGTTCCGCTCCATGATCATGCCGCTCTATATGATCGCGTCGCTTTTACTCACGTATTACACGTCAGCGGCCATCACGGAGCTTATCTTCGTCGAAGGACTCGGCTACGACGGCATCAGTTGGGCCGTACCGTTCTTCGGATTCGTCATGTTGACCGCGCTCGGCATCGATTACTCGATTTTCTTATTGGACCGGTTCCGGGAAGAGTCGATTAACGGCATGACGGTGCGCGACGCCCTCGTCCACTCGATGACGAAGATGGGGACGGTCATCATGACGGCGGCCGTCATCCTCGCCGGTACGTTTGGGGCGATGATCCCGTCAGGCGTGCTCAGTCTCGTCCAAATCGCGACGATCGTCATCACCGGACTGTTGCTGTACGGATTGATCGTGCTCCCGCTACTCATCCCGGCGATCACCGTCTCGTTCGGTGACGGGGTATGGTGGCCGTTCAAACCGAAAAAGAACAAGTAAGTGACGGCGGACGTCTCGTGAAGAGGCGTCCGCTTTTTTGGGATAGATCGTTTTCGTTTAGGGAACAGATGAACGAACAGACATTTAAGGAGGAATCGTGTATGGAAATTACAATCACGGCCGTCTTAACGGCCCATCCTGGTAAAGAAGACGACTTGCGTCAAGCACTCGACAAGGTCATCCCGCCGTCACGACAAGAGGATGGATGTCTCGCTTACGTGTTGCACGAGTCGATTGACGCGCCGGGAACGTTCGTATTCTATGAGAAGTATCGCGATGAGGCGGCGCTCGATCACCACATCAACTCACCGCATTATCAAGCGTATCGGCAAGCTGCTCAGACGCTGCTTGCCGGCCGTGACGTGTACCGTCTGCGAGAAGTCTGAAAGGAGAAAACGCTATGATCACGCAACCGATCATCCCGTGCATTTGGTTCGAACAGGACGTCGAAGCAATCGCGGAGTGGTATGTGTCGGTCTTTCCCGACTCATTTATCGACTATACGACGACACTGACCGATACGCCGTCTGGTGAGACGACGATCGTCACGTTGTCGCTTTCCGGTCAATTCTTTCAACTGCTCGGCTCCGGTAAGATGAAGGACCGTAACCCATCGATTTCCTACATGGTGACGCTCCCGACGGCAGAAGAGGTCGAGACGCTTTGGCATAAGCTCGCAGAAGGGGCGGACGTGCTCATGCCGCTCGACACGTACGACTTCAGCGAGCGTTACGGTTGGCTCAAAGACAAGCACGGTGTGTCGTGGCAAATCATGCATAGCGGCGGGATGGACATCCAGACCGTGACCCCCTGTTTCCTGTTCGTCGGTGACGTGTTCGGTCAGGCCGAGGCGGCGATGAATGACTGGGTATCCATCTTCCCGGATTCATACGTGCTCGAAGACCATCTGATTCGTTACGAAGCGGCGGATGGCCCAGAAGTGGAAGGGAAGCTCAATTATGCCCGCTTCGTCTTGTCCGGTCGCGAGTTCGTCGCCATGGACAGCGCGGAAAATCATCAATTCGCGTTCAACGAGATGCAGTCGCTCATCGGCTTCTGTGAGACGCAAGATGAGATTGACGACTATTGGAAGAAGTTATCGGCCGTGCCGGAAGCGGAGCAGTGTGGCTGGCTCAAGGACCGATACGGCGTCTCGTGGCAAATCGTGCCGTGGGAGATGGAAGAGATGATGATGACCGGCACGCCAGAGCAGTTGGCCCGCGTGACACAAGCGTTCTTGCCGATGAAGAAGATTGATATGGCGACGCTACGAAACGTCTACTAAAAACAAGCCGTCCCGATTAGTTCGGGGCGGCTTGTGCATCGAGTTGTTTAAATTCTGATAGGGCATTTTTTTCGACGATGGTGTCGGATAGCCGTAACTGGTCGGCCGCTTCATCGATATAAGGCGCGCAGGCGTCAAGCGGGAGCGAGTCTCCTGAATCGATTGCATAACACGTGCCGGCCCCGAACGGTTTCGTCAAATCCGGATCGAAGTAGACGTCGCCGTAACGGAATGAGCCGTTTCGGAACACGGTCAAGTTGGGCTCATCGTCGAAGAGTGAACTTCCGAGCATATAGCCAGGCGCCATCCCGAGCAGCTCGAGGATGGTCGGGGCGAAGTCGAGTTGACCGCCGCTCGCTTGAATCACCTCGCCGTGCGTTAGCCCGGCCGGTTTGATATAGAGCGGCACTCCGCGGTCGAGGGAAAAGGCGTCGGTGACGGACGTCGCGCCTTCTTTCTCAGCCATCTCGTCGCCGGGTGCGGTCAATCCGTTGTCATGGTCGCCGTAAAACACGACGAGCGTGTCGTCCCACATGCCGTTCGCCTTCAACGCGTCGATCATCAGCCCGACGGCCGTATCGACATAATGGACGGTGTGGTAATAGTTTTGGAGGAGCGGGTCGTCATAGCCGGACAAGTCGAGCCGTTTCTCACGGTCCGGTATGTCGTAAGGCGTATGGCTCGTCAAGGCGACGACGAACGAATAAAAGGGCGGTTCGAGCGTCTCCATGAAACGGACGGACTCCGTCAAAAAGTCTTGGTCGTTGAGCGCCATGCCGATCACTTCACCGTCCGGGTAATCCTCTGCGGAGAAGAAGTGATTGAAGCCGATGTTGTCGTAGAAGTTATCTCGATTCCAAAACGTTTGATCAAATGCATGCATCGCCGCCGTATCATAACCGGCCGCTTTCAACCGTTCGGGCAAGGCGTCGAACGTGTGGTCGGCGTACTGGGTATAGACGGACCCCGATTTGACCGGGTAGAGCGACGTGTTGACGGTGAACTCTGCATCCGACGTCCGCCCTTCATGTGTTTGGTGATAGATGTTCGGGAAATAAAGCATCTCGTCGCGGAGTGCGTTCAAGTTCGGTGTCACGTCTTGACCGTTGATGACTTGGCCAATCACGGACGTCTGGAACGACTCGAGCTGGACGACGATGACGTTCGTATCGGACGAGACGCTCACGGCCGTCTGGGATAAGGCGAAGACGTTGGACTGGTCGACGTCAGTCAACGACTTTCCGAGTCCAGCCACGTCACGTATGCCGCGCGCAACATCTAGACCGTGATAGCCCCAAAACCCGAACTTGTAGTACTCACGCATGTTCGAGATGGCGGCACGGTCGTCCGTTGGATAATTGACAATGAGCGGGACGCTATACAGCATGAGTCCGGCTAAAAAACCAAGGCCGGCCGTGCGTCGCCCTCTCGTCTCCCGAAGCGGGTGCCGATTTTGATACATCATAATTGCTCCAAAAACGAGTAAATCGGCGAAAAAGAGGAAATCGGTCGCCTGAATCAATGTCAAGAACCCGCCGCCGACGTCGCCCATCTGTCCGGCATCCGACAAGAGAGCGACCGACAAAACGTTTCCGAAATAGCGATAATACCAAGCGTCCGAGATAAGCAGAGTACTATGTAAAAAGAGCGAGGTGAAGAGAATCCATCTTCGAACGTTCGGTCGAACGAGTAACGCCCAGCTCGTCATCATGAGAATCATACCGACGTTGACGAGGAAGAAGTGGAATGTGAACGCACTCGTCGTCAGTACGCTGAACAAATAGAGCTTGAGGAGCGAGAGAAACAAATAAGTCCAATAATCGAGATATTTCATGAGGTGCCTCCAAGAAAACCAAGTTGTTTGAATGTTCCTGTTTTCATGTGGCCGAAAACATCACGGTGTACAAAAAAAGCGAGGCGTATGGCCTCACTTGATTAAAAACGAGTCCCGAAGTTCGATGATCGTGCCTTCCGGGGCTTTCAGTTTGCTTAAATAGCCGTCGACAACGAAATAGATATTGCCACCGTGTTTCGGTAAGAACGGCACATCGAGCGCCTCGAGTCGTCTCACTTCCGCTTCGAGGTCGTCTACGTACAGAGCGAAATGGACGGGACCGGCCACGTGTTTCGAATAGGGGGTCAACGTCTCGTCCTGCTTTGCCGTCTGGAGCTCGATGTAAAAGTCACCGAGCTTGAGCCAGCTATTGAACGCCCGTGTGTGAAAGTCAGGCGACTCTTGGACGAGCTCGAAGCCGAGCGCTTCATAAAATCGTTTCGACGCCTCATAGTCGGGCGTTTGGATACAGAGATGGTGGATTTGTTTCATCGTGTCACTCCTTTCTTTCATCTTATCGAATCCTGGCTGGAAACGGAACTTTTCTAGAGAAGGAGCGTATAGGACATCGGGGAGGTGAAAGGATGGATATCAATATGTTGACGATTCAACCGGTTGATGACACAAATCGGGAAGCTGTACTCAGCTTGACCGTGGCTCCGGAACAGTCCCGTTTTATCGAAACGAATGCGGAATCGCTCCGCGAGATGGAAGTCGACATCAAGTACGCCTGGTCGTGCTATGCGCTTTGCCTCGACGAGCGACCGGTCGGCTTCATGATGATTGGTGCGGAGAACAAAGTCGACCGCTATGTCTGGCTCGACCGCTTTATGATGGATGGGCGTGAGCAAGGACAGGGGCTCGGATCACGATTCTTACAGTTGGCACTCGTCTGGATTCAGGAACGGTTCGATGTGGATGACATCGTTCTAAGTTTACACTCGACAAATGAACCAGCGAAGCGATTTTATCAACGAGGTGGATTTGTCGATAGCGGTCGTATCGATGAATGGAACGGGGAAGAGATTTGGGTGTATCACGTCAAACAGGGACAACCGTCATAAGTCGGTCGTCCCTGTTTTCATGGTAGTCGCTTTGACCGAATTACCAGCCATGAAGAAGCAGATGAGTGCGGTGAAGCCGAAGAGCGGGATGAACCAATTTTGCGCCAGGATGTCCATGAGGGCCGGTTCCTCGGGCCAGACACCTGTCGCGACCAACGCGTGCCAACGTGTGTACGCCGCGATGCGCTCTAACGTGAACAAAAGAGCGGTGATGAAGGTGGCGGCAGCGCCGATCACCGATAATTGCAGTCGAGTCAAAACGGTCACTCCTTTTGAATAAGATAACCTTATTTTACCATCTGTACATGTAAAAGGGAGAGGGCAAACGACTCAATTATTGTTTGAGGACGGGACGCAGTTGTTTGACGCGAGCGAGCACGATCCAACCGAGCAAGGCGCCGGTCACGCTCGAAGCGAGGAAAGCCGGGAAAAAGAAGAGCGCCCCGAACTCGGACCCCATTAAGATTTTCGCGTAAGGCACGGCGATGAGCGAGGCGATGACGCCTGTGCCGATCACTTCACCGATTGCGGCGAAGGCGACGCGATTCGTCCGAACGTAAAAGACGCCGGCGAGAAGTGCTCCGATCATGCCGCCCGGGAACGCGAGCAGTGACCCGGTGCCGGTCACGACACGGACGAGCCCTGTCACGAAAGCGACGAGTACGGCACCGAGCGGACCGACGGTGACGGCCGCGATGACGTTCACCATATGTTGAATCGGGAAAGCCCGGGCGACCCCAGTCGGAATCGAGATGAACAGCGAGCCGATGACGGCGATGGCGACGAGCATCGCCATCCAAGTGAGTTGTTGAATACGCATGGATTTGTCTCCTTTCAAAATGAAAACGCCACTTCTCCAAAAAGGAAAAGTGGCGTGGAACAGACGAATCCCACACCACTTCCCTACGCTGGTATGAGCCAGATCAGGTTCAAAGGGTCCGGCGTCTGCCGTCTCAGCCCGAAGGCTCCCCTAGTGGTCGTTTATTGCTTCGAGTATAGCACACGATGATTTTATTGCGACGATTTTTCTCGAGATGAAGCTAGAGAAAGCGAGACCGTGATGCATAAAACATGAAACGTTCCGCAGCAATCGGGTAAGGATAAGAGATAACGTCCACATTTGATTCCCTCTCAAAAAGAGGCAAGGAAAGGGGGAAGATGCGATGATGAAACATGGGGCTCCGTGGCGAAACCCGGAGATGCTTCACCGATTCCATACGTGGCTCGAGACGTACGTACATGGGGCCAAGTGGTCAATCGCGAAAGATACGGATTTGACATATGTGGTCTGGACCGAGAGTGATGGGAAACGTTTTTACGCCAAAGCGGTGACGCCGATCAGTGAAGGCGAGGCGGAACTGACGTTACGTCTAGCTAGGCGCCACCCAGGTCTCGTCCCAGAAGTCGTCGCAATCGATGTTGTGCAAGGATGGCTGCTTCTGCGAGACATCGAGGGTGAGGCATTACGTGAACATGCGACGTTGAGCCGATATGAAACTTCTTTGCGGCAATACGCCAAGCTGCAGCGGCAGGAGACAGCGCACGTCGATGAGCTGTTAAGTTATGGTATCCCAGACCGGCGTCCGGCTCGTCTGAAAGAAGAGATTCGGATGTATTTGCCTGAGCTATGCACAGGGTTAAATCAAGAGAAGGCAGATGCGGTGCTGGCGCTCCGAGACGAGCTCCTCACCATGTGCGACGAGCTCGCGACTGGGGTGCCGATGAGTCTTGAGCACGGCGATTTGCATGGCGGTAACATCTTTTGGCGCGAGCAGGCGGATGACTTATGCATTCTTGATTGGGGCGACGCGACGGTCACCCATCCGTTCTTCAGCGTCCGTGTGTTTTGGAACGCGCTGTACGACTTGTTGCCGGAAGACGATGAAGTCGCCTGGTATGAACAAATTCAGAAAATGCGTACCGTCTACTTGACGGAATGGGAAGGGATTGCGCCATCGGACGTGTTGTGGCGTCACTTGTTAATCGCTGAAGAGCTCGGTTGCGTCTACCGGGCCCTGTCGTGGCATGTATATGTGAACCGCTATCGGGGTGATCCGTCCGAATCGAGCGACAAGCCGGCCCAATGGCTCAACTTATGGTTGGAATATCGGGACTTGAAGCGTCGTGGGGCGTGATCACTCGTTCTTGTCGATCAAGTTTTTGTAGTCGCGTTCATTCCAAAACAGCTGAGCGATCGACTCCGGACCTTTGAAAATCTCTCCGTCTCGGTCGTAGACGACGGCATAGCCGCCCTCGACTTCAAAGACGATTAAGTCGGCCTTGACTTCCTTAACCCCGTCACCGGCGATGATGACGTCTTCAATCGGGTCACGGGCGACCGATACACCCCATTCGTCGAGCTCGACGATGAGCGCGGACGTATAGGCGTGACGGTCATAAATCGATTGAAACTCGTCTTGCGTCAAGACGACATCGGTCGGGGGAGCACTCGTCCCATATTTCCGTTTCTCGATTTCTTCGACGAATTGAAGGAACGACGCTTCTTGCCAAAAGAGTGGCGCGACGGACTCGGGGCCGTTGGCGATGTCTCCGTTCTCGCCTTCGTAGACGGTAGCGTACGTCCCGTCATCGAGCTGAAACGGGTAAACGTCGGCGTATGTATGACGAATGCCGTCACCGGTGATGACAACTCGTTCAAACGTCTCACGAAACGGTGTCAGCCCGTCCGCCTCGAGTGCCACGAGCAAATCTTGAGCTGTCTCATATTGGTCAAAGACGTCTTTAAAGTCCTCACGCGTCCAGTCGGTCATTTTTTCAGGAGCGGGTTCGTTCGTATCGGCCGGGATGACCGGCTTTTCAATCGGCTCGGTACATCCTGTCAGCAACAAGACGCTCAATCCGAGCATACTCAACCGTTTCATCGGTTCGTTCCCCCTTATAAAGTTACATTTTTTACCTATTATCATTGAGCGTAGCACGGGAGGTGACGAATGAGAACCTGAACACTTTCTCATCGAGGTGAAAGGAGCGGTACTACTGTTGCTTTTGCGTATATAATCTGTACGACGGAACAGGGAAATGTCGGATTTTGGCGAACACTTAGATAAGACACGATGACAAAAGGAGAGAGAACGATGCCAAAACGAAAATTTGCCAACCGCCGAGACTGGGAACGAATCCGCGAGAATCGTTACGCCCAAATGGCCGTCCACGATGACCGTTTCTCTGGCACGGTCGCTTTGTTTCAAATTGACGCTGTCCGGGACCCGCAATATAAACAGCATAAAGGTGAAGAATTCATCGTCGCCGATGGGGGCTATGCCTGGCTCCAATATTTTCCGGACGATGAACCGTTCGGAGTGACGGTCATGTTCGATGACAACGGAAAGATTGTCCAATGGTACATCGACATCGTCGAAGCGATCGGGTATGAGGACGGGATCCCCTATATGGACGATCTGTTGCTCGACATTTTGGTCTTCCCGAACGGGGACGTTGTTCGTAAAGACGAGGATGAATTTGAAGCGGCGGCACAGTCAGGTGAACTGACACCTGAACTCGTCGAGAGAGGATGGCGAGATTTTGAAGAGACGCTTCAACGGATTGATCGAAAGGACTTCGTCTACTTTGATTTGGCGAGAGGGCATTACGACGTGTTGAAGCAAAAACTTTGAACGCGCGGCCTCCTTTGATACAGTGAAAGAAAACGCAGGGGGAAAAAGCATGAAACGCATTCAAATGGAGACGTGGCCACGAAAGAAACATTATGAGTTCTTCAAATCGTTTGACGCACCGCACTTCAACGTGACGGCGAACGTCGACGTGACGAAGCTACATACGCTCGCGAAAACGAGCGGCCAGTCGTTTTTCAAGCTGTTCTTGTATGGTGCGGTCAAAACGGCGAATGAGATTCCAGAGCTTCGGTATCGGATGCGCGGCGACGAAGTCGTCGAGCATGACGTCGTCCATCCGTCGTTCACCGTCATGATGGATGAGGATGTTTTCAATTTCTGCACAGTGTCTTATAAAGAGACGTTTTCTCAATTCGTGGAGGACGTGACCGCGCGGATGGAAGAGGCAAAGCAACACGTCTATGTCGGTGATGAGGAGTCTGACGACCTTCTTTACATCACAAGTGTGCCGTGGGTCTCGTTCACAAGCATCAGCCACCCGACGCATGACCAACGACACGACAGCGTACCGCGAATCGCCTGGGGCAAATTTATGCCATCCGGTGACCGACTGACGATGCCGCTCTCGGTTCAAGCGCATCACGCGCTCGTCGACGGTGTGCACGTCGGTCGCTACTATGAACGGCTCCAAGTATGGCTCGACGATTTGAGTGATCTCCAAGTGCCGATTCGGGCGGAAGAGAAAGGACTCGACGAAGCGATTCGCCTGCGTGAGAACGGTGAGCTCGAGCGGGCGAAACAGTTGTTTATCATGTTGCTCCGGCAAGATGAAAAGAACCCTCGCCTGCATGCCCACTGTGCCGCGTGTTACGACGCGCTCGGCGAAGAAGGTCAAGCCGTCCCGCACTATGAACGGGCGATTCGTCTCGGCCTCACCGGAGATGAGCTCCGTGAGACATACATCGGTCTCGGCAGCACGTATCGGGCGCTCGGCCGCTATGAGGACGCCGAAGAGCTGTTCACCCGAGCCATCGAACAGTTTCCGGACATCGGTGCGCTTAAAGTGTTCCGGGCGATGACCCATTACAATCTCGGCCGCCATGCGGAAGCGACCGGCGCATTGCTCGAACTGCTCGCGAATCCGAAGCCTGATGACAGCATCACGCGTTATCGCCGCGCCATCGCTTTCTATGCGCGCAACTTGGACGAGACATATGAGTAAGGAGACACGAATGGTCACACTTCAACCGATCACGGAACAAAACTGGTATGTGTGTTGTCAGCTCACGTTGAGCGAAACGCAACAGACGTACATGGAACCGAACGCCATCTCTCTACTGCAAGCGATGTATGAACCGACGCTCGAGGCCCGTGCCATCTACGAGGACGAGACGATGGTCGGCTTTCTCATGTATAACACCGTTCCCGAAGAGTTGGACGCGCGCTGGGTGTATCGCATCATGGTCGACCACGCGCATCAAGGAAAAGGGATTGGCCGGAAAGCGACCGAGCTCATGCTTGAGGAAATGGGACGGTTCGGGCCTGAACCGATCGTCGTCGGCTATCACCCTGACAATACGGGCGCGCATCGGTTATACGCAAGCCTAGGTTTTGTGGACGAGGGCCATCGCTTCGGCCGTGAGAGGGCAGTCATTCGCCGCACATGACAAGACGAGTTCGCTCGTCTTGTTTTTTAAATCAAATTGATTGACCGCTGGAAAATGACGTGTTATATTTATCTCAAATTAAAGATAATTAAATTTAAAGTATTGTTTTCTCTCAGCAAAGGAGGGGAACACATGGAAGAACGGCAAGCGTTAAAAGCGATCACCGTATTGTTTCGGGCCTCACAGTCCATCCAAGACATGGTGAAGCAAGAAGTCGCTGCGTACGGTTTGAACCCGACCGAGTTTTCGGTGCTCGAACTGCTCTACCATAAAGGCGACCAACCGATTCAAATGATCGGCAAGAACGTGTTGCTCTCGAGCGGTAGCATGACGTATATCGTCGACCGGCTTGAGGCGAAAGGATACTTGCAGCGAAAAGCGTGTCCGAGCGATCGGCGTGTCACGTATGCGGCACTGACCGAAACGGGAACCGACTTGATGAATCAAATTTTCCCAGCCCACGCGAGACGAATCGATGAGCTGTTCGATGGGCTCGACCTAGATGACACAATCACACAATTGAAGACGGTCGGCAAGCGCGCCGAAGCGTCAAATTTTTTTAATTAATTATCTCGAAATCAAGATTTTAAAGGAGCGATTTCTATGAACCATGTAAAAGGGATTCACCACGTAACGGCCATCACGAGCAGTGCCGAGAAGAACTACGACTTCTTCACGAACGTACTCGGTATGCGACTCGTCAAAAAGACGGTCAACCAAGATGACATTCAGACGTACCACTTATTCTTCGCTGATGACAAAGGCAGCGCTGGGACAGACATGACGTTTTTCGACTTCCCGGGTATCCCGAAAGGCGTGCACGGGACGAACGAGATCGCCAAGACGTCATTCCGCGTCCCGACCGACGAGGCGCTCACATACTGGGTGCGCCGTTTCGACCGTCTCGGTGTGAAACATGAGGGCATCACCGAGCAGTTCGGGAAGAAGACGCTCTCGTTCATCGACTTCGATGAGCAGGCGTATCAACTCATCTCGGACGAGTTCAACGTCGGGATTGCTTCCGGTGAGCCGTGGCAAAACGGGCCGATTCCGCTCGAATACGCCATCACTGGCCTCGGTCCGATCTTCATCCGCGTCGCGGACTTCACGTATTTCAAACAAGTGATGGAGCAAGTCATGTTGTTCAAAGAAATCGGGCAAGAAGGCGACGCGCATCTCTTTGAAGGAGGTGAGGGTGGAAACGGAGCGCAAGTCATCGTCATTCATGACGAGACGTCACCACAAGCACGTCAAGGGTTCGGTACGGTACACCACGTCGCTTTCCGCGTCGACGACCGCAGCGTTCTCGATGAGTGGACGGCACGACTTCAACAGTTCGGGTTACCGACGTCTGGTTACGTCGATCGCTTCTTCTTTGAATCGTCGTATGCACGGGTCGCACCGCAAATCTTGTTCGAATGGGCAACAGACGGACCGGGATTCATGGGTGATGAGCCGTACGAGACAGTCGGTGAGAAGCTGTCGCTCCCGCCGTTCTTAGAAGCGAAGCGGGAACAAATCGAAGCAATGGTCCGGCCGATCGATACGGTCAGAAGCACTAAAACGTTCGAGAAAGAATATGAGGGAATGAAATCATGAGTTTTTTCAATCGTCTGTTCGGTAAACAAGAAGAAGCAACCAACTTACAAGGAGGAACTACTATGTTGAAAATTGGAATCGTACTCGGATCTACTCGTGAAGGACGCGTCAGCCCGCAAGTCGGAGAATGGGTGAAAGAACTCGCCGACAAACGCGGTGACGCCAACTATGAAATCATCGACATCGCCGACTACAGCTTGCCACTCCTCGGTGAACCAGGCGGCGATGCGACAGGTGCTGGCGCCTGGTCAGAGAAAATCGCTGAGATGGACGGTTTCGTCTTCATCGTTCAAGAATACAACCACTCGATCACAGGTGCGCTCAAAAACGCCCTCGACTACTTACGCAACGAATGGCATAACAAAGCGGCAGGCATCGTTTCGTACGGTTCTGTCGGCGGTGCCCGGGCGACAGAACACTTGCGCGGTGTCTTGAGTGAGCTGTTGATCGCTCACGTTCGTGTCCACCCGGCACTCTCGCTCTTCACAGACTTCGAGAACGGTACACACTTCGCACCGAAAGACGTTCAAGTCCAATCGGTGAACGATATGCTCGACCAACTCGTCCCATGGACGGAAGCGATGCAGACGGTCCGCACAAAAGCGGCAGAAACAACAGAAGCAGCAAACAACTGAGCAGTCGGCCAGCCTTTCAATAGGCTGGCTTTTTTGTGCGCTTTTTTGATGGGTCGTGTAAAGTTGAAAAGAGTTGGAAGAGTGGGCAAAAGGGATCGGAAGATCATCGCAGCTTACATATCGGATTCGGGATTGTGTTGGTGTGCCACTATCGAACGTCAGATTCAAAATATCGTACATCATCTGTACGGATGAAAGTCGGACGGATAGGGAAGAAGAAAAGGACATGTTCATAGAGTTGAAGGAGGAATCGTGATGAAATGGATGATTTATGGTGCGAACGGCTATACGGGTGAACTGATCGCCCGCCAAGCAGTGGAAGAAGGTATGGCACCGGTACTCGCGGGACGGAGTGCGGAGGCGATCGAACGGCTCGGCAAAGAGCTCGGGTGTGAGACGCGTGTGTTCAGTTTGTCATTCGATCAAGCGAAACAAGAACTCGTCGATATCGACCTCGTGTTACATTGTGCCGGACCTTTCGCTGACACGAGTCAGCCGATGGTCGAGGCGTGTGTCGCCTCGAAGACGCATTACCTCGATATTACCGGGGAAATCGAGGTGTTCGAGTACATTCACTCGAAAAAACGAGTCAAGCTCGCGCAAGAAGCCGGTGTGTTGTTGTGCTCCGGTGTCGGGTTCGATGTCATCCCGACCGATTGCGTCGCCCGTAAGTTAAAAGAGTTGATGCCGGATGCGACGAATCTCGCTCTCGGGTTCTCGGCTGCGGCGGGTATTTCGCGCGGGACAATGAAAACGGCGATTCGTGGGCTCGGCTCGAGCAGTGCCGAGCGAAAAGACGGGAAACTGTCGCCGTTCCCGCTCGGGGCGAAGCGACGACAAATCGACTTTGGGCGCGGGAAGAAAACAGCAATCGCCATTCCGTGGGGCGACGTCTCGACCGCGTACTATACGACAGGTGTTCCGAACATCACGACGTGGGTCCCGGTGCCGCCGGTGTATGCATACGGGGCACGGTTATTGTCATGGTTTAGCCCGATTCTTGGCAGCGACGCAGTGCAAGGCAAACTGTTGCGTTACGTGGATGAAAACGTCAGCGGACCGGACGAATCGGAACGGGAACGCTCGTCAACGTACGTGTGGGGCGAGGCGACAAATGGCGAGGGACGTAAAGTCATCGTCCGGATCAAGACGGCGAGCACGTATGCCTTCACCGTTTACGGTGCGCTCGAGGTCGTAAAGCGGCTCATCGACTCGAAGCCGGTTATTCCAGGCAGTTTCACACCGGCGATGTTGTTCGGATCGCACTTCATCGAAGAAATCGAAGGGTCGTCGTCGTTCGTCGTGGACGAAGTCCGTCTGTAACTGGCCTTGTAACGGAATCACAACATGTTCGCAATTGAAGTGTGGTAAACTCAGGGAAGATTAGAGGGAGGGAACAAGATGAAACGCTTAGAATTAGCCAGACGAATCGAACGCATCAAAGCGGAAGGGACGTCTGCTTATATTCGGCATCGTAAACAGACCCCTCCCTATGAAGGTTCGGAGTTGATTGTCGAGAACAAAGGACACGTCTTCCGAATGGGCAATATGAGCTTCGCGGTCGGCTTCGGATTGAATCGCCCGACGAGTTTTTATGATTTGCACCAAATGGAGAAGTGGGTCCGTGGGAAAAACGTTTCCCGTCTCCATATCGAGGTCTGTCCGCTCGCCGATATGTCGCTCATCCGGCTCCTTCAGGAACGGAACTATACGCTCGATCACTTCCTTGACGTCTGGTTGCTCGATGTGACGCAGTTTGAGACGACGCTGCCGGACCCGAATCAAGTCGAACGGGTCGACGCGGATAACGTGAACGAGTGGGCCCGGGCCATCGCGGCAGGCTTCGCGGAGGCGGGCTCGGTTGTTCAAGAGACGGTCGATACGGCGAAAGGCTTTTATGCGCTCCCGGAAAATAAGGCGTTTCTCGTCCGTGACGGCGAGAAGGCGGTCGCTGGCGGTATTCTCGCCATTCAAGACGGAATGGGGGAGTTGTTTTTGACGAGCACGATCCCGGCTTATCGAGGGAGAGGCTATCAAACCCAACTTATTCTCGAGCGCATCGCCCATGCGAAAGCGTCCGGATGCGAGTACGTGACGGTCACGACGAAAGTGGATACCGCTTCAGGACGGAACATGGAACGGTTAGGGTTCCAGCCGTTTTATCAGAAAGCTGTGATGAAAAGTCCGATCCTCAAGTAAACAGGTCGCCCCGCGGGGCGACCTGTTGGCGTTAAAGTAAAGATTCGGCACCGTCCACGTACACTTCGGAACCGGTGACGTGGCTCGACATGTTGCTGGCGAAGAACAAGACGACGTCTGCGACTTGCTTGGCCGATCCAGATTTTCCGGCGAGCGGTTGGTTGCCTTCCGGATACTCGATCGGGATGACGATCTCTTCTAGCAAGGCGTCGTCACGGTTCGTCGAGTCGTCGATGTTCGTATCGATCGCGCCGGGACAAATCGAATTGACACGAATACCGAACTGGGCGAGCTCGGCGGCGGCCATTTTCGCGAATCCGGTCTGTCCGGCTTTCGTCGTCGCATAGCCGCTGAACCCAAAGTTTTTAAAATAACGATTTCCGTTGATCGACGATGTGATGATGATGCTTCCGCCTTGTTCTTTTAAGTACGGAATGGCTTGTTTCACGGTGACGAACGTCCCTGTCAAATTCGTTTCGACGACGCCGTTCCAGTCTTCGAGCGATAGATGCTCGATCGGTGTGATCGTCCCGTTCCTTCCGGCGTTCGCGAAGACGATGTCGACGCGGCCGAACCGTTCGACTGTCTGTTCGTACGCTCGTTTCATCTCTTCTTCATTGGCGACATCGGCACTGATCCCGACGGCGCGTTCCTCACCGATCAAACTCGCCAGTTGTTCGGCATCTTCTAGTTTCAAGTCGACGATGGCGACTTTTGCGCCCGCCTGGACGAACCGGATGACCGCCGCCCGTCCGATTCCTGATGCCGCGCCAGTGACGAACGCGACCTTCCCCGACAACAATGTATTTGAAATCATACCATTCGCTCCTTTCAGCTTCCTGTTCTCATATTCCACCGTTCCGTGAAAACTATGCTCGTTTTATGAAAAAACGTGCGATTCAATCGGATTGCACATGAATGGAGACCGCGACGTTCAAATTACCGTCCGGGACGAGTTCGACGGTCACACGTTGACCGGTGCGAAGTTGTTGGACGTCACGCACATCTCCCGTCACTTTCGTCTCTGCATTGATGAGCACTGTCCGCAACTTCATCTCACTCCCTGTGTCTTCCGTTGTGATCATCAGTTGGGGAATGTTGATTTGTTCGATCGTCCCTTCAATCTGATGGTCGTTCCACGTGCTGATCCAATACACGGCCGCCAAACAAAGTCCGATAAACGTGAGGGCAAAGATGATTCGAGTTCTCATGAGGCGCCTCCTCTACGAAAGCCCGGTCCACTGGTGTCTACTACTTATTTACCCTCAATCAGGTAATCTATCGAACCGTTTTGACAGGAATTTGTCATTGGTCCGCGGAATGTAATGAAGACAACTTGGAGAGCGGAGGCGCTGACGATGATTCTAATCGGGATGGTCGGATTGATCGGTGTGGCATTGGTTGCGTTCGGATGGTGGACGATTGGATTTCCACGACGACGGATGTGGGGTGGTTTATTCTTGTTGGCGACCACATTCTTTCTCTCGCCTTGGCTGCTCGTCATGAGCGGAGAACGTTACGGATTTGACGGTGTGGTCGCAGGCTTGGTCGGCCTGTCGCTCGTCATCGGGGGCGGCTTTTTCTTCACGACGCTCGGTTGGACGGGCCGGGTGCGGAAGATCCGCAAAGTTCGGACGCTTTCAGAAGACCCTGATTTGTTCTAGGTGTGGGATAGGAGGAAGGACATGATTGAATTCATTACTGTCGTCGACGAACGGCGAAAGAAAATCGGACTGAAACCACGGGCTGACGTCCATCGCGATGGAGACTGGCACGAGACGTTCCATTGTTGGCTCGTGGAAGGGGGACGCCTCTTTTTGCAACGTCGCAGTGACACGAAGCAAGATTTTCCGGGACTGTTCGACATCACAGCGGCCGGTCATTTGGCGGCCGGGGAGACGGTCAGGGACGGGGTACGGGAAGTTCAGGAAGAGATCGGGCTTGAGGTGACGCTCGACGAATTGACCGCCTTAGGAGTGTTCGAAGACGTCATCGAGACAGAGACGTTTCTCGACCGCGAGTTCGCCCATACGTATGTCTATTCGTATGCGGGTGAACCGTTCACGCTCGATGCGGCCGAGGTCGCCGATCTCGTCACGGTCGACCGTGAACGGTTTACGGCTTTGGTCACAGGGGACATTGAGACGATAGAAGCGACGTCAGCGTTGACCGGGGAGCCGCATAACGTCACGTGCGCCTCTCTCGTCCCGCACCCGACATCATATTGGAACGACGTGATGACAGGGATCAAAGCGTTTGCGGATGAGCGACATGATTGATTTCATTTGGCAGCTGTTGAACGTCCTACTCGTTCTCGGGATTGGCGGGCTTTTAGTCTGGTGTTTCCGGAAGTGAATCCCGTTCAGAGCGTGAGCGACATGATTCGTTGTTCTCCGACCGGTCCTGTGATACGTCGTCCGGTGTCTGAGAAACCGACTTTCTCATAGAGCGCGAAGGCGGCGTCATTTTTCAAATTCACAGATAAGACGACTTCCGGCGCTTTCGGAAATTTTTGACGAACGTAGGCAGGCAGTTGTCGGAGCGCTGCTTTCGCATAGCCGCTTCCTTGGGACGGGTGATTGATGGAAAAGATCGAGAGCAAGAGCGCATGTTCGGACTCCGTATAAGTTCGAACCTGTTCGGTGTCGTGCAGCAAAAAGAAACCGACGGGACTGTCGGCGACGATGACGATCGGATGCACGCCTTCAGGGAGCGGGGAGTCAATGTCGCGAGGAAGGGTCGTATATTTTTCTTGATCGAGCGGTAACGTGAACGCCTCAAGTGCGGGCCAGTGGCCGTTGTGAAGCGTTTCTAACGTGACGTGGGACATGGTCATTCCTCCTGATTTAGAAGTTTGTCTTATTATACTGAACGATATGAAGAGGGGAAAAGAGATATGCCGAATCAAGTGGTATCCTATCAACAAAATCCACCGATCGCCGATTTGTATCGGGCTTTCATGGACGGTTTTTCCGATTATATGATTCGTTTTGATATAGACGAGGCTGCGTTTGAGGCGATCTTCCTCGTCCGCGATCAAAATCAGCCGTCCCGGTCCGTCGTGGCGTACGTCGATGGGCGACCGGTCGGTGTCATGCTGAGCGGGATCGCCCATCTAGACACGGGCTGGGTCACTCGCTGCGGCGGGTTGGCCGTCGCACCAGGCTACCGCAGGCTCGGCATCGCAAGAGAATTGATGCGCCGCTTCGACGAACAAGCGGAAGGGACGCGGCTGCTCGAGGTCATTCAAGGAAATGAGCAGGCATTCGACTTGTACGACAGGCTCGGTTATGACGTCGTGCGGGAGATCGTTTATTATCGATCCGTCCCGACCGAGACGACGGCGACGTTTGCCACTGTTTCGATCAAGGAGCTGTTCGAACAGGAATATCCGAAAGCTGCACACCGTCCGATTTGGCAACGGGACGTGCGGACGACCCAACAACAGGCCACGCTCGTTCGGGTGACAGAAGGCGGGCGAGAAGGAGCACTCTTGTTCCGGGATAACGTGCTCCTCGACGTGTTCGGCCGTGACGAAGATGCCGACTGGCTGTTACGGGCCGCCGGTCGTGAACGTCCGGTTCATTTGACGTTTACGTCCGATCGTCCGGCATTCATCGAGGCGGCGGAAGCGCTCGGATTCGTAAAAGACACGGTCGCCCAGTTCGAGATGGTGAAAAAGGAGGAGACGTGATGGTGAGGCTGTTGCCTGCGCTGATGATCGTGCTGATCGTCGGCAATTTATTGACGATTCTCGGCCTGACGACGAACTTATCATCCGTCGTCACACGGCTATTTTTGTTCGGTGGGCCGACATTGACCGTCCTCGCAGCGGTCAGCATCGTCGTCATCGTGCTAAAAGCGAAGCGGGGCTGAACAGGAGAAACTCCGCGAAAATTCGGTGAAGACTATGGGATGGGAATCAATTGTCGTGATGAAATCGACATACAAATGAAATGTTTCATATATTGAACTTTTTTAGATGGGGTGCTATATTCGCACATGTAGCTTTTTATTGAGCTAGCGAATGATCCCATTTGGAGGTTTTCTATATATATGTTGAAACAACTCATCCTTACGGCAGGCGCAGGTGTGTTCATCTTTAGTGGTGCGCAATCGGCGTCGGCAAATGACATCACCCCGGCACAACTCCTCGAGACGACAAAAACAATCGAACAAACTACACATCAGCTATCCGAGTCAAAACAAGCTGTGGCGAAAGCCGAACAACAAATTGAAAAAATCGAGTCGGAAGCAGCGGACCTTCAGGCGGGTATCGATGAAGTGACTGAACAGATTGAGGCGTATCAAGCGGCCATCGATCCGGAAGAGACTTCGTTGTTCAAACAAGTACTGTCGACCGTCTTGCCGAACGCGAAAGCCGAAGCGGCCGAATCTGAAAAGAAGCATCAAGACATCTTAGACCAGAAGGCGGCGGCGAGGCAGACACTCGACGAATTGACGGCGAAGCAAGCGGAAGTCAAAGCGGCGAAAGAAAAGACGCAGTCATCTTATACGGTCGCATCTGAACAAATGAAGGCGCAGGCGACGAAGTTGAGCGACTTGAAAAAGCAACATGCGGCGATGGCGCCGGACAAGTTCATGATGCCGGCGAACGGCCGTCTGTCGCAAGGGTTCGGCCCGGCGAGCGGACAGTTCGGTTATACGTTCCATAACGGCATCGATATCGCCGCGAAAATCGGCACACCGGTGTATGCGGCGGCCGATGGGAAAGTCATCGAAGTGAGCGGGCGTGGGCCATACGGCAAGCACGTCAAAATCGAGCACAATATCGATGGTCAGAAATGGACGACCGTGTATGCGCACTTGCATAAGATTGATGTAAAAAAAGGACAGACGGTCCGCCAAGCCGAAGGCATCGGCCAAATCGGTAACACCGGCAACTCGTCTGGTCCGCATTTGCATTTCGAAGTGCACAAAGGAACTTACTCGTTCTCGCCAAGTTCGGCAGGGAACACAGTCGATCCGATGAAAGTAGCGCAACTGCTCGGTGGCGCTTCAGCCATTAAAGCCACGTACTGACGCAACGGACACGTTGCGTCTTTTTTGCGCAAAAAAGCCGCCCGAGGCGGCTTGACGTCATTCTCTTGTCGGATCGTGGTTTCCTTCGCTATCGGCGATTGTATCGGAGCTCCCGAAATCCTCGACTTGGCTGAACGCATCGGTGCTCTGGTTGATGTCGTCACTGCCATCAAGTTGTTTTCGGCGTGCCGTTTCCGACGGATCAAGGACGTCTTCTTCGACCGGGCGTTCCTGATCGGTTTTGTGCTCTTCCGCTTCTCGTTCACGTGCGTGTTCGATACAAAGCGTCGCTTCCGGGATGATTTCGAGACGGTCGATCTCAATTTCTTCACCGCACACTTCACATTTGCCGTACGTGCCGTTCTCGATGGCGAGGAGCGCTTTATCGACGTCGGTCAAAAACTCTTCATCGAGTTCGGTCAGGGCCTGGTCACGCTCACGGAGGAACAGCTCTTCCCCAGAGTCGGCCGGATGGTTGTCGTAGTGTGACAGTTCCCCTTCGTCGTACACTTCTTCTCGGTTTTCCATGTATCCTTCCGTCTTCGCTTTCTCTTTTAACAAACGCTCTTTGAACGTCTCGATTTGCTCTTGTGTCAACATAGTTTCACACTCCAGTTCTCATTTCATTAGTAATAGCATTTCCCATTTTCTGATGCGACAAACCATCTCGCACGACTTCCGGCTGTAAACAGAAGCGAGAACGGGTATGATGATGGAAGAAGGGGATCGAAGCAAAGACAAGGAGGGACATCATGAGACGAGTAGAGGTTGTACCGTACGATTCAGCATGGTCGGCGCGCTTCGAGGAAGAGGCGGACAAGTTGAAACGGCTATTCGGTGGCACCGTGGTCGAGGTCCATCATATCGGGAGCACGTCGGTGCCGGGACTCGAAGCGAAGCCGATCATCGACATCATGCCGGTCGTACAAGAGATTGAGCAAGTGGACGAGTTGGTTGGTCACATGGAGGCACTCGGCTATCGCAGTTTTGGGGAGCATGGTATTCCACGGCGTCGTTTTTTTGCAAAAGGTGACGAGGTGCGGACGTTTCACGTTCACGTGTTCGAGGCGGGCGATGAAGGTGTGACCCGCCATTTGGCGTTTCGTGAATATTTAAAAGCGTTCCCGGACGTGCGTGCCGAATATGGCGACTTGAAACGAACACTCGCTGAGCAGCACCCGAGCGATATCGAAAGCTACATTCAAGGGAAACAAGAATGGGTGTCGGAGACGGAACGCGTTGCGACGATTTGGTATGTGGCCGAACAAACAAAATGAAACGTTTTGTATCGATCTTTCGTATAAGGGAGTAACAACGAAAGGAAGTGAATCGATGAAACGATTTCTTGGGAAATGCATCGAGTATGCGTTCGTAGGCGTGTTGTTTGTCGGCTTTTATTTTGGAATCAGCTTTTTGACGGAGACGTATGGCGGGTCGAATAATCAAATTCTAATTCTATTCGGAATGGCGTTCATCGCATTCCCGCTCTCCTTGTTCGGCGGCTATGTGCTCGCCCGTCCAATCCAGCATCGTCTTCATGGGAAACCGCGCGGGTCAAAACGGCACGAGCTGCGCGGCAACGAGAAGCCGCACGGGGTGACGGAAGACCGCAACTCTCCATATGGAGGCAATGGGGGATGATGCGATTTCTACAAACGAGAGACGCGGATTTGATTGCGACGTTGAATCGCCCCATTCATGAACACCACCTTCAGCTGATGCCGAGCTTTTTTGCTCCTTACGATCATTCGCGAATTCGTGACACGATCGCTGATACGATGAAGCAAAGCGGACATCATTTTATCATCGGCAAATTTGAGGAGGAACCAATCGGATATGTTTGGTTTGAAGAGATAGTGAGTAAAGGTACTGCGTTTCGTCAACAAATACGCACGCTATATGTCAGACAAATCAGCATCTTGCCAACTCACAAGCGGAACGGCTTCGGCCGACAAATGATGGAATATGTGGAACAGTGGGCACATGCTCATGATTTTGCCTCCATCGAGCTAGATTATTGGGTCGCGAATAAAGAGGCGTCTAGATTTTATGACCAAATGGGGTTTCAGGCGAAACGTCAAATTGTCACGAAACACTTGCGAAATCATTAGAAGTTGTCGCTATGACGAGCAGTTTAGAAAACAGCGAAGGTAGGGGTTTGATGGAAACGGTTATTTTAGTGATTGGGGTCATCGGAACAATTTCATTGATGTTCTTCATGTCGAACCAGTGGATGGGTTATGAGAAAGGCAATATCGTCATGACGCTCGATGAGCATTATACGAACTTGAATGAATACGTACCGGCGATTTTGACGAAGTTATACGAGGACGGCAAGTCCGCACACTATCTTGGGGACCGGAAATTTGAAGTGGACGGGAAACGATACGTCCTTTTCGAGCGTACCGTGCCGATCGGACGCATTCCGACACAGCAGACGGTATTGAAGCCGGACAAACAATGAGCCACGCATCGCGCGTGGCTCATTTTATTTCACTGCGGGCGGTCCGAAGACGCCGGCGTGATAGTCGCGGAACGCTTGGCGAATCTCGTCCTCCGTGTTCATGACGAACGGACCGTGGGCGATATAATCTTCACGGAGCGGTACTCCCGAATAGACGAGGAGCTTCGTCCGGGACGTTGCTTTGATTGAGAGGCCGCTCTCACCCTCTATCGTCTCATCGAACGTCAATGTCGCGACATCCGTCTTCTCGAGCGGTGTCGCGTGTGAGCCGATCTCGACAGAGCCGGCAAGCACGTAGACGAAGGCGTTATGGTTCGCCGGCAAGACGTGTTCATATGTTGCCCCGTCACGCAATTGGATCTCGCTCATCGTAATCGGGACGAGGCTGTCTAGCGGTCCTTTCACACCGGCGATGTCACCGGAGTAGACGCGGACGTGCCCGCCATCGACCGGGACGACCGGGGCATCTTCGACGTAGACGTTTTGATAAGACGTTGTCGTCGTCTTCAGCGACTTCGGCAAGTTGAGCCACAACTGCAACGTGTGGATCAAATCGTCCGCCACCGCCTCCTCGGCATGGCGGGCAGCCCAACCGGCGTTCATATACTGCACATCCCCGGCATCGAGAATCGAATGACCGCCGTGGTTGTCGATATGTTCGAGTCGGCCATCGATCACGTACGTGATTGTCTGGAAGCCACGGTGCGGATGGTCAGAAAAGGTGCCGCGCTTGAACCAGTCCTCGGCCATCAAAATGAACGGGTCGAACTCGTCTTTACGCTCAGGCGGCAACACCCAGCCTTGTTGGACGTGCGGATAGCCGTTTTGTTTATAGGAGACGCGCCAACTGTCGGCGACGTCGCGTTCGAATCGTGTTGTCATCGAATCCACTCCTTCGTGTCATTTGTTTCATTGTCGCACAGTCTCGGTTTGTGATTGGACGATGTTGCTTACAGAACATGCAAAAGACAGACGGGAAGACCGTCTGTCAGTAAGGGGCGAGCGACAGCCACGAGGCGCTGTCCTCAGAGTTCAGTTTGTAATGTTTGCCTTCGGTCGTGAGGAAGACGTCCGTTTTTTTCGAGCGCTTATGGAGCGTCACCTCGAACGTCTGGGATGTCACACCCTCGATTAACGTGAACAACGGATAGTCGGCCGGTTCGCCGCTCCGTTTGACCGGTTCGGCCCGCGCCACCATCTGTTTCAACATTGCACCGTCCGTCGTCAACGTCTGGACCGCGTCTAAGGCGTGCAGCTCGGTCTTCCCGGACAGCGGTGTCTTGTGGAAATAACCGATGGTGACTTCCTCATCGGCCGTCATCGTTGCGGCATTAACCTCGGTTTGCGTCATCGTGACGGGTGGCTCATAGCGAAGTGAGACAGTCTGCTCGACGATTTCCCCTTCGACATCATAGGAAAGTTGCCAGAGCGGGTACGTCTTCCCGAACTCGAGCGTCTCGGGTAACAGATACGTGTCTGACAGTGTCGGGACACCACCGTCAGGCACCGGGTCGAGCAGCCACTGCGATGTGTTCGCCTCAGAAGACTCAAAGAGCGCCGGTTGGACGAACCCATTCATCTCAACGATATGAAGCGAGAGCGTCACATGTTGCAAGCTCAAGCTTGGTTCGTAAGGACGAGAGAATGTCATCGATGCGTCCTGCGTGTTTACTTCAATCGAAAGCGTCGTGAACAGGGGCGCCTGTAACGCGACAAACGGCGCGTTGAACGGTTTGAACTCGAAATATGGAGTGTCGTCCTCGAGTTGTTCAAGAAGCGCCTGCTGTGTATCGGCGGACACACGGGCTGCACGCGGGCGAAGCGGCTCAGGGTCTGCTTCACGATAAGCAATTGGCATGAGTTCCGGGTCGATCTGTTTCACATACCGGCTGTGGCCGGTCTCACAGTAGGCGTATGTCGCTTCGTCGTCATGGAAGACGGTGAGGCCTGTCAGGGGCGAAATCGTCTCGGGTGAGAACCGTGTGAAGCTACGATATGACGCATCGAAGACGAACTGGCGGTCCGGCAGCGACGTGACGTCCGTCTCGTCGCAAATCGTATGGACGGCCGTATGCTCCGCCTCGTCCATCTGTGTCAACGTCTTTCCAATCTCGAGGCGATAGCCGTCAAACAAGAGGGGGCGAACGTTGAGTTCGAGCGCCGTCTCCTCTTCCGTGCAGCCGACCAGAGCCAATGTGAGTAGAAGTGAGGCGGCTATGCTGATTCTGTGCACAAGATTCCTCCTTTAGTTGTCAAAGCGGTCGTGCCATTTGTTTGCATCATCCCGTAGTAGCTTAAAGTGGGACCCTGTTTTCGTATTCGTCAAAAAGACATCGTCTCCTTTATAACTGACGTCAAACGTTTGGGCACAGATCCCTTCGAACACGGTCAAATACGGAATCGAGGCCGGTTCGCCCGTCTCGGTCGTCGCTTTGGAACGCTCGATCGCCTTGAAGACGAAACGTGTCTCATCGGCTGTCAAATGGGTCAAAAATGCAGCGTCTCTCGACTCAGTACCGATGAGGGCGAGTTCATGAAAGACGGCATGCTGACGATTGGAAAACTCGGCGCGCATTTCGCGTTTCAGCGCTTCTCCTCGCAGGAGGACCGGCTGTTTGTACGTGAGTGAGACGACTTCTTTATGCGGGACGTTGTCACGCATGAACGAAAAACTGAACAACGGATAGCGTTGGCCCGGGACGAGTGTCGACGGGAGGGTGTCAGTTCGGCGGGCCCCAAGGAGTTGATCGAACGAAGCGTCTTTTGGCCGAATGACGTCTTGGTACAGATCTTGGTTTACTGAAGTATAGATTCCGTATCGGTTCGTGCCTTCCGCTGTCTCGATCCCGAAGCCGAGCGACAAGTACGGGTGGCGTGATGCTGCATCGATCGGCACGGTGACCGTCTCGACACCCTCTGAGGACTCGAACGTCATTTCGAACGATCCGTTGAACGGCATCGTCACGTGGACGAGCGTCTGCTCGAGCGCCGTCCGTTTTGGATAAGGTTCATTTCCGATAGGTTTGTTCATTTCCTTTAAGTAGTGCAACCGTTCGTGCGGTTGGGCGTTCCGTAGCTTGGCGACGGAAGGGTACGTGACCGCTTGTTCACGGTGTGGAACGAGACTGTCGGGAACCGCGTCGATTTGCTTCATGTAAGAAATCTTGTCGACGCGACATTCTACATACGTTTGATTTTCCACTTCAAAAAATGTGGCCGTCGGGAATGCTTGAGTCGAAGCGTTCGTCGTCAGCGGTTGGGACAACGTAACCGTGCCGATCCAACGACGTTCGCCGTCGGGAGCGAGGGCGAGGGCGTCGTCCGGATAACAAGCGTCTAGGACGCTCGTCCGGTCCGCTTCGGTCATCTCGATTTGTTGCCCGGACGGTAACGTCGCGCGGCCTTGATAGTACTCTGGCGCTGTATGTAAGCGAAACGCTTGTTCTTCTTCGCATCCGAACAAAAACGTTAAAATGGCAAGTGTACAGAAAATCAGGTACTTTTTCACATCGATGCTCTCCTTCAATGAATAACTTTCATCATTTTAGCACCAATTTTTTGTGACTTTAGGCTTAGGAAAATTAAAGTGTTTTTTTGAAAAAAAGACGAAAAACCCGCTCGACTTGAACTGAGCGGGCTTCGTTTACACTTATGGATATGAAATGGTATTTCGAGATTTTCGCAGTGTCGATTTTTGACGAAAAAGCTAGAATTATCAATCGCTCAAGTAAAGCGATATTCATTCCCCTCTTTTTCGAATGGTTTATAAAAGGATTAAACTGTTTATTTTTACCTTCAGTCTACGTCACGACCGCGCGCGGCCTTCAAAATTTCGAACCATTCTTCTCGTGTGAGCTCGATATTGAGCGCTTCGACACCGCTTTGGACTCGTTCTATTTTCCCAGAACCGATGATCGGCAAGATGCGGGCCGGATGTGCGAGCAACCAGGCGTACACGACCGTATCGATCCCGCTCACGTCATGGCGTGAGGCAATCGTCTGAAGTGTGTCACGGAGCGGGGCGTAGTCTTCTTCTGAGAAGAGACGGCCGCCGGCGAGCGGGCTCCACGCCATGAGCGGCATCCGTTCTTCATGGCACAAGTCGACTGACCCGTCCTCAAAATGCTTCAGTTGCATCGGAGACAGTTCAAGCTGATTCGTCACGAGCTGGAACGACAAACGCGACTGGAGCAGACGTTGTTGCGACGGCAAGTGGTTTGACACCCCGAACGTCCGGACTTTCCCGCTCTCATGTAACGCGGTGAACGCCTCGGCGACTGCGTCCGGATCCATCAACGGGTCGGGACGGTGAATCAACAACGTGTCGATGTGGTCGATGGCAAGCTCTTGCAACGACCGTTCGGCTTGACGGATAATATGTGCTTTCGTCGTGTCGTAGTGGTTGAGCGTTTGGCCCGGGTTGAAGTCGCCCGTCAATTTAATCCCGGTCTTCGTCACGATCTCGATTTGGTCACGAAGCTCCGGCTTCAAGCGAAGTGCTTCTCCGAATAGGCCTTCACACGTATATCCGCCGTAAATGTCGGCATGATCGAACGTCGTGATGCCGAGCTCAATGCATTGCTCGATAAAAGTGAGGCGTTCTTGTGCGGACATGTCCCATTCAGCGAGACGCCACATCCCGTGGACGATACGTGAAAACGATAAGTCTTCCGTTAGTGCGATTCGTTGCATAATCGATTCCTCCTAAATTGTCTGTCGCTTTCATTATACGGATAAACAGACCGAGCGTCACTTTGTCGATTCAAGGAGCAAGTCAAACGTTCAAAAATCCGGTATGATTAAGGACACAACTTGAAAGAGGAGTCCCTCATGAACCGTTATGATTTATTTGCTGATGTATCGTTTGACCAGTCCGGCGAGGAGACGCGTGTGAGACATATGCACGAGAGCCTCGAGTTGCATGGCATCGGGCGCAGCGCCGCTGTGTTTCGGATTAACGGCACCTGTCTCGTCATCAAAGTCTTTTTCCCTGGATTCACCCATATCGCAGCCGAGGAAGCGGTCGTTTATGAGACGCTGGCAGATCTTCCGCAGTTTTCACGCTTGCACGAGGCCGGACCGAATTATATCGTGATCGACTATATCGAAGGGAAGACGCTGTTCGAATGTCTGACCGAAGGGATTTGGATTGACGCGGCGTATCTGGACGACGTCGACAACGCGCTTTTAGCGGCGCGTGGGCGCGGTCTCACCCCGTCAGATGTTCATTTGCGGAACATCATCTTGAGCTCGGACGGACGGATCTTTTTAATCGATTTGGCCAGATTTCGCCAAGGTCAACAGATCGATCACCAATGGGAAGACTTGAAACGGATGTATCGCATTTACCGGCTTCGCTTCGTACCGAAGCGTTATTCCGAGCGCTTGTTGAACGGGATCGCTTACGTTTATCGAACGTTCGTAAACGACCCGAGGCGGTAGTCGACGGTCGTTTTTCTTTTGCAGATTAGGGAACATCAATAACGTGTCGTCGTTGTCGTGTCACTTCTTAAAAGGAGGATGTACGTATGCACCGGATTTACGCGAACGAATTGGAAACGCTGCACGATTGTGTTGAGACGTGCAATTACTGTCTCGAATCTTGTCTTGAGGAACATGATGTGAAGATGATGGTCGACTGTATCCGGCTCGACCGGGAGTGCGCGGCGATGTGTGCGTTTCTCGCCGAGGCGATGACGCGTGATTCGGCGTTCGTGCCGGAACTTGCCCGGGCTTGCGCGATCATCTGCAAGGCGTGTGCTCAAGAGTGTGAGAAACATAAGCACGAGCATTGCCAAGAGTGTGCCCGCGTCTGCTTCGAGTGCGCCTCGATGTGTGATCGTTTGGCGGCGTGAGCAACGTACGGTCAGTCGATGCGACTGACCTTTTTTAATGGAAGCGCGCGTCGCCGCGTGTGTTTTGCGATTAGGATACGTATAATGAAGAAAAACTCATGAAAGTGGTGGATGTATGATTCGAAATTGCCGTCGTGACGACCTTCAAGCCGTCTTACATATATATAACGATGCCATCGTCAACAGTACTGCCGTGTACCATTACGAACCGGTCACGCTTCAAAACCGGGTCGAGTGGTATGAAGACAAGAAAGCCCAAGCATTCCCGATGATCGTTTGGGAAGAAGGAGACGTCGTCATGGGGTTTGCCACGTTCGGTCCGTTTCGTCCATGGCCGGCTTACAAATACACGGTTGAACATTCCGTTTACGTCCATCCAGGGTATCGCGGAAAAGGGATTGGCAATAAATTGTTGCGTGAAATCGTCCGGCTCGCCGAAGTGCAGGAGTATAAGACGGTCATCGGGGGCATCGATGCGTCGAACGTGACGAGCATCCGGGCGCACGAAAAAGTCGGCTTCGTCCACTCGGGCACGATCAAGCAAGCCGGTTACAAATTCGGCAAGTGGCTCGATTTGTCGTTCTATCAGTTAACTTTGGAAGGCCCGGACACCCCGCAGGAAGGGTGATGGGCAGATGTCGGCATCCCGAAAATACGTTATACTGGCGACAGAGAAGCGAATGGAGGATGCAAGATGACAGAACTACCGAATTGCCCGAAATGCCAGTCCACGTATGTATATGAAGACGGTGCTTTACTCGTCTGCCCGGAATGCGCCTACGAATGGTCACCGACTGAGGCGGCCGAAGCCGAAGCAGACGCTGAAGTGAAAGACGCGAACGGGAACGTGCTCCGAGACGGAGACACGGTCACGGTCATCAAAGACTTGAAAGTGAAAGGGACGTCGCTCGTCGTCAAACAAGGTACGAAAGTGAAGGGCATCCGTCTTGTCGAAGGCGACCACGATATCGATTGCAAAATCGAAGGGTTCGGCGCGATGAAACTGAAGTCGGAATTCGTCAAAAAACTATAAAAAAGCTGTTTCGGTCCGTGGACCGAAACAGCTTTTTGCTTAAGAGAAGAACGGTTTGTATTCACGGCGTTCATGCATGACAGAGACCCATTGGAGCGTCGTGAACTCCTCGAGCACCCATTCACCGTTGAAACGGCCGAGCCCTGAGTCTTTCTCGCCCCCGAACGGCAAATGCGGCTCATCGTTCACCGATTGGTCGTTGACGTGAATCATCCCCGTCTCGACTTGGCGGGCGAACTCGGTCGCGCGATAGATCGAGCCGTGGACGGCACCGCTCAGTCCGTACGGGAGTTCGTTCGAGATTTGGAGCGCCTCGGCATCGTCTTTGAACGACAAGATGACGGCGACCGGTCCGAAAATCTCATTTTTCGCGAGTGGCATGTCGTTCGTGACACCGCTCACGACGGTCGGTTCGAGCACGTTTCCGTCGGCATTGCCGCCAGTTTGGAGCGTCGCCCCGGCCTCGACCGTCTGATCGATTTGGTCGAGGATGCGCTCGACTTGGTCGTGGTCGATGAGCGGACCGACTTGCGTGTCCGGCTCGTTCGGATTACCAAATTTCAAGGCTTTGACCCGCTCGACAAATTTTTCGAGGAAGGCGTCGTGAACCGACTCGGCGACGAGAATCCGGTTCGTCGACATACAGATTTGACCTTGATGGTAGAACTTCGAGTAGACGGCCGATTCGACGGCGCGGTCGATGTCGGCATCATCTAGCACGACGAAGACGTTGTTGCCCCCGAGTTCGAGCGCGGTCTTTTTCAACATGCGACCGGCCTTCTCGGCAATTCCTTTTCCGACCTCGGTCGACCCGGTGAACGAGATGAGTTTCGGAATCGGATGCTCGACGATGGCGTCGCCAATCTCCGAGCCGCGGCCGACGATCACGTTCAACACGCCTTTCGGAAGACCCGCCTCTTCAAATAATGAAGCGAAGAGGAGACCGCCCGTAACCGGTGTCGCGGTCGCCGGTTTGACGACGACCGTATTGCCTGGCGCGAGCGCCGAGACGATCGAGCGGACGTCGAGATGGAACGGGAAGTTCCACGGGCTGATGACTCCGATAACGCCGAGCGGTTTGCGATACACCCGGTTCTCTTTATGCGGGACGATCGACGGCTTGATGAGCCCGTCCATCCTGAACGGGAACGTCGCCGCTTCTTTAATGATCGCCATCGAGGCTAAAAATTCACCTTCCGCTTTAATGCGCGTACTGCCCGACTCTTTGACGAGCCAGTCGATGATGTCTTCTTTATGTTCGAGCGTCAGTTCCGCGAAACGCTCGATCAAGGCGCGCCGGTCTTGCGGCAACATGGAGGCCCATTCACTTTGCGCTTCTTTGGCTGTGCGGTAGGCGTTGTCTAAATCGCTCTCATCGGCCGAGCGAATCGAGAACAACGTCTCGTCCGTGAACGGGTTGACATTGTCGATTGACTTGTCGCTCGAGCCTTCGACCCACTGCCCGTCGATGTACATCTTTGTAAAATCGGTATGCATAACAACACTCCTTTTTCTTTTTGCTTCACCTTAAGAAGTATTCACCTGATTTGAAAAAATAAACCTTTTGATGGGTAAACGGGAAACTGATCGGAAAGAAGGAACAAACATATAACAATGGGGGGCGCGATTTCGTCGGAAAAGTAACCATAAAGGTCGCTATGGCGGCGAGCAGATATGTCTGCTTAGAGGAAGGCAACGGTGGGAATAGGCAACTGAAAGCCAATAGAGAAAGAAGGGATTCCCATTGCCAGTCAATCCGACGATTCAATTTTATTTGAACCAGCTTCAAAATGATTTACCGACGACGTACGATCGATTGGATCCGTTCGAATTGAGACGACAAGAAGACGCGATGATGACCCGATTTCAACATAAAGAGCGTGTGCATGACGTGGAGAATCTTGAGATGGCGCTTAATGGACGATCGATCCCGGCCCGGATTTATCGGGCAAACGATTCAATCGCGCCAACGCTCGTTTATTACCATGGAGGCGGGTATGTCACGGGGAGTCTGGATACGCACGATGCGATTTGCCGGACGCTCGCGAACGAGGCGGATTGCACGGTCATCTCTGTCGGCTATCGTCTTGCTCCGGAGCACAAGTTCCCGGCTGCCGTCGAAGATGCGTATGACGCGCTCGCTTGGGTCGCCGAGCATTCGGAAACACTTCGGGTGGACGCCTCACGTCTCGCCGTCGGAGGCGACAGCGCCGGCGGTACGCTCGCAACAGTGAGCGCCTTGATCGCGCTTGAGCGGGGCGGCCCGGCCGTCACGCATCAGCTCTTGTTCTACCCGGTCACCGGGACGGAGGAAAATTTACCGCTGTCCTTGATCGAGTATGCGAACGGCTACTTGCTCGATGAAGGGTTGATTCGGTGGTTCCAACATCAGTATTTTAATGACGAGAAAGAGTTGACGGATCCATATGCGTCACCGATTTTCTCCCCGTATTTAGAGAAGCTGCCGTCGACGACTCTCCTCACGGCCGAGTACGATCCGCTTCGGGACCTCGGGCGGGCGTATGCGAACAAGCTCGTCAGCCTCGGTGTCCCCGTTGACTATAAGAACTATGCCGGATTGATTCACGGGTTTGCGAACTATTACTTTTACGTGCCAGAAGCAAAACGGGCCGTGAAAGAGGCAGCCCGCGCGTTACGAGATGCATTCACACATGAAAATACTCGCCCTTGAGGCGAGTGTTTTCATGCTTTCGACAAATAAGGGAAGCGACAACCTTCCGGGAAAAGCTGTCCATCGTTCATACGAAACATCCATTGACCGTCACGGGACGGACGTTGTTCCACACCGTCAAGATCGGGCGTGAATTTAAAGACGATTTCCGTGATTCCTTCAAAGGAGAGCCGTGCCACGACGTCACGCATGTCGACAGGCCGCGGCGACAGCACGGCGTACAGATTTAAGCGCGAGCGCTCAATCATATAAATGACATGGACGTCATCGAAACGATATACGTCCTCGTCCATCCCTTGATAGTAATGGAACATCCAAATGTGCATGTCGTCCTTTGTGTACAGCCGCGGTGAATACGGGAGCGACTCGAGTTTGAAACGACGCCACTGTTCGGCATCGACACGGACGTGTTCGAGCGGGGGTGCCGCCCCTGACACGGAAATGAACAGCTCCGGTTCGGATTGGGCGGTGAACCCTTGTTTCTCGTAAAACGGTTCGACGATTTCGTCGCAAGCTAAAAAATAAGGTAACCCATCCGTATCATGTTGCTTGAACAAGTGCTTGAAGATGCGGGTGGCGAGTCCTTGTCCTTGTCTGATCTCATCCGTCATAACCGTCCCGATTTGGTACGCCTCGCGAGCAGTTCCGTCCGTCATCACTGTCATCCGGCTCATCCCGACGTTCGAGATGACATTTCGATAGAACGTGAATGAATAACAGCGATAGCGGTCAGTCCATTCGCCAGCATTGTACCACTCGCGAAAGTCGATACCGAATGTCTCATCGGCTAAGTAAAAAAACGATGCGAGTTCTTTATCGGAATACGCGAGGTTGGTGATTGGCTTTTTCGGCATATGGTTCGCTCCTTTTTTGAACTTCGATGTGTGTTCCTGTACATTAAAGACAGAGAGGGGTAATAAAGAATATGAAACGATATGATGCAATTTTATTTGACGTCGATGACACGTTGCTCGACTTTAAGCGGAGTGAGCACGTTGCCTTGGAGCAGCTGCTCGCTTCGCACAACGTCCGAATGACCGACGAACTGAAACAACAATACGTGACGATTAACAACGGACTTTGGCGCGCATTCGAACGCGGCGAGGTCGGGCGGGACGACGTCTTGATCGGCCGCCATACACAATTGTTCGACACGCTCGGTATCGCAATCGACGGACACGACGTCGAGCAGCGCTATCGGGAGCATTTGCACGAAGGAGTGCACATCATCGATGGGGCGCTTGAACTCGTGCAAAGCTTGAGTGAGCAGTATCCGCTCTACATCGTCACGAACGGTGTAACCGAGACACAGTTCAAGCGGCTTGAAGCCTCGGGGTTACTCCCGTATTTCAAGGACGTGTTCGTTTCCGACGCGACCGGTTCACAGAAGCCGATGAAACCGTTCTTCGATTACGTGTTTAACCGTGTGCCGAACGTGTCACCCGAACGCGGGCTGATCGTCGGTGACTCGCTGACGGCTGACATTGCCGGCGGACGGATGTATGGGCTGGACACATGTTGGTATAATCCGAACGAAGTAGCGGCGACGGTCGAGACGACGTATGAGATTCGCGACTTGAACGAGTTGAAAACCATTCTTTAAGGGGTGAGTCCGTATGGACGTGTTCACGTACTTCCGATTTGTCTTTTGGTTTTTATTCTGTCTGAGCGTCATCATGTTCGCGGTGACGGCGTTCCAGCGGACGGAGCGATTGAACACGTTCGGTCTCGGTTTTCTCGTCGTCACGATCATCGGGACGAGCGTCATCTTGCTTGGGACGGAAGGTTTTATCGTCGACGCGTATGCGCTCGGAGGTGACACCGTGACGACTTACTTATGTTTAGCGACGTGCGGGATTTCGAGCCTCGCCTTCGTCACACATATATGGCGCGGCGTCAGGCGTGAGAAACGACAAGATTCAAGACGTGGTTACTGACTCAGCGGTCGATAAAGTGTGGAGGCAGTGATTGCGGCAACGCGTAGAGCGTCTCAGGGAACAGTTTCAAATCCCGAAGTTCAAGCAGCGGCTGCCAGCGATAAATCAAGTGGTCTCCTTCCGGTCCGTGAAAGTCCCCGGTCCGGAGCGGAAGGTCACCCGATACATAAAAATACATGCCGATCTCATGGACTGTGCGCTCTAAATACGTGAAGAAATTTTCGGAGACGAAAGCGAACGTCGTTCCTGTCAGTGTGGCGTCGAGTTCTTCTTGCAACTCCCGCGTCAAGGCGAGTTCGGCTTCTTCGCCGATGCCGACCCGGCCACCCGGGAGGGCCCAAAAGTCATCGTTCACGTTCCGGTGAACGAGCAAATGCCCGTCTTGAACCCAGATGCCAGCGACGCGATAGTTGAACGTACCGTGCTCGGTCGGAAATACGATATCCATTCTTATCACTCCCATTCTTTTACTATTTTCTAGTATACGCTAAGGAGGCGCCTCATGTTTCAATCACACGCTACATATGAAGGGGAAGATTTTCGTGACGAGACGCTCCGTGACGTCTTTCTTACCCATACGACGTTCGAGAACTGCCGATTCACGTATATCGATGCGACCGAGTTCGAGACGGAGCAATGCCGTTTCATCGACTGCGACTTCACTGATTCGAAGTGGAACGCATCCCGCCATCGCGGCAGCTCGTTCTTGAACTGTCAGTTCAACGGGGCGAACTTATTTTTAAGCGAGTTCGATCAATGCAAAATGACAGGTACGTCGTTTGAAAGCTGTACGTTCGAAGGAGTAACCGTTCAAGGAGGGGACTGGTCGTTCGTGAACTTGCGTCACGTCCCGCTCCGGAAAATGGACTGGTCGAACGTCCGTCTCATCGAAGGGGACTTATACGGTGCCGACTTGAGCGAGTCGACATGGACGAACGCCGTGATGTCGCGCGCTATCTTACAACATGCCGACTGCACCGCTGCCGATTTTTGTGGTGCGCAGATGGACGGGGTTGATTTCTCGGACGTCACGCTCAAGAAAACGAAACTAGACGTCATGCAGGCCGTTCAAGTGGCGCGCTCGCTCGGGGCAATTGTCGTATGAACCAGGAAGCCGTGATCGAGCAGTTGTGCGAGCTGTCAAAAGCGGATGACAACGTCCGCGTCCTCGTCTTGAACGGATCGCTCGTCAATCCGAACGTGGAGGCCGACGCGTATCAAGACGTCGACGTCACTTGCTTCGTGAGAGACGTATCGATCTTTTTGCAAGACCGCTCATGGATAAGGCGTTTCGGAAAGGTGCTCATCATGCAAACGCCCGACGAAGTACCCGGACGTCTCGTCTATGACCGGTTCGCTTTCCTCGTCCAATATGAGGACGGGCATCGCATCGACTTGACCGTCCGTCCGCTTCATGAGGTGGGGGATGCGATCGCCGAAGATTCCCTCAGCCTCGTCTTGCTCGATCGGGACGGACTGGCCGGGACACCGGTTCCGACAGATGAGTCATATTGGATTCGCCGTCCGACACGGTGGGCGTATGACCAGTGTTGGAACGAGTTTTGGTGGGTGTCGCTCTACGTCGTGAAAGGGCTTCGGCGCGGGCAGATGTTGTATGCGCTCGATCACTTGGGAATTATGCGGACGATGCTTCGACAAATGTTGATGTGGGACGTCGGGTTTGCCACGGACTTTTCAGTGAACGTAGGAAAAGCAGGCGATCGGTTAAAAGACTACGTCTCGACCGATGACTGGGCCGGTTATTTGCAAACGTATACGATCCCAGACCCATCGGCGCTCGAGAGAGCGTTTGAAGCGGCGGTTCGACAGTTTCAAGACGTCAGTCGCCGCGTGGCGCACCAGGCTCGCTTTCCCGACAAACACGAACAAGCCGATCAAATTCGTGACGGCTTTTCGACGCTTTGGCAGTCAAACGATTAAGTTTTAGCCGAGTCGGGAAACCCCCTTGTATAGAAGGGGGAATGACGCTTGAATCCGTATACGACGTTCATCGCGCTCCTAGTAGGGAGTTTACTGTTATTTGTCGGCATCCGGACGAAGAAGTGGCCAATCATCGTCGTGGCTTTGTTTCCGCTCGGCCTCGTCGCATTTAACATGTATTTACTCATTACCGGACGCTAGAAGACTGCCTGTCAGTCTTCTTCTTTTTTGTATACGGACTTTACGAAAAATGCTGTCGGGAGCAAGATGCCGATGGCAGCCTCGACGAGCGCGAACAGACGGGCCGGGCCGACTGGCAACAAGTCTCCGAAACCGATCGACAAGAGCGTGACACCGCTAAAATAGATGAGGTTCTGCCAGGACGGTTCGACGGGGGTCATCGATTCGAGCGACGTGACGAGAATGATACCGTCCAAAGAAAGCGCATAGTAGATGGCGGCGAATCCAAGCATCACGCCTGACAAGCTGACGAACAGATGGCTGAAGAGACGCCCGTCAAAGGCGGTCTGCCGATACGTCTTTTGTCGAAAGAAGGTATATATGTTCAGTCCGACGAATAAGACGGCAAGCGTCAGTAAGATGGTGTTCATGTTGATCGCTCCTATCATTTGAGATTTCACTGAAACTGTTCCCTGCCCAACGTTACTCAAACGAATGAAATCTAGATAAAAAGGTTTGAATTTTTATTTGTTATTGGTATGATGTGTCCGAAGACGACCGAATTTCATAATGTTTGCCACTAGGGGAGTCGCGTGACGCGGCTGAGATGGACATGGTCCAGACCCTTTGAACCTGATCTAGTTCACGCTAGCGGAGGGAAGTGGGCGAAACGACTTGTCTCACACTCTGTGTATGTCCGACGCCGCTTCCGTTATGGGAGGCGGCGTCTTTTTTCATACAAAAAGGGGGAGACGGAAATGACGTTCACACAACAAATCCGACAAGAGGCGGATGCCTTATTCCAAGCGAGTTTTGACCACCCGTTCGTCCAATCGCTCGGTGACGGGACACTCGATGAAGCGAAATTCCGACATTACGTGATGCAAGACTCGTATTATTTGAACCAGTTTTCAAAAGTACAAGCGAGAGGCGCGATCGTTGCATCAGACATGGAACTGTCGAGCCGCTTTTTGACGCACGCACTGCACACGATCGAGGCGGAACACGCCTTGCATCGGGAGTTCTTCACGATGCTTGACGTGACCGAAGAGGAGCGCCGACAGTTCGAGCCGGCGCCGACCGCATACGCGTATGCGATGCACATGCAGCAAGCCGGACCGACGCTCGGCGACGTACTCGCGGCGATTCTGCCATGCTACTGGGTGTACTACGAGATTGGGGAACGGTTGAAAGGTGCGAAGCCGAATCATCCGATTTATACGGCTTGGATTGCGACGTACGGATCGGAATGGTTCCGCGAACTCGTCGAAGAACAGATTGAACGCCTCAATCTGTTGGCCGAACAGGCGACGGAAGCCGAACGCAAACGGTACCGTCAATCGTTCTTAAAGAGCTGTTACTACGAAGTGGCGTTTTGGCAGATGGCGTGGACGCTCGAGACGTGGGACGTACCGGTGGAGGTGAGCCGATGAAGCGCGACCTATGGGATAAAGTCCGAGACGAGCGGCCGCTCATCCATAACATCACAAACATCGTCGTCGCGAACTTTTCGGCGAACGGTCTGCTCGCCGTCGGCGCGTCCCCGGTCATGGCATCAGCCATCGAGGAAGTAGCGGAAATGGCGACAGTGAGTGACGCGCTCGTGTTGAACATCGGCACGCTCGATGCGACGACCGAAGCGACGATGATTCGGGCCGGACAAGCGGCGAACACTGCAGGACGCCCTGTCGTCTTCGACCCGGTCGGTGTCGGTGCGACGGCATTTCGACGTCAAGTGGCGACCGCCATCCTTGAACAGGTGCAGGTGACGGTCATTCGTGGGAACGCCGGTGAGATTGCGACACTGATTGACCAGACGAGTCACGCCCGTGGTGTCGACGCAGGAGAAGTCTTGCATGACGTGACATATGTCGCACGCGAGGCGGCCAAACGGTATCGCTGTGTCGTCGCTGTGACCGGAGAGATGGACGTCGTCAGTGACGGGGACGTGACGATTGAAATCAAAGGAGGTACTGAGGTGATGACTCGGACGACCGGGACCGGGTGCCTGCTCAGTGCGGTCGTCGGTGCGTTTCTTGCGGTCGAAGCAGACGCGATGAGCGCGACGGCGACGGCGCTCGCCGGATATGCCCGCTGCGGGGAACTTGCGACAGCACGTGCCGACGGGTCGGGAGATTTCCCAATCCACTTCTTGAACGAACTTGGAAAGATGACCGCCATCGAACTGCCGAGCGATCGAATTGAGGTGGTATCATGATGCGCCCCCAAGTGTTGACGATTGCTGGATCGGATTCAGGCGGTGGAGCCGGCATTCAAGCCGATTTAAAGACGTTTCAAGAGCTCGGGGTGTTTGGAACGAGTGTCGTGACGGCGGTCACGGCGCAAAACACACGCGGTGTCCATGGCGTCGAAGCGGTCTCACCAGAACTGCTCGCGCAACAACTTGATGCGATTGGTTCCGATTTTTCGATCGAAGCGTGCAAGACGGGGATGTTGTTCGATGCGAGTCGGATTGAGACCGTCGCTCTCGGAGTGAAGCGGCATGCGTTCAAACGGCTCGTCGTCGACCCGGTCATGATCGCCAAAGGCGGGGCGTCGCTACTGCAAGACACAGCCGTCGACGCGCTCAAGACGTCCTTATTGCCGCTCGCGACCGTCGTCACACCGAACGTGCCGGAAGCAGAAGTGTTGACGGGATTGACGATTCGTACGTTTCAAGATCGTCTCGAGGCAGCGGAACGCCTCTTGTCGTTAGGGGCGAAGGCGGTCATCTTGAAAGGAGGCCATCTCGAAGGCGAACGTGCTGAAGATCTCGTGATCTCTGCGACAGAGGCGTTCGTGTTGTCCGCTCCCCGCGTGGCGACAACGAATACGCATGGGACGGGGTGTACGTTTTCGGCAGCGCTCACAGCTGAACTCGGGAAAGGACACGCGTTGATCGACGCGGCAGTGACGGCGAAACGATTCATTCAAAGTGCCATCGTCCATGACTTACACATCGGTTCGGGACATGGACCGACGAATCATTGGGCGTACGGGATGTATAGAGGGGAGGATGTGACGATTGAAACGATCACGGCAAGCCGAGCTCGCTGAGCGTTTGCGGCTGTACTTCATATGCGGGACGACGAACACTGAAAATATCTTCCGCACGGTCGAGACGGCGCTCCAATGTGGTGTGACATGTTTCCAATTTCGCGAAAAAGGAAATGAGGCACTGTATGGAGATGAAAAAGAAGCGGTGGCAAAAAGGTTGCTTCGACTTTGTCGCACGTACGGCGTCCCGTTTATCGTGAACGATGACGTCGAGCTGGCGTTGAAGCTCGATGCAGACGGGGTGCATGTCGGCCAAGAAGATGTGTCGGCCCGCCGCGTCAGACAGATGATTGGGGCGGACAAATGGCTCGGTGTCTCGGTACACTCGCTCGAAGAAGCGGCGACGGCGATTGAGCACGCGGACTATGTCGGCATCGGTCCCGTCTTTCCGACGGACTCGAAAGAGGACGCCGGAGAAGTGAACGGGACGACGCTCATCCGTCAAGTGCGGACGGCGTATCGGGAGCTCCCCATCGTGGGGATCGGGGGCATCCGGCCTGAACACGTCGACTCGATTCGGCGTGACGGGGCCAACGGGGTCGCCATCATCTCGGCCATCGCTTCGGCGCCGGACGTGGCAGAAGCCACACGACGTTTCAAGTGTCTCTGAATTCGATTCGAGGAGGAAGGCAAATGAACGTATTTGTAATTGGTGCGAACGGACAGATTGGGAAACAGCTCGTCGAACGTTTACATGAGGAAGGCAAGCATGACGTGACGGCGATGGTCCGCAAACAAGAGCAACTCGACGATTTCACATCGAAAGGTTATCAAGCCGTTTTAGGTGACTTAGAAGGTGACGTCGCTCAGTTGAAACAAGCGATCGCGGGCATGGACGTCGTCGTATTCGCAGCCGGTTCCGGCGGGGACACAGGAGCGGACAAGACGCTGCTGATCGATTTGGACGGTGCCGCGAAAAGTGTCGAAGCGGCCAAAGCCGACGGGAACGTCAAACAGTTCGTCATGGTGAGCGCCTTGAAGGCTGAAGACCGCTCGGCGTGGCCGGACTCGATGAAGCCATACTATGTGGCGAAACATCATGCGGACCGCTTGCTCGAAGAGAGCGGACTGACGTACACGATCGTCCGTCCGGGGGCGTTGACGGATGATTCCGGCACGGGCAAAGTGAAGGTCGGGGACGTCTCGACCGGAGAGGTTCCACGTGCAGACGTGGCCGCTTTCCTCGCCCACGTCATCGGGAACGAGGCAGCGAAAAATAAAGCGATCGACCTGGTCAAAGGTGACACGGCCATCGAAGACACATTATGATGCGTGCGAACGGACTTTGGTCCGTTCGTTTTTTTTTGGAATGTGCCCTTTGGCTCGATAAAGGAAACGAAACGTCCGATAGAGAAAGTAAAGACGTATCCGTTTGAGAAAGGGGTCTCTCCATGACCGCACTGTTTATATACATGGCCGTTTATCTCGTACCGGCCTTCTTGCTCAGCCACCTGGCCCTCGACGTGTTGCTGCGCAACCCGAGGCAAGTCGAACATCGTCTGCTCAGCCTATTTGTATTCGGCTATGCGATGCTGTTCATGGCGGAGTTCGGACGTCACTTGTCGCCGATCGAACAAAGTCCAGCTTTCGTCACCTACTGGTTCGGCAACGCCGGAATCCTCATTTTCGTCTTCTCCGTCCACTTCATCGTCAAAGTGACGGGGGTCGGGGCGAGGTTGCCAAAATGGATATATCCATATGCGATATATTTGCCGCTCATCCCGGTCGCCTTGACGTTCATCCGTCAAGAGAACATCATCAACAGTCAACGCTTTGATCGTGTCGGGCTATGGATTTATCCAGAGTTCAACGCCTCCTATTTGACGACGATGACGGTCGGGAACGTGTTTCATTTTCTGATCATCTTGTTGCTCATCTACGCGCTCAAGCGAGCAGAACGGTCGGAGCACCAGCGCGTGTTACGGATGCTCATTTGGACGGCGGTGGTCGTCTTGATTTGGGACGTCGTCTTCGGCTACTTCCAGTTCCGGGGCGTCATGCCGCCGTACGGGTACATGTTCGGCGGGCTCGTCTGGGCGGTCGCGCTCGTCGTGGCCATGAACCGGCTCGATTTTTTGGCGTCGTACGCAAAACGATACAGCACCCTGTACAACTTGAACCCGTCCGCCATCTTGCTCGTCGACGACGCGGGGCGGATCGAGAGCGCCAACCCGGCCGCGCGTATGTTGTTCCATACGGTGCGAGTCGTCAATGAGCGCTTCGTCGACTTGTTGCCGGAGAAAAAACGGGACGAATGGTGCGAGCATTATCGCCAACATTTCCACGCCCAAAAGAAGTTCCTCGAGTTTGAGACGAAAATTTTAACGAAGACGGGGCAAGAACGTTACGTCGTCATCGATGGTGATTTCGTCTATATCGACCAAAAGATTCACGGGATGATTCTCATCCGGGACGTACATTCATTCAAAGAAGCCGAGCAGACGATTCGCTTCTTCGCCTATCACGATCCGCTGACGAAACTAGCCAATCGCCGCGCCTTTTACGAACAAGCTGATCAAGCGCTGTTGCGGGCGGATACGTTCGCGCTCATCATACTGGACCTAGACGGGTTTAAAGGGGTCAACGACACGTATGGCCACCAAGTCGGTGACGACTTTCTCGTCCATCTCGGTGTCTTGCTCGAGACGGCGACACCGGAGACGGGCCTCGCCTCGCGTGTCGGGGGCGATGAGTTTTATATTTATTTGACGGATGTCGAAGCGGATGACATCGTAACGTTCGTTGAACGGTTGCAGTCGCTGTTGACGGAGCGGCCGTTCCGACTCGGGCGTGAGACCGTTTTGATTCGAGCGAGCATCGGGGTGAGTGTATCGCCTGAACAAGGAAACGATCTAGATACGCTCATCCATAAAGCGGACCAAGCGATGTATCAAATCAAACAACAAGGGAAAAATGATTATGCGATTTACGATGACGTGTTACACGGTCCGAAATAACGGGAACGAATAGGAGGATGACATCATTTTGGAGGAGGAGACGCTATGAGCGAAAAACCGTTAGTGACGATGCGTGCTGAAGGAGAAGCGACAAGTGTGAAGACGACGGTGCATGTGCGTGACTTAGAACCGTTTATCGTCGATGAACCGGAACGGCTCGGCGGAACGGACGCCGGACCGAATCCGCTTGAATACTTACTTGGGGCTTACTCATCCTGTACGACCATTATGATCGCCTACGTCGCCCAAGATCAAAACTTCGACTACGACGGGGTGACGTTCGTGACGGAAGGGACGCTTGATCCGCGCGGCTTCCAAGGCGTCGAAGGGGTCCGAACGTATTTTGAGAAAGTGCACATCAAAGTAGTCCTCGAGACGACGGAGTCAGATGAACGCATCGCGGCGCTTCAAAAAGGGGTCGAGGCCCGGTGCCCGATCCATAACTTGATGCATGCGGCTGATGTCGAGATTACGGCATCGTGGACGCGGAAGTAAGGATGGGGCGACCCATCCTTTTTTTGTGGAGCAAGACAGGAATTCGAAACGGAAAGGACGAACAGAGAAAGACGAAGGAAAGGAGGATGGCATGGAGATTCGTCATGTGACAGAAGAAGACGCCCGCGCGATTCAGGCGTGGACGTACGAGGCTCCTTATCATTTGTATAACCAAGCACCGTCTGACGACGGGATTGACGAACTGATGACTTACGAGGGGATTTACGATGGAACCGAGCTGATCGGATTTTTTTGTCTCGGTGCGTATGCCCAAGTGCCGAACGAGACGTATGTGTACGACGAGACACGAACGGATATCGGGCTTGGTATGCGTCCCGACCATACCGGGAGAGGTCTCGGCCGGACCTTCTTCGCCATCGTGGTGAAAGAGGCGAAGCGGGCCGGGAAGCCGCTCCGGTTGACCGTGGCCGCGTTCAATCTAAGAGCCATTCATTTATACGAACAGTTCGGTTTTCGTCCGATCGCCTCGTTTCAAAAAGCGGACACTGAATTCGTCGTCATGGCCGATTGATCAACCATACTGTTTCTGGTGGGCTTTTTTTCGTCTCAAATAATCATCATCGGCCCGAATTTGATCCCAGCGCTCTTTGAAGATGCGGGCCGACTCGGCTTTCTCTTCATCGATTTGGCGCTCGTGGATGTCACCGTCGTCTTTATACTTGCGCCCGCCTTTATAGTTGGCGTAACGGCGGGCCCGCGTATAACCCATTTGAATGAACTTGCGGGCCATGTCCATCCCGACGAAGTCATCGTTTTTCCGATAAGCTTCAAACAGCTCCATGATTTCGTCTGCCGACTGTTTGGCGATAGCTGGTGTCTTGAAGCGCCAATGAGGCAAAATCTCACTCTTGTACGGTTCGACGAGCAGGACGCCTTGTTCCCCTCGTCCGACTCGGTACAGTTCGGGTTGTTTTCGAAAGTCAATCGTCTCAAAATCTAAGTCGTAATCAAACGGCATCGTCATCCCTCCTCATGAATTCATTCCCGGAACGAATCGGAGGGAAACGAGGGAAAGGAAGGATACATGATTCAACTCGATACAGACCGGCTCCGATTGCGGGCGTTTCAGCTCGAGGACGCTGAGCAGATGTTTTACTATGCGAAAGACGAGCGGGTCGGTCCAAAAGCCGGATGGGCGCCGCATCAATCGGTTGAGGAGACACAAGATGTCATCCGTATTTTTCAACAAGACGGCGACGTCTGGGCCATCACGCTGAAAGAGACCGGCGAAGTCATCGGCAGCCTCGGATTGCATGACCGGCGGCCCGACCCGGAAATTCAACATGATCGCCAGCGTGAGATCGGTTACGTGCTCAGCCCCGACCATTGGGGGCGTGGATACATCCCGGAAGCGGTACGGGAAGTGATTCGCCATAGTTTCGAAGATCTCGGTCTTGAACGGGTGTGGTGCGGCCATTTCGATTTCAACGACCAGTCGCGCCGCGTCGTCGAGAAAACGGGTTTCACGTACGTTTTCACGACATCGCAACAACTGACGCGTCTGGACGGCCGGACCGTTCAAAGTCTTCTGTATGTCATCACACAACAAGAATATGAGCACGCCCCATCTCGACGTTGAGATGGTTTTTTTTAAGAAATTTAAAAAAATCATTGATATGTAACCGGTTACACATTATGATGTGTTTGTAAGCGTTACCAAAAAGGGGGAGCGAGATGGCGACAATCAAACAAGTGGCCAAACGGGCGAACGTTTCTGTCGCGACCGTGTCCCGTGTCATGAACAATAACGGATATGTCAGTGCAGAAGCTAGGGAAGCCGTCGAGCGGGCCATCGCCGATCTCGACTATGCCCCGAACCGGGTCGCCCGTTCACTATTTACAAAAACATCGGGTTTAATCGGCTTGATCATGCCGGATATCACAAATCCGTTCTTTCCACAGTTGGCCCGGGCGATCGAAGACGTGGCCAATCAACACGGCTATCAAGTCGTGCTCTGTAACACGGACGAGCAACTTGCGAAAGAACAGACGTACTTGGTCGCGCTGCAGACGATGCATGTCGACGGCTTGATCATCACGACGAATCATTCAGACAACCCGAACTACGAAAAGCTGGAATTGCCGATGGTGGCGCTCGACCGCATCGTCAAATCTGGGATCGATGCCGTCATCTCGGACGGGTATGAAGGCGGACGGCTTGCGGCGGAGACGCTCTTAGCTTGTGGCGCGACAAAGCTCGCCCAGATCGGGGGACCGGAACAGCTCCAGACGGTAAAACGACGGACGGATGGCTTTTTGGACGTCGCCGGCGATCGACTCGTCGGGATGACACATTCGAGTTTTACGTTTAAAGAGGCGGTCACGGCGTCAAAACACTTGTTTGATGCGTATTGGCCGTTCGATGGTGTGTTCGCTGCCAACGACGTCATCGCGGCGGCGGTGCTGCAGGAAGCGGTGCGCCGGAACGTGCGTGTGCCGGAAGACTTGCAAGTCATCGGTTATGACGGCATCGAGCTCGGCGAAATGACGTCCCCGCCTCTCACGACGATCGCACAGCCCATCTATGAAATGGGGCGTCGGGCGACGGAACGGTTGCTCGATTTGATTGAAAAGAGAGAGATTGAGACGAAAGAGATTTTATTGCCCGTCACGTTGACGGAGCGGCAGACGACGAAACGGAAGGGGCAGGACACATGAAGCGAATTGTAGTGATTGGAAGCATCTCGATGGATTTGGTCGTCACGACGGACAAACGACCACAAGCAGGAGAGACGGTCATCGGTGAGGCGTTTCAAACAGTACCAGGTGGAAAAGGGGCCAACCAAGCTGTGGCCGCAGCGCGACTCGGCGGTACGGTCGAGATGGTCGGGTGCATCGGTTCTGATGCGTTCGGTACGAGCATTCGGCAAAACTTTGATCGGAATAACGTCTTAACGCAACATTTGCGGACGATCGAAGAAGACGTGACAGGCACGGCGCACATCGTCCTTGCCGAAGGTGATAACTCGATCGTCGTCGTCCAATCGGCCAATAAGCATGTGCAGTTCACCGATTCAGAGCTCGACGCCTTGCTCGATGAAGAGACGCTCGTCTTGTTGCAACTTGAGATTCCGCTCGAGACGGTCGAGCAAGTGAGTGCGTACTGCCGGAAACACCATATCCCGGTCCTGTTGAATCCGGCGCCGTCGCAACCGCTCACGGCAACACTGCTCGAAAACGTGACGTACGTAACACCGAACGAGCACGAGTGCCGAGATCTGTTCGGTGAAGTGACAATCGAAGACGTGTTGCGCCGCTATCCGAACAAATTGATTGTGACCGAAGGAGTCCGCGGAATTCGCTTCTTCGACGGCGAGACGATTCGGCACATTCCGGCCATCCGCGCCGATGTCGTCGATACGACCGGTGCCGGCGATACGTTCAACGGAGCCTTGGCGGTCGCTCTCGTCGAAGGGATGCGATTAGAAGAAGCGGCACGATTTGCCGTCGTCGCCTCAGGAATGAGCGTGGAAGGGTTCGGCGCGCAAGGCGGCATGCCGACCCGAGACGAAGTCAAGACACGATTGGAGCGAGTGTGATGAAGAAACTTGGTATTTTGAACAGTCACTTGACGAAAGTATTCGCCGATCTCGGCCATACCGATAAAGTCGTCATCGCTGACTGCGGTTTGCCGATCCCAAACGGGGTTGAACGAGTCGACTTGGCGCTTCGCCTCGGGGAACCTTCGTTTCTCGACGTGTTGGACGCGGTCGAGGCGGATATGGTCATCGAACAAATCACGGTCGCCGACGAGGTGTTCACGGAAAATGAACCGATTGCTAACGTGCTGACCGAACGGTTCGATACGGTGAAGACGTGTTCGCATGAAGACTTCAAACGGGAAGTCGCAACGGCGAAAGTCGTCATCCGAACCGGAGAGGCAACACCATACGCGAACGTCATCTTGCACGCCGGCGTCATCTTTTAAGGAGGGATTCGATGCATATCGAATTGAAACGCATCCATAAATCGTTCGGTCCGGTCAGTGTATTGAAAGGTGTCGATTTTGAACTGTTACCTGGTGAGATTCATGCCTTAATGGGCGAGAACGGGGCCGGGAAATCGACGCTCATGAAAGTAATGACCGGACTTCACGCACAGGATGAAGGAGAAATCGTCATCGACGGGGCGGTCCGTCAATTCAAGCATCCGAAAGAAGCGGAGCGGGAAGGCATCGCCTTTATCCATCAAGAGTTGAATATCTTGCCGGAATTGACGGTCACTGAGAACTTGTTCCTCGGCCGTGAGTTGACAGGGGCGTTCGGCGTCATCAAACAACAAGAGATGAAGCGGCGGGCCCGTGAATATTTGGCCGAGCTGAACGTGTTCATGGAAGTCGATGAACTTGCGAAAAACTTGTCAGTCGGGCAACAGCAGATGATCGAGATCGCCAAGGCGCTCATGACGGACGCAAAAGTCATCGTCATGGATGAACCGACCGCAGCGCTGACAGACCGTGAGATTCGAGCGCTGTTCTCGGTATCGCGTGCACTGCGTGACCAAGGGGTCTCCATCATATACATCTCGCACCGGATGGAAGAAATTTTCGAACTGTGCGACCGCATTACCGTGCTTCGTGACGGGATTTCAATTGGGACACACCCGATTGTTGAGACGTCGTTTGAAGAAATTGTGAAAGAGATGGTCGGCCGTGAAATCGGGGAGCGTTATCCGGACCGAACGGCGACGATTGGTGACGTCGTGCTTGAAGTGAACGGATTGATAGGTAACCGGTTCCACAATGTATCGTTCGACGTCCGGGCCGGTGAAATCGTCGGGTTCTCTGGACTCATGGGGGCGGGACGGACGGAAGTGATGCGCGCCTTGTTTGGGGCAGATCGAGCCAAAGGCGGAACCGTCAAATTGAACGGGAAAGAAGTGCGAATCAAGAAACCTGCTGACGCCATTGGTCACGGAATCGCTTTTTTGACGGAAGACCGAAAAGGCGAAGGGTTATTGCTCGACTTCTCGCTCCGGGAAAACCTGTCGCTCCCGACGCTCGATCGCCGGGCGAAAGGAACGATTATCTCGAGACAAGCGGAAGAGACGTTCGCCGACAGTTACTTGAAAAAGCTACGTGTCAAACATCATTCGATGGAACAAAAAGTGAAGTCGCTCTCGGGCGGGAACCAGCAAAAAGTCGTCCTTGGGAAATGGCTCGGCGTCGAACCGGACGTCCTCATTCTCGATGAACCGACGCGTGGGGTCGATGTCGGCGCCAAGAAAGAAATTTACACGATCATGAGTGAACTCGCCGAATCAGGCGTCGCCATCATCATGATCTCGTCTGATTTACCAGAAGTGCTCGGCATGAGTGATCGCATCGTCGTCATGCGAGAAGGCGTCGTCACCGGGACGTTGTCGAAAGACGAGGCGACGCAGGAAAAAGTCATGACATATGCGACAGGAGGACAGTGACATGGAATTAAAAGCAACGACTGCACTGCAGCGACCGCAAAAGCTCGGGTGGGGTCAAAAACTGGGTCCGTTGTTCGGACTACTCGTCATCATCGTCGTCGTAACGGCGCTCGAACCAGGATTTCTTTCGCTCAATAACATCTTTAACGTCTTACGCCAAGTATCGATCAACGCCCTCATCGCGTTCGGGATGACGTTCGTCATCTTGACGGGCGGAATCGACTTATCGGTCGGATCGATTTTAGCGCTCTCGTCGGCTTTTGTCGCCGGGATGATGGTCGATGGACAGCATGCGGTCATGGCGATCGCGCTCGGATTGATTGCCGGGGCTTTGCTCGGTGCCTTTAACGGGGCGGTCATCACGTACGGGAAAGTGGCACCGTTCATCGCGACGCTTGCGACGATGACGATTTATCGAGGCTTGACGCTCGTCTATACGGACGGACGGCCGATCACCGGCTTAGGCGATTCGACGTGGTTCGAGATGTTAGGACGCGGCTACTTCTGGATCATTCCGGTGCCGGCTGTCACAATGCTGATCGCGTTCGGCGTGCTCTACTTCATTTTGAAAAAGACGACGTTCGGCCGCCACACGTACGCGATCGGCGGTAACGAAGAAGCTGCCAAACTGATGGGAATCGGCGTCAATAAAGTGAAAGTCATGATCTATTCGTTATCTGGTATGCTCGCGGCACTCGCCGGCATTATCTTGACGTCACGGCTGAACTCGGCGCAACCGACGGCCGGAACGTCATACGAGCTCGATGCGATCGCAGCCGTCGTCCTCGGGGGGACGAGTTTAGCTGGTGGTCGCGGTTGGATCGTCGGGACGCTCATTGGAGCGCTCATTATCGGAACGTTGAACAACGGATTGAACTTGCTCGGGGTTTCATCGTTCTTCCAACTCGTCGTCAAAGGTGCCGTCATCTTGTTCGCGGTATTGCTCGATCGGAAACAAAACGCGTAATCATCGAAAGGGGAAACGGAAGATGAAAAAATGGACAGCTTGGCTACTCGTATTGACAATGGTCGTCATGGCCGCCTGCTCGACGGAACAACCGGGATCGAGTTCAGAGCAAGAAGTGAAAGATGGGGACTTTAAAATCGGTCTCTCGATCTCAACGTTAAACAACCCGTTCTTCGTCGCGTTGAAAGACGGGGCGGAAGAACAAGCTGCCGCGCTCGATGCCACACTCACGGTCGCAGATGCGCAAAACGATGCGGCGAAACAAGTGAGCGACGTCGAAGACATGATTCAAAAAGGCATGGACTTGATTCTCATTAACCCGACCGACTCGGAAGCGGTCGGAGCGGCCGTTCAAAGCGCGAACGACGCGGGCATCCCGGTCATCACGGTCGACCGGAACGCTGAATCAGGAGAAGTCGTGGCCCACGTCGCGTCAGACAACGTGGCCGGTGGTATGCTTGCAGGCGAATACATGGTCGAGCTCGTTGGGGAAGGCGGAAAAGTCGTCGAACTCGAAGGGATTCCAGGAGCTTCAGCGACACGTGACCGCGGTCAAGGGTTCAACGAGGCGATTGACGGAAAACTCGACGTCGTCGCGAAACAATCGGCAAACTTTGACCGCGCTCAAGGATTGACGGTCATGGAAAACATCCTCCAAGACAACAAAGACATTGTTGCGGTGTTCGCGCATAATGACGAGATGGCGCTCGGTGCCGTACAAGCGTTGAACAGCGCAGGGATGAGCGACGTCAAAGTCATCGGATTCGATGCGACAGATGACGCCGTAAAGGCTGTTGAAGACGGAACGATGGCCGCAACGGTCGCACAAAAACCGACAGAGATCGGGAAACTCGGTGTCGAAGCAGCCGTCAATTACTTGAAAGGTGAGACGGTGGAAGACAACATTCCGGTCGACCTCGAACTCATCAAATAAGGCAACAGCCGGTGCGTCCATGGGACGCACCGGCTGTTTTTTATCATTGGGTGATTGGACGGAGTGCTTGAACGACTTCATCTTTGACCGTCACACCGGCTGCCTCGAGCTCGGCGATTTTGTCGGCGAACTGCGGCAAGTGATCTTTATGGGCGATGAGGAGCTCGTCTAACACACGTTTCGCCGTCTCACCGCTCGGGATGAGCGGATTGATGATGAACGCTTGCAAGGCGAGACCGTAGTCGCCCGTCACGGCCGCCTCTTCGACGCACAGCTCCATGTTCTTCATGACTTGGAGCCAGCCTCTCTCGGCCGGTGCGAGGGCACCGAACGCAATCGGCTTCGCGCCGGTCGCACCGATATAGGCGGACACTTCGACGACGTCGTCCGGAGCGAGGTCCGGGACGGCCCCGTTGTTTTTTGTCGAGACGACGATGTGCGTATTCTTGTTCGCATAAATCGAGGCGATCGTCTCGCACGCAGCGTCCGAGTAGTGAGCGCCGCCGCGTTTCGACAGTTGTTCGGGTTTATGGTCGAGATGTGGGTCTTTGTACAGTTCGAACAGTTCCGCTTCCGTCTGCTTCACTTGTTCGGCCCGTGTTCCGACAGCCGGGTCCCGATACTCTTCAAGCATATGGGCGAGCATCTCTTCGGCGCGATAATAGTAACGATGGTAACCGCACGGGATCATGTTCATCTGGTGCAACTGTTCTTTGAAGAACGGCATGTCGTGGATGTTTGCCGGGATACCGGAATTACCATCGTACATCTTGTCGATGATATCGCGCGTGACGTCGGTCCCGCTCAAATCGTGGACGCGGTGCCAGTGGAAGTGGTTCAGCCCGGCGAATGAATACGTCAATTCCTCCGGTTGTTTACCGATCAGTTCCGGTTCGGCCATCATCGCGTTGACCGGGACGTTGCACAATCCAATGACTTTTTCCCACTTCCCGTAGCGGATGATCGCGTCGGTCACCATGCCGCTCGGATTCGTGAAGTTGACGAGCCATGCATCCGGACAAAGTTGTTTCATGTCCTCGACGATGTCGAGAATGACCGGGATCGTCCGGAACGCTTTTAAGATGCCGCCGGCTCCGTTCGTCTCTTGCCCGACCATGCCGTAAGAGAGCGGGATGCGTTCGTCTTTGATGCGGGCATCGAGTAATCCGACGCGAAACTGGGTCGTGACGAAGTCGGCGCCTTGCAACGCTTCCCGCCGGTTGAGCGTGAGATGTACTTTGACATCATAAGGTGAAGCGTCCCACATGCGCTGGGCCATCTGTCCGACAATCTCGAGCTTCTCTTTTCCCGCTTCGATATCCACGAGCCAAATCTCTCGGATTGGCAACTCCTCGTAGCGTTTGATGAATCCTTCCATCAATTCTGGCGTGTAGCTGCTGCCGCCTCCGATTGTGACGAGCTTGATTCCAGTTGTCATGTCAATCTCCTCCTTGTCAATTCACAAAAATAAATCTCAGACGTAAATGAATTAGATGTAACTTCGCTTCTCATTCAGTATAGAATAAAGAAAAATAGTGACAATACGAGACGGGAGAAGTCCGAAAGCGTTTACAAACAAACACAATGTAACATTCATTTTTGTGAATTTCATTTACAGGAGGAACCGCCATGTTGTTGACCGAAAAGTTAAAGCAAGATCTATTCTCGTCGTCTGAACGAAGCGTTATCGCGTATTTATTTGACCAGCGGGAACACATCTCTTCTAAAACGATGAAGCAGATCGCCGAGGCGACGTATACGCATCCGTCAATCCTCAGTCGAATCGCCGAAAAGCTCGAATTCTCGGGTTGGGTCGATTTGAAGACGGCGTTTTTAGAGGAAATCGATTATTTGAACCGTCATTTTTCGACGATCGACGCCAACTACCCGTTTGCAGCTGAAGACGGGTTGATGACGGTGGCGAGCAAAGTGGCGGCGTTGAAGCAGATGACGATTGAAGATACGCTGTCGCTCCTCGACCATGAGGCGTTCGAGCAAGCCGTGACGATGTTGCATGAGGCCCGCCATATTAAAGTCTTTTCAATCATTCATAACTTGCTGCTCTGCCATGACTTCAAATCCAAAATGAACCGGATCGGCAAACAAGTCACTCTTTGTGAGGTGGACGCCGAGTTTGAAGCGGCGAATGCAGACGAAGGGACGTGCGCACTCCTCATCTCCTATACAGGGGAGAGTGATTATACGGTCGGTCTCATCCCGTATTTAAAACGGCGCAACGTCCCGATACTCGCGCTTACGAGCCTTGGAGAGAACGCCATCTCGCATGAGGCGGACTGTGCGCTCCGCTTGACGACGCGTGAACGTCTCTACTCGAAAATCGGCAGTTTCACCTCGAACGACTCGATCCATTGTCTGCTCGATTTCTTATACGCCGGTGTGTTTGCAAAAGACTATGATGAAAATCTTAAGTATAAGATTCAAATTTCAAAACGGTTCGATCATCGGAAAAGTTCGAGCGAAATCATGCAAGAAAAAGAGCATCCGTTCACGTGAACGGATGCTCTTTACGGCGTAGATACAGAAGATAACCGACGAACAAGGCGAGGCCAAGCAGCGTCATCGCGGTCGTGACGGTGAAAAACGGCGGACGATACGTCAACTCGACCTCGTTTCGGCCTTCGTCGAGAGCGATGGCGCTGAACGCGTAGTTCGCTTGTAAGATGTCCCGGCGCTCGCCGTTCACTTTGGCGCTCCAGCCCCGTTCGAACGGGACCGGCAAGACGGCGTACGTTTCGGTCGACGCTGCTTCGACCGTGAAGTCGAGATCAGGACCGTCCCAAGTGACCGGGATGTCAGGACGCGTACTCGTCTCGTCGAGCACAGACTCGAGCGTCGCATAATCTTCCCACTCGACCGTCACGTCTTCGAGCGCGTACGTGCCTTCCGGGAGGCGTAGCGGCACACGCTCGGACAACGGGGTGCGAAGCGTCATCGAGGTGAGGTCGGTCCGGTAGATCGATGCCTCCGGCTTCCGTGTCGTCCGGTAACCGCCGAGTTTGATGAAGAACCCGTCACCTTCAAGCTTTCGGATGTTGAAGGAGACGTACAAGTCGCCTGTGGCCGTTTCTGGGATGTCTGGAATCAAGTCGATTCCACCTTCATCGCCGCTCACACGAACGGTTTCCCCGTCGCTTACGGCATCGACGTCTTCCGTCGTGAAGTCGATCGATCGGGCCGGACTCGGCGTCTCACTCCCGTCTTCTAAAATGACGCCCGAGAGCATCGCTTGTTCGCGGGTCAACATCGAGGCATCCTCAAGTTCGGCTTGACGATACGTGGACGTCGTCGTCCGGACGAACGGGAGCCGCGTCCCGCTCTCATAGACGGCGTACCGTTCTGTCTCGGCGAGCAAGCTAAAGCCGTAAGGCGCTTCGCTCGACACGTTTTGATTTCGCATCCAATACGGGCTCGACAACAGATGGTGCAAGTTCGCGCGATTGCCGAGCGTCCCGTAGCGGCTCACGCTTTCACGCAACATGTCGATCTCGAGGTCGCGCCAATAAAACGTCAGCAAGTTGCCGTTCAAAATGCTCGAATATAGGCTCGTGCCGAGGAACGATTGGACGATCGGCGTATTGTTACGCAGATGGACCATCCAGTCGAGTCGTTCGAGTGGTCCGGCCTCGTCCTTCACGATATCAATCAGTTCCCGTTGTTCGGCACTGTCGTAACTTGAGCTGTTCACGAACGTCTCATTCGTATTGACGATCGATTTGTCGTGGAGGATGAGCTTCGTATACCCATTGAAGACGATGAGACATGACGCGATGAGGATGTACGGTGCAACGACCGGTTTCCACCAGAGCGAGACGACTGCGGCGATCATCAGTCCAAAGACGACGAGAGCGACAGACGAAGACACGTTGCCGAACAGCCCGAACCCGAGATAAACGATGATCGTTCCGGCTGCTGCGACGAGAAATGCCCGGGTCTCAAACCGCCAATGTGACAAGCCGACCGCGACCGCACCGCCGATCGTGAAGCTCGCGAGATACTCCCAGCGGAATTGCGGGGCCGAGAAGCCATTGAAAAAGCTGCCGACGTGCGGGCTGAAGTGGAGCATGACGAATAGCAGACTCATCGCTGCGAACAAGCGGAACGCGGAGTGGCGATAGAGCGGACGATAGAGTGCGAACAGTAAGAAGGCTGCTGGAATAATTAAAATGGTGCTATCGTACAACACGTTATCGGGACGGAACCATGGGATGTCGTGCGCCAGTGACGGACGTTCGTTTTGCAAGAACCCATAGGTGGCTGGTACGAAAGCGAACGCGCTCAATAAGAGCGCGATGACGCCAGACCCGCTATAGAGCAGCCATTGTTGCCGGCGTCTCGTCCGATCTTCCGGGAAACGGATGAACTGGCGAAACAAGACGTAAACGAGTACGAACACCAAGTTGATGTAGGCGAAGTAAAAATTGTTGATGAGCATGATGGCACTGACAACGATGAAAAAGTCAGCCCGCCCGAGACGGATGATCCGCTCGAGCCCGATGACGAGGAGCGGGACCCATAAAAAAGCGTCTGCGAAAAACTCCCAAAACGTCACGTGACGAATGTACATGACCGACACACCGTAAAGGACGGCCCCTGTGAAAGCATGAGGCATCTTTACGTGGAACAGCCGATAGGCATACGTGGCGAGCAGTAACACAATGGCCAGGCGGAACACGCTCACGACAAGAGAAAGTCGTAACCATAACTCAAGGTCAGGCGTGACGAGGCCGAGTACATCGAACAAAGAGACGACAGCGACCGTGGCCCAAAAGACGACAGACGTCGCGTAATAGTAGGCGAGTTGCGTGATGACGCCGCCGCCGAACCCGAAGTTCTCGGCGTAGACGAGGTTGCCGTTATGGAACGTCTCGTATAAGAAATGTTTGAACGGGACCATCTGAGACAATCCATCGTTCGGGCCGGCGATGTAGCCGCCTTGTGATTGATAGTAGATGAAAAAGGCATGGGCGACGATTGACACGAGAAAAGCTGCGACGACGAGTATGATTTTTTTCATACGGCCGAATGCTCGCGCTTCAAAATTTTACTCGTGACAATAAACGTCGCCGGCACAGCGATGAAGATGGCGAACAGCGGCGCGATCGACGTCGAGACGTCGAGCTGTTCGACGAGCAAGTAGATGCAGACGGTCGTGACCGTGAAGTTGACGACTTGCGTCAACGGGAACTGCAAGAACTTGCGGAGGGTCGGCTTCACTTTGAACGTGAAATAGCTGTTCAAAAAGAAAGAGGCGACCATGCTGAGCGTGAACGCCACCACATGAGAGACCCCGTAGCCGACTTTCCATACGTGATGAAACAACATGTATACCAAGTAATAATTGAGGGTGTTAATTCCCCCGATGACGATGAATCTTATAAACTCTGCCTTTCGCTTGTTCATTCACACTCTTCCTTTGCATATTGGTTTCTTGAATCAAATAAGCGGGACGCTGTTTCGTCTCAAAATAGATGCGTCCGACGTATTCGCCGATAATCCCGAGGCTGACGAGTTGGATGCCGCCGAGTAACAGGATCGCCGAGATGAGCGTGAAGTAACCTGGTGTCTCGACACCGTCTTGAATGATGCCGAACAGCGTGAACAAAATATAGAGCATCGACAACATCAAAATCGAGACGCCCGTATAAAAGCAGAAACGGAGCGGCTTCGAGTTAAAGGAAATCAAGCCGTCGATGCCGTAATTGAACAGCTGATTGAACGACCATTTCGTCTCACCGTTTTGACGCAGGACGTTCTCGTACGTGACGATTTTTTGCTCCATCCCGATCCAAGAGAACAACCCTTTCGAGAAGCGGTGATTCTCGTTCATCCGTAACAGCGCGTCGATCGCTTCACGGCTCAAGAGACGGAAGTCGCCGACCCCGTCTTCAAGCTCGACGTCGACAATTTTATTGATCAGTTTATAGTACGTCTGAGAGGCGAACTTTCGGAATCCGCTCTCGCCGGTCCGGTCGCGCTTGGCGATGACTTGGTCATATCCTTCCTCATAACCGGAGATCATTTGCGGGATGAGGGCCGGGGGATGTTGCAAGTCGGTGTCCATTAAAATGGCGGCATCCCCGGTTACGTGTTGCAGGCCGGCGAGAATGGCCGCTTCTTTTCCAAAATTCCGGGAAAATGAGACGTATCGCACTTCGGGATGTCCTGTTGCTAAATGTTTGATGGCATCTAGCGTATTGTCAGAGCTCGCGTCGTTGATGAACACGATCTCATAGTCATAAGACGTCCCCTCGAACTGCTCACGGATAGCTTCAAAGACGAGTGGAATGTTTTTTTCTTCGTTATAGGCGGGGAGAATAAATGAGATGACTTTCATAAAAAAACACTCCTTTCTACACAGTTTGCGTAGTACCTCTTTTCCCTCTTCGGCGTACAATCAAGCGTCGTCCCACAGTTTCCCACAAAAAAATCCACCCGGGGGGTCCGGATGGATGTCAAATTAGTCGAGCGAACGGAGCAACGCCCGGACCGGACTGCCGTCTCCTTCGACGATTGGGAGCGGGACGGCGTTCAGTTCGTAATCACCTGGCGCGATATGGTCGAGGACGAGTCCTTCAAGGATATGGACGCCGTTTCTTGCGAGCGCGTGATGGGCCGCCATCTCTTTGCTATCAATCGCGTCGACCGACGGCAAATCGAGACCAATCAAATAAATGCCGAGTTCACCGAGCCGGTCGGCTAAGGAAGGGGTCAGCTCGGGGATGCGCGCCGGAAACACGTGTTTCTCCGGCCAGCCGTCTGTCTTTAAGATGAGCCGTTCCACACCGGTCAAGTCGAAGCCGTCCAAATCAGAAGCCTCGATACGATCGCGGCGAGGCAGATGGATGACGCGGGCCGGCCCAATATACAGACCCGGGTCAAGGTCGATGACACGCTTGCCGGCATCGTCAAAGTGGAACGGGGCGTCGATGTGGGTGCCGGTATGCAAGCTCATCGTCACTTTCCCGACGTTGACCGAGCCGCTGTCTGCCATCGGCCATGCGATCTCATAGTGAAACGGAGTATCGCCCGGCCACGTCGTGATCGTGTCCTCGAGCGGTTGGGATACATCAATCCAAGTCATCTCATTTTCCCTCCTCATAGTTTCGTGCGAACGGTCCAAAGTTCAGGGAAGAAGCGGTGGTCGAGCACCCGTCGCAAATAGTTCACGCCAGACGAACCGCCGGTGCCCATTTTTTGGCCGATGATACGCTCGACGGTGGTCATGTGATTGAAACGCCACATCTGTTGCTGGCTGCCGATGTCGAGCAGCTTCTCACCGAGCTCATACAAGTCCCAGTACGTGTCGACGTCCCGATACACCTCGACCCACGCCGCTTCGACGCTCTCATTCCATTCCCAATCTTCGGTCACGTCACGGTCAAGTACGGCTTGATCGATCGCGAGGCCGCGGCGATGCATCTCACGCACCGTCACATCATAAATGCTTGGGGCGTGAAGTGATGCCTCTAAAAGCGGATACAGCGTCTCGTCATGCGCATACACGCTCAGTGTCCGTGCGTTTTTGAACCCGAGGGCGAATTCGATTTGACGGTTTTGATACGATTGGAAGCCGGATGATGAGCCGAGCTTGTCCCGGAACTCGAGATACTCGGCCGGTGTGAGGGTGGCGAGCACGCCCCACGATTGAATGAGCTGTTGTTGAATTTTCGACACGCGGGCGAGCATCTTGAACGATCGTTCAAGGTCTTCGTTCGCGATGGCCGTCGTCGCGGCCGTCAACTCGTGCAAGATGAGTTTCATCCATAACTCACTCGTCTGGTGAATGATGATGAAGAGCATCTCGTCGTGGTGGTCCGACAGGCGATGTTGGCTTGAAAGAATCGGCTCTAGCTGCAAATAGTCCCCGTAGGACATGTCTTTTGAAAAATCGGTTTGAATCGTCGTCTCGACTTTATGTTCAATTCGTTCACTCATCGTTCTTCCTCCTCACGCCACGACTTCGCGAACGTTCGCGAACGCCTCGTATTCTTTATCGTCCATGATCGTTTTTAATATGTGCACGACGTCATATACGTCGGTGAACGTGTTATAGAGAGCGACCGGGGCGAGCCGGATGATGTTCGGGGCGCGGAAATCTGGAATGACGCGATGCTGTTTCAGCGCTTTACAAATGCGCGCAGCCTCCGGATGCTCGAGGCTGATATGGGCCCCGCGTTGAACCTCGTCGCGCGGACTGCCGATGACAAACCCATAAGGCGCGAGCACCGTCTCGACCAAATCCATCATATATGTCGTCAAGGCGAGCGATTTCTCGCGAATCGCTTCCATCCCGACTTCGTTGAACATCTCGAGGGCGCCGAGTTGCGGGGCGAGGCTCAAGACGTGGGGTGTGCCGATTTGAAACGCCCCGGCGTGATCGGCCGGTGTCATCGTGTGGTCCATGTCGAACTGTTTGTCTTTGCGTGAGCCGAACCAGCCGGCAAGTCCTGGCGCCGTTCCGAAATGACGTTCGTGCACGAACAATCCTCCGACGCTCCCAGGTCCGCCGTTCAAATGTTTGTAGTTACACCAGTAAGCAAAGTCGACACCCCAATCGTGAAACGCGTGCGGGATGGCACCGACCGAATGACAGGCGTCAAATCCGATCAAGATGTCCCGTTCGTGAGCTGCCTTCGCAAGACGCGCCATGTCGAGAATTTGCCCGCTCCGATAAAGCACCGTCGGCAAGACGATGAGGGCGACGTCGTCGGTCATGGCACGGATGATGTCATCTTCGCGCAAGTAGCGGCCGTCCGGACTGTCGACTTGAATCAAATGTTCAGCCGGGTCGAGCCCGTGCAGGTCGAGTTGGCTCTTGAGCGCGTAGATGTCTGAAGGAAACGTCAACGTGTCGGCCAAAATTTTGGTCCGGGTTCCTTTTGGTTTGAAGAACGTGGCGACGAGTTGATGCAAGTTGACCGTCGTCGACCCCGTCACCATGACTTCTTCTGCCCGGGCCCCGATGAGCGGGGCGTTCAAGCCGGCGAGTTGTTCTGACAAGTTGAACCATGGGTGGCGCCCCGACATCCACCCGTCAATCCCGAGCTCTTTCCAGTCTTGGAGCGACTCGAGTAATGTCTGTTCAGCCCGTTTAGACAACAATCCGAGCGAGTTCCCGTCCATGTAAATCCCGTCTTGCGGCAAATAAAATTCTCCCCGATAGCGTGCCAGAGTATCGCCTTTATCAAGCGTCTCGGCGTGAGCCCGTGTGAAATCGTGTAGCATGTTCATCCCCCTAAAATTCGTCGTGCAATTCTGACAAAAGCGTAGCAATCGGCGTCAACTGTGTCAACTGAGTGGAGCCGATCGACTTAAAAGAGCGGCCGAGGAAAAAGGCGGCTCTTGCGGCATCATTTGATTTTCTTCATGTTTTCTTTCCGCAATAGACTGAACAGCGTGTACACCATCAAAATGAGGATGATGGTGAATGGCAACGCCGAGATCAGGGAAGCGGTCTGCAACCCTTCAAGACCGCTCGCGATGAGCAGGACGGCCGCGATGCCGCCGAGCAACACACCCCAGACGATGCGTACGGCGAGGGGCGGGTTCAAGCTGCCATTCGTCGTCATGCTGCTGATGATATACGTCGCCGAGTCGGCGGACGTGATCAAAAACGTCAGAATCAATAGGATCGACAAGGTCGATAGGATGAAGCTGAACGGTAATTCCGCGAAGGTGACGAACAAGGCGCTCGTGACGTCCGCATCGACAGCCTGGGCGATCGATGTCCCTTCGAACAGATCGAGATGAAGCGCCGTTCCGCCGAATACCGCGATCCATAGAAGTGCGATGACCGGAGGCACGACGAGCACGCCGATGATGAACTCACGGATGGTGCGGCCGCGCGAGACGCGGGCGACGAACGCCCCGACGAACGGCGACCACGCGATGGCCCACGCCCAGTAGAAAATCGTCCAGTCCTGTACCCACGTCCCTTGTTGATACGGTTGGAGCCGGAGACTATAGCGGATAAAGTTTTGCAAATAGTCACCGAACCCGAGCGTGAACGTTTCGAGGATGAAGACGGTCGGACCGGCGAAGAAGACGAAAATCATAAGGGTGAGCGCCGTCGCCAAGTTGAGGTTACTCAGCCATTTAATGCCGCGGTCGAGCCCGGTCGTCGTCGACGTCAAGAACAGGGCGGTCAAGACGATGATGATCAACACTTGAACGAGTGCCGTGTTCGGCAAGCCGAAAACGCTGTTTAGCCCTCCGTTGATTTGAAGCACACCTAAACCGAGCGACGTGGCGACACCCATGACCGTCGCGATGACAGCGAAAATGTCAATCGTCTGGTTGAGCGGGCGCGTATACGGCCGCTCTTTCATGAGCGGGGACAAACTCGTCGAGATGAGGCCATCAGCGTTTCTCCGGAACTGGAAATAAGCGATGATCAAACCGACGATGGCGAATACGGACCATTGACTCACTCCCCAGTGAAAGAACGAGTATGCCATGGCGAGACGGGCACTTTCGACCGTCAACGCTTCGGTGTCCGCATAAGGCGGTGTAAAAAAGTGGCTCATCGGCTCAGCGACGCCCCAAAAGACGAGCCCGACGCCGAATCCGGCCGAAAAGAGCATCCCGATCCACGTGAAGAACGGATACTGCGGTCGGTCGCTGTCCGTACCGAGACGAATCTTCCCGTATTTACTGAACGCGAGGAAGACGAGAAAGAGGACGAAGAAAAAGACGGCCAACAAGTAAAGCCAACCAAACGACTGGGTCGTGAAAGTGAAGATGTTGCCGGCAATTTCTGCGAACAACGCCGGACGTACGGCCCCGAACAATACGAGCAAGGCGATGACGCTTGCCGAAATATAAAACACACGGTTCAGCCGTGGCTTATTCGATGAATGATTCATACGGTCTCCTTCCTATAACTAAAACGAGTATGTAGGCGTAATTATTATTCCCTAAAAATAAAATCAGGAAACGAGAATTTCATCGATTGTGCAATCTTGACATTGAGCTGCTGAAAATCAGGGAAAGGGAAAGAAGAAGACTGCAAAAAAAGGAGGGACCCATATGAAGTTGATTGCGATCGATTTAGACGGGACGCTGTTGTCGCGAAAGGGTGTCATCACAGAGACGAACCAGGAGGCGATTCGACGGCGGCAAGACCAAGGCGATATCGTCGCCATCTCGTCAGGCCGTTCGATTCATGATATCGAGGAAATTTTAAAACGGAGCAACTTGACGTGTCCGATTTTATCGGGCAACGGGGCGATCGCCTTTTATGAAAATGAGCGGATTTACTATCATTCGCTTCCGAAACAGGTCGTCCAAGAGTTATGGGACATCGCCCGCGCCCACGACACGTACGTTGAATTTTATACGAATGCGGGCGTGAAGGTGCTCCGCTCAGGGACGGATTTATTGAAAGGCGAGCTTGACGAGGTGCTCCCGCACGATCAATCGTTCACGCGGGAATGGGGAGAGCGGGAGATTGAGATTCAAAACGAACAGTTCGGGTTGACGTACGTCGAGACGATTGAAGACATCGATTTTGAGGCGGATGAAGTGTATAAGGTGTTCATCTACTCGTTCGATCGGCGTAAACTCCACAAGCTTCGGAAGTTGTACGAGCCCCGGACCGATATTTTGATCACGACAGCCGGGTGGACGAAAATCGAAATCGGTCATCCGAAAGCGAGTAAAGGGATGGCGCTCGAACAGTTGGCAGCACATCATCACATCGCAAAACAAGATATCGTGGCGATCGGCGATAATTTAAACGACGTCTCCATGTTCGAAGTGGCGGAGACGTGTATTGCGATGGGGAATGCGGTAGATGCGTTAAAAGACATCAGCACCCATATTACGAGAGACGTCGAGGCTGACGGCGTCGCCTACGCCTTGGATCAATACGTATGAATCAGAGATTTGGAGAAATGGTGAACACGGATTTGACGGCCGCGAAAACGGCTATTGTATTAATGTAGTCCTCATTCAACAGATTGGAGTGAAAGGGGGCGACGGATGAAACGATCTTCGAGACGTTTGACCGATGCCGGCTCGGTGAAACGAGAGACAGCTTGCGTAAACCCGATTGTGGGACTGTTCCCTACTCCTTTTGCTGTCGCCGATCTCACGCTCTGACGTGAGAGGCAGACGAACATGTTTCTTTGGGGAAGCGGGTCGCGTAGTTGCGGTTATACGCCAAGGAAAAGGTGGGCTAGATCGAGGAGTGTGACAGATTTCATTCTTATATGTCAAAGTGGCGGTGCCGTGCCAACCGGAAGAACGTTTCGTTCTCTTGAGAAGGGGCCGAGCCGTCACAAAGACGAACGGGCACGCGAAATCCTCGCACACGCCGCATCAACTTTTCTAGTATCGGGAATGAACGCATGGGACGGTCGATCGAGTCATCGGTCGAATGGAAGTCCAATTCACTAGAACGCTCACCGTGAAGCGCCCCCTTGGGTGGGGGTTTTTAATGGGGGTAACAGGCGGCCCCCCCAGGGGGCGCCCC
>NZ_JAFIFD010000014.1 GCF_020832205.1 Exiguobacterium sp. | reverse complement strand
GTTTTTAAACCGGGGCTCAAACTGGCTAAAAACCACCCCCCCCCCCCAACCAAGGTCCACGGGCGGGGGGGAACGGCCCCCGCTTTCCCCCACGCCCTCTACTTTGTCATGGGAAGTTTCGTCGAACTCGGTCTCGACCCGGTCCCGTTGTTTGAAATCGTGCAACGGGCCAACATGGCGAAACTCGGTCCGGACGGGAAGCCGATTTTGCGTGAATCTGATAATAAAATCATGAAGCCTGAAGGGTGGATGCCGCCAGAGCCTGAACTCGAGGCCGAGGTGCTCCGTCAGATGGCCAAAAAATAAGAGCGTGTGGTCAATTTGACCACGCGCTCTTATTTCGTCCCGACGGCAGAAAATTGTGCCGCATGCGATCCGGCACAATGTCCGGTCGTGAAAGCGGCGGTGATGTTATAACCGCCGGTGTAACCATGGATGTCGAGCACTTCACCGGCAAAGAAGAGGCCGGGCGCTTTCTTCGACATCATCGTTTGCGGGGCGACTTCTTTCACGGAGACGCCGCCGCCTGTGACGAACGCCTTGTCAAAATCGAGCGTCCCGGTTGCGTGAAGTTCGAACGTCTTCAGACCGGTCGCGAAGTCGATGACCGACTGTTTTTTCAACTGGCTCGCGTCTTCTTCGCCAAATGAAAGGGAAGCGAGCAACAAGTCGAGCATTCGTTCCGGGATGAACCCTTTCCAGACGTTTTTGACGGCACGTTTTGGTTGGGCTTGGACTTGCTTCCATAATTCTTGGTACAGCTCGTCGCGCGTCATGTCCGGGAATAAGTCGAGAGAGAGCAGGACGATGCGCTCTTTGCTGCGCTTCCGTTCTTTGATCGTATACTGGCTGCAACGCAAGGCGATCGGACCGGAGACACCGAAGTGGGTGAATATCATGTCCCCTCGATGCGTCTTGATCGGTTTTCCTTTTTTGCCGTGAACGGTCAGAGCGACGTCTCGAAGCGACAGCCCTTGCAGCTCTTTTGTGCCAATGAAGGCGTCGTTCAACACGATCGGCACTTCGGTCGGGAACAGCTCGGTGATCGTGTGGCCGGCTTTCTCGGCCCACGGATAACCGTCACCGGTCGAGCCGGTATGGGGGACGGATTGACCGCCGACGGCCATGACACAGGCGTTCGCTTCGATGCGTTCCCCATCTTCGAGCTCGACGGCGATGAACTCGTTCGCTTCATTAAAATGGAGCGTCTTCACTTTGGCATTTTTTCGAATGTCGACACCGAGGTCGGTGATGGCGCGTAAGAGCGTATTGACGACGTCTTGTGCCTTATCGGTCACCGGGAACATCCGGCCGTTGTCTTCTTCTTTTAACGGAATGCCGAATCCAGTGAACAAGTCGATGATCGACTGATTGTCGAACTGGGCGAGGGCGCTGTAAAGGAAGCGACCGTTTCCGGGGATGAACTGGACGAGTTCGTCGACCGGTTTTCGGTTCGTCACGTTACAACGTCCGCCGCCTGAAATGGCGAGCTTGCGCCCGAGTTTTGTGCCTTTGTCGATGAGGAGCGTATTGGCGCCGGCTTTGGCGGCGGCGTAAGTCGCCATAAGGCCGCTCGGCCCTCCTCCGATGACGATGACGTCTTTCATGGTGGTGTACCTCGTTTCTATTGGTAAAATTATCGTAACTTTATTATCCGCAACAGTAAGAGTATAATGAGAAACAGTTGTTTTGTAAAACGAAGTCATTTTATGAAGAACCGAATAGATGGAGGTAACGCATGTCATCAAGCGTCAAACAAGATTCAGGAAGAGAGTCCTTCGTCAAAGGAACGCTCCTTTTATCCGCCGGGAATTTGATTTCCCGGATGCTCGGACTGTTGTATACGTTCCCGTTCCAAGCGATGGTCGGGATTGCCGGCGTCACGCTCTATCAGGCAGCGTATACGTATTACGCACTCATGATCGCCATCTCGACGGCGGGCATCCCGGTCGCCGTCTCGAAATTCATTGCTAAATACAATGCGCTCGGTGAGTATGGGACGAGTCAGCGCTTGTTCCGTCAAGGGATGAAGCTCATGCTCGTGACCGGTGTCGTCGCGTTTTTAGTATTGTTTTTTGCGGCCCCGTGGCTCTCTGAGCTCATGGTACGTAACTCAGACAACAACCAACAGTACGTCGACTCCCTGACACTCGTCACGCGAAGCGTCAGTTTCGCGCTCTTGCTCATCCCGGCGATGAGTATGGTCCGCGGTTATTTCCAAGGACATCAAGATATGGCTCCGACCGCGATTTCCCAGGTCATCGAACAAATCGTTCGCATCTTATTCTTGCTTAGCGGAACGATGCTCGTCTTGTTCGTCTTATCTGACTCGAACCTCGTCCGCCCACTCGCCGAAACACTCGGCGGGACCGGGGCGGTCGAGACGACCGAATTGAATGGGCTGAAAGTGCTCGCCGTCACGATTGCGACGTTCAGTGCGTTCATCGGTGCAATCGGAAGTTTCATCGTTCTCGCGATGTACTGGCGCAGACGAAAAGACATTCATCGCCAGACTGAAAATCCTGCCGGGACACCGGTCCGTTCGATGAAGTCGCTATTGCTCGAGCTGCTCAGCTACTCAATCCCGATCGTCATGGTCGGGCTGTCGACACCGCTCTATCAGTTCGTCGATCAATTGACGATGGTCAACACGCTCCTCAATTCCGGTAAGACGGTGTCCGAGGCGACGTCGGCGTTCGGTTTCTTGACCGGGAACGCCCATAAGATCGTCTTGATTCCAGTGTCGATCGCGGCCAGTGTGTCGATGGCGACGATCCCGCTCGTCACTCGGTCGTTCACACACGGCGACATGACAAAAGTTCGCGACCAAGTGAACCATATTTTCCAAGTGTCATTTTTCGTGACGATTCCGGCTGTCATCGGGCTCGTCGCTTTGTCGGAACCGCTTTTCGGGACGCTGTTCCCGCGCGACCGTGAAGGATGGGTCTATTTGCTTCACTATGCGCCGAGTGCCTTTTTCCTCGCTTACTACTCGGTGGCAGCGGCGATTTTGCAAGGGATCAACCGGCAGTACTTCACAATCTTCGCGACGGCGATGGGACTTCTCGCCAAAGTCGCCTTGAACGTGCCGTTCGTCTACATGCTCGGCGGAATCGGGGCCGGCTACGCGACGATTGCCGGGTATGTCGTCGCCATCATCCTCATGGTGTGGAAAATTCAACGAGCGCTTCACTTCCCATACAAACAGTTGTTGCGTCGGACGATGCTCATGTTTGCGATGGGAGCGGCGATGTTCATCGTCGTGTACGGTTCGTTGTTCGTCACGTTGAACGATGAACCGAGCTGGGGCAATGATATATGGGCGACGTTCGTCGGCTTCGGCCTCGGCCTCGTCGTCTACGGTTATCTCGGCTGGCGCAGCCACTTGGCAGGAAAGCTGTTAGGAAAACGATTCCAATATCGGAGGAAGAACTAATGCGGATTGATAAATTGTTAGCGAATATGGGTTACGGCTCACGGAAAGACGTCAAGATTTTACTGAAACAAGGGGTCGTCCGCATCGATGACGAACTCGTCAAAGACGCCAAACGGCAAGTCAATCTAGAGACGGAACGAGTGACCGTTCAAGGTGAAGTGGTCGAGTATCGTCCGTTCGTCTACTTGATGATGAACAAACCGAGCGGTGTCGTCAGTGCGACTGAAGACAAGGTCGAATCGACGGTGATCGAGTTGATCGATCCGTCGTATGCCCACTACGAGTTGTTCCCGGTCGGACGTCTTGATAAAGACACGACAGGGTTGTTGCTCTTGACGAATGACGGAGCGTTCAATCATGCGCTCATGTCACCGCGTAAGCACGTCGACAAAGTGTACATTGCCGAGGTCGATGGCGAGATGACGGTCGACGACGTCCGCCGTTTTGCCGAAGGCGTCGAGTTAGAGGACGGATATACGACGAAACCGGCCCGACTCGAAGTGCTTAGCCGGGACGGACGCCGCTCGACGATTCGTCTGACGTTGTCAGAAGGAAAGTATCATCAAGTGAAGCGGATGGTTGCAGCTGTCGGCAAGCACGTCGAACAACTCGAGCGCGTCCAAATCGGTCCGCTCGAACTCGACCGTGCGCTCGCCCCGGGAGAGTACCGGGAACTGACCGATTCGGAAGTGGACCAACTCATCACGTGAACAAAAGAGCCTATGGAGCGATATCCATAGGTTCTTTTTTGTGCAAAAAAAAGGATCCCGTTCACAGGATCCCTCGTAATTTTTATTCAGTTTGCCGTTTTAAGCGAACGTTTTGAAGATGTCCACGTGCCGCGGCTCGGGCTTTCAACAAGATTGTTGTATTCAAGTACGTTCAAATCACGCTGTACCGTGCGTGATGTGATCCCGAACTCTTCTACTAGTTCTGAAGTGGTAACGCATTCCCTCTCATTAATAAACAAATAAATCGACTTAATACGGGTTAGCATACGATCTGTTGAACCTTTCATTGGATGACCTCCCAATGCGTAGAATGATGAAAGACAAAACCTACGGACGACAAAATGAAATATGAAATTGGTATTTTCTAAAATTACACCTTTAGTATAACGCTCTGATGAATAATTGCAAGTGAAAAGCACGAACAATCGAATTGTAAAGTTGTTGTTATGAACGTAAATATCGAATGAAGAAATTGTAAAACGATTCTATTCAAGCTAAAAGACGAACGAAAAAATATTTTCGAAATGAATGTTCGTCTTTCTAACATTTGGATATACTAGTAAGGGAGAGTACATTCGTAAAGGGGAGATTAACATGAACTGGAGACAGGAAATCGATGCACGAAAAGAGGCGTTTCTGGACGATTTGAAAGGGTTGCTTCAAATCCCGAGCGTCCTCGACGAATCGAAGGTCGGGCCGAACGAGCCGTTCGGTCCTGAAGTGCGTCGCGCCCTCGACTACATGCTTGAGCTCGGTCAGCGCGATGGGTTCGCGACGAAAGATGTGAACGGTTATGCGGGTCATCTAGAATATGGCGCAGGCGAGGAACTCGTCGGGATTCTATGCCATTTGGATGTCGTACCGGCCGGTGAAGGGTGGACGTATGGGGCGTTCAATCCGACGATCGTTGATGGCAAGATCTACGCCCGCGGAAGTAACGACGACAAAGGCCCGACGCTCGCCGCCTATTACGGACTGAAAATCGTCAAAGAGCTCGGCTTACCGCTCTCAAAACGTGTCCGGCTCATTGCCGGCTGCGATGAGGAAAGCGAATGGCGCTGCGTCCGGGAATATTTCAAACAAGAAGAAATGCCAACGTACGGGTTTGCCCCGGATGCTGATTTCCCGATCATCAATGCCGAGAAAGGGCTGTATGACGGTGTGTTGAAGCAAGTACCGATTCAACGCGCCCCGGAAACGAAGTATCAGTTACGCTCGTTCATGAGTGGTGAGCGGCCGAACATGGTACCTGATTTTGCGACCGCCGTGTTAAAGACGGACGATGTCTTAGAAGAGAAGTTTGAAGCGTACTTAGAGAAGTATGAAGCGGACGGGACGTGTGTATACGACCGAGGCGAGTACACGTTCACGATGAAAGGGGTGGCGGCCCACGCGATGGAGCCCGACAATGGTGTGAATGCGGCATACGTGCTTGCCGGCTTCTTATTACCACTCTCGCTCGACATCCAAGGCGAGCGCTACATCGAGTTCATCCGTCACGTGTTCGCCGACTCGCGGGGCATCTCGCTCGGAATCGAGGCGAGTGATGAGACGGGTGATTTGACCGTCAACGGAGGCGTGTTCCGTTACAATGAGCAAGAACGGACGGCGACGATCAACATTCGCTACCCGTACACGGCTAAGTTCACGGAACGTTTGCAAAACTTGAAAGAAATCGCGTTGTCGTTCGGTTTCGAGTTAACGACACGTCATCATATGCCGCCGCATCACGTGGCAGAAGACCATCCGCTCGTGAAGACGTTGGCTGCCGTCTATGAGCGGCAGACGGGCGAATCGGCCAACTTGATGGCGATCGGTGGCGGGACGTACGCCCGTTCGCTCGAAGCTGGTGTCGCGTTCGGCGCCTTGTTCCCGGGCGCGAAAGACGTCGCGCACCAAGTCGATGAATATATGGAAATTGAAGATTTGTTACGGGCGGCCGCGATTTATGCGGAAGCCATCTATGAGCTCGCTAAATGAAAAGACTCAGAGAGCTGACTGAACTGGTCAGCTCTCTGTCTGTTAGGAAGGAAGTTTGTTGTGAACCAGCAAAAACGTTTATTTCAATCCATCTATGTCGCTATATTCTTCGCCCAAGGTGCACTGATCCCATATATGGCCTTGTTCTTCTCGCAGGCTCGGTTCGATTTGTCCCCGAGCGAGGTCGGGACGATCGTGGCCATTTTACCGATTCTCTCCATCGGGGTCCAACCGCTTTGGGGCATGCTCGCAGACCGGACCGGTCGTGTGCGGGCTTGGCTCGTGCTCGCGATGATCGGGGCGGCCGCATTGTCGATTACGTTCTTGTTTGCGACGGCTTACGTTTGGATCGTCCTATTGATGGTCGCCTGGTCGGTGTTCCAATGTGCCCACATCCCGCTCGTCGATATGATGACGCTCGACTATACGGCCCGTGCTAAAATTGATTACGGAGCCATTCGTCTGTACGGTTCGGCCGGATTTGCGATTGCCGTTTTTATGATGGGCCGAATCTCCGATACGGCGTGGGGGTTGTCGAGCACGTTTCTACTCAGCGCCATCGTGCTTCTGATCGGGAGCGTCGTGTTGAGACAAATCTCTGAAGTCGAGACCCCGCGCTCGACCGCGGTCGCGCCGTTCGCTTGGTCAGCCGTCTGGAACAAACAGTTCGTCGCGTTTCTCATCGGCGGGATGCTCGTCTTCGGCCCGATTTATGCGAACAACTATTACTTCGGGATATATGTGACGAGCATCGGCGGCTCGACGACGCTCATCGGAACGTTATTTTTAGTCGCCGTCCTTTGTGAGATCCCGTTCATGAAAGTTGCCCATCAAATCGTCTTTCGACTCGGGACAGTGAACGTGTTAGCAGGCGCCGCTTTCATTTCGGCGTTGCGCAACGGGTGGTTGGCGCTTGAACCGCCACTTTGGGTCGTCTGGTTGCTCGCAATCGTTCAAGGGCTCGTCGTCGGCTTGCTCATTCCTGTCGGCCTCCAGTTCGTTCGCAGCCTCGTCAGCAAGAACGTCACGTCGACGGCGATCGGTGTGTACATGGCGCTCACGTCGGGCTTGGCGACGGCTGGATTCAACCAGCTTAGCGGAATTATTATTGAATATAACAGCATCATCGGTGTATTTTGGATGTACACTGCGGTCAGCTTCGCAGGCGCGATTTTATTCTTGGGGCTGCGACGGTTCCAAAGGAAAGGGTGAGGCCGATGTCGACGCATTACTTTTTGGCGTTGCCGATCGAGTCCGTTGAATTTGAACGGATTCAACGAGAGGTATTGCCGTATTATTCGTATCACCGCATATATCGACCTGACGAATTTCACGTAACCCTTCAGTTTTTAGGCGCGTTGGACGATGACCAAGTTGAGGCGGTGCGAGAAATCACGAAACGCGTGACGGACAAGACGGCGCCGTTCACGTTGACGTTTCAACAGTTGGATCACTTCGGCCGTCCGGACCGTCCGCGTGTGCTGACGATTGTGCCGGAACCGGAGCCGGCGCTCATGACGTTTGTGAGTGAATTACGCGGGCAATTGTCTGAAGACATTCCGGCGCTCGACCGGAAGCCGTTCGTCCCGCATGTGACACTCGCCAAGAAATGGGACAGCGGGACAATCGTGCCTCACGTCGCTCCGGCGTTTACGATCAAAGAAATGATCGACGCCGTCGTGCTATATCGAATCAATCCGAGTCATAAACCTGCTTATGAGGCGATTGATGTATTCCCGCTAACGCGTTCAGAGGAGGACACATGGCGATCCCGATTAAAATTTTTGACGTAATCTCAAAATATGAACGAAACGTTTTAGACCAGTACAATCGTTACCAAGAATACGTGGAGTCGGACACGGCACGCCTGCAGCGTCTTCATGAGTTGAATCGTTTGAATCCGCCGGAAGTCATCGAGTTCGAGAACCCGTGGTGGAAGTTTTGGCGCCGCATGGAACGGATCGAGTTGGATCCGACGCCGCTGACCGATACGCAGTTTCAAGCGATGTTGACAGCAAGGCGCCGGATTCAAAAACTGCAATTCGCCTGTGAAGGAGCAACAGAAGCGGACGTCCCGATGTTGGCGTTTCTGCGCGAGTACGGGTATCGGCAAATGCTTTCGGAGTGGAACGACAAACACTTCTTCATGTATCGTCCTGTCGTCCATTGGAACGGGGCGACCGTGGAACTGAGTCATCTGATCATCGGTCCGTCCCACATTTATATGGTGGAATGGCTTGACGGTGACCGGAGCATTTACCACATCTCAAAAGAGAAGACGTGGATTCATCAACCGCTCAAAGGGGAAAATAACCGTGTAGTCAATCCGCTTATCGCATTGACGCGCACAGAAGAGATCGTTCGTCAGTTTCTTCCGTCCTATGACGGGGTTTTCCAAAAAGTTACGGTGGCCCCGAACGGCTATTTCGATCACGTCCCTACGTCCAGCACGACCCAGTTCGTTTCCCGGTCAGATTATGCCCAGTGGATGAAACAAGTGAACGGGCGGGCGCCGATCGTCAAAGCCCAACAAATTCGAGATGTGGCGACACTACTAGATCAGACAGCACAGATGCCGTTTCGACAATTTTTGGACCAGTAGGTAGGAGAGGATGGAACACGTATGTATCACACACCAGACCAGCAAACGACAACGCATGCGACAATCGAACGGGCCTCGCTTTTGTCGTTCGAACTGATCCGGCTGGAAGTCGTCCCTGAATATGTTGCCATTCCCGTTCAAATCGAGCAGAACGGCCGCCCGATCGAGTATGCGGTCGTCCAGGAGAGATGGACGGAAACAGGAATGATTGAACGTGACTTGAAATTGATGCGGCCCGTCTCGCTAGAAACCGTCTACACGGTCTTTCATCCAGGCCATAAAACGATCGTCGTCGTTCCGAGAGAAATCGTTCAGACCGAAGAGTTCGAGCGTCGATACGCCTATGATGGACCGCTCGGCCTCGTCTTTGGGGCGACCGACATCGAGGCGTTCGTCTGGTCGCCGGTCGCCTTCTCGATTTGGGTGACGGTGCATGATGAGACGACAAATCGTGAAATCGAGCGCTTCCGTATGACGAGGCAAGCTCGCGGGGTCTGGCACGCCGAAATTCCCCGGCTGTACGAAGGATTGCTCTATCGTCTTCACGTCAAAACGCCGGTTGAAACGAACGACGTCGTCGACCCTTACGCGAAAGCCGTCAGTGTGAATGGCGAATTTGGCGTATTGGTCGATGTCGAAACGCATATCGCCCAAAACGTCGAGACAGTCGAACGGCCCCCGTTAAGGAAAGCGACCGATGCCGTCATCTATGAACTCCATATCCGGGATTTCACGAGCCATCCGTCATCGACGAGCTGGTTGAAAGGGTTATACGGAAGCGTCGCTGAGACAGGGGTTTCCACGAACGCCGGCCACAGTGCGGGCCTTGACTATATAAAAGAACTTGGCATCACGCACGTACAGCTGTTACCGGTACATGACTTCGGCAGTGTCGATGAATTGACGCGCATGCCGTACAACTGGGGATACGACCCGGTCCATTGGTTCGCCCTCGAGGGAAGTTACGCCTCGGACCCGAGCGCGCCGCTCGCCCGGGTGTCGGAATACGCCAAGCTCGTCTCTGATTTGCATCGGTCCGGGCTCCGGGTCGTCGTCGACGTCGTCATGAACCACGTCTACGTCCGGGAGCAATCGTCCCTCGAGGCTCTCGTCCCGTACTATTATTTCCGTTATGAACATGACGGGACGGTCGCGAACGGGACCGGTGTCGGGAATGACACCGCCTCCGAACGCTATATGATGCGCCGCATGATCGTCGATTGCGTCACGTATTTCGCAGCTACTTACAACGTGGACGGTTTCCGGTTTGACTTGATGGGCATCCACGACGTCGAGACGATGAACCAAGTCCGGGCAGCACTCGATAAAATTGACCGGTCGATCCTCATCTACGGGGAAGGATGGGATTTGGCGACACCGCTAAGCCCGTCTGTGAAAGCCACGTCCCACAATGCGGCCCACATGCCAAGAATCGGTCATTTCAACGACATGATGCGCGACGCGCTCAAAGGATCGACGTTCAATGACCGAGAGCAAGGGTTCGTCTCTGGGAACGAATGGCGCGAATGGGAGTTGCGGGAATGTCTCACCGGCGCGGTCCAAATCCCGAACGTGACGGTCGGTCGTTTCCCGAGTCCTCAATACACGATCAATTACGTCGAGGCACATGACAACTACACGACGTACGACAAGCTTCAGCTCGCCTGTGAAGAGGCGGATGAGGCGACCCGGCTGCGCATGCAACGTTTTGCGACGGCCGTCGTCATCACGTCACAAGGCGTCCCGTTTTTACATGCCGGCCAAGAGTTCGGACGGACGAAACAAGGGGTCGAAAATAGTTACAACGCCCCGGACCGAATCAACCACTTTGACTGGGATTTGCGCGATGAACGGCTCGATGAGGTCGAGTATGTAAAGACGCTGCTTAAATTACGGCGTCGTCATACATGTTTCCGGTACGACACCCGGCAAAAAGTCATGGAACAGTTCAAGTTTCTCCCGTCTCCACCCGGCGTCATCGCCTATGAAGTGACGGCGAGCCACTCCTACGATGCTTGGCAACGGGTGCGTGTCTATTTGAACGGAACGCATGGTGACGTCACGTTCCATGCCGACGGGGAATGGAACGTCTACGTGCAAGGGGAGCGGGCGAGCCTCACACCGATTGCCCGCCATCCGGATGAGATTCAAGTCGAGTCGTTGTCAATGACGATTATCGCGTGTTAATATGGTGATTGTATCTTTTTAATTTCTTATGAGATTTGAGCGTGATGAATATGTATTCAGATATAATCGGTGCGCTCGGCGAGGAGTGGACGGTTGCCTCGGCAGGTGGAATCACAGGCGAGGCATATGTGGCGACGACGCGCCAACAGAAAATTTTCGTCAAGCGGAACTCGTCTCCGTTTTTAGCGATTTTATCCGCCGAAGGCATCGTCCCGAAATTGTTATGGACGAAGCGGATGTTCAACGGTGATGTCCTAAGCGCTCAACAGTTCATCGAAGGTCGAGAGTTGTCCCCGGACGACATGAACCGACCCGATGTGGCTGCCCAGCTTGGGAAAATTCATCATTCGAAAGAGCTATTGTTCATGTTACAACAATTGCATCATGCACCGGTGACGTCCGAACTGTTGCTTCGGCAATGTGCCGCTTACGGACAAGACGAGTCGAACGAGACGATTGACGAGGCGGTTCAATGGCTGATGAGTCACCGCCCGGTCGATGACGAGCACGAACTCGTCGTCTGCCACTCGGACTTGAACCATAATAATTGGATTGAAGACGAGTCCGGTCAATTGTATTTAACGGACTGGGATGACGCCATCATCGCGGACCGCGCGTTTGATTTGGCGATGGTGCTTTACAGTTATGTCGATGAAACGGATTGGGAAGAATGGTTCCGGCAATACGGGGTCACGTTGACCCAGACGTTGCGCGACCGAATGCACTGGTACGCCATCGCCCAGACGGTGCTCACGATTTATGGCGAGCAGAGTGAGATGGAGCGTCAAGAAGGGCTTGCCGTCTTGCAAGAACTTCTCGACGAAGCGGACGAATGGAAATAGAAAAAAGGGATGGCCCAAGATTGGGTCATCCCTTTCAATATGCTTTATACATCATCAGGTTTCATAAAGAACGCCCATACGAACGTCGCGATGACAGCGGTGAAAAAAGTCAACGGGGCCGCATAAAAAATTAAGAATTGGTCCAACGTGCTCATCGATCTAACCTCCTACGAAGGATGATATACGTTCATTAAACAATGATTTCGTGTATAATCGCAAGGGGACTGCTCGCTTGAAGCGGCACAGTCAGAACAACTTTGAACATTTCATGAACGAAAGGTAGGATTTTCATGCGATTACGCCACAAACCTTGGGCGAAAGACTATATGCAAGCTCAAGAACACGTCTTCATCACCGATCCAGCGTCGTTGAAAGGGAACTGGGCAACCGAGTTCGGCAACGACCACCCGCTCTTTATCGAGGTCGGGTCAGGGAAAGGGCAATTTATCTTAGGGATGGCCAAACAACATCCCGACGTCAATTTTATCGCAATCGAGCTATTCGAGAGCGTCGCCGTCTCGATCGTCCAAAAGCTTGTCGACACACCGATGCCGAACGTACGGGTATTGACGGTCGACGCGAAACAACTCGTCGAGTACTTCGATGCCGGAGAAGTCGACCGCGTCTACTTGAACTTCTCGGACCCGTGGCCGAAGACGCGTCACGCGAAGCGCCGGTTGACGTATAAGACGTTCCTTGCGACGTACGAGGCGGTCTTGCCACGCGGTGGCGAAATCCACTTCAAAACGGATAACCGCGGCTTGTTCGAATACTCGCTCGAAAGTATGAGCCAGTACGGCATGTACTTCACAGACATTTCACTCGATCTTCACGTAAACGAGCCGGCAGACAACGTCCGGACCGAGTACGAAGAGCGCTTCAGCGCAATGGGACAGCCGATTTATCGGATGGAGGCCGCGTTCCGCCCGAAAATTTGACACGCTTTTTTCTTATTTTAATAGCATTTTCTTCACACTTTTTTCTTTCTTCTTGGTACAATAGGAATGACGCTAAATTGGAATTAGAGAAGGGGGAACATGGGGATGTTGAAAAAAGCATGGGCAAGCCTGCTTGCAGTAATCTTCATTCTAACAATCGCACCACTTAATACCTCGGCTAACGAGGCGTTCTTGGACGCCCTAGAAGAGGACTTGAAGGCAACGCATTATGACTACAAAGAAGGAACGGCGGAAATCATCAAGCAAGAGACGCTCACTCATTCGAACGGTAATGAGATCATTGCAGCGGTCGTCGAGCTCGACACGATCCGTGACGGCATCTTCATCACGCGTAAAACAGAGTTCCATTACTTTGATGCGACCGACAACAAGATTTTAGCGACGGCCGACCTCGGCGAAGTCGAAGGTGCTCCTGAGTTTGCAGATGCGAACATCGACATGCTCGGACAAAAAGTCGTCTACTGGTTGCCAGTCTTGATCATGTTACTCTTGATTGCGGTGCCAGCACTCATCTTGTTCTTCGTCGTACCACGTTTCTACTCGACGACGGAATACATGAACCCGGTTTACGAAAAAAATGATCATCCACGCTAAAAAAAGAGCCGATTGGCTCTTTTTTTATGTCTCATGTTTCAATTGTTCCATAATTTGCTCGAGGTTCATCCCGTTTCCTGCGGAGACGGCGGCGACGAAGGCGCTCTCGACGATTGGCCCGTCATAAAATTGGACGTCTTTGTCACCTTCATATAAGTCGAGGGCGAGCTCGGCGTTCATCGTCGCCGAACCGATGTCGGACAAGATGAGCGCGGCTTCGTCCACTTGCTCGACGACTTCGAGAATGCGGTTGACGTCCGTCCCGATCGTCCCATCCTCAAGACCACCGGCCAGATGAATCGGCACGGCCGGGGCCATTTCTTTTAACAAGTCTTGAATCCCTTCGGCGATTTTCGCACTATGGGAGACGATAATGAGCTCGACGATGTTAACCGACCTCCTTCATGATGGCTTTCAACACGATGGCGCTTGACATCGCTCCAGGATCGATCGTGCCGCGGGAGTTGTCACCGAAGTAAGAGGCGCGTCCTTTCGTCGCTTTCATGTCTTCCGTATCTTGGACGAGTTGGTCAAGTTTCGCGGCGTAATCGTCCGCATCGTTCAATTCGTTCAAGAACGGCTCCCATACATCGACCATCGTTTTTTGGCCGACTTCCGACTTTCCACGTGCCTTGATGGCGGCCGCGCCTTCTTCGAGGGCGGACTTGACGAGCGTGAAATCGGCTTCCTTGGCCTCACCGAACGCCGTCGCCGCTTTGACGAACGCAGAGCCGTAGAGCGGACCGGCCGCTCCGCCGACTTTCGCCATGAGCGTCATCCCGACTTTCTTGCTTAAAGCGCCGAGTGAATCGTAGTCGTCATCGAGTACGGAAGCGACCGCCTCGAACCCGCGTGACATGTTGATTCCGTGATCGCCGTCACCGATTGCTCGGTCTAGGTCGGTCAGTGTATCTTTGTTCGCCTCGATTTCTGATTGGGCGTTCCGTAGCGCTTCTTTCAATCCGTCTATCGTTAGCATGCGATCAACACCTCATTTATCAAATTTTAAAGCCGTGGGCCGCTGAAGGCGCATCGAGATAATTCGTGATTTCATCATCGAGCGGTAATAGCGTGATGGAGAAGCCGTGCATCTCGAGCGAGGTCATGTAGTTCCCGACATATTTCCGCTTCAACGTATAGCCGGCCGCCTCCAATTTTTTAGCGACGAAGTGATACGTCACATACAGCTCAGACAGCGGAGTACCGCCCATCCCGTTGACCATGACGGCGACTTCACCAGGCTCGACTTCCTTCTTCAAGTGATCGAGGAGGTCGTCTACGATTGAGTCGACGCCCGTCGTCGGCTTCCGCTCGACCCCGCGTTCGCCGTGAATCCCGATTCCGATTTCCATCTCTTCTTCGTTCAAGTCGAAGCCTGGTTTTCCGCTCACTGGCATGTAGCACGGTTCGACGGCCATCCCCATAGAGCGGACGTTTGCTGCGACTTTTTCGGCGACGGCTTTGACTTCTTCGAGCGATTTGCCGCTCGCTGCTGCCGCGCCTGCGGCTTTATGAACGAATACTGTCCCTGCGACGCCGCGGCGGTCGTCTTTGTTCGAAATGGCGACGTCATCTGCAACGACGACGTGATCGACTTTGATCCCTTCGGCGTCGGCGAGTTCGGCCGCGAGTTCGAAGTTCATGACGTCGCCTGCGTAGTTTTTCACGACGAGGAGGACCCCGTTCCCACCATCCGCTGCTTTGATGCCTTCAAGCACCATGTCTGGCGTTGGGGACGTGAACACTTCACCGCAGACGGCGGCGTCGAGCATCCCATCGCCAACATAACCGGCATGAGCGGGTTCGTGACCGCTGCCCCCACCAGAGACGAGACCGACTTTTCCGGATTTCGCGCCATCTGCTCGACAGATGACGTTTACCCCTTCAACACGACCGTACACGTCAGGATGAGCGTGGACCATCCCTTCGACCATTTGCGATACAAGCTCATTTGCCTCACCGATCAGTTTTTTCACGTGAGATCACTCCTTTTCGAATTTAAAAAGTACCAATTACATTTTTCCACTCTTTTCCCCAGATTAAACAAAAAAACCGGCGATTCCTCGCCGGTTTCGGTCATGCATATTCGAGTAAAGCGCCTGTCTCTGAGTCGACGGTGAATTGGTACGTCTTCTCTTCGTCGTTCTCAAGTACAGAAATGCCGCCTTTGAAGACATCATATTCGCGGCCGTCGTAAGTATAAACCTCAGGAGATGCCGAGATCCATGCTCCTTGGACGTGACCTTTGGCTGAAAATGCGCGTTTCGTATATTCGAGCGCATCCTCGGCCGATAAGCTTCGTTCATCTAATACTTTTTTCGTCATAAGTGCGGCAACGACAGCGACCCCGATTCCAACTAACCAATACCTTTTCTTCATATGACTACCTCCCCTTGAACTGTGGCTATCATGTACATCGTACCAAAACCTGTACCCCATTGGAATGAAAAGCATTCGCTTCTAGCGAAAAGTTCTGTATATAATGGTTGCACAACGGTTGAAAGGATGAGACAGATGGAACAAAAAACGAGAGATTTATTCAAGACGCTGACCGAACTACCAGGGGCCCCAGGTTTTGAGTCGGAAGTGCGCAGTTTTGTGCGAGACCGCATCACGCCGCACGTCGATGAAATCATGACGGACGGTATCGGCTCGATTTTCGGGAAACGGGTCGGAGATGAGTCCGGACCGCGGATCATGGTCGCCGGCCATATGGATGAAGTCGCGTTCATGGTGACAAGGATCACAGACAACGGCATGCTTTACATACAACCACTCGGCGGCTGGTGGAACCAAGTGCTCATGGCCCAACGATTTGACATTGTGACAGCGGAAGGGAAAATCCCTGGCGTCGTCGCCTCGACACCGCCGCACTTGCTCGGACCGGACGCGATGAACAAACCGATGGAAATCAAACAGATGTTCATCGACATCGGGGCCGACTCGAAAGAAGAGGCCGAGTCTTGGGGCGTTCGTCCGGGTCTTCCGGCCATTCCGTCAAGCGAGTTCACACCGCTCCATCATCCGAAAAAGATCATGGCAAAAGCGTGGGACAACCGCTACGGTGTCGGTCTTGCTGTCGAACTTTTAGAAGAAACGACGAAAGCGGATCATCCGAACATCTTGTTCTCGGGTGCGACCGTACAAGAAGAAGTCGGGCTTCGCGGCGCCCAGACGGCTGCCGAGATGATTCAACCGGACGTCGCTCTCGTGCTCGATGCGTCGCCGGCGAACGATGCGTCCGGAAACAAGACCGAGTTCGGGCAACTTGGGGAAGGGGCGCTCATCCGGATCCTCGACCGTGTGATGGTCATGTCACCTGAGATGCGTGACTTCCTGCTCGATACGGCATCAGATGAAAACATTAAAACACAATACTTCGTCTCACCGGGCGGTACGGACGCCGGACGGATCCACTTGAGCGGTCAAGGTGTCCCGACAGCCGTCATCGGCGTGGCGGCCCGCTACATCCACACGCACGCCTCGATTCTCCATACGGACGATTACGATGCGGCGAAAGCGCTCTTGAAGGCACTCGTCAAACGGCTCGATCGCTCGACGATGGAGACGTTGCGCGCGTCCCGTTGACTCAAAAACGTCACTGTACAAGTGGCGTTTTTTTTATTGCTATTTGCTCGAAAATGCTTATACTAAAAAACGTGTGAAGACATGAACTTTACGCCTGACAAGACAATGAAAAGAGGAAGTTCCATGCTCAAGAGAAAAGGCATCACGTTAAGCCCGTCCTTGTATTTTGTGACGGCGCTCAGTTATATGGCGCTCGGTTTGTTCAGCACGCTGATTATCGGGCTGATCATGAAGACGATTGGCGGACAGTTGGAGGAAGCGGCGATCGGCAATTTCGGTACGACGCTCATCGCCATTGGCGACGTCGCCATCGGTTTGACCGGTCCGGCGATCGGCATCGCGATCGCCTATGCCCTGCAGGCCCCGCCGCTCATCTTGTTCTCGGCGCTCGTCGTCGGGTCGTTCGGCTATGAGTTCGGCCCGGCCGGCAGTTATGTGGCAACGTTGCTCGCCGTCGAAGTGGCAAAACTCGTCTCCAAGTCGACGAAGCTTGATATTCTCGTCACCCCGTTTACGACGATCGCGGTCGGTTACGTGAGTGCGACGTATATTGGAAAGTATGTCGGCCTGTTCATGACCCAACTCGGGACGTGGATCGAATGGGGGACCGAGCAACAACCGCTCTTCATGGGCGTCGTCGTGGCGACCCTCATGGGGCTCGCGTTGACGGCACCGATATCGAGTGCGGCCATCGCTCTAATGCTCGGGCTGAGCGGTGTCGCCGCCGGCGCTGCGACGGTCGGCTGTGCGGCGCAGATGATCGGTTTCGCTGTCACGAGTTACCGGGACAATGGAATCGGCGGGGCGATCGCCCAAGGAATCGGGACGTCGATGCTTCAAGTCGGAAACGTCGTGAAAAACCCGTGGATCTTACTTCCGCCGACACTTGCCGGTGCCGTGTTGGCACCGATTGCCATCTTGCTGTTTGAACTAGAAAGCGTGGCGGCGGGAGCCGGGATGGGGACGAGCGGTCTCGTCGGCCCGATCGTCATGCTCGAGACGATGGGCTTCAGTTGGCATACAGTCATTGTCGTCTTTGGTTTTCTAATCATCGGACCGGCGATTCTAAGTTTTGCCGTCTATCAAGTGCTTGCCCGGATGAACCGGATTCGACCGAACGACATGAAAATCGAATACTAAACAAAAAAAGCGTCCAACGAGGACGCTTTTTGTTTACCATCCGAAAAACTGACGGACCGTTTCGACCGTCTCGCGCGGAACGCGGAAACTTGCCAAAAACAAAGTGAGGAGGACGACGTAAATCGGAATGAGAAACCGTTTACGCACGATCGGCAAGTAGCGGGCTGCTTTTTTCAACGCCTGTTCGACGACGTAAATGACGGCGAAACCGACGACGAGCCAAATTAAAATTTCTGAACGTGTTTTATCTGTATCAATAAATAAGTATCCATAGCGGAGAATGGCGAGCATGCCGATGACACCGACGAGTTGCTCGAGCGGATGCTTCATATCAGGATTCAATTGTTCCCGCGTCCATTTTGTCATGTCGTCACCTTTTTCTAATAGTCTTCGCTCTCGATTATAACAAAACGTGAGAGCGGAATGTGAGAACGGACATATGCTATCATGAATGGGGAAAAAAGAACAGGAGTGGTGAAAATGAAACAATTCAAAACGATGACGGAATATACAGAAGCTAAGCAAGGAAAAAGTATTTTCATGTTCTCAGCGACGTGGTGCGGTGATTGCCGTTTTCTGGACCCGTTCATGCCTGAGATTGAAACGAAATTCTCAGATTGGACGTTTTACTACGTCGATCGGGATGAGTGGATCGAGCTTGCCCAAGAATTAGATATTTTTGGGATTCCGAGCTTTGTCGCTTTTAACGAGGGGCAAGAAGTCGGCCGTTACGTCGGCCGTGAGCGTAAGACGCCTGAGCAAGTCGAAGCGTTCGTCAACGGGCTAGGGTGAGCGGAATGGAACGCAATGAATTGAGACGTCATATAGAACGTCGCTTTACGGACGGTTACCGGACTTCTTATGATCGTGAAAACGAGGTCCTTCGCATCGAACGGACGAACGACCGGTTCGGTGTCAACATCCGTTTGGCCCCGCTCGTCGCTAAAACGAAAGTGCGCGGAGAGGTCGCCGTCGAAGAAGTGGTCGAATATATTCAAACCGCTCTCGCTGCGGACGATACGGTCACGCTTGCCGGAAACGAAGCGAACGTATACCCGGTCATCCGGGCCGCCTCGTTTGCGAAAGAAACGAAGCGCGGACAAGCGCTCGTCACGACGCCGCATACGGCCGAGACCGCTATCTTTTATGCGCTCGACCTTGGTAACGGCTACCGGTTGATCGAAGAGCGTCATTTAGGAGAGATGAGCCAATCCCACGTGGAGGCGCTCGCTTTAGAGAACATCAAAACGTTGCCGACCGACATGAAGACGGATACGGTCGCTGGCAATACGTTTTACTTTCTGTCGGCGCGTGACGGCTACGAGGCGTCGCGTATCTTGAATGAAGACTTCTTACGGGTCATGGAGCGTCGGATCGAAGGGGATATGCTCGTCGGTGTCCCGCACCAAGACGTCTTGGTCATCGCCGACATCCGAAACGATGAAGGATACGACGCGATGCAACAGCTCATGTTCGACTTTTTCACGAACGGACGCATCCCGGTGACGGCGCTCGCTTTCCACTATGAAGCCGGCGGACTGGAACCAATTTTTATTGTTGGAAAAAAGAACCCACCAACAGACGCATAATCTGCTAAACTATGTGTGTCTAGTTTGAAAGAAGGGGCGTATTTACGTATGCAAATCAATGCTTTTTATAACCGTGAAGGAATCGGCGACGTTCTCATGGTGTTGTTAAGAGAAGGAGATCGCCATCACCAAGTCGTTGAACGGAAAGACGACGTGGCCATCATCAAGTCGATGGATGGAAAAGTGAACGGCTACAACGTGTTCAACGCGAGTAATTATTTCAACGTCTCCGACTGGCACGGTCCAGTCGACTTGACAGCCGAACTCATCGAGACGCTCGGCGTCATCTTGCGTAAACAAAATATCGAGGCAGACTTGTCTGGCGTCGACTTCACACCGAAGTTTGTCGTCGGTTACGTCGAGTCGGCCGAAAAACATCCGGATGCTGACAAACTGTCAATCTGCCAAGTCGAGACCGACCAAGGGACGGTGCAAATCGTCTGTGGCGCACCGAACGTTGCGACCGGCCAAAAAGTCGTCGTCGCGAAACCTGGTGCGGTCATGCCGTCGGGATTGATCATTCGACCGTCTAAACTTCGAGGTGAAAGTTCGCAAGGAATGATTTGTTCGGCCCGTGAGTTGAACTTACCGGATGCTCCGCAAGAAAAAGGGATTTTGGTGTTAGATGACGAATATGAAGTAGGGAAAGCATTTGAAATCGGTCGCTAAACTCGACCGATTTTTTGCTAAATAGGATTGAGTGAAAAAGCGAGGAATCTAGTATGGATGCATATGAACGTTCATTGAAACAACAAGCTGATCGTATTCGACGTGAACTGTCCCAAGAAGGGAAGAAAGCTGCGCCTGTTCCAAAAATTGATCCACCTGACGAGTTCGTCCCGACGGATGTACCGTCACCGATTTACGGATACGCGCGCCCGAAACCGAAAATCAATTTACCGACCGAACACTCCCCTGAGACGAGAACTGACTTCACGAGCGATCCGCATGAGACCGTAACGGAGCGGGACGTGCCGTCAGCATCGACGTCTGAGCCTTTCGTCTCGGAGCGGTCTGCGGCCGTTGATAAGTTTGACCGGACGACTCTGTTTAACGATACGTTATCTCAAGAACGTGTCGTTCTAGAAGATTCAAAACCGGTCGAGGAACCGACTGTAGACGAAACAGAAGCGACACCCCCGATCGAGGCTGAGCCGGAACAGATGAGTGCTGAAGAGACGGTGCTCGAGTCGATCCACTCAGCAAAAGAAAGCCAAGCTGATCGTGTGGGAGCTGCAGAACCGGTGGCAATCGATGCGGAAGTGTCTGAAGTTATGGCACCGGAGTCAGTCGACGAAGCAGAAGCAAGCGAAGCTGTCGAAGCTATGGCACCGGAGTCGGTCGAAGCAGAAGAAGTAAGCGAAGCCGATCGTGTCGAAGCTGTCGAACCGGTGGCGATGGATGAGGAAGTGTCTGCAGAGACGGCACCGGAGTCTGTCGACGCAGTAGAAGCAAGCGAAGCGGATCGTGTCGAAGCTACGGAACCGGTGGGGATGGCTGCGGCTGTGGCTGAAGAGACGGTCGCGGTGTGGGGCGAAGCATTAGAAGCACGCG
>NZ_JAFIFD010000037.1 GCF_020832205.1 Exiguobacterium sp. | reverse complement strand
GTAGCCGGCGCCCATGGCATCGGGAAAATCGATCACATTGAGAACCGGGTCGTCGGTATCAAGTCACGTGAAGTGTATGAGGCACCTGGAGCGATGACATTGATCACGGCACACCAAGCACTCGAAGCGCTCACGCTCGTCCGTGAAGTCGCACACTTCAAACCGATCGTCGAGCAAAAATTGACGGAGACGATTTACAACGGCCTCTGGTTCTCACCGCTCACAAAGGCGCTCCTCGCCTTCATCGATGAGACGCAACAGACGGTAACGGGCACGGTCCGGATGAAACTCTTTAAAGGGCAAGCGATCGTCGACGGTCGGAAATCGCCAGTCTCGCTCTATGATGAAGAGCTCGCCACGTATACGTCGGCTGACACGTTCGACCAACAGGCTGCTGTCGGCTTTATTAAGCTGTGGGGTCTCCCGACGAAAGTACAAGCGGAAGTGCTAGCAGAGAAAGGAACGATGGTACATGAGTAAACTGTGGGGCGGCCGGTTCGAACAGACGGCAAGTGAATGGGTCGACGAGTTCGGCGCCTCAATTCATTTTGACGCCCAGCTCGTATTAGAAGATATCGAAGGGAGCATCGCCCACGTGACGATGCTCGGAGAACAAGGGATTTTGACTTCAGCTGAAGTCGGTCAAATCGTCGGCGGTCTCCATACGCTCGCCGAAAAAGCGAACGCGGACGAGTTGACGTTCAACGTCTTCCACGAAGACATCCATATGAACCTCGAGGCGCTTCTTCACGAAGAGATCGGCCCGGTCGCCGGTAAGATGCACACGGCCCGGAGCCGAAACGATCAAGTTGCGACTGACATGCACTTATATTTGAAGCGGCGCGTCCTCGAGACGATCGAAGGCATCGAAGCGGTACAACAAGCGCTCTACAGCCACGCATCGCAAAACGTTGAGACGATCATGCCGGGCTACACGCACTTGCAGCGGGCCCAACCGGTCTCACTCGCCCATCATTTGCTCGCTTATTTTTGGATGCTCGAGCGCGACAAGGAACGGTTCACCGACAGTTTAAAGCGCATCGATGTCAGTCCGCTCGGCGCCGGCGCCCTCGCCGGGACGACGTTCCCGATCGACCGTCATCGTTCAGCCGAACTGCTCGGTTTCAATCGCGTCTATCCGAACAGCCTCGACGCCGTCAGTGACCGTGACTTCATTTTGGAATACTTGTCGAATGCGTCGCTTCTCATGATGCACTTGTCACGTTTCTGCGAAGAGTTGATTTTATGGAGCAGCGAGGAGTTCAAATTCATTACGATCTCCGACGTGTTCTCGACCGGCTCGAGCATGATGCCACAGAAGAAAAACCCGGATATGGCTGAACTCGTCCGCGGCAAATCCGGTCGTGTCATCGGCAACTTGATGGGGCTCCTCACCATCATGAAAGGGCTCCCCCTTGCCTACAACAAAGACTTGCAAGAAGACAAGGAAGGCATGTTCGACACGGTCAAGACGGTGCAAGGTAGCCTCAGCATCATGGCCGGTATGATTCAAGATATGACGTTCCATGCGGAGACGATGAAACAAGCGACCGAACGCGACTTCTCGAACGCGACCGAGCTTGCCGATTATTTATCAGCCAAAGGGATGCCGTTCCGGGAAGCACACGAAGTGACGGGCACACTCGTCCGTCACTGCATCGAAGAGCGACTCTACTTGTCTGAGCTTCCGCTCGAGACGTATCAAGCCCACAGCGCCCTCATCACTGACGATTTGTATGACGCCTTGTCACCGGTGACGGCGGTCGCTCGCCGGAACAGCTACGGCGGGACGGGCTTTGACTCCGTTCGGACCCAGCTGGATGAAGCAAAAGAAAAATTGCCGACACACGTATGAACAAATGAGGACCCGGTCGCTTATGACCAGGTCCTCATTTTTAGCTTGTCAGCCGAACGAACTGGTGTTAACCTATTATTAGTTAACGTTAACAGAAAAGGGGTTTACATATGAAAATCAAGGACATCACGCAAATCGCCATCGGGGCAGCGCTCCTCGCAAGCATCGGTTCGGTCGCCATCCCGATCGGCCCGGTCCCGATCACGCTTCAAATGCTCGGCATCATGACTGTCGCCTCCATACTCGGGGCGAAAAAGGGTTCGCTCGCCGTCATCGTCTATTTGTTGCTCGGCATGATCGGCTTGCCGGTATTGAGCGGCTCGGGCGGTCTCGCCCCGTTCGTCGGCCCGACGGTCGGTTACCTTCTCTCGTTCCCAATCGCGGCCTACTTGATCGGCTATTTTTCTGAACAACACCGCTCCTTCCCGGCCCTCGTCACGTACAACTTGGTCTTTGGCCTCGGGCTCGTCTACCTTCTCGGCAGCCTCGGATTGCAAGTCATGCTCGGATTGTCGTTCTCGGATGCTTTGACCGTGAATATCCCGTTCATCATCGGAGATACGTTAAAAGCATTGCTCGCGGCCTTCCTTGCCGTCAAAGTGACGGCAAACAAACAAGTGCAACGTTCCCTCGCTTCTTGAACATTGAAGCGTTTCGCTCCCTTTTACCGGTGGAACATATAAGTATGGAAGGGGGTGTCCTTATGAGCGATTCATCGTTTAAAAAGCGGTTGATGAAAGCGACCCATCTCCATCGCTCGAGTGAAGGACAACGTCGCGGCAAAGATGAGCGACGGCATGAGAAACGAGACACCGAGGCGTTTGAGCGGCGCTTGCGCGAAGCGAAGAGTAAGGTCGGCGAGATTCAAGAAAACATCGACCATATTTCTAGACGATAAAACCCCGTCCAATATAGACGGGGTTTTCTTCATGATCTCTTTTTCGGACGCGGCCGGACGAACAGCGCGACGATGAACGTGAGCGCGAGGACGACGAGCAGTCCAAGCGAGAGGTCGTTCAGGCCGAGCAAGTTCAACGCGACGCTAACGGCGACGACAACATAAAATCCGCCGAGCGCTTTTTTCACGAGTTGAGAACTGAACCGTTGCAACTGTCTCGCCCCGATCGGCGAGCCGAGCATCGCCCCGGCAATGAGCGCGAGGCCGTGCCAATAGTTCGCGTCGGCACCGGCGACCGCATAGTTGATGACGCCTGACACGACGATGAGGAACGCCGCGGCGATACTCGTCCCGACGGCCCGCTTCATTTCCGTGTTGAGCAGTTTGACTTGAAGCGGCGTCAACACGAACCCTCCACTGACGCCCATGAGCGACGAGATGAAGCCGCCGAATAGTCCGATAAACCCGATCCGCGGCACCGATTCTGAACCGATACTCCCTTCCTCATGTTGCTTCGAACGGAAGAAGGAAACGGCGAAATACGTCAAGAGGGCGATATACGCGAGCGAGATGACCGGTTTCGCCCCGTCTAGCGTCTCTAAATAGAACACGAGCGGGGTCGCCACCCACGTCCCGACGATCCCGAACGCCCCGATTAAGAGGGCGTGTTTCCGATTGACGTTTTTCAGCTTGATGTGCGAGATCGTCCCCGCCGTCGTCGACCCGAGGGTGAGCATGAGACTGAGCGCGATGGCCGCACTCGCCTCGTAGCCGAAGACGAGCAAGAGCGGCGTGAGCAAAATCCCGCCCCCGATGCCGAAGAATCCGCTCAAAATCCCGATGAGCGTGCCGAGCAGTAGAAATGATAGTAAAGCGATGATGTCCATTCTAGTCCCTTCTTTCTTTCCTTCTCGTTAGCAATCATAACAAAAAGAGACGCAATCTGCGCCTCTGATCTGAATTATGGATACAAGTCTTCATCTTGCAAATACCCAATAAAGGCATCTTGCAGTTCCATTTCGGTGTCGGTCCCGTCAAGCAATACCGTCGCTTCGATGTCAGAATCCGTCAATGGTGACGTCCCATCAATCGCGCCGAACACATGAGACACCGTGTCCACCATGACGACTTCAATGATATGCATCATCAACCGTTGTTGCTCTGCATTCATCTGTTGATACATGTGAATCGCTTGACTGTACAAGTCAACCTCTGAAGATGAGATTTCTTCTTCGTACATTTCCTTATACATGTGAAGACCTTCCTGTACGACAGTCTCATACACAGCCTTCACGAATTGATCCGTCTTTTCACTCATCTATAAAATCCCCTTTGTTCCATCTTTAAGATCGAGGCACGTAGTCCTTTCATAAGTCCATCATGCTTCAGTAATCACTTTTTTAACAAAAACCCCTTCGTCCTGCTTACCGTCAATTTCGAACAGACACTGCTGTTACTCGACATCCCAGAAACGTCGCCACAAATCGAACGTGAGTTGAACAAATTCTTTAAAGAGTTTAATATCCTAAAACAACCTTAAAAAAGCAGTTAGATTTCCAATGTATCGAGATTATTTTACTTCAAGTTTAGTATCCTTTTAAACTTATTTACTTCCAATTCTCTAACGTCCAGCTTGCTGAGATCCGCTCGACTAATAGCGGATAACTCCATATACCCCAAGGAGATAATTGTATTTGTTCTTCTGTTAATTCATAGACTTCATCTCTATACCAAGTGACATAATCTACGATGTGCCACCCCACAAGATTCCCCTCGTTATCTGTTATCTCTGTTCTAAATTTTTGAGGGATTTTAAAATCCTGAGGTATGTCATAGTTCGAAATGGCTTCAATGATCTTTTGTCTTTTAGCCGGTTTAAGTGGGCAATGTAATAGATACGCTTCTTTCCCTGCGACTATTTCTTTAAGATTTTCTGGAGGTTTTTCATATACTCCGGGCAATATTCTTACCAACTCGCCTATCGTTTCATCTTCGTGAACATATTGAAGATAAGCCTCTCCGTTAGGTGTGTTAATCTTGAACACATCACCGATTTTTATTATTATCATTCTGATCACTTCCTAACTCTCGTATGTACATTGAATCTTGTCGGAATCAGTTTCATCAATAAAAATTCAAGATTCAAATCAAGCTCAATCAATGTACCATGAGGATTCCATGTCTCACAGACAAACCGAAAGAGCTATATCCATTTCTCTCGCTCTATAAGAAACTGCCGTTTACTCAAGACAATATCGAACCGTGCGCTCCTTGGAATCAATCAACTGAACTGTCTCATCAACATTGAATATGGATGATTAAGTTGGTTCTTCAAACAAGTGCGTTTTATCGATTCCATTCTCCATGAGCTTGTACAGTAAAACCTAATTCCTCAATCATCTCGCCATCCGTTCAATTATAGCAAAAACGGCGGCGGCAAGATTTCAGTCATCTCTTGCTCCAACTGTCTATAGAACTTCTCCATCTCCTCTTTCGAGAAGAAGAATGCATCCACCCCTTCGGTCCAGTTCTCGCCCAAAACGTCCATTTATACAATTCGTCCACCTTTCGTTCAATCCTCAAGACGAAATATGGTTCAATCGGATCGAGTAAATACTTGTCCGAGGTGCCATCTAACAACTTCCTCATATGAAACAAAAGATCTTGGAACTCCGATTTGAGGAGCAAAGCCCCATAAAAATTAAAGATGAATCTCTGTTCTACCTCGATTGTGAACAAGGAAGCGATGAACACGTCTTCCCCTTTTTCTGAATACTTTCTTGGAAACAGCTCAATCGTTACGTCTTCATGATGAATCTTCGCCATTTGATTATTCCAATCGATTTCAATTCATATAGGATACTTTGCATCGATGACCAGTCGAATGAAAAGAGTCTAGGATTGCCTAGACTCCACGTTTATAGCACTCGCTCTAAAAAGTCGAACAGTCGCTCCCGGTATTCGGCTTGGAACGTTTTATGGGAGGCGACATGACCGGCATTGTCGGTCACCCACAGTTCGATTTGGTCGTTTCGTTCGGCCAACTGCTCGCTTTCTGACACGGGGATGGCGTCGTCCCCCCTCCCGTGAATCAACAGAATCGGCGCATCGATGTTTTCGACGTCATCGATCGGTTTGACGAGATCGGCATCAAGTCCCGTGAACCAAGGAGTCACCGTCATGATGACCGGGGTGAACGGGAAGTTCGGCAAATCGCTCCATACCGGCAAGTTCGTCTCGAGGTAGCCACGCAAGTCACTGAACGGACTGTCGGCGATGACGGCCGCGACCGCTGTCTCATCTGCTGTCGAGAGCGCCGTCGCTGCGCCCATCGAGACGCCGTATAAGACGATCGGTCCATCCGTTCGTTCATTGGCGAAGGCAACGGCCGCTTGCAGGTCGGACTGTTCTTTCGCCCCGACCGTGACGCGGTCACCTTCAGAGATCCCAGACCCTCTGAAATCGAACGTCAAAAACTGATAGCCTTGTTTATGGAACTCTGGGATCAGTTCTTTCAGCGGCAAGTCGGACTGTTCCCGGTTCTTCCCGTAACCATGGGCGAAGACGATCGTCGCCCGCGGTGTCGGGTGAGGGATCCACCAGCCGTATAGGTCGCTGCCGTCCTCGGCTTGAATTGTCACGTTCTCATATTTGATATCGAGCGCTTTCGGGGTGAACGTCAACGTTTCTCGTACCGGCGATGTCAACTGGTCCCCGATATGGGCTGAGATGCCTACGACGACGAGAAAGACGACGAGAAGAATGACGCCGAGCGCCACTCCTGTATATTTCATAACACGATTCATCTGTTTACCCCTCTCCATTCATTCCTCTTACCGCAGCCAACTCCGAAGCGCGACGAGTGCGTGCTGTACCGGTTCCCACGTCGCAGACGGAATGACGTGACACGTCGCCTCATGGATCGTGAACGTCTTGACGTTTTTTTGCTTCACGATGTTCTCACCGATCGGGCCAAACGGGACGCTGTTGACGTCGACATGGTCAAACGTCTTCCATACCCGTTCTCCGTCTTCAACCATCGCACAACCGAAAGCTTTCTTCGGGCTATCGATCCCATACTCGGCGTAATGCCAGAGCGTCGTCGCATCGAGCGGAGAGCCGAGATGCAGAATTTCCGCCTGACGTTCGATCATCTTCTCGATCGGTGAACCGGGACCGAAGCCGACGTCGAGCGTGTGATTCGAGACAATCTGCTCGGCGCCTTCCCCCCAAGCTGCGACCGACCACATCGGGTGACTGCTCCGATAGACGTCCGGGTACGACCTGAACAATTCCGGGACACGTCCCATTCCGCGCGTCGCCGTCTTTTCGGGATCATAGGCCGGCATCGTCGAGCGGATTGTCTCCCACCACTCAACCGGGACCGGAGGCGCTTCCCATTCGGCCGGGTCCGAGTTGTCCCCGCTCTGGGTCGCCATCATGAGGAGCCCTTTCGTCCCGACCGTTTCTTGCAACGCTTCGATGACCGTCTGGGCGCCGCCACACACCCAGCCGAGCTTCGAGAGGGACGTGTGGACGAACAATGCATCCCCACGGTTGATTCCGGCTGCTTGTAACTGCTTGACTAAACTTGATTTCGTTTCGATATGCTTCATCATCTTTCACTCCACGACGAGCTGGATCGTTGACCCGCTCCTAGTTTTCTTCACTTCGATGCGGGCATCGACACGGTCTTTCAACTCTTGGACGTGACTGATGACGCCGACGAGCCGGCCGCTCGACTGGAGCGACATGAGCAACTCGATTGCTTGGTCGAGCGATTCGGCGTCGAGCGTCCCAAACCCTTCATCGATCAACATCGTCTCAAGGCTGACACCGCCACTCAGTTGTTGCACGACTTCGGCCAAGCCGAGGGCGAGCGAAAGGGACGCTTTGAAACCCTCACCGCCGGATAAGTTTTGGACCCGACGTGATTGACCGGTATAGGCGTCAAAGACTAATAATTCGAGACCGGACTTCGCATTTCCTTTCGCCGTCTCAATTTTGCGTTCGAGTTGGAACTGTCCGCTCGTCATCTGGTCGAGATGGATATTGGCCGCATGTAAGATTTGGTCGAAGAACGCCGTCTGCACGTACGTCTCAAACGTCAACTTTTGCGGGTTCAATCCGCGGCCTGTGTCAGCGATCAACTTGATCGTCTCTAGTTGCCTGACGTCGGCATCGGTCTGTTCCCGGAGCGCGTTCCATTCGCCGACCGTCTGACGGTGACGCTTCAAGTGGACGTCGGCCGTCACGAGACGTGCTGAAAGCGATTCGTTCTCTTCATGCGCCGATTGAAGGCGTTCTTTGAGCGCTTCGACTTCAGGACGAGGCCGTGAACCAATTTTGGCTTCGAGTGCCTGTAAGGCGTGCTCGATTCGCCCTGCTTCTTCGAGCTCTTCTGTGAGACGCTCTTTTAACGCCGGCAATGTGTCGACGAGCGTGCGGTCCTGTAAAAACGCGTCTTCCGTCAACCCGACCGTCTGGAACGCCTCGTCGAGTTGTACCTTCACCTCGTTCAACCGGCGCTGTTCAAACTCGAGTTGTTCGGTCAACAACCGGAACCGTTCAGCTTCGCCCCACTTCAAACGATTGACCTCTTCATAGCGTCGCTCGAAATCCGTGACGTCGCGTTTGATTTCTTGAAGTCGAAGTGCCAAGCGGTCCCGTTCGGCCGTCAATGTGGCGCGTGTCATGCCGTCTAGTTGTCGCATCGTTTGCAACTTGTCTTGAATCAACTGCAACTCTTCAAATAAGGCTTGCCGCTTCTCCGCCTGCTCCCGCTTGGCGGTCTCGAGTTTCCTGACCGCTTGCGCTGTCGTCCGATACGTCGCCTCAACGCGCTTTCGCTCTTCGATGTCGTCTCGGAGTACTTTGACGAGAGACGCTTGACGTTTGAGCGCCTCGGTGACCGGGGAGTCGAGTTGTAACGTGTTTGCAGCGGCGTCGCGCTCCTCGACGAGTTCATCGAGTTGGCGCTTGAGCGCCCGGTAATCGGCGCGTGCCTCATGGAGCGCGGTGTCGAGACGTCGGAGCGTTTCGACGGCTAATTGATGCTCACTCTCGTTCGCCCCTCCGGCAGAACGTTCGACGCGTTCATGTGTGCGCGAGCCGCAAACCGGGCATGGGGCACCTTCCTCGAGCCGGTCTCGGAGCGTGTCCGCCATAAGCGCGTGCTCGGCTTCAAGGAAGCGTTCGACACGTTCAGCTTGAGCTTTATGTTGCCGTTGGACATCTTTCCCGTTCCGCTCACAAGTGGCGAGCTGTTCGGCGACACGGTCACACTTCTCGACGAGTCGCGTATGGTTCTCGAGTTGACTGTAGAGTCGTTCCGCGTCGCCGAGTTGATTGGACGCCGGCTCCGTTTCAAGCTGTTTCGTTAGCGTATGTTCCACTTCCCGTAGCTCAGCCAAGCGGGACTCGTCCGTGAACACGCCGAGCTGCTCGACTTGCTGCTTCAATGCCTTCCGCTTTTCTGTCGCTTGTTGCCATTCATCGACGTACGGAAGCAACTCTTCGATGTCGGTCACGCGGCTATTCGCCCGTTCAGCTTCTTGACGCAACTCGGCGACTTTGTCGGATTGTTCTTTTAAAGACGTGAGCTGTTGCTCATACGACTCGTCCCGTTTTTGAGATTCGATTCGGTCTCGGTTAATGCGCTCGATATCGAGCTGGAGCGTCTCGAAGCGTTCATAGTGAGGATTAAGTTTCACGACTTTCTCAAGACGATCAATCAGAGCGCGTCGCTTCGTGCGCTCCGCTTCGGTGTCATGAAACGTCTTGAGCGCGTTGCGTTGCGCATCCCGCTCCTCCATCAACCCCAGCAGTGTCGTCGCCTCGGACAAGTGCGTCCGGGCGTCGTCAAGTCGTTTCTCGGCCGCCCGCTTCTCGACCTGTACCGTCTCTTTTTCTTGTAACAGGCGTTCTTCTCTTGCGTCGAGCCACGTGACAATGTCCGGCACGTTGCGCGTCGAAATCATTTCGATGTCTTCGTCTTCAAGTTCCAACAATTTTAACCGGGTCGTCTCGATTGCCCACTCGACTCGTTTTCGATACTTCCCATGTCGCTCGACCCAATCTTCTTGGAACGCACGATACGCTTCCGTCTTGAAAATCGACTGTAAAATCTGTTGTTTCTTGACGGAGTCCGAGTCGAGCAGTTGCCGGAACTGGTTTTGGGGAAGCAATAAAATTTGGCTGAACTGTTCGTAACTGAGCTGGAGCAACGATTCGATCGTCTGTTCGACGTCGTTCACTTTCGTCGCCACAGGTTTCCATGCATCTTTCCATTCATAGAGCACCGCCTCGTGCGGAATCGGCGTCTTGTTTTTCGGATGCGGTTGCTGCGGTTGGCGGACGATCCGATAGTGCTCGTCTCGAATCGTGAACGAGAAGTCGATCTCGGTCTTGCGCTCAGGCTCTGCATATTGGCTCCTGAAGTCGCTCGCGTTCCGGAGCGAGCCGCTCGCCCGGCCATAGAGCGCGAACGTCATCGCGTCAAAAATCGTCGTCTTGCCGGCGCCCGTGCGCCCGCTGATGACGAACATCGAACGCCCCTCCAGTTTTGTAAAATCAATCGTCTCTGTCTCGGCGTATGGTCCGAATGCGGTGATGGTCAGGTTGACTGGTCTCACTTCACGCCACCCCCTTCGATCAGTGCGCGGACATGTGCGTCGGCGTCTTTCCCATGGACGGCTTTGAAGAAGTCGAGATAAACGTCCTCGACCGAACGGCGGTCGAGCTTCTCACGTTCGACCCGAGACGTCTCCTCCTGACGGCGCAACAGTTCGAGCTCAAGATGGAGGATGTTCGGATATACCGTGCGCAATTTCGCCATCGGGTCGAACAACGCGCGCTCATCCGTTAACACAATCTTCAAATAATCCTCTACCGCTTCGTCTTGGTAGAACGACGGGGCGAGCAGCTCGTCTAACGTCCCGGTCAAGATGCGCAAGTCGCGTCGTGCCTCAAGCGGGCGACGACGGCGCGTCCACTCCCCGTCCCACTCGATGATGTCGACTGATTTCACATGGCTTGCCTCGGAAAACGAGTATTTCATGAGCGAACCGCTATATGCGATTCGGTCATCTCGAATCGCGTCCCGGTTGTGCAGATGACCGAGCGCCGTATAGCCGAACGGGGCATATAAGCCTTTTGCGACTTGCCCGGCCGTCCCAACGGACAGTTGACGCTCCGAGTCGGTCTCGAGCCCGCCCGCGACGAAACTATGGCCGACGGCGACCGCTCGTGAGTCGATGGCTCCGAAGGATTCGACGACAGCGGCGAGCGCATCGTGATGGGTCCGAATCGACTCGTCATCGAAGGCGTACCGGATGCGTGCCGGCTCAAGGAACGGCATCAAATAAAACGGGACACCGCCGACTTCGAGCGGTTCCGTACCCGGCTCAACCTTCCCGACGATATGGAGTCCGACTTTCGTCAATAATTTCGAGCTATATTGTAAACGCTCTGCCGAATCATGATTCCCGGCGATCGCGAGGACGGGGATGTTTCGGTCTAAGACGAGCGCTTTCCACATCTCATCGAGCAAATCGACGGCCTCGACCGGCGGCACGGCACGGTCGTACAGGTCGCCCGCGACGACGATCGCGTCTGGCTTCTCCTCATCGACGATGGTTAAAAACGAATCGAGCAAGACGATCCGTTGGTCTTCTGTCATATGGCGGCCGTGGACGATTTTACCCAGATGCCAATCGGCTGTATGTATCCATTTCATGTCACTTCACCTCGTATCTATTCTATCATTATTCGGTATTCCAGTTCGACGTCTTGACACTTCATTTCGAAACAGCGAAAGTTAAATGGAAAGGGGGTCGTGTGATGGAATCTACGACCACATGGCGGTCATTCATCCAACTGTTTCGAATCGCCGAGCCTCCGAAAGCGTTATTCATCGGGGCAATCCTCATCTCGCTCGTTCAAGCGATGGCCTCGCTTGCCATCCCGCTCATCTTGCAGCGCGTCGTCGACAATTGGAGCGTCGCCATGCTCGATGCACGGCTCGTCACCATTTTCATCGTGGCTTTTTTGGTCCAAGTCATCTCGAGCGCAATCTCGATCTATTGGCTACATATTGTCGGTCAGCGTGTCGTCGCGAACTTAAGGACGACGTTATGGGAACGGCTCGTCGCTTTGCCGATCCCGTTTTATGACGGCATCAAGTCAGGCGAGCTCGTCTCACGGCTCAATAATGATACGACGACGCTCCAGCAACTATTGTCCGAGCAGAGCGTCCGTCTGTTGACGTCGTTCGTCTCCATCATCGGTGCGGTCGGCATTTTATTCACGCTCGACTGGCAGATGACGCTCGTCATCTTGTTCTCGGTACCGACGACACTCCTCATCGTCATCCCACTCGGCCGAAAGTTGCGCGTCATCGCCAAGAAGACACAACACGAACTCGGCGCCTTGTCCGGATTTTTCGCCGAACTGCTCGGTGAGATCCGACTCGTGAAGTCGCAAGCGACCGAACCGGAAGAAGTGACAGAAGGAAAACGTCGGATTGAGCTCCTTTTTGGTTACGGGGTGAAAGAAGGACGTATCCAAGCGCTGTTGATCCCGTTACTTAACGTGACGCTGACGGCGATGCTCATCGCCATCCTCGGGTTCGGGGCGTATCGTGTCTCGACCGGTGCCTTGTCGACGGGCTCGCTGCTCGCGTTCATGCTCTACTTGTTCCAAATCATCACACCGCTCATCACGATGTCGGAATTTTTAACGCGGCTCCAGAAAGCGCGCGGCGCGACGGAACGGATCTCAGAGCTACTCTTAGTAGAAGCAGAGCCCTATACGGACACGTCGGAATCAATCCAACAAGCGTCTCTCGCCTTCGAGGATGTGACGTTCCAATACGGTGAGACACCGATCATCAAGCAGCTGTCAATGACCGTTCCGTTCGGGGCGACGACGGCCATCGTCGGACCGAGCGGTGCCGGCAAGACGACGCTCTTTGCGCTCGTCGAACAGTTCTATCTGCCGACGTCAGGTCGGATCATTTACGGCAGCCGAGACATTCAAACGTATGGCCGGAACGATTGGCGCCAAATTATCGGCTACGTGGCGCAAGACTCGCCTGTCCTGTCCGGCACGGTCCGTGACAATATTCTGTACGGGTTGAAACGAGTTACCTCAGAGGAAGAGATTCTGCAGGCGTGTGAGATGGCGAACGCACGGCTCTTTATCGAGGCGATGACAGACGGCCTTGATACAGAGATCGGGGAACGCGGTGTCCGTCTGTCTGGCGGGCAACGCCAACGGCTCGCGATTGCCCGTGCCCTCTTACGCGACCCGCAAATCCTGCTCCTTGACGAGGCGACGTCGAGCCTCGATTCCGAATCGGAACGTCTCGTTCAAGAAGCGCTCGACCGGCTCATGCGCGGGCGAACGACGCTCGTCATCGCCCATCGCCTCTCGACGGTGCAACACGCCGAACAAATCATTGTCCTCGAGGACGGAACAATCAGCGGTCGTGGCACGCATCAGCAACTTTTACAAGACAACGCACTATACGAAAAACTTGTCACGCAACAGCAACTAGGAGGTCAATGAATATGAAGACAATCGGATTTATCGGACTCGGTGTCATGGGTCAATCGATGGTCAGAAATTTGATGAAGGCAGGGTTTCACGTTCAAGCCTACACCCGGACAAAAGATAAGGCGGCCGACCTGCTCACAGAAGGCGTCACGTGGTGCGACACGGTCGCATCGGCCTGTCAAGGGGCCGATGCCGTCATCACAATCGTCGGCTATCCAGCTGACGTCGAAAGCATCTACTTTGGGGACGGGATGATTTTGCAATCAGCTGAACCTGGTACACTCGTCATCGACATGACGACATCGTCGCCGATTCTCGCCGAACGCATCGCCGAAGCAGCCATCGATCGAAGTTTACTCCCACTCGACGCCCCGGTCACAGGCGGTGATGTCGGAGCGAAGAACGGGACGCTGTCCATCCTCGTCGGCGGCGGAGAATATGCCTTTAAGAAGGCGCTTCCGCTGTTCGAGGCGATGGGACAAGCGATTGAACGAATGGGCTACGCCGGAAGTGGACAGTATGCGAAACTGGCGAATCAAATCGCCATAGCCGGCATCATGATGGGCAACGCCGAGATGCTCGCGTTCACGAAAAAAGCCGGACTTGACGCTGAGCAGTTGCGACAGACGATCCGGGGCGGGGCCGCCGGGAGCTGGACGCTCGAGAACCTCGTTCCGCGCATGATTGCCGAAGACTACTCTCCGGGATTTTTCATCAAGCATTTTTTGAAAGATATGGCGCTCGCTCTCGAGAGCGCCGAAAAGCTGAACATCAAACTGCCGAGCCTCGAACTCGCTTCGAAACTATATTCTATCCTTGAAGAAAACGGCTATGGCGAAAACGGGACGCAAGCACTCGTCGATTACTATTTGCATCAAGACGTTTGAATCGGTCTTGAGGTGGAATTAGTTGAGTGAAGGAGGCGATGTTTCATGCCGTGGAATATGAAAGATTATCCGGAATCGTTGAAGAATTTTGATCCGCTCGTCAAGAAGAAAGCGATTGATATCGCCAACGCCTTGCTCGCCCAAGGCTACTCTCCTAAAAAAGCCATCCCGATTGCGACCGAGCAGGCGAAGAAGTGGCATGCTGACGCATCGAGAGAAGAAAAGCAAGCGTTCGACGACGCCCCCGATCCTCAAAAGACGGATCGGCACGGGACATGAAGAAACGGTCGGCTGAATCTCAGCCGACCGTTTCTTCATGTTGTGCTTCTTTTTCTGCCTTAATTTCCAAATAAAACCCGGCGAGCGCTGTTTCCAAATACGGTTGCACGAATATGAGTGCGAGTCCGCCCGTGATAAGCACGATGACGTACCAACCGATAAAGCTTGCGAACAGCTTGAGCATGACAAACTTCTTCCCTTGCATGAGTCGTCGACTTTCGCGCATCGCACTCCAGACGGAGAGGTCCGGGCGGTCGCGAAAAATAAACGGCACCATGCGGTACGTCAAATAAAACCAAATTCCCGGGACGATCAAGAAGAGCATGAGCACGTTCAAGCCGAGGTAAAACAACCCGTAAAACGTGACGGCTCGAACGTACTGTTTGAGCGATCCGAACGATTCGAGCAACAAACCGAGCGTTGGTTTGTCTTCCTTGGCGATGTCGAGATAAATCCAATTCCGTCCCATCTCGAGCGGGGCGAGTAGGACGATCGACGCGTACAATAACACGATGGACATGAGCAACACATCCGGCGGCGCGTCCCGGGACAAATCAAGTTGTGTCGTCACGACCGTCTGCACGAGCATCGTCGCGATGGCGGCAAAAACAGCGATGCCCCAATTTCCTGACAGCATGCGAAGCGCGAATTGTTTATAAACTGAAGACTGCATAACGTCACCTACATTGTATCGTTTTTTTCATTATAGCAAAAAAACAGTCAAACGACTGTTTTTAACGTTTCATTCGTGTGTGCATGTCTTTAATTTTCGATTCGTCTAGCAATCCATCGGTTCGGACTCCGTTCCCGACGTGAACGGACGCGACGTCAAGCGGCCTGATGAGATCCTCGACGTTCAGAGGAGTGATCCCTGCCCCAGGCAACACGATCATCTCGGCGACTTCTCGCATCGCCCGTAGCACGTCGAGACCCTCGAGTGCCGTCTTTTTCCCCCCTGACGACAAAACATGCGTCACTTCAGGATATTCATTCAATAACCGGATGGAAGCGACCAGATCTTCCGTTTCATCGATGGCTCGATGGAACGTGAGCGCCATGTCCCCTTTATGTTTGATGACTTCTCCGAGCAGACGCTCGTCAATTCGCCGGTCAGGCGTCAAAGCGCCGAAAACGATGCCGTCGACGCCGAGTTCACGACAAAGACCGATATCTGCGAGAAGTGTCTCTTCGTCTTCTTCATTGTAGACGAACGAATCGGCATGAGGACGAATCATGACATGGACCGGGATGCTCGCCTGTTCGATGACGTTTCGAATCGTCCCAAAGCTAGGTGTCGTCCCTCCAGCCTTCATGTCAGCAATGAGTTCAAGCCGGTCCGCTCCGTAGCGCTCTGCCTGTTTCGCTTCTTTTAACGTCGTGACAATAACTTCAATCATGTCGTTTCCTCCTTTATTATGGAGCGAACCGCCACTCGACTTCGTGCTCGGCCAGCTCTCGCTTCCATTCTACCGGTTCCGGAAAGTCGGAAATGACCGTCGTCACGACCGAAAAATCTGCGACCCGATAGCGTTTCTGTTGATTGAATTGTGTATGGTCGGCAAGTAAGTAACACGTCCGGCTTTGTTGCATGACGGCTTGTGAGACCGTCGCCAGTCCGTGGGCGTCACACGTCAAACCGAGCGTCGGGTCGACTCCTTCGACCGAGATGAAAGCAGCATCGAACACATACGTCTTCAATTGCTGCAGCACTTGTTCGCCGACCGTGACGAGATGTTTAGCATCAATCGTCCCGCCGAGCAACTGAACATCGCCGGTGAAGACACCTTTGGCCCGCTGTTCGAACAGCGCTTTGGCGACCATGAGCGACGGGGTGACGACGGTCAGATTGCGGCCGCGCAGACGTGCCGCCACTTGCTCAGGGGCCACGCCATGACCGATATAAATCAAGGCATCATCGTCAACAAGTTGGAACGCCGTATAAGCGATGCGGCGGATGCCATCCATGTTTGAGATCATCATTGGTTGAAACGATACGCTCTGATGTAAAACGGCACCGCCGTACACTCGCTTGATCCGATGTTCTTTCTCAAGTTCTTCTAAATAACGTCGAACCGACTCCCCCGAGACGTTCAACCGTTCGATCAACTCGCTCGTCTTCACTTTCCCTTCCCGTTCAATCCATTCGACAATCTTTTGTTTACGTTCTTCTCCAATTAAAGACACTCGTCTGCCTCCTCCGCAAAAATCGCTTCCTTTCTTAGTGTAGCGAACGGATGTAAATTTAACGTAAAGTGAAAGTAAAGAACGGGCAAATCCAACATGTTTTTCGTGAATAATCGTCAAAATCAACAGAAATCCACATCAAGCCAACTGAGACAAAGGGAGAACCTTACCGTTCCACTTAGTCAAACTCCCTTAAAAAAGAAACCGGCCGCCAACCGCTCAAGCGGTCGCCGACCAGTCCATCGAACCATTATTTTCGTTTTTGGAACAGCGGCACTTTCGGCTCCGTTCCTGAACGGATGCGCTGCCAGTTTGTCCGGTGTTTGATGATGATGAACAAAGCGAGCGGGACGATCACGATAAGCGGCAACCAGTCTCGCGCCAAAACACCGTAAACGACGACGGTCACGAGACCGACGGCAGCTGCGGCCATCGATGAGAGCGAGACCATCTTCGAGATGAAGAGGGTGACGACGAACGTCCCGACAACGACGACGAAAAACCATGGGAATGCCGCCAACAAGACGCCGGCACTCGTCGCTACGGACTTTCCGCCTTTGAACTTCGCAAAAATCGGATACGAGTGACCGATGATGGCCGGGATACCGGCTAGTAACAGGCTCATCTCGCTCCCGAACATGAGCGGTAACAAGGCAGCCACAAGCCCCTTGCCCATATCACCAAGCAAGACGAGTGTCCCGGCTTTCTTGCCGAGCACGCGGAACGTGTTCGTCGTCCCTAAATTCCCGCTCCCATGTTCTCGCACGTCGACACGATAGCCGACTTTCCCGATGAGGAGGGCGAACGGGATCGAACCGAGTAGGTAACTGATCAATACAATCAAAATCTCTGTCAAATAAGGCATCGCAATTCCCCTTAATCCATTAATTGCTCGAGGTACTGCTCGAACGGCACGTTCATCTCACGCACGTTCGTCGCATGTTCGACCCCGATATAACGTAAATGCCACGGCTCATACATGTAGCCGGTCTCCGCTTCATACGCCCGTTGGTATCGGACGATGAATCCGTACGTGTGGGCATTGTCTGCAAGCCACTTTCCTTCTTTCGTCTGCTCGAGCCCTTGCGTCAGCTGATAACCGACCGAAGCGCTCGAGATGTCGATCGCGAGCCCGGTCTGGTGCTCCGAATGGCCAGGAGGCGCCGAATACTTCATCGCCTGCTCTTTGCCGTCACGGGCAACATAAGAGTTGAACAGTTGCACTTGATACTCATACGAGCGGAACGCGCTCGTCCCTTTCAAGTCGATGCCAGCTGCTTTCGCATCTTTCATGAGCGCCTCGACGGCTGTCGCCGCTTCTTGACGTAACATCCGTCTATCCCCCGTGGCCGAGTCGACAAAATCGATGTTCGGCGTCACGAGATCTCCCGGTTTATAAGTACTCGGCAACGCGATCTGTTTATTGACGAGGACGAGCGTATCGAGCGCCAAGTTGGCTTGCCCGTCACGTTCGATCGGCTCGGTCGGCACAAGTTCGATTGGAGGTGCTTCTTCTTCAGGTGTTTCTACGGGTGGTTCTTCTGCTGGTTCTTCGTTCACTTGCTCTTCTTCAGTTGACTCCGTCGGTGACTCTTCCGGAGGGGTAGTTGGCTCTTGTTCAGAGACGGTCGGTTCGTCGACCGGTTGTTCCGTCTCGGGTTGTTCGCTTGTGTTACAGCCCACTAGCGTGAGCGTCAAGGCGCAGCACACCATCAGGAACGATGGTTTTCGCATGCGATCTTCCCCTTTCTATATACAAAAAATACCGTCAAGATATGATACCATACTGACGGTACAAAAGAACCACTGTTATGAGACGGGACTCATGACCCGCATATACATCGCGTGCCACTCGGGAAACTCACGATCGAGACGAATCGGTTTGAAATCGCCTTGTTTCACGACGACGTGCGTCGTCTTCGCCGTACCGACGAGGTTGCCGGACTGGTCTGTCAACTCGTACCCATAAACGGTCCGGATTTTCGAGTAACTGTCTACCCAGACACGGACGTGAACCGTGTCGCCGTAAGTCACGCTTTTTTTGTAATCGACGGACACGTTCGTGACTGGTGACACGAACCCGGCCTCTTCCATGTCTTTATATTCGACGCCAAGTTGCCGCAGCAACTCGGTTCTCGCGATTTCTAAATAGACCAAATAGTTCGCATGGTAGACGATCCCCATCATGTCAGTCTCTTGATAGCGGACCGGAATTTGTATCGTGTGCATCACATCGTCCTCACTTTCCACTTCATTGTATTATAACTTGGTATTAATATCTACTGCTAATAACTCATTTAGTTCGCTTTCAGCCCCGCTCTCGGCGACGAGCCGGTACGACTGTCTCGCGATCGCCTCATCGATCAACGACAACGCCGTCCGGGCGTTCGGACGCTCCATGTCCGTCAATCGTTCATACAAGGCGTCCTCGACGTCCTGCTCAAACGTGTAACCGAACTTTTGTGCATAGTTTTTCGCGATCTGCACGAGTTGCTCGATGGAATAGTCCTCGAAATGAATCTTACGCTTGATGCGACTGCTCAAACCCGGGTTCGAATCGATAAGCCGGCGCATCGGTGCATCGTACCCCGCTAAAATGACGACGAGGTTCTCCCCATGTTTCGGCATCTCATCGACGAGCGTATCGATCGCTTCTTTTCCATAATCGTTCGGTCCTCCGCTCAAACTGTATGCCTCATCGATCAGGAGCACACCGCCGAGAGCGTCCCGGATCGCCGCTTTCGTCTTTTGCGCCGTCTGACCGACGTAGCCGCTCACCAAGTCGGCCCGGCTGACGACTTTCAAATGACCGCGCTTTAAGTAACCGGCCCGTTTCAAGAGCTGAGCATACAGATGCGCGAAAGTCGTCTTTCCGGTCCCGCTGTTGCCGACGAGCGACGCATGCAGTTGCACCGGGGCCGTCTTGAGCCCGAGTTCACGCCGTCGTTTCTGAATCGTGATGAGCGCCTCGATTTCTGCGAGCTGACGTTTCGCTTCGTCCATCCCGACGAGGTCGTCAAGCGACAGGACCGCCTCCTCGACTTTCGACGTGTCTTCGAAATCAAGTTCCGTCAACAGTGCCATCTCATCAAGCGGCGCCTCGGCCCCGAACCGTGAGCCTTTATGGAACATGGCATCAAGCAAGATATTATGCACGGTCCTGGCGTTCCCGAACGTCGCATCGACTCGTTCCCGGTCAATCCGGGCGAGAAGTGCGCGTTTCGCTTCGAGCGTGAGGACATAGTTGTTCTCCTCGGCAACTTTCTCTCCGATGGCGACGAGCTCGTCATCGGAATAGTTCGGGAGTTCGTAATGGTTCGACTCTGGGAAGCGCGAGCGAAGCCCCGGATTGGCCAACAAGAAGTGGCGCATCTCTTCCGGATAACCGGCTAGGATGACGACGAACTTCCCTGCATACTCCCCGCTCGTCATCGCGGCGACGAGCGTATCGATCGCCGCCTGTCCGTAATCACTGCCACTGGCGTCTTGGCGCTTGAGGGCGTAGGCCTCGTCAATAAACAAGACACCCCCTTCAGCCTCTTTCACTTTATTCATCACTTGCTCCTCGGTTTGCCCGACGAACGCCCCGACAAGACTCGAACGGTCCGCTTCGATGACGTCCGGCCGGCTGAGCAGCCCGAGCTCAAAGTAAATCTCGGCCATCAGTCTGGCGAGTGTCGTCTTCCCGGTCCCTGGATTACCGGTAAAGACAAGATGAAGCGACGGCTGGTGCTTCGAAGAAAAGCCCGCTTTTTCTCGTTCGCGCTGGAACAATAAAAAACGATACCATGCTTTGACGCGAGCTTTTACGTCGGTCAAGCCAATCATCGTCTCAAGCTTTTCGATGCCGCTCGAGCGTGTCTCCCGCTTCGGCTCAGGTAAAAGCTCACTGATCGCATCAAGCTTGGCTTTGACGAGAATGACGCGTTCGCCGAAGCGACCGAACGCTTCACGGCTGAAATAGTTGCCTTGCATCGAGCCAAGCAAGGAAGCCGTGTCGTCCTCGAGCGCGGCGACTTCTTGCATCGCCTCGATGACGACGTCGAACAAACGCTCGAGTTGGTCTTTGAACTCTGAGTCGCGTAAGTCCGATTTCGCTCGCTCAATCTCGTCGTGCAGCTGATCGAGTTGATCCAACAATGCTGACGTCTTCGCTTCGTACTCGGTCAATATCTGCACTTTCATCGACGCATAGTCCGCTTCGCGCAGTGTCGGCCACTCGACGCGCAGAGACTGTCGGAATCGGCGCAGCCTTTCGTTCAGTTGGCTGACACGGAGTTCGGGCGGAAGAGCGTTCATCGTCTCTAGTTCTTTCACCCAACGGCTGAGAAGCGGATCGACCGTCTCCGTTTGTCGGAATCGTCGTGTCGCAAGCAACGTCAACGTGCGAATCAATTCATCTCGTTGTCCGGTCGCTCTCGACCAATGTGCATATGATAACAGAGCGGCCTCGTCGACCGTCTCGCCGGTTTCCCACCGTGTGAGGTCGGCCTGTACCTGATCCAAGTTGATTTGTTTCATCTCGTTCTCCCTTTCAGACGACAAAGGAGCCGACGTTTCAGTCTGCTCCTCGCCGATTTATCGTGATTCAAAAGATGTCATGCGAATCGAATGAAATAACTTCCCATTATTCCGTGACTCCGCGGCGAGTAAGATTCGCTCGTTCGCGTCCACATAATAGGTGACGGCTTCTTCGTTCCCGTCCTCACTGAAAATGGATGGATGTTTTTCCACCCAGTCGGCTGGGACCGTCTCGGCCGTCTCCGACTTGACGAACGCCTGGGCCGTCCGGCCAATGATGTCGACATCTCCTTCGCTCGTGCCGAGCGTCCCGTCATCGAGCCATTTGCGAATCTGTTCGTTCGTCGCTCGTGACAAGAACGGATGAGGAGCGACCGCACCCGACGTCGTTTCCTGACGAATCGACTCTTCGCCGTCCGGGTTCAACTCCCGGTACACCGTGCCGTCCCATTCGGCTTTCGCCCCGGCGTTCGGTCCCGAGACGACCTCGGAGACGAAATGACCGTTCTCGTCGTACGTGACGAGGTAGTTGCGCACTTCGAGCGTGTCACCTTCTGGCGGCAACTTCTTCTCTTCGTAACCGATGACGACGGACGTATAGAACGGTTCTGACCGATTCTCGCGGCCATCTTCGTCCGATAAGTTCATGAGCGTATAGAAATTATAGACGAGTAAGGCGCCGACGATCAAAATCCCGGCAGCGATCACCCAACTCAGACGCTTTTTCATTTGTTGTTTCATGTCATGCCCTCCCACTATGCTTCACTTACTATCCTACACTAGCGAGAGGGTCATGCAAAATATTTACGACCAAAAAAGGGTCTCAAACGAGACCCTTGTAGTTATCCGAGTTTATCTTCTTCGCGTTTATACGTTTCAATCCATTTGTCTCGTTCATCCGGCTCATCGGACAAGTCTTTGAACAAGGCGATGATCATGAACAGCAGAACGAATATGAACGGGAACGCCACGAGGATCGCAACCGCCTGCAAGGCGCTCAGCCCACCGGCATACAAAAGTACAGCGGCGATCGACGATTGGATGAAGCCCCATGTCATCTTGATGCGCATAGGAGGAATCAGCTTTCCGTTCGTCGTGAGCATCCCGAGGACGTACGTCGCCGAATCGGCCGACGTGATGAAGAACGTGGTAATCAAGAAAATCGCGATGATGCTGAGCACCGTCCCGAATCCACCGAACGTCTCGAACAAGACGAAGAGCCCGACTTCTGTCCCGATGTCATTGACGGCATCGATCAAGCTAGCCCCACCGAACAAGTCCGCCCAGATGGCTGAGCCGCCGAACACCGAGAACCAAAGTAATCCGAATGATGTCGGGACGAGTAAGATCCCGATGATGAACTCGCGAATCGTCCGCCCTTTTGAGACACGGGCGATGAACGTCCCGACGAACGGCGACCACGAGATCCACCACGCCCAATAGAAAATCGTCCAGCCGTTGATCCACTCCCGTTCGACCGGTTCGAGAGCAGCCGTGCGGAAACTCATCGACGGCAACTGTTGCAAGTACGTCCCGATCGTCTGGGTGAACAAGTCGAGAATGAACGCGCTCGGCCCGGCGATGAGTGTCGCCACGAGTAAGACGATGGCAAGGAAGATGTTCGTGTTGCTCAAGATGCGAATCCCTTTCTCGAGCCCGGTCGAGGCGCTGATCATGTAGAGCACCGTCACGACGGCGATGATGATGAGCTGGGTCGAGAACGCGTTCGGCACACTCGGAATCAAATAATGAATCCCTCCGGCAATCTGTTGCGCCCCGAATCCGAGCGATGTCGCCACCCCGAACGCTGTCGCGATGACGGCGAGGATGTCGACCGTCTGTTTGACCGGTCGCTCATAGCGATCGTTGACGAGCGAACCGATCGTCTCGCCGATCGTTGCCGGTCGTCCTTTCCGGAACGTCGAGTAGGCGATCGCGAGTGCGATCATCGCATAGATTGCCCATGGGTGGAAGCCCCAATGGAAGAAGGCATATCGCATCGCCGTCCGGGCATCCCCTTCAGGCGTCGGTGATTCGAATGGCGGGCTATGGAAGTGAAGGAGCGGTTCGGCTGCTCCCCAGAAGATGAGACCGATCCCCATCCCTGCGCTGAACAGCATCGCGAACCACGTCATATAACTGAAGTCTGGTCGGTCCGTATCTTTCCCGAGACGAATCGATCCGAATCGCGAGAAGATCAAAAAGATGGCGACGAGCAAAATGGCGGTCGCACTCAATAAATAAAACCAGCCCAACCCGTTTGAGAGCCAACCTTGAAGTTTCGTCGTCACGTTCAACAGGCTAGCATTGCCAAGAAGGCGTTCAGGGAAAATCCCCCAAATGGTGAACAAGACCGTGATGATGGCAGAAACGGTAAAAACGGTCGTCACTTGGCTTTTCCTTTTCATGTGTTGTCACTCCTATTCAATTTTCTTATTTTCATATACGTTTCCCACCGTAACATACATCGTAAACACTTCTCAACCCGACGGTATGTCCTGTAGGTGAACCAAAAAGAGTGACGTCACATGTGCGTCACTCAGGCGGTTTCGGTTCTAACGAGACGATGAACGTCTCGTCGACCACGTAATACGGCCGTTTCGGAAGCGTTTTTAAATAGCCTCCTTCCCGTAACCGGGTCAAGTCGAGTTGCATCGTCTGTTGAAATTTCCGAAGCGGTAATTTCTGCTCTTGTTCCATAAAAAGATCAAGCGCCCGCTGGACTTGGTCCATCTCGTAGATGACGTCCCGGTCTTCTTCCGGGACGATATAAAACGTCTCCTTCGACATGAAGAAGCGTTGCCTCGGTTTCCCGGGCAAATGGCGTTTCAACCGGGAAAGGTCGATTTCTTGCGCGTCATCGAGCAACACCGTCCGATTGACCCCTTTCGGTAACGTCTGTTCGTATTCATGGATCGCCTGTCTGAGCTCAGGCAATGTGATGTCGACTATTTCCTCGACGACTTCTTCCTTTTGCGTCAGTCGCTGCCACCAGTTCTTCCCTGACTTCGTCTGTTTTTCCATACACTCCCCCCTCTCCCCATCCTGTTCCCGATAAAGCCTTCCCTCTCACCTTATATTCGCACATTCACAAAAAAAACCTTCCTTTTTCCAAAGGAAGGTCAACCTGTTTATTTCAGCTTGTCACGAAGGACCATCTGGAGGATCCCACCATGACGGTAGTAATCAATCTCGATTTCAGAGTCGAAACGGGCGATGACTTTGAACTCCGTCACCGTGCCGTTCTCATGCGTCGCCTTGACGTTCAAGATGTCACGCGGACGAACCGACTCGTCGACTTGGATATCAAGTGCTTCTTCGCCAGTGAGACCGAGTGATTCAGCAGACTCTCCTTCCATGTACTGGAGCGGGAGCACGCCCATCATGACGAGGTTCGAGCGATGGATCCGCTCGAAGCTTTGAGCGATAACGGCGCGGATTCCAAGCAAGTTCGTTCCTTTAGCGGCCCAGTCACGAGATGAACCCATGCCGTAGTCATTGCCGGCGAGGACGATGAGGCCCGTGCCTTCTTCTTTATACTTCATGGCCGCATCGTACATCGGCATGATTTCGCCAGTCGGCCAGTACGTCGTGAAGCCGCCTTCAGTGCCTGGTGCGACTTGGTTGCGAATGCGGATGTTCGCGAACGTACCGCGCATCATCACTTCGTGGTTACCACGGCGCGATCCGTACGAGTTGAAGTCGAGCGGTGCAACACCTTTCGATTGCAAGTACTGTCCAGCCGGTGTCGTTTTCGAGAACGCCCCTGCCGGTGAGATGTGGTCGGTCGTGACCGAATCAGCAAACTTCCCGATGACGCGAAGGCCGTTAAGCGGGTGAACTTCGCCTGCCTCTGGCTCGAGGTTTTCGAAGAACGGCGGGTTTTGGATGTACGTCGAGTCGTCCGAGAAGTCGTACAAGTTGCCTTCTGGTACGTCGAGCGCGTTCCAACGTTCGTTGCCTGTGAATACCGTGTCGTACTCTTTACGGAACGCTTCCGGAGAGACGACGTCTTGAACGACCATCTTGATCTCATCGTTTGACGGCCAGATGTCTTTGAAGAAGACTTCGTTGCCGTCTTTATCCGTACCCAACGATTCATTCATGATGTCAAAGTTGACCGAACCGGCGAGTGCGTATGCGACGACAAGCGGCGGCGAAGCCAAGAAGTTCGCTTTGACGAGCGGATGGACGCGTCCTTCGAAGTTTCGGTTACCCGAGAGCACCGACGACACGAGAAGATCGTTCGACGTGATCGCCTCTTCGACTTCACGGTCGAGCGGACCAGAGTTTCCGATACACGTCGTACAGCCGTAGCCGACCGTGTTGAATCCGAGCTGATCGAGGTATGGTGTGAGTCCAGCCTTGTCCAAATAGTCCGTAACGACTTTTGAACCTGGGGCGAGCGACGTCTTCACGTATTTCGGAACCGTGAGACCACGTTCGACCGCTTTTTTCGCGACGAGACCCGCTCCTACCATGACGTACGGGTTAGACGTGTTCGTGCAGCTCGTGATGGCCGCGATGGCAACGTCACCCGTCTTCATGTCAACAGAACCATCTTCGTACTTGACCGAGACTGTCTTATCGAGTTCCGTCCGATCGAGACCGAAGCCGCTATGTCCGGCCGGTGCCGTTAAGCTGTCGACGAACGCCGTCTGCAAGTCAGACAAGTTGATGCGGTCTTGTGGACGTTTCGGTCCTGCGAGTGACGGTTCTACTTTCGACAAGTCGAGCGTGAGCGTCTTCGTGAACGCCGGGTCGGCCTGGTCTGGCGTGTAGAACATATCGTTCGCTTTCGAGTATGCTTCGACGAGGTCGATCAACTCTTCAGAGCGGCCTGTCGTGCGCATGTAGTTGAGCGTCTCCGTATCAACCGGGAAGAAACCGCATGTCGCACCGTACTCAGGCGCCATGTTGGCAATCGTCGCACGGTCAGAAAGAGGCATCGTGTGGAGCGACGGTCCGAAGAACTCGACGAACTTGCCGACGACTTTCTCGTTGCGGAGCATCTCCGTGACGACGAGCGCGACGTCTGTCGCGGTGACGCCCGGGTTCACTTCTCCGATGATCTTGACGCCGACGACGTCAGGTACCGGGAAGTAAGACGGTTGACCGAGCATACTCGCCTCGGCTTCAATTCCCCCGACGCCCCATCCGAGAACGCCGAGACCGTTGATCATCGTCGTATGTGAATCCGTTCCGACGAGCGAATCCGGGTAGGCGACGTTGCCTGTGCCATCGTTTTTCTCAAGGACGACAGATGCCAAGTACTCCAAGTTGACTTGGTGAACGATCCCTGTTGCCGGTGGTACGGCACGATAGTTGTCGAACGCCGTTTGGGCCCAACGCAAGAACTTGTAACGCTCTTCGTTGCGCTCGAACTCGATGTCCATGTTTTTCATGAGCGCGCCGGCAAAGCCGTACGCATCGACTTGGACCGAGTGGTCGACGACGAGATCGACCGGGATTTCCGGGTTGATCTTGTTCGGGTCGCCACCGAGGTCGGCCATCGCTTTGCGGAGCGAGGCGAGGTCAACGACCGTCGGTACCCCGGTAAAGTCTTGCAATACGACGCGGGCCGGTTTGAACGGGACGTCGATATCTTTCGACACCTCGGCTGTACCCCATTTAGCCAAGTTCTCGACGTGCTCTTTCGTGATGCCTCGGCCGTCTTGTTGGCGGAGCACCGATTCGAGCAAGACGCGAATCGAATACGGGAGTCGGCTGAGTTCAGTCACTCCATCCTCTTCCAATTTCTTAAGTCGGTAATAGTCATACGCCTGACCGTTCACTTCGAACTGCGTCCGAGATGAGAAAGCGTCTAACACGTTCGTCTGTTCCATACAATTTCCCCCTTTTTGAAAGCGGCGACGCGGGCAGTAGCCGTAATCGCTTACTTATCACATGTTTATCATAATACAACTATAGCGTGACGTAAAATACATTCCGTCACAAATTAGTCATAAGTAAAACTTATCAAAACTGTCGTGCCGGCTGAACGTAAAAAAAGCGACTCCATAAAGGAATCGCTTAGACAATCCAAACTTATTACTCGACACCGATCTCGGCGTTGACATCGAGTGCGTCGACGAGCGTCAACTCGTCTTCGTAGCGTTCTTTGAACCGATCGAACGTGAACTCGTTCGCGAACAAGAACACCGGCCGCTCCCAGCGGTCCGTCACGAGCATGTTGCGCGAGTCCTGGAACGGTTTGAGCGCCTTCAGTTCCTTGTCCTTCACCCAACGTGCGACGCTATACGAGACAGGCTCCATGCGGATGTCGACTCCGTACTCATTGTTCAAGCGATACTCGAACACCTCGAACTGGAGTTGGCCGACCGCACCGAGATAAATCTCGTTGTATTCGTTGCGATATACTTGGATCGCACCTTCCTGGGCGAGCTGTTCTACACCCTTATGGAAGTGTTTCGACTTGAGCGAGTTGATCGGCGAGACACGCATGAACAGTTCCGGTGGGAATGTCGGCAGCGCCTCAAAGGCGATTTTTTGTTTCGACGTCGTGATCGTGTCCCCGATTTGATACGTTCCCGAGTCGTAAATCCCGATGACGTCACCAGCGAACGCTTTATCGACCGTCTCTCGGTCGTTCGCCATGAGCTGCGTCGATTGGCTCAACTTGATCTTCTTCCCGGTCCGCGTCAGCGTGACGTCCATGCCGCGTTCGAACACTCCTGAGCAGATGCGGACGAACGCGATCCGGTCACGGTGGGCCGGGTTCATGTTCGCCTGAATCTTGAACACGAAGCCGCTGAAGTCCTCTGCAGTCGGATCGATCGGACCGACGTTCGATTTACGGGCTTCCGGAGCAGGTGACATCTCGAGGTAATGATTCAAGAACGAAGTCACGCCGAAGTCGACGAGTGCCGTCCCGAAGAAAACAGGTGTCAGCTTCCCGTGTTGAATCGACTCGACGTCGATTTCGTTGCCGGCGCCGTCAAGCAGGTCGATCTCATCCCGTAAGTTCGTCAAGTTCTCTTCAGTCAAATAGTCGGCGAGGACTGGATCGTTCACGCCGTCTTCGTTCAACGTGAGCGTCGACTTATCACCTCGGAATAAATGGACTTCATTTTTAATGCGGTCGTACACGCCTTCGAACTGCATCCCGCTACCGATCGGCCATGTGACGGCGACCGATGGCATGCCGAGCACTTCTTCGAGCTCTTCCATGAGCTCGAGCGGGTCTTTCGCCTGGCGGTCAAGTTTGTTCATGAACGTGAAGATCGGGATACCCCGCATGCGACAAACTTGGAACAGCTTCTTCGTCTGCGTCTCGATCCCTTTGGCGGCATCGATGACCATGACGGCACTGTCGACCGACGTCAAGACACGGTATGTGTCTTCCCCGAAATCGTTGTGTCCCGGTGTATCCATGATGGAGACGACTTTGTCTTTGTAGACGAATTGCATGACCGACGATGTGACCGAGATGCCACGCTGCTTCTCGATCTCCATCCAGTCGGACTTGGCGTGCTTCGAGTTTTTGCGGGCTTTGACCGTCCCTGCCTCGCGAATTGCGCCCCCGTGCAAGAGCAACTTCTCCGTCAGTGTCGTTTTACCAGCATCCGGGTGCGAGATGATGCCGAAAATCCGGCGTTTCTCTACTTCATGTTTCAATTGGCTCATATATATGGTCCTTTCCTTTCAAGACGTCCGTAATTCGTTCTGTTTGCAACGCTATCTATTCTAACGAAATGAGACCCGTTCGTCCATCCTAAGGCGATGCTCTTACTTTTGTATTCCTACTTTTTTTTGTATACTAATTTTGAATGACTGTGAATTGATAGAACGGGGGAAAGACGATGCCAGAAAGTCTGGTGATGTATTTCATTGTCTTTTGGGGTTTCGTGATGATCGGCTTGATGTCCATCGGTGGATTTTTCATGTTCCGGAAGTTTTTAAAGCGAATGCCGAAAGAAGACGGGCGATCTATGCTCGATATCGAGGACGACTATATCGATCGGACCCGGCACATGTGGACGCCTGAGACACGGACGCTCCTCGACCGGCTCGTCACGCCGGTTCCCGAATTGTTCCGTGACGTCGCCATCCGTAAAATTGCCGGCAAAATTGGACAGTTCGCCCTTGAGTCGAGAGCGAAGGAAATGACGACGGAGCTCGTCGTCAAAGGATATATCGCCGCCACGCCAAAACGTGACCATAAGTTTTTGAAGAAAGCACTCGAGCAAGAACAAATCGACTGGACCGTCTACAAACATTATTTCCAGCAGTAGTCCCCCATCCACATGGGGGCTTTTTTGTGTCCTCGAACGAGGATTGTGCCATACGACTAACAGGACTAAAGAACCATTTTTCTTTCGAATCATTACCTTAGAATAACGTTCAATATTTAGACAATATTGAAAACGCTTACAAATAATTGGTATGACCAATATTAGTATAATAATGACTTCTAAGGTGATTAAAAATGGATGGATTTTCCTTCATTTTCATTTCTATAATGTACGTATCTTGATTGCCAAGGAGGTTTATCGATGCATGACGTAACAGAAGTCACTCAAACCGAGAGCACTCGGTCAGCGGAGGCGATCGTCGAAAGCCCGACGTTCGTGAAGCTGATGCAGGAAAAGAACCGCTTCATCGTACCATCCATCATTTTTTCACTCATCTTTTATTTCACATTGCCAATCTCGACGAGTTATTTCACGTTCTTGAACACGAAAGTCGCCGGTGATATCACCTGGGCCTGGGTACTCGCATTTTCCCAGTTTTTCATGACGTGGACGTTTTGTGTCCTCTATAGCCGCCGGGCCCGCCGCTTCGATGAACTCGTCGCGAAAATCAAACAGGAGGAGACACCATGAACGTGACGGCCGTACTCCTCTTTCTCGCCATTGTCGGATTGACGCTCGTCATCACGTTTTTCGCTGCCCGCAAGACGAAGACGGCCAGTGATTTCTATACGGCCGATGGCGGATTGACCGGCTTTCAGAACGGTCTCGCCATCGCCGGCGATTATATGTCGGCCGCTTCCTTCCTCGGGATCGCCGGGATGATCGCCCTCGCGGGGTTCGACGGGTTCTTTTACTCGATCGGGTTCCTCGTCGCATATCTCGTCGTCTTATATCTCGTCGCCGAGCCGCTCCGCAACCTCGGTAAGTACACGATGGCAGATATGATCGCCGCTCGCTTCAACAAACCGCGTGTCCGCGGCGTCGCCGCGATGAACGCCATCGTCATCTCGATCTTTTATATGATCGCCCAGCTCGTCGGTGCCGGCGCGCTCATCGAACTGTTGCTCGGCATTCCTTACACGACGAGCGTCGTCGTTGTCGGGATTCTCATGACGGTGTATGTCGTCTTTGGCGGGATGACGGCAACGTCTTGGGTGCAGATCACAAAAGCAGTCCTGTTGATGATCGGAACAGCCATTATCTCGTTCCTTGTGTTCGCCAAGTTCGATTTTTCGGTGTTCAAAATGTTTTCCGAAGTGAGCAAAGCAACACCGCTCGGCGATAGTTTCTTGAACCCGGGCAACAAGTTCAAGCTTCCGCTCGATACGATCTCACTTAATTTAGCGCTCGTTCTCGGGACGGCTGGTCTGCCTCATATCCTCATCCGGTTCTTCACGGTGAAAGACGCACCGACGGCTCGGCAATCGGTCGTCTACGCGACGTGGGTCATCGGCGCCTTCTACATTTTGACGATCTTTCTCGGCTTCGGGGCTGCGGCGTTCGTCGGTTCGGATGCGATCATCGCCGCCAACCCTGCCGGTAACATGGCCGCCCCGCTATTGGCTCAAGTGCTCGGGGGTGACTTGTTGTTCGCCTTCGTCGCCGCCATCGCCTTCGCGACGATTCTCGCCGTCGTCGCCGGTCTCGTCTTATCGGCCGCCTCGGCGTTCGCCCACGACTTCTACGGACACATCGTCCGTAAAGGCGAAGCGACGGAGAAAGAGCAAGTGCTTGCGGCTCGAATCGCTTCTGTGGCCGTCGCTGTCGTCTCGATGGGGCTCGCCTTCTTCGCCCAGTCGATGAACGTCGCTTTCCTCGTCTCGCTCGCGTTCGCCGTCGCCGCGAGCGCGAACTTGCCGGTCATCCTTTTCACGATTTTCTGGCGTCGGTTCAACTCGGGAGGCGCCATCTTCGGGATGGTCGTCGGACTGTTCTCTTCCCTCTTCCTCGTCGCGATCAGTCCGAACTTATGGGCACCGGACGGGTCGGCCATCTTCATCGGGGAAGCGCTCTTCCCGCTCACGAACCCAGGAATCGTCTCGATCCCGCTCGGTTTCCTCGCTGCCATCGTCGGGACGTATATGACGAAGTCAGACGAAGCGCTCGGTAACTACGAACGGATCCTCGTCAAAGCGAACACGGGAATCGATGCGGAGACCGAGGCCGCCATCTCACGTCAAGTCGATTGAAAAAAGGCGTACCTGATGCTGTCAGGTACGCCTTTCATGTGGCCATGATTCGTTTATATTTTTGATACATCGCAATCCGCCACGGCACAATCATGCCCCAGGCGATCAAGTAAAACAGTCCGCCGGTCGCAAACACGTTCACTTCGCCGCCAAGGAACGCCTTCATGACGGTCCGGATGGCGAGCAGGGCGAAGACGACGATAAAGAACGCCTTCGAACGCGAGAGATACACTTCCCCGCCCCGCTTTTCGAAATTGGACGTCTTGATCAAAAAGATACTGAAGATTAAGCCGACGAGCAGTGCCTCCCCGACTTCAAGCCATGTGAGCCGAAACGCCGGGACGAGGAATTGGAGCATCCCCGTCGACATCGCGACCGGGGGTATTAAAATTTTCTTGGCGTTCGTCGGACGTGCTGAGGCTTTGACGCGAACGAAGCTCGCGACAAGCCCCATCAACAGCGCGACGATGGTCGATCCCCAAAATATCGACATACGGTCAACCCCTTTAAAATCCGGTGAATCCGACGAGTTCGCTCATCCAAGCAGCGAAGCGGTTCATCCCATCAAAATACAACAATACGCCGAACGCCATCATCAAGTAGCCGCCGAATTTCGCGACTTTGCCGCTATTTTTCGCCAAGTACTTGATCTTCCCGACAAATCCGGCCATGACGAGAAACGGGATGGAGAACCCGATCACGTAGGCGAGCATATACCCCATCCCTTGACTCGGGTTCGAGGCCGCTAGGGCGATGACACCAGCGAGAATCGGTCCGGTACAAGGTGTCCAACCGGCAGCGAATCCGATACCGATCAACACGGTACCGAAATAACCACTTTTGCGTTCACCGAGCGCAAGCTTCTTTTCTTGCATCATGAAACGAGGCTGCCAAAGTCCGGCTAAAAAGACGCCGAACACGAAGATGAGGATGGCACCGAACATGCGCAGGCTGTCTTTATACTGGATGAAGACGTCAGCGATGAGCGAGGTCGATAGTCCGAGGACGAGAAAGACGATTGAGAAACCGAACAAGAAGGCAAACGTATGAAACCAAGCTTTCCGTTGACGCAACCCTTCGTGCTTCAAGTCAGAAACCGATACCCCTGTAATATATGACAAAAAGACGGGATAAAGCGGTAGCGTACACGGAGATAAAAACGATAAGACGCCCGCCCCGAAGGCGAGCCAAAGAGTGACTTCCATGCGATCTTCCACCTTTCAGCCCCATTATAGCGAAAACCTTTTCAAAATGCTCGTATCTTTTGCTCCTTGGAAGCGTCACTCTTTATTGTAATGATTGACATGGAAATGAAACTTGTCATAAGTAGTGTTAGATGCTAACATTTGGATATTCAAGTACACCAGTTTCTATTTTATAATGATGGGGGAAACAATGTGGCGGTCATCACAGCTGAAAACTTACACCATGCCATTGAACGAAAGCGCGATGAGTTGTACGAAGTCGCTTCACGACATAGTTGGACGTCTCCTGAAGTGATTCATGTCAGTCAGGAACTAGACACGTTGATCACACGTCACGTCCTGTTAAAACATCCAGAAGAACTTTTGACTCGTTAAACACGACAGCTCGCCACAACATTGTGGCGAGCTTTTTTTATGGAAACTGGATACCTCCATCGGTACACTTTCAATTTTATGACATCAGACGTTGACCGGATTGTAATTCATACATCTTTTTATACAACCCGTCTTGCCGAAGCAGCTCTTGGTGGTTGCCTCGTTCAACGATTTCCCCGCGATGAAGGACGAGGATGAGATCCGCGTCTTGGATCGTTGAGAGCCGGTGGGCGATGGCGATGGTCGTCCGCCCGCGCCGCATCCGGTCAAGCGCGAACTGGACACGCTCTTCTGTCTCCGTATCGATCGAACTCGTCGCTTCATCAAGAATAAGAATTTTCGGATCTCGTGCGACCGTGCGGGCGAATGCGAGCAACTGCCGCTCCCCGCTCGAGAACGTGGCCCCACGCTCCCCGACTTGGTGTCCGTATCCGGCATCAAGCTTCTCGATGAACGTGTGGGCTTGCACGAATTCGGCTGCCTCGCGGACACGGTCGGAATCGATAGCGGGATTGAACAGCTTCAAGTTATCCTCGATCGTGCCCGTGAAGAGGAACGGGTCTTGCAAGACGAGTCCTACCTTGTCCCGGAGTTCCGCCTCCTCGAACTGTTCGATCGGTTGGCCGTCGATCGTGATTTGACCAGATTGATACGGATAGAAACGGGTGAGCAGGTTGATGATGGAACTTTTCCCACTCCCCGTATGACCGACGAGTGCGACGGTCTCCCCTGGTTTCGCGACGAACGAGATGTTTTTCAATACATCGACTTCTTCGTCATAACTGAACGTGACGTCATCGAACCGAACTTCGCCATTCCCGATTCGCGCCTCACCCGGCAGACGTTTGCCAGGTGCCGGTTCATCCGTATCCAGAATTTTGAATACACGATCGGCCGAGACGACCGCTTGTTGAAACTCACTCAAGCGCTGCATGATATCAAGCACCGGGCGGAAGATCCGCTCGATATAGCTGATGAACGCATAGACGACACCGATTTGGACTTGTTCTGTCGTCGACAATACCCCGTAATAACCGAGCAGCCCGATGATGGAGAAAGCGAGCAACAGCTCGATGATCGGGCGAAGCAACATGCTGTCGAGCTTCAAGTTACGATAGCGGGCTTGTTGATGTGCTTCGTTCGTCTCTTCAAATTGTCGGATGAGACGCTCTTCTTGCCGGAACTGCTGAACGATGCCCATCCCGTTGACCGACTCGTTCAATTGTGCGTTCAGCTGGGACAACAAGTCGCGGACTTGGGCGAAATATTTCGTCGAATAGCGACGATACGCCCAAATGATGAGCCAAAAGAGCGGCACGAGAACGAGACCCATCGTCGCGAGCGTCGGCTCGAGGATGTAGAGGAAAATATACGTCCCGAGCAGTTGCACACCCGACTGCACGAACGTGCTCATGACGCCGACGTACAACTCCTTGACGGCTTCCGTGTCGTTTGTGATTCGCGAGACGAGAACGCCGGCCGGAGTTCGGTCGAAGTAGGCGAGGCGCATGCCCATCACGTGCCGGAAGATGTCCATCCGGATGTTTTGGACGATTTTAAGTGCGATCTTTTGGAACGAGATCGATTGCAAGTAGTCAAAGATGATGGCCGAGAGATGGAGCACCATATAGACGACGAATAAAGTGACGACCCAATTCGTCGGATAGACGCCCGGGGTGACGAACTCGTCGATGAACACTTTGATCAAAAACGGTCCGGCGAGCTTCGCCCCTGTCGCGAGCAATAAGAACACGAACGCGAGGCTGAGCGGACGTCCGTATCGCTTCGTATAGCCGAGCAGCCGCTTGATGACCGCCCATTCTTGAATGTCATGCTTCATGGTGCCCGCCTCCTTCCACGATCGCCTCGAGCTGTTGGCGATCGTACGTATCTTTATACCAGCCTTCTTGCTGAATCAGTTCGTCATGACTGCCTCGCTGAATGACTTTCCCTTCCTCGAGGACGAGAATCTCATCGGCATGTTCGACGGCCGAGAGACGATGGGCGACGATCAAGCGGGATTGGTCCGGATTTCCTGTTCTGAAATGTTCGATGATCGCTTCTTCCGTCTTCGCATCGACGGCGGATAACGCATCGTCAAGAATGAGGACGTCCGCATCGATCATGAGCGCCCGCGCGATCGAGATGCGCTGTTTTTGTCCTCCCGAGAGCGTCACGCCGCGCTCTCCGACGAGTGTCGCGTATCCTTCCGGGAGACGCATGATGTCGTCATGCACTTCGGCCACTTTCGCGGCGTTCATGATCTCTTCCATGCTCGCCTCGGGCCGGCCGAACGCGATGTTGTTCGCAATCGAGTCCGAGAAGAGGAAATGATCCTGCGGGACGAGCGCGACCCGCTCGAGCAAGACCGATTTTTTCACTTGACGGATGTTGATGCCCCCGATTTTGACTTTTCCTTCATTCACATCGTATTCGCGTGTCAACAGGCGGACGACCGTCGTCTTCCCAGAACCGGTGCGTCCGACGACTCCCATCGTCTTGCCGCGTTCGAGCCGGAACGACACGTCTCGTAACACAGGTGTCTCGTCATAGGCGAACGAGCGAACGTCGGCCTCGATTTCAGAATGGGCCAGCTTCGTCGCCGCTACCGGGTCGTCCTGGATCTCAGGTTTGACGGTGAGCATGCGCTCGATCCGGTCGTATGAGGCCCGGCCCCGCTCGACGATGTTGAACAGCCAGCCGAACGCGAGCATCGGCCACGTGAGCAAGCCGAGGTATGCCGTGAAACTGACGATTTGACCGATTGTGAGCTCGCCTTGCTCAATCAAGTACGCCCCGTATCCGATTGATAATATGTAAGACAGTCCGACGATCCCGAAGATGGTCGGGTCGTACAAGGCATCGATTTTGGCGACGCGCACGTTTTTCGCCATGACTTCATCAGACAGCGTCTCAAACGATTCGACGTCTCGTCCGATTTCACCAGTCGATTTCAAGACACGAACGCCGCTGACGCTCTCTTGCACTTTGTCGTTTAGTTCCGAGAACGCTGCCTGCGCGACACCGAACCGGCTATGTAACAATTTTCCGTAGCGCGTCGTCAACGCGACCATGATAGGTAGCGGCAAGAGCGCGACGAGCGTCAGCTTCCAACTGATCGTCGTTACCATCGTGATGATGACGAACGTCCCCATCGTCACGCTATCGACGAGCGTCAAAATGCCTGCCCCTGCCGTCATCGACACGGCTTGCACATCATTCGTCGCATGCGCCATCAAATCTCCGACGCGTGACTTCTTGTAAAATCGTTGATCCAAGTTGGTAAAGTGTCGATACAGCTGGCTCCGAAGCAATCGTCCGAGCCGAATCGACGCTCCGAAAATGAAGTAGCGCCAAAAGAAACGGGCCACATAGTTCCCGATGCCGACGGCGGCGAGACCGCCAAGGAGGAGCCATAACAAATTCCGCTCGAGCGAACCTTCGTTCATCTCATCGACGATGCGGCCGATGATGCGCGGCGGCACGAGCTCGAGCGCGGCGACGAACATGAGCAAGACGATGCCGAGTGCGTATGTGCGCCACTCGAGTTTGAAGAACCACGATAATTGTTTGAATACACGAATGTGAAACGCCCCCTATATCTTGAAATAAGACTATTCATTTATGGTAGCGAAAGTTTGTTCGATTGTCTAACAAAATATGGGTACAAAAAAACACTCCGCCGCAGCGAAGTGTTCCGGTAACTCATTATGATTTCTTTTCGTTCTTCATTTGAACGTTCATGGCACGCATCACTTGGTTGACTTTCTTCTGTGACGGCTTTTGACCCATCTGCATCATCAACGTACGAATCATATCTTCATTGATTGGCGGGTTTTGTTCGAGGTAGTTCATCATGTATTTACGAGCGATGAAGAAACCGATCGCGATACCTCCGATGAGTGCTGCTACGACGATAAGAATCCAGAACAATGTACTCAAGGTTTTTACCTCCTCTACCATATGAAACATCGTTTTTTACTATACACTATATTACGCTAATTCGCTAGTCGTCAGAAAAAAATAGTGATGCCTCCGTCAGGCGGAGGTCATCACTATGATGTGTGGCTTAAAGTGATTTGACAGCGGCGATTACGTTCTCGACCGACATGCCGTATTCTTTCATGAGGAGGTCCCCAGGAGCCGAGGCACCGAACTTGTCGATTCCTAGTACTTTACCGCCGAATCCGACGTACTTGTACCAACCGAGCGTCGATCCAGCTTCAAGCGACACACGCTTCGTCACAGATGACGGAAGGACTGATTCTTTGTATTCTGCCGATTGCGCTTCGAACAATTCCCACGAAGGCATCGACACAACAGCCGCCTTGACGCCTTCTGAGGCGAGTTGCTCACGTGCTTCGACGAGGACATGAACTTCAGATCCTGTACCAAGAAGAAGAACGTCCGCATCATTCGACTCTCCAGCCACGACGTACGCGCCTTTCGCCGCAGACTCGACAGATGTTCCTTCGAGTTCTGGCAACGCTTGACGTGTCAACACGAGAAGTGATGGCGTCGTCTTCGTCGTCACGGCTTGTTTCCAGGCCGCGATCGTCTCTTTGCCATCCGCCGGGCGGAGGACTGATACGTTCGGCATTGAACGGAAGCTCATCAAGTGCTCGACCGGTTCGTGCGTCGGGCCATCTTCACCGACCGCAATCGAGTCGTGCGTCAAGATGAACGTCGATGGAAGACCCATGAGCGCAGCCAAACGTACTGCTGGGCGGAGATAATCCGAGAAGACGAAGAATGTCGCACCGTACGGGACAACTCCGCCGTGGAGCGCCATACCGTTGACGGCAGCTGCCATCGCGAACTCGCGGACACCGAACCAGATGTTACGGCCAGCCGGATCTTCGTCGAAGTCAGCCGCCCCTTTGATCATCGAGTTGTTCGAACCGGCAAGGTCAGCTGACCCACCGAAGAGCGTCGGCATCGTTTTCGCGAGAGCGTTCAACACTTCACCGCTCGTCTGACGCGTCGCTTTCTTCGAACCGATCTCAAACGTTGGCAATTCGCTGTCCCAACCTTCTGGGAGTTCGTTGGCCATTGCCTGCTCGAACTGTTGCCCGAGCTCTGGGTGAGCCGCTTTGTATGCTTCGACGAGTTCGTTCCAGTCAGACTCATATTTCGCGCCTGGCTCGACGACTTTCTCGTTGAACAAGTCATACACTTCAGTCGGGACGTAGAAGTTCTCGCCTTCCCACTTGTAGAACTGTTTTGTGAGTTCGATTTCTGCTTCTCCGAGCGGAGCACCGTGCGAAGCCGATTTACCCGATTTGTTCGGTGAACCGAAACCGATGACCGTCTTCACTTCGATGAGCGTCGGTTTCGACGTTTCTGCTTTTGCTTCGTCAATCGCTTTCGCAATCGTATCGATGTCTGTCCCGTCCTCGACACGGATGACTTGCCAGCCGTACGCGTTGAAACGGTCTTCGACGCTCTCAGAGAACGACTTGTGAAGGTCGCCGTCGAGCGAGATGTCGTTTGAATCATAAAGGACGACGAGTTTGCCAAGCTTCAAGTGACCAGCGAGTGAGGCAGCTTCAGCCGACACACCTTCCATCAAGTCGCCGTCGCCGCAAATCCCGTATGTGAAGTGATCAACCACGTTAAACTCATCACGGTTGTACGTCGCTTCCAAATGTTTCTCTGCCATCGCCATACCGACAGCCATGGCAATCCCTTGGCCGAGCGGTCCAGTCGTCGCGTCAACACCAGCCGTGTGACGGTACTCTGGATGTCCAGGCGTCTTCGAATCCATTTGACGGAACGATTTGAGATCGTCGAGTGAAAGGTCGTAACCAGATAAGTGAAGGAGCGAGTACAAGAGCATCGAACCATGACCCGCCGATAACACGAAACGGTCACGGTTGAACCAGTTCGGGTTTTTCGGGTTATGACGCATCTTATCTGTCCAAAGCGTGAACGCCATCGGTGCCGCACCCATCGGCATCCCCGGGTGACCAGAGTTCGCTTTTTGGACCGCATCGATTGAGAGCGTCCGAATCGAGTTAATCGCTAATAATTCTTTAGTAGTTGTTTCCACTAATTTCATCCTCTCTGTTGTTACAAAGTTTCTACCCGTCATATTTTAGCACACTCAATCGTGTGTCACAACTAATTAATTAGTATAACACATTAATTGAAATCGTTTACTTCCTTTGTCTTCATTTCGACCCAATCGTCGAACCTCATCGACGTTCGCGTATAACAAACATGCACATCCTAAACGAAATAGGATGTGCATTCGAGGTCATTCCGAGCGTTGGCGATCTTGCTCTTCTTTAAGTTTTTGCGGTGTCACGTCGTTGCCGTCCGGATCGACGACTTTCATACCCATCATTTGGGATTTGAATGACTGACGGAACGCTTTCAAATATTGTTGACGTAAAGCTTGTTGTTCATCCATCTCTTGTTGCGATAGACCGTCCGTCTTCGCTTTGTTGGCGAGGAAATTGATTCGCTCCAATTGTTCAGGTACTAACATCAGGCTCGCCCCCTCTCTACTGAATTTGTTCTTCTACTGTACAAAATCAGCGCTGAGGAATCAAGTTTTCGATACCGCCACGTGTTCGAGATAACGCCGGTTGACCGTCGCTTTCGAGACTTCATACCCGAAGCCGCGTAACGTCGCCGCGATTTCCGCAAACGTCAACCCCCGTTCACGAAGTTGGACGATCTCTTCGATCGGGACCTCGATCCGACTCCGTCCGCCCTGGTCGTGATGTTGAATGTTGCGTTGCGGATTGAATCCGTTCGCCACAGCGCGCCGCATCCCGCGGGATATTTTCGCGTTATGAATTTTACGTTGGTACTCTTCGACGACACTGACAATCTCGAGCACCATCTTTTCCGCGTCTGAGACGACATACTCATCCGGAGACTGCATCGTCAGCAGCCGGACGTCGTGCTTCATGAGCGTGTGCAAAATGGCGATTTTCGCATTTCCTCGTCCGAGACGGCTGTCATCGGTCACGAGAACGGCGTCAAGGTTTGAGGCCGAGACGTGCTCGAGCAAGTCGAGAAGACCCGTCCGATTGACCTCGTAACCGCTCTCTTGTTCGGTGATGGTGTCGATGACGTCGGCCCCGAGGCGCTTCGCCATCCGCGTCAACTCTTCGACTTGACGACCGAGCGAAGTCTCTTGCGCCGCTTTGTTCGTCGACACGCGACAATAAATGACGACTCGCATCCCGTCACTCCCTTTCTTTCCATTCCTTTTCTACGATACACAGGAACGAGGGCGTTTCGCAATCAGAAACGATTATTCGGAGGCGAACCACGTCGTCTTGCGTTCATCTTTTTCAGCCCGTTCGGCGATAATGCGTGCTTCGAGCGTTTCCGCTTCTGCCCGTGCCACTTCCGCCTCGATGCTCCGCGTGTCTTCGACGACAGGTGCCGCCACTTCAACGTGCCTCATTTCTCCGACCATAAAAAATGCGAACATACCGAGCACCAATAACCCGACTAAGATGATTCCATTTACCGTATCTTTCATTTCACTTCGCCTCCAGTTTATAAGAATGCACGTTCTTGAGAACGTTTGTTCGTTTATCTGTTCTCATCATAAAACAGGAACTTCTGTTCGGTCAAGAAAAAAACGAACGAATGTTTGTGCGCTCATGTGTTCTATGTTAAACTTAGACCATACAGAATAGGATGCGTTCGCAGGTTATTCGACATAATCGAGGTGAGATCTATGAAAAAAATGTCAGCAAGACAACAACAGATTCTTGATTTTATAAAAGACGAAGTGCGCTCTAAAGGATATCCACCTTCTGTCCGAGAAATCGGCGAAGCGGTCGGTTTGGCTTCGAGCTCGACCGTGCACGGTCACTTGGACCGTTTGGAGAAGCGTGGATTGATCCGCCGCGACAAGACGAAGCCGCGGGCGATTGAGATCTTAAGTGAGGATACTGTCGTCACGACAGATCACGACGCGGTCACGTACGTTCCCGTCATCGGGAAAGTCACGGCCGGGACACCGATCACGGCGATCGAGAACGTGGAAGAACACTTCCCGCTCCCATCCCACATCGTCGGTGCCGACAACGTCTACATGCTCTCCGTTTCTGGAGACTCGATGGTGAACGCCGGTATTCTTGACGGGGATCGCGTCCTCGTCAGACAGCAAAACACGGCCGATAATGGAGAGATTGTCGTCGCGATGACAGACGAAGGCGAAGCGACTGTCAAACGGATTTACAAAGAGGCCTCAAAAGTTAGACTTCAGCCGGAGAATGACGAGCTTGAGGCGATGTATTTCGATAACGTGTCGATTTTAGGGAAGGTCATCGGTGTATACCGGACGATTCACTAATGGCGAGCGGTAAGACCCATACGCGTACGAATTTCGTGGCAATCGGTGCTCTTGCGGTTGCCACGCCTTTTATTGAACTCGACATCCCGCTCGTGCTGCTCTTCGGCGCCATCGTCGGGACGCTCTGGCTCTCCCCGGACCTCGACTTGAAATCAGACGCCTACTTCCGCTGGGGACCGCTCCGCGGATTTTGGCTGCCTTACGTGAAGCTGATGCCGCACCGGTCGCTCTTCTCGCACTTGCCGGTGTTGAGTGATTTGATTCGAATCATCTATCTCGGCTTCCCGGTCGCCATCCTGCTCACGTTCACATCATATGAAGCCGCCGCCATCGCTTGGCTCGATGCGAACGGGTTGCCGTTCTTCCTCGGCCTCGTGTTCGCGACGACGCTCCATACGGCGCTCGATTACACGTCGACGTTTTTCAAACGTGCCTTTTAAACAAAGGGCGTCTCCGGAGGGAGACGCCCTTTGTTGTCGGATATGCAAAAAAGCGTCCGGACCTATTCACAGGTCCGGACGCTTTTTCTTATCGATGTCGACTTAGTAGAGCGTCATGTACTGATCGCGCTCCCACTCCGTCACTTGCATACGGAACATGTCCCACTCGATTTCTTTCAACTCGAGGAAGTGTTCGCCGATATGCTCGCCGAGTGAATCCATGACGACTTTATCGGCACGGAGCACTTCAAGAGCGTCGAACAATGTTGCCGGGAGATCGTCGATGCCGTTCGCGACGCGCTCTGGCTTGTCCATGACGTAGATGTTGCTGTCGATCGGTTTTGGTGCGTTCATATCTTTCTCGATGCCGTCAAGTCCTGAGGCCAACAATGCAGCGAGGGCGAGATATGGGTTTGCCGCCGGGTCAACCGAACGAACTTCGATACGTGTCGAGAGGCCGCGGGCGGCTGGAACACGAACGAGCGGCGAACGGTTGCGCGCGCTCCATGCGACGTAGCAAGGTGCCTCGTAACCTGGCACGAGACGCTTGTACGAGTTGACCGTCGGGTTACAGACGGCCGTGAAGGCACGGGCGTGCTCGAGGATCCCTGCCGTGAAAGCACGAGCCGTATCCGAGAGTTCCATTTCACCGTTCGGGTCGTAGAAGACGTTCGTGTCGCCTTTGAAGAGCGACATGTTCGCATGCATCCCTGAACCGTTGACGCCGAAGAGTGGTTTCGGCATGAACGTCGCGTGGAGGCCGTACTTCGCCGCGATCGTCTTGACGACGAGTTTGAACGTTTGGATGTTGTCGGCCGTCGTCACCGCGTCCGCATATTTGAAGTCGATTTCGTGTTGACCTGGTGCGACTTCGTGGTGTGACGCTTCGATTTCAAAGCCCATGTTCTCGAGTTCGATAACGATTTCTTTGCGGCAGTTCTCGCCGAGGTCGACCGGTGCCAAGTCGAAGTAGCCGCCTTGGTCGTTCAATTCGAGCGTCGGCTGACCGTTCAAGTCTTTCTTGAAGAGGAAGAACTCTGGCTCTGGTCCGACGTTGAACGCTGTGAAACCGAGTTTTTGCATATGCTCAAGGTTGCGTTTGAGCGTACCGCGCGGGTCACCGCTGAACGGTGTCCCGTCCGGGTTATAAATATCACAAATTAAGCGAGCGACTTTTCCGCTGCCGTTTGTCCACGGGAAGACAACCCACGTGTTAAGGTCTGGATAAAGGTACATGTCCGACTCCTCGATGCGAACGAACCCTTCGATTGAAGAGCCATCGAACATCATCTTGTTATCGAGCGCCTTGTCCAACTGGCTGATCGGCACCTCGACGTTTTTGATTGTGCCGAGGATGTCTGTAAATTGAAGACGAATAAAGCGTACGTCCTCTTCTTGTGCGATCCGTTTAATGTCTTCTTTCGTGAACGTTTTTCTGGCCATGGTGAAATGTCCCCTCTCACATTGTGTAATGGTTGATGTGTTGCCGTCAGCGGTAAAAACGCGATAACTCACCTTGGATGAGTGACGTCTTATTGAACCGTCCGGCTTCTTGAAGCTGTGTTTTCAACAGTTTGTGCAATTCTTTTTCCGAGATTTTCGGAGTCTCACTGACCGGGTCCGAAGAAGCGGTTGAGCCCGTTTCTGTCGACGCCTCATTGTCCAACATGTGGCGAATCGCCGCCAAGTTGAAGCCTTGGTCGATGAAATCTTTGATCGCGAGTAGACGTTCGACATCATTAAAGGAATAAAGTCGTCGTTTCGATTCCGTCCGACTAGGCGAAATCAGACCCTGTTCTTCGTAATACCGAATCTGCCTACCAGTCAGTTGCGTCAAGTCTTGGACGATTCCAATCGGAAACAACGGGTTGGAGCGACGAAATTGATCGGCCATCCCTTATCCCTCCTTTGCTGTCTTACACTGTGAGAATAATACATGACACTTTTCCTGTCAATAGATGTTAAGAAAGTTAACATGACATTTCGGTTACAACGTTGTCGTGATGTTTTCTTGGTCAAACTTAACGAGTCCTTTCGTGCGTAATTGGCTCAAGGCGAGCATTAACGCGACTTTCACATGCGCGTACGTCAATCCGCCTTGCACGTATGCCGTATAAGGCGCACGGAGCGGTCCATCGGCTGACAGCTCGATAGACGACCCTTGAATGAACGTTCCAGCCGCCATGATGACGTCGTCCTCATAACCCGGCATATAGGCCGGTACCGGCAGCGCGTGCGCATTGACCGGTGACGCCATTTGGATGCTCTGACAGAACGCGATCATTTTGTCACGGTCGCGGAACGTCACCGACTGAATCAGATCGGTGCGCCGCTCCGTGTAATGCGGGTCGGTCTCGAAGCCGAGAAGCGACAAGAGGCTCGCTGTCAAATGGGCCCCTTTCAACGCTTGGGCGACCGTATGCGGGGCCATATAGAAACCTTGGTACATCTCTTGGAGCGAGTAAAGTGACGGACCGGCCTCACTGCCGATTCCCGGCGTCGTCATCCGGAACGAACAACGTTCAACGAGTTCGCGTGTCCCGGCGATATAGCCGCCCGTCTTGGCAAGCCCTCCGCCCGGGTTTTTAATGAGCGATCCGGCCATGAGGTCGGCGCCGACATGTGTCGGCTCGCTCGTCTCGACGAACTCGCCGTAGCAGTTGTCGACGAACACGTACACGTGCGGGTGCGCCGCCTTGATCCGTTTGATCGCTTCCCCGATTTCCTCGACCGGAATGCTCCGCCGGTTAGCATACCCTTTCGACCGTTGAATCCCGACGAGTTTCGTCTCGGGACGGATTCGCGCGACGACGGCATCAACGTCGATGCGGTCGTCCTTCAGTTCGATTTTGTCATACGAGACGCCGAGCTCTTTGAGCGATCCGCGCCCATCACCACGAATCCCTACAATTTCTTCTAACGTGTCGTACGGTTTGCCCGTGATATACAGTAGCTCGTCGCCCGGCAACAAGACGCCGAACAAGGCGATCCCGATGGCGTGCGTTCCCGAGATGATCTGCGGACGACATAAAGCAAGTTCCGCCCCGAACACGTCCGCGTAAATCGACTCGAGCGTATCGCGACCGATGTCGTCATACCCGTACCCGGTCGTCGGGTTGAAATGGAAGTCTGACACTTTATGCTTTTTAAACGATTCGAGGACGCGGAATTGGTTATATTCCGCCGTTTCCTCAATCATTTCCACGAATGGTTTGATTCGACGTTCCGCCGCTTTCACGAACGGCGCGAGTTCTTCGTAATGTTCAATCTTTTCTTGCCACATACGTCACACCTCAAATTGTTTCAGCGTCGCATATAGACGCGTATCTTCTCTCATGTATCCGACAAGTTCGACCGAGCCGTCGTCTAAAAACTTCTCTTCGAGACGATACATCGCCTCTTTGGCCGGATGATAATGCTCGAACGCGTTGACTGGGAGGACGATGTCCACACGCGTCAAGACGTCACAAATCTTGTCTTCGATCGCCCCGATGAGCGTCTCGATATCGTTCGGGTCAAGAGCGGAAATGACGACTGGACCCCCGACGAAATCTTCCGTCAACCGATCTTTCTTGTTGTACACCTCGAGCTGCGGCAACTCGCTCGCACCGAGCTCTGTTAATACCGAGTTCGTCGTATCAATCTGGTTCATATAGTGCGGGTTCGAGGCATCGATGACGTGCAAGACGAGATCGGCCCCTAACACTTCCTCAAGCGTCGAACGGAACGCGGCGACGAGTTTCGTCGGTAAGTCGCGGATGAACCCGACCGTATCCGTAATTAACACTTTCCCTCCGCGCGGCAACTCAAGCTCGCGCGTGAGCGGATCGAGCGTCGCGAACAGTTCGTCCTGCTCGTACGTGTCGGCATCCGTCAAACGATTGAAGATTGTCGACTTGCCGGCGTTCGTGTAGCCGACGAGCGCGACTTGGAACACGCGGTTCTCTTTCCGGCGCTCGCGGTAACGGTCACGGTGCGCGACAGTGCCTTCGAGCTGTTTCTTGATCTCGTCGATGCGACGTTTGATGTGACGACGGTCCGACTCGAGTTTCGTCTCACCAGGACCTCGTGTTCCGATACCGCCTCCGAGACGTGACAACTGCGTGCCTTGTCCGATCAGACGCGGTAACAAATAATTCATTTGGGCAAGCTCGACTTGGAGCTTCCCTTCTTTCGATTGAGCCCGTCCCGCAAAAATATCGAGGATGAGTTGCGTCCGGTCAATCAGTTTCATCTCTTCGGGATCGTTCAGTGAGATGCGGATGTTCTTCGACTGGGCCGGTGACAGCTCCGCGTTGAAGATGACGATGTCCGGTTCGAACTGTTCAATCAGTGCCGCGAGTTCCTCGACTTTCCCTTTCCCGATAAACGTGCGGCGGTCGACTTGCTGCCGCTTCTGGTCGAGCCGGGCGACGACTTCGCCTCGGGCGGTATCGACGAGTTCCACGAGCTCTCCCATCGATTGTTCATATGTCCAATCGTCGACAGTCGGTAGCTGACAGCCAACGATGATCACTTTCTCTCTTTCCATATACATTCCTCATTCCTTATTCAGTCTCATCCTTCATCTTACCACGAATCGAGGAATGGAGAACGTCCGTTTGTGGTACGATAGAATGAGAAGGAGGAACGAAGATGACGAAACGAACGAAAGACTATCCACTCCCGGAGTATATCGAGACGTACTTGTATCACCTCGGGGCGAGCGGACGGCAACCGTCGACGCTGAAGCGCTATCGCTACGACTTGATCGATGTCCATAAATACTTCCATGACCATAACGTGGAACTTGATACACCACAGGACTGGCTCGCCATCCCGCTCGAATCGTGGAAGACGTTCGTCAACGACTTCCTTATCGAAGAGAAACTATACCAACAAGCGACGGTCGCCCGAATTGTGACGGTCATCAACAGCTTGACGACGTTTTTGAACCCGCTCCGGAAAAAGATGCTCCACTATGCGCAACCGGCCCATACGCTCACGGTCGACCAAATCGCGCTCGAAACCGAGTTCGACAAACTTGTCCGGACGATTCGCTCGACACGCGGTCTGAGTGAGAACCAGCTCCAAGCCCATCCGTACCTCGTCAACCGGAATGAACTGATCGTGACGCTGTTCTATAAATACGGACTGCGCGTCCACCACATCATCCGACTCCGGATGAACGACCTGCATCTCGCAAGCCACGAGTTCGATGTGTACGACCGTCTCGGCAACCGCTTCACGCTGAAGTTGACGCCTGAAGACCAGTCGCTCCTCATGAACTATCTCGCCGACATCCCGACGCCGGTCCGCCCGCGGTGGTATTCGGAAGACCCGGTCTTCGTCTCATTCGACTTCGCCCGGATGACGTTCCGTTGGGTGTACGCCAAGAATCAGCCGAAGCAACTGACGATCGTCATGATCACGAAGATGATGCGTCAGTTGAATGAACGGAGCGGTCTCCCCCGCTCAGTCACCCCGTCGATGCTCCGGAACGCCCACGTCCTGAAGACATACGCGGTAGACATGACCCCGATTGAACGCATGAACGTCACGTGCATGCATAAAGAGTCATCGCTTCGCCGATACGAGCAGGCGTATGCCGAGTTCGGTGAGACGCTTTACGGATCACCAAAGCAAGCCATCCTCGACCAGTCGTCATCTTGAAACAGATGACGATGACGGCTTGTTCGTTTCAGAAATGATGTAAGGAGGAGAGGTCGTGTTATTCCAAAAGATTCAATCCGCATTGTTTAGCTTGTTTATCATTCCGTTCGTCCTACCGCTCGTGCTCCCAGATGCATTCGAATTGTCGTATTGGCAGAGCGTCCTCGTCTATGCCTTATTCGCCGTCCCCGTCGTGTTTCTGTACGGGACGACGATTTCGCTATTGTCTGAGTATCTCAGTGAAAAGACGCCATTCCGCTCAAAGCGGATGACGTCTTTGTTCTACCATCTAATTGGCGGCTGGTTGTTTGTGATTCCATATGGACTGTTGTTCGACCCGTCCATCTTCGAGAGCGGACTGTTCAACTTCGCGTCTTTAATCGGATTAATGAGCGCGACCTTATTTTTCATCACCGATCAACTGCTCGGCCATTATTTCAAAACGTCATAATCAATGGGCCCATTCATCTCGCAACAGGCCGTAGACGACGTGATCGACGTAGCGGTCGTATAACCACTCGGCGTCACGTAGCACACCTTCTTCCTTAAAACCGAGCCGTTCCGGCAGTGCCCGGCTCTTCATGTTCCCGGTCGCGACCCGAATCTCGATTTTATTAAGTCCGAGGTCGCGGAATCCATAGTCGATGAGCGTCTCAAGCGCTTGACTCATGATCCCTTTCCCTTGAAAATCTCGACCTAGCCAATAGCCGATCGTCCCACATTTGATCCCACGGTCGATTTCATTATAGCCGACTGTCCCGGCGAGCTCGCCTTGATAGATGAGCGCGAACGACTTCGGATAGCCACCGGTCTCGATCAATCCTTTGATTCGTCCTTCGATGTTTCGCTTAGAGTCTTCGACCGTCTCGACGTAATCGAGCCAACCGAGCCACTCCCGCAAGTATGGCTTCGACGCCATCGTCAGTTCGAATAACGCCTCTGCGTCGTTCACAGTGAACATGCGTAGCGATAAATCCTCACTGATGTCGTATCGTAACATGGGGTTCCCTCCATCCACTTCCAATTGTTGTGTCCTTCGTTGCTATATCGTAAACTATTTGTAAATAATTTGAAAGCGGTGAAAATATGTAAGCTGGCTTTATCCATCCCATCCAAAATTGAATAGCTGTGGAGGAGTATGAGATGAAGTCATTTTACTTGTTGCTGGCCAGTAAATGGCCGGCCAACATCGGTGACGTGCTCTATATCGTCGCCTTGATCGCCTTATTGTATCAACAGACCGGTTCCGCCCTGGCTGCGGCCAGTTTCCGGATTGTCGTCACAATCGTATGACCGTGAGCGGCCTTTTCTTCACCTTCAGCATCGAAAGCCTGACGTTTGGAATGCTGGCGGACGGACTGCCAATCTCGGCTGTTTATTTGATTGGGGCAGGTTTGACCGTTCCGCTCGTCTGGCTTGGTCGACGAATTGATTTGATGGACGAACTGGTCCAATCTGCATAATAAGCAGGCGCCTTCTCGGTGAGAGGGCGCCTGTTTTATGTCCTTATCAGAGTTTAAGTTCGTTAGTATTCATACTCTTTTAAACAACCGTATAAGGGTCAACACTAAGAAGAGGAACGAAATGGTCACAAGCATACCGATCTTTTGCACGTACATCGGATCCCCATAAAATTCATTAAAGTAGAAGATATGTGGCCATGGCATGAATTCGCCTCGCGTGACGACCTCGATGAGCGTGTAGGCCAGCACAAGTGCAGCTGCATATTCGAAGCTTTTTAAAAGGAGAATCAGACCGGCCCCGATCATCCAGTAGAGCGTAAGTAACAGTAGATGATGCACGACTATGATGGGATACGTCTGAATCAACCGGAACGCACCGTCGATACTCAGTATCAAAATAGAGTAGCCCGACACATACAACGTGAGCAGGAAGATGAAATTGAATCCGAACCACTTTCGATAATGGTGGATGAGCGCATAGTAGGCCCCCGTGTCATGAAGTGGCTGAAAGTAAAGAATTGCGGACCAAGCGATCCACGGCAGATAGAGCGCGTGAACGATTTGAATGGCTGTGTTCAGGCCAAACTCACGCTGCGTCACCATAAATAGCGTCAGACAAAAGAAGACGAGCGGGATGTATCCGAGTAGCCGCTGATATCTCCAGTCGAACAGTTGAATTTTCAATCCTTGATACATGCCCATCATCGCGCCCTCATCACGGCCAGATAACCGTCTGCGAGGCGTGGGACGATGCTGTCGTCACTCCCTACCTCATCGAAATACCGGATGCGCAATCCTTCCGGCGTCTCTTCGATATTCACGACGTCACGCTCCTTCACCCATCCATTCAATTCCTCGAGGTGGATCAGTGACTCTGCCAACGCCCCCGCCGCCTTTGCTTTCAATTCGTCCGGTGTCCCCTCAAACAAGAGACGACCGTTCGACAAGAGACCGATCTTCGTACATAAGAACTCGATATCTTCCACGATATGCGACGAGATGATGATCGTGTGGTCATGGCTCAGCTCTCGCAAGAGGTTCCGGAAGCGGATCCGCTCTTCGATATCCAACCCCGCCGTCGGTTCATCGAAGACGAGGATTTTCGGCTCGCGAAGCAACAGTTGCGCGATTCCGACCCGCCGACGCATCCCACCGGATAGCTCCTCCATCTTCAGATGTGATTTGTCACTCAAATTCACGCGTTCCAGTGCTTGTTGGACGACCTCTCGCTGTCGGTTTCGATCGACAATCCCTTGTAAAAGGGCAAGATGACTCAAGACCTCCTCGACGGGCAAGGACGGATAGAGATTGAAATCTTGAGGTAAAAAACCGATTATCCCGGCCGTATCCGCATATCTCCGTCTCATCATCGAGCGACCGTCCACTCGGATGTCCCCGCCGGAGGCGCTCGTTAACCCACAGACGATTTTCATAAGCGTCGTCTTGCCCGCGCCGTTGGACCCGAGCAACCCGTAGATGCCCTCGATGTCGAGCGAGACGTGGTCAAGGACCGTATGTTTCTTGTATATTTTCACGATGTGTTCCACTTGGATCATGGTGTACCTCCAGATTGCTTATATTTCGGGCGGGCCGTTCAGCTCGTGATACCACTCCTTCAAAAAGATCAGCTGCGCCTCATGCGATAACCCCATAAACTCTGTGATCATTTTTTCGGAGACCAGGAGTTCTTTACTTGTCAGAACCCCTTTTAAAAAGAATGGGTCCGGGGGTAGCGGTGACGGAAGGTTCAACTCGACGGCTAGCCAATAGGCCATCGAGTCGTCAAACGTTATCCGGGACGGCTGGACTTGGCTGTCCGTCCGTGAGTGCGACCAGAACACGGCCGCCATATACGCTCGGACGACCTCTGACAGGTCATGGTCCAATCGTAAGTTGCTTCCGACATGGAGGAGGAGATGCTCCTCGTCGAGATAGCTGAACTTCTCGAGGCTAGGGGATAAGAGCACGACCGTGTCCGGGAGCGAGCGTGACAGGCCGAACTCGCTCTCAGTGATCGCATTGATGGAGTGAAGGGTCTCTTCAACGACGGGCCAATACGATGAGGGTGGGGTCCACGACTGGTCGATGACGAGTTCCGTGTCATCTATCTTATAGTTGGTAAAGAACCCCTCCAACAAGGTCACGCCCGCTTGCTCCCCTGTAAAACGTCCTTGGGCGTGCTCCGTCAGGTTCGTCATGAGCTGTTGCTCAGACGGATAAGACAGCGTGACAGGGACGCGTTCGGTCCGATTGATCACCGGTCTGAAGTTCTCAGACCCGAATCGACTGTTCGGGTGCGCTTGTTTTGTCGGGTACCAGTTCAACCAAGCAGGCAAATAGGTGACGTCTCTCGTGATTGGGAATCGATTGGTGTTATGGATCGTATAGTGGATCGTCAAGGTGGCGGGTACATCGACCATGACGTCCTCGACCTCGATGAAGTCACCGACTTGACGGAACGAGACGTTCTCTTCGTTCACGTCGATCCGCTTCACCTGAAACGGATGATAGAGCGAAAAGGCGATGGTCTCTGTGCCCGAGGTTAAAGTGTAGTCCGCCTTGACCTCGATCTCATCCTGTCGTTGTTTCTCTAGCGTCAACTGAACGTCGTCGATTTCATAGTCAAGCAATGGATCGATCTGGGAGAAATCATAGGGATATGACGGCTCGTAGTGTTGTTTCGTCTCCATGTCGAGCGAGCGGTCGAATACCAATTGGTCATGCTCCATCGCGTCAGAAGCATTGAACGCGACCAATGAGAGCAAAAGGATTGTCAGGGCTGTCATCTGGGCCCGGTGATTCCGCCTGATGGCCCAGCGGCTGATGATGAACAGGGTGATCGCGAGATGGAAGCCCAAAATCAGAACGTTTTTGATGAGCAATGCGGGACTGCTCAAATAACCAGTCAGCTCATAATAGACGACCTCCGGTTGCAAGGGACCGATAAAGAAGAAGGCGTTCGGACCGTTATACCCTTGTCGGAAGAACGTGGAAAATAGCTCGGTATTCAATGGCCCGAAAAGCACCCATATCAAAAAGAGAACGAGGATACCCACTCGTTTTTTCCCGAACAAGAGGCCGGTATTGATCCCCCAGACGGCCGCGATCAATAGCGGAAGCAAATAGAAAATCAGCGAATGTGTGAACAATTGACGGTAAATGGACCACGTCTCGATCTGGTTGGCCAAAAAGTAAGCGACGACCGGAAGTAGGCCGAGAATGAGTGCACAAACCGAAAAAAACAGATGGGTGAACAGGATGGCGCCGACCCGTTGGAATTGAATCCACATGATGTTCGGAAGTGTCACCTGACTCCGATATTGTGCCTCATCCGAGGTGAGACGATACATGAAGACGCTCACAATCAACATGACGGCCTGAATCGGAATCACAACGCCCCTCATCACGCTAGGATACACCATGTACTCAAAAGGAGCGCGCACACTGGTGAGGATTTGAGAGATGAGGACGATTGGGATGAAAAGAAGCGCAATCCAATACATCGCGTTTCGAAGCATCTGTTTGAAATAAAACAGGATTAGTTCTTTCAAAATGTTATGTTTCATGGTCGCCTCACTTAAATGTGAAATGACATCGGGTTAAAAGAATCTCCGATGCTGAATTTAGCAGACTCACTACGCTTCTCATTCTAAAGAATGATTTGAACAAGAAGTGATTAACAACGAATAATTTGGACTGTATAAGATTTATTAAATAAAACTAGATAAGATAACTACTATGTAAAAGTTGATTAGACAAATTATCAAAGATGAATGCGTTATCATCATTATTCCAAATGAAATACATAATGTAAATATAAAGGATATTTTAACATGTTAGGTTATTTAAATTTCCTTTAGTCAGATCAATTATAAAAACAAGTGAAATATTTCAAGAAGAATAAAAAGCCTTTGCGAGGCCTCGTGTAGAATGAAGTTACCGCACTGAGGAAATTTTAGGAGATACCTCAACTGATGCGTCACCTTTTCGAACATCTTGCGGTGGTCGAGAAGCTGAAGCTGGAACGTCAGACGTTTCGGACCGATGTCCTAGTTGAAAGCAAACACGTGCATCATCCCGTCATACAGGACAAATCTTCAAATCTCATTGGAAATCACTTCTCCAGGATGTTTATACTGAAACACACCGTACCCCTCACCTTGCGTGAAATCGTCTCCGATGAACAGTGAGACGGTTTCTGTCTCGGTCGGGATGAGGAATCGAACGCCTTCCCACTCCTCATATTGGTTTATTATTGACACAAGCTGATGCAAGGCGTGTTCTGAAAGTTGTGAGACGTCACAGCTCACCTTATACGTCTTCGACCACACCCATTTCCCGATGCATTCTATCGAATGGTCGCATCCCGCCCCTTTCGCCCAGATTTCAAAACCGGACAAAAATTCATTCTTTGATGAAACGATGTGAAATGATTGAGCGCCAAGCGTAACCAATAAATAAACAATGAATGATGTAGGTTCTTTCAACTTCGGTAAATAAAACTCTCTCCATTGGCTGTCCCGCAAATGGTCCCACGAAAAATCATAGAGTGACCCCATTTTTGCAGAGAATGAATCTGGATCATGAAACGTTTGACTGTGTGCTAATAAAAAATCGAGGAAGGAAACATCGTGTCCGGCTAGCTCGATGGACACAACTTGTTCTGTATATAATTTACGATGATACGAATTATACAAAAAGACTAGTTTTTCATTCGAATAAATGCCAATCGGTAACGTCAAATCGATCCATCGAAGCTGAAGTAATTCTTGCTTCGTCACATGTAAGTTCAGCTCTGAAAAGTCTGTCACGCGGTAAGACGCATGCGGCAGACAATCAGACCAAATCATTTTGAGTTGAAAAAAATCAATCGTCTGGAACGTCTGCGCGTGTAGCTCCTGAACATTCACCTCATCAAAGTTCACCGTACATCCCCCTTTCGCTAAATGAATTATAAATAGATGACGAAAAATATCTTATACTGATAAAAACTGCTGAAACGGAGTGAAGAATCATGGCCAACCTCTCAAACGAAGAAACAATCGACTTGTTAAACACGCTCAAATCGCGCTTTCAAACCCACATGGAGCGGCATCCCGACGTCGTCTGGTCAGACGTGTTGACGAAGCTTGAGACGAATCCGGACCAGATCCTTATACTCTCTGAAATGGAACGGACCGGCGGTGAACCTGATGTGATTCGACTTCCGAACGGTGACCTCGCCTTTTGCGACTGCTCACCGGAAAGTCCGAGCGGGCGCCGGAGCCTTTGCTACGATGAGCAGGCGTTAGCCGCGCGGAAGAAGAACAAGCCGGATGGGAGTGCCGTCGTGTTGGCTGAACAGATGGGACTCGAGCTACTCGACGAAGCGACGTATCGCCATTTGCAGACGCTCGGTACGTTCGATTTGAAAACGTCGAGTTGGATTGTAACGCCAGAGACGATTCGTCAAAAAGGCGGCGCCTTGTTCTGCGACCGCCGCTATGACCATATCTTCGTCTATCACAACGGGGCCGATTCGTATTACGCGGCCCGTGGATTCCGCGGGATGTTCAAGATTTGAGCAAGGCTTAGCGCCTTGCTTTTTTACGTGAAGAGCCACTGGAAGACGACCGGAATGTATTTGATAAAGAAGAGGCTTATGAAAAAGAGCGAGGGTCCTTTTAGCAACCACATATACCAGGCATTGTCTTTACGCATCCAAAACAGAAAGATAGCATGAAGCAGCGCATTCTGTGCGACGTTTGAACCATGCATCATTTGACTGAAGTAAGCTCCCCATCCAGGGAATGAATCGATCCCAAACGATGCCGTGAAATCCGGCGATGTATCATATTTGATGCGTACGTACCATGCCATCCCATACACTGATACGAACAGTGAGGCCCAAATCGTCATTCCTAAAAATAAGAAAAATTCTTTCCACGACTCCACGTCGATGATACAGATGACGATTAAAATGCCAATCCCAATCACAACGTTAATAATAAACAGCGGGGAAATCGTCAGAATCGAGAATTCTTCCGCTGTCATGAATGATCCGACTACTACATTTGAAAGTTGGCCCATCATCGCACCCTCATCGCTCGTACGTGTGGGAGCAATGCGTCATATAATCCCACGTACAGGATAATGCCTAGCCCGATGCCGACGAGTAGCAAGATTGCGCCTAGATGTTTCGTCGTCATGAATACAAGTACAACATGAATCACAATCGTAGCGATGATGCTATCCACGTTCCCCGAATGATCCGCGATTGCTTTCCCCGGTTTAATCAGTAGATAAATGCCCAATGTCGAAAAAAGTATACTCATGCATGCAAGTAAAATAAAATCAGTCATTATGATATTTCTCCAATTTTAATAATTTAATCCGGTATTTGAAATAAAAAACCAGCTATAAATCACTCAATCACGAAATCGAGTCCCCATGGATGATTTACTGGAATCGCTTCAATCAGGTTCATCTGCTCGTCCACAATCAAAAGTCTCCCTGTCTCGACCTCGTCGTCCTGTCCCGACTCAAAATCACGTTCCACGATATACGACCGCTTCAACAGCGGGTTGTAATACAGGTAGCGATAAAGGTTATTGTTGTTCCAGTAAGGACGCTCTACCTCCTCGACCGTGAACGCATTACCGAACGTCCACTTCACGACGATCAGTTCCTCGTTTTCTGTGAACGGATCATATTTTGAGACGATTTGATACCCTGAGTCTTCACTCGTCATCCGAATCGGATCCGCATTGTAGTAGGCGTTCACCAGGAGCGGGATCGCTTTCGTCGTCATCTCCCCGTCGTCATCGATCCGATACATGTGCCCGAGACTGTCGGCAAAATAGGCGTTCGTGCCATCCGAGTAGAGCGTGGTGTATTCATACGGCTCCTCCTCCCCTTGAAAGACGGTCGCTTTACCGGTCACCTTGTCCAGAAAGACCATCCCACCCGGGTCCCGCTCGTCAGACACCGCGAGCGAGGTCACATAGGCGATGTGACGGTCCGTTTCTAAAATCTTTTGCGAGTTCGGATCGAGTTCGGGGGCTGTCTCATACTTCGCCTGCCGCTCGTAATTTGAAATCGTGGCCGGAAAACCTTTGCCTTCGATGTAGGTTTGTTTCCCCGTCTTATGCGACGTGAGCGTCTTGAACCAAGTGTCGGTTCCTTGATGGCTCACCGACTCGATCATCACATCATAGTCGAAGTAAGTGACCACTTCTTTCGTGAATCGTTTGGCATGCATGTCGAACGTGTAAAAATGATTTGCGTATTGAGCCTGATCCAATGTCGCATAGAGGAGGTTGGGTTTCTCCATTTTTTGGTCTAAGGCGATCGATCCGAAGTCCGGGTCTCGGATGACCTGTTCATCCAAAACCTTACCGTCCCGCCCTATTTCTACAAAATACGTATTGTTTGCCTCTGTTCCCGCTTTGACGTAACGGTCTGGATAAAGTAAGAACAGACTGCCTTTATGAGGCGAGAAGGTCATATTCGTCACGTCCGTCGATCGGATCGGGAGCGACTCGGCGTCTGCGTTTTGATCAAAATAATCGAAAGCAATCCAACAGAGGGCACATAATCCTAAAATACAAAGTAATAACTTCCATTTTCGATTCATCGTTGTCTACCTTTTCATTTACTGTCCACTTATAGAAAACAGCATATTTCTATACATCTTTTAAAATTTTAGTGGATAAACTAAAATAAGTCTACCATTTTTTTCAAAATTAAAACACGTACCTCTATACGGTACGCGTCACGCCATTTATTTATCTGAATCCGTCATGGTCACCATGTCTATCCCTTTGATTCCTAAATCAATTTTTTGAGTCGCATCCTTGATTGTATATGGCAGATGGAACGTCAGTGTCGTTTTCCCATTCATCACTTCCATCTGATAATTTGTCTCGATTCGATAAATCATCCCATTCCCATCCTTCAAATAGACGTTATCGAAAAAGAAATTTTCATCATATCTCTCCCCGTCCACACGCATAACGACATGCGTGGACGTCATATCCGTGACCGCATGGACGACCTCGATTTTTCCTACTTTACCAGACACCTCATAACGCATGATTTCATTTGGTAAAGTTGTATGGAGCGGCAGCATCCAATTCCCGTTCACGGTTTGACTCCGATCGCCTTGCATCCACTGTAACGTCTCGATGTGAATCTTCGCCCCGTCAAGAGATGGGATGTCACGATCTTTTGATTCAGCCAATATTTCGTGGATTGTTACGCCTTTTTTTTGATCGATGTATGTGTCAAAGCGATGACCAATCAATCCACCATCTCCATTCAAAGGTTTCGTATCAGAGATAAACTCATCCAGGTACGTTCCATCTTTTGCTTGAATCCGGTATTCGAGATTGAACTCTGTAACGTCCCCAAGTTGAATGTCGTCACCAGCAATCGCGAAACGAAGCGCCAGTTTATGCTGTCCTGCGATTATCTGTTCTAGTGTGATGGTGACATGCTGATCGGTCGCAGACTCTGTCCGTCCGTTCTTTTCTGACGTCATAGCGACTTGATTAATGCCACGGTCTTGGAACGAAAACAGACGGTTGAAAGTGGCGAGTACTGTCCCATCGAGAGAGAGCATGGTGAAGAGCGTCAACGCCGCGGCCATTGTGAGTAGCATATAAATTGGCTTCTTTCGTTTTTTACGACTTGCCCTTGCTTCATTTCTTACGTGCGCATAACTGGAATCAAACGCTTGGCGTGCAAGATTCGACACATCCGGTTCGTTGTTCAATTGGCTCAATCGTTTATCTAGCTCTTCTTTCATCCTGATTCACGCTCCTCTCGGTAATAAGATTCTTTCAACTGTTGTCTCGCCCGTGAAAGTCTTGCTTTAATGGTTCCTTCCGGTATCTCGAGCACGTCTGCAATCTCTCGTGTTGTCAACTCCATCACATAACGTAACGTGACGACCTCACGATATGTTGTCGAGAGTGCGAGGATGGCTTCTTCAAGTTCGACAGTGTATGTATCGTTCGTCCCGACGTCCTGCTTTGGTGCGTTCCCAGTTCCTTCTCGTTCCCGCCTTCTGATGAGTCGGTGACATTCATTCAACATGATTTTATATAACCATGTATGGATGAACGTCGCATCGCGTAGCGTATGAAGTTTCGTATAAGCAATCAGCACCGTCTCTTGCATCACATCCGCAACGTCGGCTTCATGTCGTAACATTCGACTCGCACCGGCATAAAGCACCGATTCATATTGACGCATCAGGGCGATGAACGCTTCCTCATCCCCGTTTTGCGCCCGCTTGACGAGACGTCTTCGTTGTTCCATCCGGTCGACCTCCTTTTGTTTGTCATAGATTAGAGTCAACAGCCGCCTCTTTCGTTGCATGAAAAAACTGCAGACGATTCGTCTGCAGTTTCAAGCTTATGCGTGGAGCGTGACGTTCAATTCTTCGGCGACCGCCTTGAAGGCCGCGAGCGCGCGTTCGAGGTCATCACGCGTATGTTCTGCCGTCACGATCGTCCGGATCCGTGCCTTGCCTTTCTCGACCGTCGGGAAGGCGATGCTTTGCGCGAACACGCCGTGGTCTTTCAGCTTGTCCGAGAACGTGTGCGCGAGCGTCTCTTCGCCGAGCATGACGGGCGTGATCGGTGTCGTCGCGTGCCCGATGTCGAAGCCGAGGTCACGGAGACCCGTCTTGAAGAACTCCGTGTTCGCCCACAGCTTGTCGAACAGCTCTTCTTCTTCTTTCATGACACGGATCGCTTCACGGTTCGCCGCGACGACCGCTGGCGGATGCGACGTCGAGAACAAGAACGGACGTCCTTTTTGGATCAAGAAGTCACGGACGTCGTTCGAGCAGGCGACATAGCCGCCGAGGACACCGATCGCTTTCGAGAGCGTCCCGACTTGGAGCGCCACCCGTCCGTCGAGCCCGAAGTGGTTGACCGTTCCGCGGCCGTTCTGACCGAGCACACCTGACGCGTGCGCGTCGTCGACCATGACCGCCGCGTCATACTTCTCGGCGAGCTCGACGATTTCTGGTAGCGGGGCGATGTTCCCGTCCATCGAGAAGACGCCGTCCGTGACGATGAGGCGCGTCCGGTAGTCTTGCGTCTCTTTCAACGCCGCCTCTAAATCTTCGAGGTCGACGTGTTTGTAGATGCGACGGGCCGCTTTCGTCAAACGAATCCCATCGATAATTGAGGCGTGGTTGAGCGCGTCACTGATGACGACGTCTTCTGGACCGAGAAGGGCCGACAACACGCCAAGGTTCGTCGCGAATCCCGACTGGAACACGAGCGCCGCTTCCGTATGTTTAAACTCGGCGAGTTCGCGTTCGAACGCCTCGTGCATCTCGAACGTGCCGGCGATCGTCCGGACTGAGCCGGTGCCGGCACCGAACGCTTCGACCGCTTCAATCGCCGCTCGTTTCAAGCGCGGATGGTTGGCGAGACCGAGGTAGTTGTTCGACGACAATTGTACGAGCGACTTGCCGTTGATCGTCACTTCGTTCCCTTGTGCCGACTCGAGCGGCACGAGCGAGCGGAACGTGCCCGCTTGCTTCATTTCATTGACTGCTTCTGTAATATGTTCAAATGCCATATCGATTCCCCCTGTTTATGGTAGTAAGACGACCTTTCCACATTTCCCGGCCCGCATGAGCTCGAAACCTTGCTCGAACTCCTCGAGCTTGAAGACGTGGGTGATGATCGGTTCGACGTTCAGTTGGCCGGTCGCGAGCATCGTCGACACTTGGCTCCACGTCTCGTACATTTTACGGCCCGTGATCCCTTGAACCCGGACGCCTTTGAAGACGACGTCACGCGTCAAATCGAGCGCGACCGGTTTTGCTGGAAGCGACAACACGTTCACATCGCCCCCTGCCGTCACCATCTTGAACGCTTGGTCGATTGCGACCGGATGCCCGCTCATCTCGCAGACGACGTCAACTCCGTCCATGTCCGTCTCGTTCATGATCAACTCGAGCGGATTCTGCTCCATGCTGTTGATGACGACGTCCGCCCCCATATCTTCGGCGAGCTTCAACCGATACGGATTGACGTCAATCGCATAGACGCGGCTAGCACCGGCCGCCTTGGCGACACCGACGGCCATGAGACCGATCGGACCGCAGCCGACGATGGCGACCGATTTGGCCGAGACGTCACTCGCGAGCACGGTATGGACGGCGTTACCGAGTGGTTCTTGAATCGAGGCGAGCTTCGTCGGCATCGACTCAGGGTTGACCCACAAGTTTTCTTCCGGCATGACGACGTACTCGGCGAAACAGCCTTGCGTGTCGACGCCGATGATTTTCGTGTTTTTACAGATGTGATACTGCCCTCTCAAACATTGCTTGCACTGGTGACAGACGATATGCGTCTCGGCCGAAACGGCTTGACCGACCTTGATGCGCTTTATTCCTTCCCCTAGCGCCACGACCTCCCCCGAGAATTCGTGACCGAACACGTAAGGCGGCTTGACCCGGCTCTTCGCCCAGTCGTCCCATTCGTAAATGTGGACATCAGTCCCACAAATCGATGTCGCCGTCACTTTGATCAATACTTCACCCGGTCCTGGTGTCGGGATTGGTACCTCGACCAATTGTGCCCCGAACCCGGCCGTATGCTTTTGAATCGCTTTCATAACAGGTGTCGTTGCTTCCTTCTCTGTCGTTGACACGAGCTGTTCCATCGAAAACGTCCCCCTCTTGTCTCTTAATCGAACTTCACGTTCTCTTTCATCTTGTCATAAAATGACGAAACTGAGAAGACAGAACGTCGGATTTCAAACAAAAAAAGAGAAGCCATCCGCGCCGATGGCTTCTCTTTACAAGAATAGGACCTATGTCCCGACTGCAAGCTCATCTCGGTTCGATGATGAGCTTGATCGCAGTTCGTTCTTCTCCGTCGATTAAAATATCTGTGAACGCCGGGATGCAGATCAAGTCGAGTCCGCTCGGTGCAACGAAACCGCGCGCGATGGCGACCGCCTTAATCGACTGGTTGAGCGCACCGGCGCCGATTGCCTGAATCTCACACGTGCCTTTTTCACGAAGTACGCCAGCGAGAGCACCCGCAACGGAGTTGGGATTCGATTTTGCCGAAACTTTGAGTACGTCCATTCTTGTTTCCCCCTCGGGTAGGTTGTTCAATCAAACCAAACGGTCTGATCATCTAGGTGTATGCGTTCAATTTTTGTGGCTCGTTTCGATTGGTCATCGATTGTGATTAAAACTCCATTAAGTTGTTCCCGTCCCTCGGCAACTTCAAACCGGACCGGCAGCTGAGTCAGGAATTTTTTCAAGACGACGTCCGCGTCCATGCCGAGCACGCCGTCAAGCGGCCCCGTCATCCCGACATCGGTAATATACGCTGTCCCGTTCGCGAGCACACGCTCATCAGCCGTCTGGACGTGGGTATGTGTACCGACGACTGCTTGCGCGCGGCCATCTAAGTGGTAACCCATCGCGATTTTCTCGCTCGTCGCCTCAGCATGCATGTCGACGAAAATAGCATCGACGTCATCTTTAATCTCGTCTATCAGTTCGTCGGCTTTCCGGAACGGACAGCTGAGCGACGGAAGGAAAACCGTGCCCATCACGTTAATGACGGCGAGTTTTTTACCGCGTTGCTTCAATACCATCATCCCGACGCCAGGTGTCCCGTCCGGATAGTTGGCCGGACGGACGATGCGGTCGGCGTCATCGATCCAGTCGAAGATGTCGCGGTTGTCCCACGTATGGTTGCCCATCGTCACACCGTGAAAACCGAGCTCGAGGAACTGTTGGTAAATCTTTTTCGTGATCCCTCGCCCGTTCGCCGCGTTCTCGCCATTGACGAGTAGGAACGTCGGATTATATTTGTCTTTCAAGCGACCGATTTGGGCGGCCAAAATTTCACGACCCGGCTGTCCGACGACGTCACCGATGAATAAAACTTTCATTTGAGTTTCCTCCTTGTAAATAGAAAAAGCGGAGAATGTCTCCGCTTTTTACTTCGCATAATCGACGGCACGCGTTTCACGAATGACCGTCACTTTAATTTGACCTGGGTAATCGAGCTCATCTTCAATCCGTTTACAGATGTCACGCGCCATCTTGCTCGCTACGACGTCGTCGACGACGTCCGGGCGAACGATGATGCGGACTTCGCGTCCTGCTTGGATTGCATACGATTTCTCGACACCGTCGAACGATTCGCAAATCGATTCGAGGCGCTCTAGGCGACGAATGTAGCTTTCGAGCGTCTCTTGACGGGCGCCAGGGCGCGCCGCTGACAAGGCGTCAGCCGCTGCGACGAGCACCGCGATCGTCGATGTCGCTTCGACGTCCCCGTGGTGGGAAGCGATCGAGTTGATGACGACCGGATGTTCTTTGTATTTCGTGGCAAGTTCGACGCCGATTTCGACGTGACTGCCTTCCACTTCGTGGTCGATCGCTTTCCCGATATCGTGTAGAAGACCGGCCCGTTTCGCGAGCGTCACGTCTTCCCCGAGCTCGGCGGCCATCATGCCGGCGAGGTGAGCGACTTCGACCGAATGGGCGAGCACGTTCTGCCCGTAACTCGTCCGGTAACGCATGCGACCGAGCGTCTTGACGAGGTCTGGATGAACCCCGTGGATGCCGGCTTCAAACGTCGCTTCTTCCCCGTATTCACGGATGCGTTCGTCGACTTCACGGCGTGACTTCTCGACCATCTCTTCGATGCGGGCCGGATGAATCCGTCCGTCTTGAACGAGTTTTTCAAGCGTCATCTTGGCGATTTCACGACGGACCGGGTCAAACCCTGACAGGATGACCGCTTCCGGCGTGTCATCGATAATGAGGTCGATGCCCGTGAGCGTCTCGAGCGTCCGGATGTTACGTCCTTCACGCCCGATGATGCGTCCTTTCATCTCGTCGCTCGGTAAGTTGACGACCGATACCGTCGTCTCAGCGACGTGTTCGGCGGCGTAACGTTGCATCGTGAGCGACAATAAGTGTTTCGCTTTTTTATCAGCTTCTAATTTTGCTTTTTGCTCGATTTCTTTTTGAAGGAGAGCAGCATCGTGAAGCGCTTCCTGCTTCGCTTCGTCCATGATGATGGTCCGTGCTTCTTCTTTTGACAAGGCCGCGACGCGTACTAGTTCTTGGCGCGCTTCCTCGTACAGTTCCTCCACTTTGCTCTCGAGCGTCTCAGCTTCACGCTTCCGTTTCGCTAGTGTCGCTTCTCGTTCGTCGAGTGAGTCCTCTTTCCGTTCGAGCATGTCTGCTTTCCGGTCGAGCAGTTCTTCTTTTTGAACGAGGCGATTCTCTTTCACCTTTTGCTCTTCGCGACGTTCGCGCAGTTCTTGTTCCGTCTCATTGCGAAGTTGAATCATCTCTTCTTTTACTTCAAGCCGTGCTTCTTTTTGCATCGCTTCCGATTGTTGTCTCGCTTGCTCCACAATCTTGGTCGCTTCCGTCTCAGCACCTTGAATCTTCGCTTCGGCGATCGATTTACGCACAAAAAAACCTGCAACAAAAGCTATCGGCAAAAGGAGGATCAGAATAAGCTCTAATAGCCATTCCATCATGTTCACCTCCCTTTCGCAAGGTTATTTTATTTTTTCATGAATGAATACGCGAGCGAGCCCGCGTATAGCTTTATTGTACTTATTTACATAGGAGAATGCAATGCACGGACAGGATAGAACTACCAATTCATAAAAAAATTATACTAAAAAAATCTCACTCGGAAAAACCGAGTGAGCAAACGTACTTATTCGTCATCGAGCAATGACAACACATCGTCGTCTTCTGCAGCGACGGTGACTGTCTTCTCGCCGTTCAAACCGTAGTGGTCGCGAATCTGTTCTTCGACAGCCGCGGCGACTTGCGGATTCTCTTTCATGAACTGTTTCGCGTTCTCGCGACCTTGCCCGAGGCGCTCCTCGTTATACGAGTACCAGGCACCGCTCTTTTGAACGATGTCAAGGTCAGCCCCGATGTCGATGAGTTCCCCTTCGCGAGAGATCCCTTCACCGTACATGATATCGACTTCCGCCGTCTTGAACGGTGGCGCGATCTTGTTTTTGACGACTTTGATCTTCGTCCGGTTCCCGACCATATCTTGTCCTTGCTTGAGTGTTTCGGCACGACGGACTTCAAGACGGACCGACGAATAGAACTTGAGGGCACGTCCACCTGGAGTCGTTTCCGGGTTTCCGAACATGATCCCGATCTTCTCACGGATCTGGTTGATGAAGATGACGATCGTCTTCGACTTGTTCGTCGCTCCTGACAATTTACGGAGCGCTTGGCTCATGAGGCGGGCTTGAAGACCGACGTGTGAGTCGCCCATTTCCCCTTCAATCTCGGCTTTCGGAACGAGTGCCGCAACCGAGTCGACGACGAGGATGTCAACCGCGCCAGAACGAACGAGCGCTTCCGCGATTTCGAGCGCCTGCTCACCCGTGTCCGGTTGAGACAAGAGGAGCTCGTCGATGTTGACGCCAAGGTTCTTCGCGTATTTCGGGTCGAGCGCGTGCTCGGCGTCGACGAACGCTGCCTGACCACCGCGTTTTTGCACTTCGGCGATGGCATGAAGTGCCACCGTCGTCTTACCTGAAGATTCTGGTCCGTATACTTCGATGACACGTCCGCGCGGGTAGCCACCGGCGCCGAGGGCGATGTCAAGGGCGATCGACCCTGACGGAGTAACGGATACTTGCTGATCTGTATTTTCACCAAGGCGCATGATTGAGCCTTTACCGAATTGTTTCTCGATCTGGCGCAATGCCATGTCTAACGCTTGTTTACGATCACTCATAGATAAATGAGCCTCCTTTGATTGATACTATCATTATAAGCGAACGGGAGACGATACACAAGTTTTTTGCGAACGTTTATTCGCCTTTTTTCACTCGTTGCAGAAGTGCCCACATTCCGTCTTTTGCGGCCCGGTCCTGAATGACGTGCCGGTCTTGATGCGGGTAAACACGTTCGATCACTTCGATCCCGTTCTTCGATTTCACACCGATGAATACCGTCCCGACCGCTTGTCCTGAACTCGAGACAGGGCCTGCCTCACCGGTGAAGGCCAGTCCGTAGTCGGTGTCCGTCAGACGGATGAGGCCTTGGATCATTTCAGAAGCCACTTCTTTTGAGACAACCGTGTGTGACTCAATTGTAGCAAGAGACACCCCTAAACACCTATTTTTTAGCTCGTCGGAGTACGTGACGACGCCACCACGAAACACGTTCGAGGCGCCCGGGACGGCCGTGAGCATCGCTTGGACGCGTCCGCCCGTCAGCGACTCGGCGACGGATAGTGTGGCCTGACGGCGGTCAAGTTCACGAAGCAACGCGGTCGCCACCGTATCCTCGTCTGACCCGAAATAGTAAGTCCCGACACGGTTTAACAGCTCTCGTTTGACCTCGTCGATCATACGTCTCGCCTCGGTTTCCGTCTCGGCGCGCGCACTGACCCTAAGCCTTGCCTCCCCGGCCTCAGCGTACGGTGCGACGGTCGGATTGGAACCGTTCGTCAAATCTGAAACGGCCGCATCGAGCGCTGACTCCCCAATCTCATAAAAGCGTAGCGACTCGGAGACGAGCGTTGCCCCTGAGAATTTGATTGGGAAAGTCGCGGCGACGATCGCCTCCATCTCGCGCGGCACACCCGGAAGAAGGAGCCACGTCGTCCCTTCCTCCTCGAGCCACATGCCCGGGGCGAGGCCGACCGGGTTCAAGAGCACTTCCGCCCCTTCGACGACGTCCGCTTGACGCTCGTCGCCTTCATTCATCGCTCTCCCTCTTGAAGCGACGAACCGTTCGATCGTATGTAACGAGTCGCGGTCACGGACGAGCGGACGGCCGAGAAGTTCGGCGAGCACCGTCTTCGTGATGTCATCGTTCGTCGGACCGAGTCCTCCGGTGACGATGACGAGGTCGCTCCGACGCCTCGCCGTAGCGAACGTCTCCTCGAGCCGCGACGGATTATCTCCGACGACTATATGATACATGACCGGCAGCCCGTATTTCGACAGTTGAAGTGACAAGTAACGGGCGTTCGTGTTCGTGATTTCCCCTAGCAGAAGTTCAGAACCTACCGCAATGATTTCGGTCCGTTGCACTTGATTTCCTCCTCACGATTCAAAAAAAGACGAGTTGCGTCACAACTCGTCTCATCGACTCACATCGATTTTACAATGATCTTATAGTTTTGCGCGAAATATTCGGCGCCCGAATAGATGGTCAAGACGAGTGCGAGCCACATCGCCCACTCTCCGAACGGAATCCCGACGTAACTGAAAATCGGATTGCCGAACAGCAAGAAGATGATGGCAAACAATTGCACCCACGTCTTCGCCTTGCCGGATTTCCCGGCCGCGACGACGATTCCTTCATCGGCAGCGACGAGTCGGAGCCCGGTTACGGCGAACTCACGTGACAAGATGACGACGACGACCCAAGCCGCGACAAGGTTCATCTCAACGAGCAAGACGAGCGCTGCCGTGACGAGCAGCTTATCCGCGAGCGGATCCATGAACTTCCCAAAGTTCGTCACCAAGTTGTGCTTTCTGGCCAAATGACCGTCGAGCCAATCTGTGATCGCGGCAATCGTGAAGACGACCGCGGCTAAAAATTGATGGAGCGGGACTTCCGCTCCGAGGAAAGCGATGTCTCCCCACTCAAAGTCTACAGCGAGCAAGACGACGAACACGGGAATGAGAATGACCCGGAGCATCGTCAAGCGGTTAGGTAGGTTCATCGAGAACTCCTCCTCTTGAGGAGAGTCGCCTTATTCAGCGTCGACTCTCTTTACAAAAATATTTTGTGTGACCGGTGAATCGGCAAGTTCGAGCTCACGCCCGTTGACGACGATTTTCTCGACGCCGCCGATCAAACCGATGCGAATGCGGAGCGTATCAGTCTCTGCATCTTCGATGACGATCGGGTTTTGTTTCGACTGGTTCGGATACTCCGGCGCGAGGAACGGTCCTTCGAGCGATGTATCCCGGACACCGACGTACGTCGCCGGGGAATCCTTCACATGAATCTCGGTCGTGAGCTTGTCGGCCGTCGCGATCTCATACGTGAGATCGGCACCGTTTGTTTCCGTGACCGCGATCGGTCCGGTCTCTTCTTGCGGCTCTTCCTCGACCGGTTCTTCTTCAACCGGTTCTTCTTCGACCGGCTCTTCCTCCGGTACATCCTCGTTTTGATTGATCGTCACACCAGAACTTGGCGGTTCGGCAGGCGATGCGTCTTGTTCCCCGAAGTTCAAGTTCTTCACGACATACCAGACGGCCGTCATGAGCAAGAAGGCGACGAGGACGAGCATGACTTTCGGTACCCACCGCGACACACGGCTCGACGTCTCAGATGCTTTCGAGTACGTCTGTTTCCGTGACAGTTGCACGGTCGGTTGCGGCTCAATCTTCGGCAAATCTTTCGCATACGTCTCATACAACTCGTCGACGTCTAGACCGAGCGACTCGGCGTACGTCTTGATGAACGCCCGTGCGTAGAACGAACCAGGGAGATTTTTATAATCACCTTCCTCGATCGCGATGATATAGCGCTTTTGAATCTTCGTCGTTTGCTGGATTTGGTCGAGCGTCAGACCGCTCGCCTCACGCCTTTGTTTCAAAAAAGTCCCTAGTTCTGTCACAGGGGTCCACACCTTCCATTCAAATAATTATTCAAACCATTCTGCTTCACGATGCGTCTCTTGCGGGATGATGATCACTTCATCTTGATTGTTGCGCAGCTCGATAATATAGTCAAAGTCCTCAAACACGCAATCGGTGTTCCGGACGTAAAGGTCAGGATGTTCAATCACTTTGACGGCCGGCAGACGCATAACTTCTCGAATCAGTTGGCGGTGCCGCTCATCCATCGTCCGTGTCGAGACGGCCCCGTCGATTATGTAGACGTGATCGCCTTCTCGTTCTTCTTCGAATAAAGACGTGCGTACCGTCTGCTTCATGAGCGTCGACGATAAGAACAACCATCGTTTATTCGCACATACGCTCGCGGCCACGATCGATTCGGTCTTGCCGACACGGGGATTGCCACGGACGCCGATCAACAAGTGCCGTTCTTCTTTCATCAGTTCAGCGACGAAGTCGACGAGCACACCTAAATCCTCACGTACGAACCGAAACGTCTTTTTATCGTCGTTATCGTGTTCGATATAACGCCCGTGCCGAATCGCGATGCGGTCTCGAAGTTTCGGTCGCCGTAGCTTGATGACGGCGATCGCCTCCATTTTACGAAGAATGTGTTCGAGCCGATGGACGTGGTCGGCGGCTGGAGCTTTCAAGAGCATCCCGCGGCGTTGCAAGTCGACACCGTTGATCGTCACGATCGAAATTTGGAGCATCCCCATCAGCGAAGCGATATCACCGAGGATACCGGGCCGATTTTGGCAAAGTTCATACTCGAGATACCATTCTTCGAACTTATGATCCATCCCATCCACCCTTTCCGATGCACGTTCGCTACCTTGTCCATTCTAAATTATTTTAGAAGAATTGAAAAGAACTCGTTTTCTGTTTCACGAAGTCGTCACTGCCAACCGCCGTCGATGCGAAGGATGGCACCGGTCATATAAGAGGCCTCCGATGAACAAAGAAACCGGATCGTCCTCGCCACTTCATCGACGTGGCCGAGCCGACCGAGCGGGATCTCTTGAACGGCCTCTTCTTTCGTCTCTTCTACCGTATCATTCATCGGCGTATCTATCCAGCCCGGGGTGACGGCATTGATGCGCACCCGGAACGGACCGGCTTCACGGGCGAACGACTTGACGAAACCGAGCTGTGCCGCCTTCACGGTCGAGTAAAAGACTTCCCCAGCCGCCCCGACCTCGCCCCAGACACTCGAGACGACGACGATGTCGAGCGGTCGATCATACGGTTTCGCTTCGACAGCTCGTTGAACGAGG
>NZ_JAFIFD010000033.1 GCF_020832205.1 Exiguobacterium sp. | reverse complement strand
CGGTGCGACTTCCCTCATCTTGATGGACGGTGTCCGCCGAGCTCGATCAGGAAAGCGTGTCGTGTGGAGCTATCTCGCGTTCGCCTGCACGTTTTTGTTGACGATTTTGAACGTGTTCGTCTGGTTCGCCGGGGAAATCGTTTCCTGACGTCGACGAAAACAAAGCGCCTCTCGCAAATTCGCGAGAGGCGCTTTTCGTAGTCAGTTTCCGAGCAACTCGTCCATTTTCGCTTTCGCGTCGTATGCGAGTGCGTGGTCCGGTTGCAGTTCGAGCACACGTTCGAGCTCGGCGTACGTCTTGTCTTGTTCCCCGAGGAACGCGTAAGCGATTGCCAAGTTGTAGCGTGCGTCCGTATGCGACGCGTCGAGGTCGAGCGTCATCTCAAGTGCCTCGACGGCCAAGTCGAGCTGTTCGTTTTGCGCGAGCGCGAGCCCGTACTGGAACGAGATCTCGACGTCTTCCGGCGATTGCTCTTGCGCTTCCCGGAGGCGAGGCAAGGCACGGACGAAGTCGCCCATCGCTTTGTACGTCAACCCGAGCATGAAGTGCAAGTCCGCATCGTTCATCCCGGCGAGAAGCGCCTGACGAAGCGAAGCCTCGGCCAAGTCGAGCTGCTCGAGCTCATAGGCGAGCGCTCCTTTCGCATAGTGGGCCGCACCGAACGCGCTGTCGAGTTCGAGCGCTTTATCGTAAAAGACGACAGCCCGATCGTGGTCCCCGATCGCTTGAAGGAGCGTCCCCATATTGACGTAACCTGTCGGGTCCGACGAGTCAGCTTCGATTGCGGCGTTAAAATGTTTGGCCGCTTGTTCAAACTCGCCTTGTTGCATCGCTTGGATGCCTAATTCGTTTGCGTTCACAGTCATCACCTCATCCGATATAGTCGAGTCGTTTTCCGTTTCGATACGCTTCGTCAATCGTCGCCCCGCCGAGGCAAGTGTCGCCGTCATAAAAGACGACGGCTTGTCCTGGCGTGATGGCGCGTTGCGGCTCATCAAACTTGACGAGCACTTCCCCGTTCTCAAGCGGTGCGATCGTCACCGGCACGTCTTGTTGACGGTACCGGAACTTCGCCGTCGCCCGGAACTCACCCTCAGGCGCGGCACCTGTCCACGATAGTTTCGAGGCGAGCAGCGCGTCTGAATAGAGCGCATCGTGATGGAACCCTTGTCCGACGTAAAGAATGTTTGCTTCCACGTTCTTTCCGACGACAAACCATGGGTCCCCGTCGCCGCCGATGCCGAGACCATGGCGTTGACCGAGCGTATAATACATAAGCCCGTCGTGGCGTCCTTTGACGACACCGTCAAGCGTCTGCATGGCACCTGGCTGTGACGGCAAATATTCCGAGAGGAACTCTTTGAAGTTCCGCTCCCCGATGAAGCAAATCCCTGTCGAGTCTTTCTTCTTCGCCGTCGCGAGACCGGCCGCTTCGGCGATGACACGGACGTCTTTTTTGTCCATATGCCCGATCGGGAACATCGTCCGCGCGAGCTGGTCTTGCGACAGTTGGTTCAAGAAGTACGTCTGGTCTTTATTGTCATCTTTTCCGCGGAGAAGCCGGTGCTCTCCGTCGACGTAATCGACGCGTGCGTAATGTCCGGTCGCGACGAAGTCGGCACCGAGACGAAGCGCATGGTCGAGGAACGCTTTAAATTTGATTTCCTTGTTGCACATGACGTCCGGGTTCGGCGTCCGTCCGAGACGGTACTCGGCCAAGAAATATTCGAACACGCGGTCCCAATATTCTTTCTCGAAATTGACCGCGTAATAAGGGATGCCGATTTGGTTCGCAACGGCGATGACGTCTTCATAGTCTTCCGTCGCCGTACACACACCGTTTTCGTCCGTGTCATCCCAGTTTTTCATAAAGATCCCGATGACGTTATACCCTTGTTCTTTCAAGAGATGGGCCGTCACCGATGAATCGACGCCGCCTGACATCCCGACGACAACCGTCGTGTCTGCAGGGGCTTTTGTACGTAAGTTCATTTTCTCACTCCGTTCGTGAATGTCGAGACGACTTCAGAAAGCCGTTCGGCGAGCCGCTCCACGTCTTCGACCGAGTTGCCGAGTCCGAAACTGATGCGGACCGACTGATGCGTGCGGTCCGAGGACCCGAACATCGCCGTCAATACGTGCGACGGTTCGATCGACCCGGCCGTGCAGGCGCTCCCGCTCGAGATGGCGACACCGCGCATGTCCATCATGATGAGGAACGGTTCGAGCTCGATGCCCGGAAGATACAAGTTGACGATGTGGGGCAAACGATTCGCCCCGTTCACTTCAAACTCGACCCCGAGTGCATCAAGACGACCGCATAACGCGTCCGCCAACGCTTCATAAGTCACGACCCGCTCTGTCCGTTCGGCCATGACGAGTTCAGCCGCTGTTTTAAATCCGACGGCACCTGGAACGTTTTCCGTGCCGGCTCGACGTTTCCGTTCTTGTTGGCCACCAAAAGAACGCGTCGCTAATTTTACACCTGTTTTTATAAAAAGAAAACCGATACCTTTCGGCCCGTTGATTTTATGGGCCGATGCCGACAACAAATCGACACCGAGCACCTTGACGTCAATCGCTTCCGTCCCGAGCGCTTGGACCGCGTCCGTGTGGAAGAGCGCTTGGTGGCCGCTGAGCACTTCACCGATTTCGGCGATCGGCTGAAGGGTGCCGACCTCATTGTTCCCATACATGACCGAGACGAGAATCGTATCATCCCGGAGCGCGGCACGAACGGATTCAAGCGTCACCGTTCCCGTCGCGTCGACATCGAGATAGGTCACTTCGAACCCGTCCCGCTCGAGTTGCTCCATCGCGTGCAGGACGGCATGGTGCTCGACTTTCGTCGTAATCACATGTTTCCCTTTATGTTGATTCGCGTACGCCGCGCCGAACAACGCGTAGTTGTCAGACTCGGTGCCGCCCGACGTGAACACGATCTCGTTCGGCGTCGCCCCGACGAACCGGGCCAGTGACCGACGGGCCTCATCGAGCGCGGCCCGGGCAGTCCGTCCGATGGCGTGGATGCTCGACGGGTTCCCGTACTGTTCTAAAAAGTATGGCGTCATCGCCTCGAGCACTTCTTTGCGCATCGGGGTCGTGGCGGCATGATCAAAATAGTTCATCTTCGTTCACCTCGTCCTTAAATGTAAAACATGTAGCCGTTCGTGTCTTCTTCGGCCAAATCGGCGAGTGTCGTCTCATCGAGCACCGTCTCAATCGCCACTTTGATTTTATCCCACAGCTTCCGCTTCACCGCATCGTCTGCTTCTGAGTCTTCGACAATCGTGAGCGGTCCTTCGAGCAAACGGATGATTTCTCCGGCCGTGATATCCTCGGCCGGCTTGACGAGCTGGTAGCCCCCATATGCACCGCGGACGCTCTTGACGAGGCCGCCGTTCCGGAGCGGACCGATCAACTGTTCTAAATAATGCTCCGGCAATTCGTGACGGGCTGCAATTTTCTTCAAGCTGAGTGGCTTGTTGTCGGTCTCACGGGCAAGGGCGATCATGATCGTTAGTCCGTAGCGACCTTTTGTAGATATTTTCATCTTCATGTCTCCTTCTGTTATACTGTTCGAACAAACGTTTGTCGAAAGGAATGTGTACGTATGAGTGATTTATTTCAGCAATCGAATGGCGGTCCGCTTGCCAACCGGCTACGCCCCGAGACGTTAGACGAAGTCATCGGTCAACGGCACATTATCGGTGAAGGGAAATTGCTTCGCCGCGCCATCGAGGCCGATCGGCTCGGCACGATCATTCTTTACGGACCGCCGGGAACGGGCAAGACGACGCTCGCCCGGGTCATCTCGAACTATACGAAAGCGACGTTCGTCCAGCTGAACGCCGTCACGGCGAAACTCGACGAACTGCGCAGCGTCATCCGCGAAGCCGAATCGCGTTACGACTTCGAGAATGAGCGGACGATTTTGTTTTTAGACGAGATTCATCGCTTCAATAAGTTGCAACAAGACGCCCTGCTACCGGCACTAGAAGCCGGAAAGCTCATCTTGATCGGGGCGACTACCGAAAATCCAAGTTTCGAAGTGAACGCGGCGTTGTTGTCGCGTGCGACCGTATTTCGGCTCGAACCGCCAGGATCAGACGAACTTCGCGTCGTCCTCGAACGGGCGCTTACCGACAAAAGAGGGTTCGGCAACTATCCCGTTCAAATCGACGAGGCGGCTGTTGACCATTATATCAAAATGGCGGACGGTGACTATCGTGTGCTGTTGAACGGACTCGAACTCGCCGTCTTGACGACACCCGAAATCGATGGGGTCATTCATCTCACGCTTGAAGTCGCCGAAGAATCGGTGCAACAAAAAGCGATCAAATACGATAAGACCGGGGACCGGCACTATGACGTCATCTCGGCGTTCATCAAGTCGATTCGTGGCTCGGACCCGGACGCGGCGTTATATTGGCTTGCCGTCATGATCGAGGCCGGAGAATCGCCGCGCTTCATCATGCGCCGGCTTTACGTCCATGCGGCCGAAGACATCGGTATGAGCGACCCGAACGCCCTCGTCATCGTCGATGCGGCGGCGCGGGCGAGTGAATATATCGGTTTCCCTGAGGCGCGCATCCCGATTGCCGAGGCCGTGCTTTACTTGGCGACGGCACCGAAGTCGAACGCGGTCATCACCGCCATCGACAAGGCGCTACATCACGTCCGGACGGTCGAAGGCGGGCCTGTTCCCGTCCATCTCCGGGATGCCCATAGCCCTGGGGCCCGTGAACTCGGGAACGGCGCCGGTTACAAGTATCCGCACGATGAGAAAGACGGGTTCGTCGCCCAAAACTACTGGCCGGAAAACTTGGCCCGAAAACGTCCGAATTATTATACACCGACATCCCGCGGCTTCGAGCAACAAGTACAAAAGCGGCTCGAGTATTGGGAAAAACGACGCTGACTCACTCGAGTCGGCGTCGTTTTATCATTTTTGGATACGATTGATCTCGACACCGGCTGTCTCGAGCATTTCATTGATGACGTAACCGGCTGCGACGAGGCCAGCAACCGACGGGACGAACGCGTTCGAGCTCGGCGGCATCTTCGCTTTGCGGATCGGAGCGTCTTTTTTCCCGACGACCTCGTTCACGTCTTCGCGCGTCACGATCGGTGACTCGTCCGAGAACACGACCGGCACTCCTTTATAGATGTTCTCTTTCCGCAGACGGGTCCGGACCATCTTCGCGATCGGGTCGTACGACGTATCTTTGATGTCGATGACTTGAATGCGTGTCGGATCCATCTTGTTGGCCATTCCCATGCTCGAGATGACCGGGATACCGCGGCGCTTACACTCGACGATCAAATGAATCTTGTAAATGATCGTGTCCGAGGCGTCGATGACAAAGTCGATGTTTTGGGCAAAGAACTCCTCGAACGTCTCTTCTGTATAAAACATCTTCAATTTGACGAGCTCGAGATCGGGGTTGATATCAAGCAGACGTGTCCCCATCGCTTCAACTTTCGGTTGCCCGACCGTTGACAGGAGCGCATGGATTTGGCGGTTGACGTTTGTAATGTCGATGTCGTCTTTATCGACAAGGACGATCCGTCCGACGCCGCTCCGCGCGAGCGCTTCGGCTGCGAATGAGCCGACACCGCCGACTCCAAGAATGGCGACCGTCTTCCCTTTCAATGTTTCTATACCTTCTTGACCGATGGCTAACTCATTACGTGAAAATTGGTGTAACATACTCTTCCTCCACTTTATCTCTATTTCTCGCACTATTTTACTCGGAATTATAATCAAAAAAAAGACGTCTAGCGACGTTTTTACAAATAAAATCGATGGGGCCCGGAGTGCCGTGACGATGCCCTGCTTTTGAACCTGCTTAAGCAGGTGGGTGACCTAGCGTCCCCTTCACAAGTCCTCCTGCACGTGATGAGGCAGTTGATCTGGATAGCAGTTCGGTCTCCCGTATTCAAAGTGTTGGCTCAAAATAACGAAGGCGGCTCTCGTACACCTCAGGTATCCCATCTGTTGCCTTTACTATAGCTTGTCTATAAAAAGAAGTCAATCAGAAACGATGACTTCTCGTGACAGTTTCGTCACAACCACGTGTTACGAAACGCACCGGTCGGGTCGTAGATTTCTTGTTGCCGGCTGACGTTGAACCGTCGGTCGCGCGAGTCGTTGCCGACGCCGGCTTGGTACGCCCAGTTTCCGTAGTTGCTCGCGACGTCGTAATCAATCAAATTCGCTTCAAAGTACGCTGCCCCGATGCGCCAATCTTGTCCGAGCTCTTTCGTGAAATAACTCGCGACGATTTGACGGCCCCGGTTCGACATCCATCCGGTCGCGTTCAATTCTCGCATGAACGCGTCCACGAAAAGAACGCCGGTCTGACCGGTTTGCCAACGCTCGATGACGTCAGCGTCCACACGCCACGACTTCTCTTTCGAGCGGATGCCTTGCGCCCGGAAGAGGCGCACCCCTTGTTCGAGGGCGACCCATTGGAAGAATTCTCGCCAGAGCAGTTCGAAATAGAGCCAGTACGTCGACTCGTTCGCCCCGTTCTCCCGCTCATGCGTCTCTAACTCATGCAACACACGGCGCGGCGACAACGACCCGTTGGCAAGATACGCCGACAGTTTTGACGAGTCGTCGACGCCAAAGCCGTTCCGTGTCTCTTTATACGTCCGGACGGGACCGTTCAAATAGGCGGCGAGCCGCGCTCGGCCCGCCCGTTCCCCGCCTCGGAACGGGAAGGCGGTACGGGTGTCACGCTCCGGCCGTTCATATGCGACCGGGAACTCGATGGAACGCGCTTCCCCTTCGCACTTTCGGTCAATGGGCCGTTCCGGTCTCGCGTCAGGTTCGACCGCTTTTCGGAACTCCGTGAAAAGAAACGGCATGCGCTCAAACGGGATCTCTGCACGCGGATAAAGCGTGAAGCCGTCGAACGCGTGCCATTCTCCTTTCCACTTTGCCGTGACGTCTTGTTCGCGCGATCGTTCATTATAGCCGAGCGAGCGCTGGAACAACAGGCGGTCGGTGTGGTCGAGAATATCGAGCGGATGCCCGACGTGCACGTATAACGGAATGCCGAGTGCGTTGAGCGAACCACTTAAATCTTCGAGCGATTCATATAAAAACTGTAGCCGTCTCGGTCCGATCGGTGTGACACCAAATCGATTTTCGATTAACTCTTCCGCCCGGATAAAATAATGCCCTTCGACCGGGTCGTCGTGCCGTAACGCAGTTTCTAACGGAAGATGGTCGTCGACCCTTAAATCGTTTCCGTACCAGATGATCGTTTTCAATTGCGCCACCCCCTCTTTTCATTATGCCTAGTTGGTGAGTAGAAGAAACCGCTCAACCTGCACGAAACATGTTTTCAATTCCGCCACGTGTGGAATATACATCATTAGAACAGAAAGGGGTGCAGCAACATGGCTAGAAAAGGTAAATTCGGTACACTCATTAAAGTCGCGACGGCGGTCGCTCCGTTCGTCTACGATTACTATAAAAAGAACAAAGCAAAAAAATCATCGACTCCTAAAAAATAATCACGAGCGCTTCAGACGACGTCTGAAGCGCTTTTTTTCTTGCCACAATCTGAATTGTGATATGATGATGGAACATTTTAGGGAAACGAGGCGACACACATGCAAGCGGTATGGGTACAATCTTTGCGCATCACGTTGAAGTGGGCATTGTTCATGGGCGGCTTGTTCCTCCTCGCCCTCGGCTCATCGATGATGATCACGGCCGACCTCGGCGTCTCGACGTGGGACGTCCTTCATCTCGGCCTCGCCCGCCATACCCCGATCTCGGTCGGGACGATCATTCTGCTCGTCGGGCTGTTGCTCGTGTTGGTCAAGTACATACTCGACCGTATCCGTCCCCAGTTCGGGACGCTCGTCAACGCCATCTTTGTCGGGGTGTTCATGAACCTGATCCTCGACCACCAATGGCTGCCTCGGCTTGACGGCATCGCTTTGAACGTCGGCTGGCTCGTCCTCGGCATCTTCGTCATCGGGATGGGAGCCGGTCTTTACGTTGCCATCGGATACGGGGCCGGTCCGCGCGACGGGTTAACGCTCGCTTTGGCCGACCGCTTCAACACGTCTGTCCGCATGATGCGGACGTGGATGGAGCTGACAGCTTGTCTGATCGGTTGGGTACTCGGTGGTCCGGTTTTCTTCGGGACGGTGCTGTCGATTTTCTTGATCGGTCCGTTCTTTCAATTTTGGCTCGAACAGTTCCGGCGGCTCGTCTCGTTCATCGACCGTCTGAAAGTGGATATCGCCTAACAAAAGAGGCAACCGGATGCTCGCACCGGTTGCCTCTTTTGTTGTCACGGTAGGAGCACGATCTTCCCGAACTTTCCTTTTTGTTTGAAGTACGTCTGGGCAGCTCGCGCCTCGACGAGCGGGAACGTGCGGTCGATGACCGGTTTGATCCGGCCTGCCGCGATGGCATCGAGCATCGCCTTGAACTCTTCACGTGTCCCGAGGACGGAACCGTACATCGTGATGTGCTTCAAGTAAAGCGTCCGAAAATCGAGGTGTGTCGTCTGTCCGCCGGCCGACCCGGAAATGCAGAACTTCCCGCCGTTCTTTAAAATCTCAAACGACGTCTTGAACAACGCGTCGCCGACGACGTCGAGCACCGCATCGACTGGTCCGCCGTTCGCTTCAAGAATCTCGTCCGCTAACGTCTCGGAGCGATAGGAAAAGACGCGGCTCGCGCCGAGCGCTTTCAACTTATCCGCTTCTTTTAAATCCCCGACGATGGCGTACACGTTCGCGCCGTGGACGTTCGCCGCGATTTGGACGTTGAGTGAACCGACCCCGCCGCTCGCTCCCGTGACGACGATCGTCTGTCCCGGTTGAATGTCGATTTGTTCGTTCATGTGCCACGCCGTCAGCCCGCTCACCGAGAACGCGGCGCTGTCGACAAAACTGTCGAGCGGCATGTCGTAACAAAGTGCGGCCGGCCAGGCGACATACTCGGCGTAACCGCCGTCGTATTCCGAGCCGATGAACGACATATCGTCGGCGATATGCTCTTCGCCGTCTTGTCCGCTCGAAGTGAACGGGAACAAGACGACGCGCCGACCGATCATCGAGTCATCCATCCCGCTGCCGACTTCAACGACTTCTCCCGTAATGTCGGAGCCAGGAATCCGCGGGAACTGGACGCCTTCCGGGCGCCAGCCTGACTCCTCGTCCGTCCCGTACGCCCCTTCCCGCATCCAAATCTCAGTATTGTTGATGCCGCACGCCTTCACGCGAACGAGCACTTCATCTTGTTTCGGGCTCGGGGGCAGAAGATCAACGACTTGTAATTGGTCGACATCCCCGTACCCTGTCACTTGAACAGCTTTCATCATCATTGGATTTCCTCCTCATTTCTTCTCGTTCCTGTTTGTCTATACCCGCATCACGCAACACCGCCACCAGAAATCTGATGGCGGTCTGAATGTTACAGTTGTTGACGTCTGAGCAGTCCGGCGAAAACGCCGCCTTGTTTGCTCAGTTCATCGTGCGTCCCGTCCTCGACGATGCCGTCCGATGTGACGACAAGGATGCGGTCGGCATTTTTCACGGTCGCGAGGCGATGGGCGATGATGAGCGTCGTTCGATCGGCCGCGAGTTCGTTGAGCGAATCTTGAATGATCGCTTCCGTCTCGGTATCGAGCGCGGACGTCGCCTCGTCCAAAATCAAAATCGGCGGATTTTTCAAGAACATGCGGGCGATGGCGATCCGTTGCTTCTGTCCGCCCGACAGCTTCAAGCCCCGCTCTCCGATTTGCGTCTCGAGCCCATATTGCAACTCTTCGACGAGCGAGTTCAAGTGCGCTTTCTCGACCGCGTGCATGATTTCTTCATCCGTCGCGTCGAGCTTGCCGTAGGAGATATTTTCCCGCAGCGTCCCGGCGAACAAGAACACGTCTTGTTGCACGATACCGATTTGACGGCGCAGGCTCTCTTTCGTCATATCGCGGATGTCCATGCCGTCGATCGTGATCGCCCCATCCGTCACGTCATAAAAACGCGGGATGAGCGAACAAATCGTCGTCTTGCCGGCCCCGCTCGTCCCGACGAGAGCGACCGTCGTACCCGACTCGATGTCGAGGTCGATATGCGTCAACACTTGGCGGTAGTCCGAGTAGCCGAACGACACGTCGTGGAACGCGATATTTCCTTTTAACGTCTTGACGTCGAGTGCGTCCGGACGGTTCTCGATGTCCGGCGCCTCATCTAAGAGCTGGGTGAACCGCTTGAAGCCGGCCATCCCTTTTGGATACATCTCAAGGAGTGCCGTGATCTTCTCGATCGGTTTGATGAGCAAGTTCATATACAAGATGAACCCGACGAGCTGACCGTAAGACAACTGGCCTTGATACGTTAAATACGCCCCGTAGACGAGAACGAGCAACGTCATGAGCCGCGTCGTGATGTAGATGCCGGCGAGCGACTTACTCATGACCCGATACGCCTCGATCTTCGAGCCGCGGTAAAAGTTATTGTCTTTTTGGAAGCGATCGATCTCGAACGTCTCGTTCGTGAACGATTGGACGACGCGCGCACCGGAGACGCTATCCTCGACGCGGGCGTTCACTTCCCCGATGTTCGTATACATCTTTTGCCACGCCTTGTTCATGTTCTTATTGGCGTATGTAATCATGATGACAAGGAACGGCACGGCGACGACCGTGACGAGCGCGAGTTGCGGATCGATCGAGAACATGATCCCGAACGCACCGAGCAACGTCATGATGGCGATGAAGAAATCTTCCGGCCCGTGGTGCGCCACTTCGCCGATATCGAACAAGTCGTTCGTCACCCGGCTCATCAAGTGACCGGTCTTATGGTTGTCAAAGAAACGAAACGACTGCTTATGGATGTGGGTGAACAGCTCTTCGCGCATATCGGTCTCGATATTGATGCCGAGCTTATGCCCCCAGTAGTTGACGACGTATTGCATCATCATGGCGAGTATGTACAGAATGAGCAAGCCGATGCTGATGATGATGATCCAGTTCCATTCGCCCCCTGGCAACAGGTCGTCGATGAACCATTGGACGGCGAGCGGAAAGCCGAGCTCGAGCAGGCCGACGAGGATGGCGAACGAGAAATCAAGGATGAATAACTTCTTATGTGGACGATAATAACTAAAAAAACGTGAAATCATTTCTTTTCCCCCTTCTATCCCATTAGTTTACGCCTCTTTACAGGAAGAGGAAAATGAGAAGCACGTCTTTTTCAATCTTTTTTCAGACGATGTATAATGAACATAAGGAGTGATTCATATGAACGTACACATTACAGAACGCGCGATAGAGCGCATCAACGCCTTGAAAGGTGACCGTGACGGACAGATGCACTTGTTTTACGAGACGGAAGGTTGCGGCTGCGGCAACAGCGGCATCTTCGAGATCCGCTATGTGACCGAGACGACACCGGAAGACGTCGAGATCGACTCGAACATCGGACCCGTCCTCATCAAGAACTGGACGAAAGTGTTCTTAGACGAAGACATGATCATCGACTATCGTGACGATAAACGGTCACTCGTCTTGAAGAGCAACGGCCAAGTGTTCAATTCGAACTTGCTCGTGACCGACGGGACCGGTTGCCAGTTGAACGTACCGAGCGCATGAAACAAGCGTTACGAGACCATCCGAGCCTCTGGCTATGGTTCATCTTCAGCTTCGGGCTCGGCCTGTTCGGCATCTATCTCGCTTTCACCGATTCCGTCTATACGATGACGGCGGTGATCGTGTCGTTGTTCGCGTTCGGGTTCGCGCTTCAGCAAACAGCGAAGAAAATGAATGACCAGAAAGAGTAGAGAATGGACAAGAGCTAGCCCTCAATCTACTCTGATACGTACGAAAACTTAGCATCATCGAATAGCGCAGAAAAACGTCACTCCTAAAAAGTTGGAGTGACGTTTTCTAATGCTTCAATCGAGCTCAATCGTATTGAATGTAATCAACCCATCATCTTTTAGCACCCCATAGGCCACACGCCCGTCGACAAAAATCGGTTTCGACGTCATCCCGCCCGTGTTCGGTATTGTCGCCACGCTCTCTTGGCTCAAGTCCGCAATCAACAATCGATTCATCCCTTCACGGAAAAGGATTCGGTCGTCATCGAGGAAACGAAACGCATCGAACGTGATTTTCGTCTGCGAACTTCTATGCTCAAACGTTTCAGACGATGACTTCTTGATAAATACCGCTCGTCCTTCTTTGCCGAGCGCCACATAATCGGTCCCCGTCTCAAAATCAATCAATGCGTCCATCTCTTCGTCAAACGCACCATCGACCGACACGAGCCTCGTCGTTTTGTCCCCTTGTTCGAAGAGGCTTTGATGGACGATGCCACCGTTCATACCGCCGCGGTAGTCGAATGCGTACTCACCGTCTCGGTTTTCTCCTTCTTGCAGCGTGTACGTCCGTAGCGTTTCAATCGTACGTTCCGTCGGCGAGTACTGCACCAGACTTGACGTCGTCACCGCCTCTGAGGCCACATAGTCGACCCACATGAAGCCATCTTCTGATGTGACCACATGCGGGGGAGGCGTCTGAAACGCGCTAAGCCCCTTGTCAAGTTCAGTCGGCTCCGTTTCATTCAACTTCATCCGGTACATCGTCCAGGAGAAGGCATCACCTTCGACCCGTTCATACTCAAGCCATACCAACTCGTCTTTGATTCCGACGAGGTTCCCAATCGTTTGATTCGTTTTGTAAACCGATTGATTGGACGCCTCTTCCGTGTCATAGACGAACACTTCATGAGTCGTTTCCCCCGTCGAATGCGTATAGACGATTCGCGTGTCGACGATATGCTCCGGTGCGATCATCGGTGATTGATCGGCGAAGAATAACGAGAGGTCATATGTATTCACTTCCCCGAATGATTTAACTTCCCCGGCATGCGACAATGAAATCGTACCGGCGTTCACAGGCTCTGATTTTGTTGCCGTCTCCTTGGCGACTTCCTCGACTGGCGGTGTCGCCTTCGTTTCCTCGAAACACCCCGATAAAATGGCCGCCAATCCGAGCGTCAGCCCGACCGTTGTCGCTCGTTTTTTTATTCTCATCTTTTCCCCACTTTCAAAAATACAATTTATCCCATAATCATAACATCATTTCCCTTCTTTACATATACGAAAAAAGACCCGCCAATTGACGGGTCCTTGTAACTACAAGTTATTTCTTCTCTTTCACCGCTGTCCGGATCGACAACTCTTCAAGTTGCGCGTCCGCGACCGGGCTCGGAGCTTGCGTCAACAGACAGCTCGCCGATGCCGTTTTCGGGAAGGCAATCGTGTCACGAAGGTTCGAACGACCCGCGAGGATCATGACGAGACGGTCGAGACCGAGTGCGATACCAGCGTGTGGCGGTGTGCCGTATTCGAACGCTTCGAGCAAGAAGCCGAACTGGTCGACCGCTTCTTCTTCTGTGAAGCCGAGCAGTTTGAACATGCGCTCTTGAATGTCGCGCTCATAAATCCGTTGCGATCCGCCGCCGAGCTCGTAGCCGTTCAAGACGAGGTCATAAGCGAGCGCGCGTACGCTCGCCGGGTCTGTCTCGAGAAGATGGAGGTCTTCGCGGTTTGGCATCGTGAACGGGTGGTGGTTGGCGTAGAAGCGGCCGTCTTCTTCTTCGAACGTGACGAGCGGGAAGTCCGTCACCCAAAGGAAGTTGAACTTCGACTCGTCGATGAGACCGAGCTCATGACCGAGCTTGACGCGAAGGGCGCCGAGGCTGTCAGCGACGACCGTCGGTTTTGCTGCCACGAAGAGAAGAAGGTCGCCCGCTTCCGCGTTCGTCGCTTCGATCAATTTCGCTGCATACGTCTCGTCGAAGAACTTGGCGATCGGTCCGTTCAAGCCTTCTGCCGTCACTTTGAGCCACGCGAGTCCTTTCGCGCCGTAGACGGCCGTGAACTCTTGAAGCTTGTCGATGTCTTTACGCGAGAACTTGTCGGCCTCGCCTTTGACGTTGATCGCTTTCACGTGTCCGTTTGACTCGAGCGCCATATCGAACACTTTGAAGCCCGCGCCTGTGACGGCGTCGGCGACGTCGATCAGTTCCAGACCGAAACGTGTGTCCGGCTTGTCTGAACCGAAACGGCGCATCGCTTCCGCGTGCGTCATGCGTTCGAACTTCGCTGGCGTATCGGTGCGACCGAGCGTCGCTTCCATCACTTGCGCCATCATCGACTCCATCATCGCCATCAAGTCTTCGACGTCCATGAAACTCGTCTCGATGTCGACTTGTGTGAATTCCGGTTGACGGTCGGCCCGAAGGTCTTCGTCACGGAAGCAGCGTGCGATTTGGAAGTAACGATCGAATCCGGCCACCATCAAGAGCTGTTTGAACAACTGCGGTGATTGCGGGAGCGCGTAGAACTCACCGCCGTGGACACGGCTCGGGACGAGATAGTCACGCGCGCCTTCTGGTGTCGACTTCGTCAAGATCGGTGTCTCGACTTCGAGGAACTCCTCTTCCGTCAAGAAGTTCCGGATCGTGTTCGACGCTTTCGAACGGAGACGGAACGTCTCTTGGAGCGCCGGACGACGAAGGTCGAGGTAACGATATTTGAGACGAAGGTCTTCTGAGACGTTCTCGGCCTCGTCCCCGATCGGAATTGGTGTCATCTTCGCCGCATTCAAGATGTTGATCTCTGAAGCGATGACTTCGACGTTTCCGGTCGGCATGTTCGGGTTCTTGTTCTCGCGTTCGAGGACGGTCCCTTTAATGTCTAAGACGTATTCGCTGCGGATCGATTCGGCGAGTTGGTGGACCGATTCGTTTTCTGGGCGAACGACGACTTGGACGATGCCCGTCCGGTCACGAAGGTCGATGAAGATGAGGCCTCCGAGGTCACGACGTTTCTGTACCCATCCTTTAAGTTGTACTTCTTGACCGATGAGTGACTCTGTCACGCGGCCGTTCATATGTGTGCGTCCGATCATTGTCCTGCTCCTTCCGATAGTTCACGAATTTTGTCTGCGACGGCCGAGAGCGGCACGTCGACTTGTTCCCCGGTCGCCATGACCTTGAGGGAAGCTGACCCGCGTTCGACTTCATCATCTCCGAGGATGACGGTGAACGACGCTTTCAACCGGTCGGCTTGTTTAAATTGCCCTTTGAACTTGCGTCCGAGATAATCACGGTCCGCTTTGAAGCCTTCGATGCGAAGCAGTTGCAACAGGCGTGTCGCTGTCACTTCGACTTCTTTGCCGCCTTGGGCGACGACGAAGACGTCAAGGCCAGTCTCAAGCTCCGGCAGCACCCCTTCGTTCTCGAGCGCGAGAATGAGTCGCTCGAGACCGATGCCAAAACCGATTCCCGGCATGTCCGGCCCGCCGATGTCTTGGACGAGACCGTTATAGCGTCCCCCGCCGCACAGCGTCGTGATGGCGCCGAAGCCCTCTGCTTCTGACATGATCTCGAACGCCGTGTGCGTGTAGTAGTCAAGACCACGGACGAGCGTCGGATCGACAACGTATGCGACACCGAGCGCGTCCAAGTGCTCGAGCACTTTGTCGAAGTAAGCTTTCGATTCCGCGTTCAAGAAATCGAGAATCGACGGCGCCGACTTCATCGCCGGGTGGTCGCGGTCGACTTTACAGTCGAGGACGCGGAGCGGGTTTTGGTGAAGCCGCGTCTGACAATCCTGGCATAGTTCACTCGCGACCGGCTCGAAGTGACGGATGAGCGCTTCGCGGTGGGCGTTACGGCTCTCGGCGTCCCCGAGCGAGTTGACGACGACTTTGATTTTTTTCAAACCGAACGATTTGTAGATCGAATAGGCGAGACTGATGACTTCGGCGTCAACGGCCGGGTCACTGCTGCCGATCGCCTCGACACCGTATTGGTGCAGTTGGCGGAAGCGGCCTTTTTGCGGACGCTCATAGCGGAACATCGGACCCATGTAATACAACTTTGTCGGCTGGTCGGGGCTCCCGAACAGCTTGTTCGTGACGAAAGCGCGGACGACCGAGGCCGTCCCTTCCGGACGGAGCGTGTACTCGTCCTTGCCTTTTTTCACGAGCGTGAACATCTCTTTTTGGACGATGTCCGTCGTCTCGCCGACGCTGCGTGTGAACAGGTCGGTCGTCTCAAAGATTGGCGTGCGAATCTCTTTATAGTTATAACGGGCACTGATGTCGCGTAATTTCTCTTCGACATATTGCCACGTTTCGACCGTGCCCGGGAGCAGGTCTTGTGTACCGCGTGGTGCTTTCATCAACATTCCCTCCTTAAAATACAAAAAAGGCCCTCGTCCGCAAAGGGACGAGAGCCTGTCTAGGTTTCCCGTGGTACCACCCTCGTTGCAGAGCCAATGCTTGAAACTCTGCCACTCGAAATCGGTTAACGCCCGATGAAACGGCTTCCCCTACTGAAGTTCAAGGAAGCACCTCCAAAGTGTCGTTCGGGTCATCATCCAGTCGATGCTTTCAGCCTCGGCATCGCTCTCTTTACTGGTGGGGTGACCGTACTCTTCTTTATCACAGGTGTTAGGTTATATGCTTCATGATGCCGAATTTTGACACCTTCTGTCAAGCGTTTTTTTCGAGCATGAGCGTCACCGGTCCGTCGTTGACGAGCGCGACGTCCATCATCGCCCCGAACGTTCCGGTCTCGACGACGAGACCGTGCGTGCGAAGACGGGCGTTGAACTGCTCATAGAGCGTCTCGGCGACGTCAGGCTTCGCGGCCTGCGTGAAGGCCGGCCGTCGTCCTTTTAGCGTGTCGCCGTAGAGCGTGAACTGGGACACCGACAACACTTTTCCAGCGACGTCTTGAATCGACAAGTTCATCTTCTCATTCGCGTCTTCAAACACACGGAGACCGGCCACTTTATCGGCAAGCCAGTTCACTTCCGCTTCCGTGTCCTCATGGGTGACCCCGACGAGGAGCAGGTAGCCGGCGTCGATCGCGCCGACGATTTCCTCGTCGACGGTGACGGATGCTTGTTTTACTCGTTGCAACAATACACGCACTTAAAATCTTCCTTTCGTCACGTCATCATGACTCGGCTCACCGAGTACACGTCCGAAATCTGCTTGATCCGGTCGACGACTTTTTGCAAATGGTTCACGTTCGGGATCGAAATCGTCATCGAGATGCGAGCTTGTTTGTTCGTGTCCCCGCGTCCGCTGACGGCGACGATGTTCGTGTTCGTCGCCGAGACGGCTTGGAGCACGTCGTTCAACAGTCCCGAACGGTCATATCCAGTAATCTCGATATCGACGTTGTAGTTCTTCTCTTTCGCCTGACCCGCTTCCCACTCGACCGTGAGAAGCCGTTCCGGATGCTGCTCGTTGATGATGTTCAAGCAGTCTTTCCGGTGAATCGACACGCCGCGCCCGCGCGTGATATAGCCGACGATCTCATCGCCCGGCACCGGGTTACAGCATCGGCTCATCCGGATGAGCATGTTGTCGATTCCTTTCACGGAGACGCCGGCCTCGGCCGTCTTCTTCTTCGGCGATTGGCTCACTTTCAGCTCGTTGATCGCATCAGACAGCTCGAGTTTCGGCTCTTTCCGTTGCTTCTCGGTCAACTTGTGCGCGACTTGCGCGGCGGTGATGCCGTGATAGCCGACAGCGGCGTACATCTCTTCTTCATTGCCGAAGTTGAACTTCTCAACGACAACGCTGATCGATTGGTCGTCGATGACTTCTTTCGGCTCGAAGCCGAGTTTTTTGATCTCGACGTCGACGAGTTCTTTCCCTTTCTCGACGTTCTCTTCACGTTGTTGACGTTTGAACCATTGGCGAATCTTGTTCTTCGCTTGGCTCGAGACAGCGAGTTTGAGCCAGTCCTTGCTCGGACCGTAACTATGTTTCGACGTGATGATCTCGATGATGTCACCCGTCTCGAGTTTATGGTCGAGCGGCACCATCCGTCCGTTCACTTTAGCGCCCGTCATCCGGTGGCCGATCTCGGTGTGGATGCGATACGCATAGTCGATCGGGACCGATCCTTTCGGCAACTCGAAGACGTCGCCTTTCGGCGTGAAGACGTAGAGCATGTCGCTGAAGAAATCGACTTTTAGCGACTCCATGAACTCTTCTGCGTCCGTCGTGTCTTTTTGCAGTTCAAGAATTTCGCGAAGATGGGCGATTTTCTCATCGAACCCGTTCGTCGCGACGTTCTTCCCTTCTTTATACGCCCAGTGTGCGGCGATCCCGAACTCGGCGATGAAGTGCATGTCTTTCGTTCGAATCTGCACTTCGAGCGGCTCACCTTTCGGTCCGATCACCGTCGTGTGAAGCGACTGATACATGTTTGGTTTCGGCATGGCGATATAGTCTTTGAACCGGCCCGGCATCGGCTTGTACTGCGTATGGATGATACCGAGGACGGCGTAGCAGTCACGAATCGAATCGACGATGATCCGGACGGCCATCAAATCATAAATCTCATTGAATTCTTTCTTATGTTTCACCATCTTGTTATAGATGGAATAAATATGTTTCGGGCGACCGTTCACATCCGCCTCGATGCTCACTTCCTCGAGGACAGCGTTCACTTCCGTGATGACCGACGTGACGAGCGCTTCCCGCTCGGTGCGCTTTTGTTTCATCATCGAGACGATCTTGTAGTATTGCTGCGGATTGATATATCGTAGCGAAATATCTTCGAGCTCCCACTTGATCGTCGAGATCCCCATCCGGTGTGCGAGCGGGGCGAAAATCTCGAGCGTCTCCTCGGCCTTTTGGACTTGCTTCTCTTTCGGCATATGTTGAAGCGTCCGCATGTTGTGGAGACGGTCGGCGAGCTTAATCAAGATGACCCGCACATCTTCTGCCATCGCGATGATCATCTTGCGATGATTCTCGGCGAGCTCTTCTTTTTTCGACTTGTACTTGATTTTCCCGAGCTTCGTCACGCCATCGACGAGCATGGCCACATCCGCACCGAATTCGTCCGCGAGCTCTTTGAGCGTCACGTCCGTGTCCTCGACGACGTCATGCAGGAGTGCCCCGATGATCGTCGTCGCGTCCAACCCGATATCGACGAGAATCCCGGCCACTTGGACCGGGTGGAGGATGTAAGGTTCGCCGGAACGTCTGAACTGACCGGTATGATGCAGTTTTGCGTATTCGTAAGCGCGTTTCACTTCAGCAATATCGTCTTCACTCATATACTCCCCGAGCGCGTCGAGAAGGTCCTCAATACTTACGATTTGTTTTTTGGTCATAACATTCGACACCCTTTTTCTTACCGCCCCAATCGTCTCGGATTCGACGCAGCATGGTAGTAGTAAACGTTCATATATATTCTAATTTTACTTACTATTATCAAAAAAATCTGACGACCTGTCAAAGGTTGCGGGTTATTTTCCTCAAAAACTATTCAAAAAAGGGAAGCGAAACGCTTCCCTTCGAATCAGTCTTCGTAGCGGATGAGTGAGAACACGTCGTATCCTTCGAGACGTTCCCGTCCTCCAAGGCCGTCAAGTTCGATCAAGAACCCGATTCCGGCAACGACGCCGCCAAGTTGTTCGATCATTTTGATCGTCGCTTCGATCGTGCCGCCCGTCGCGAGCAAGTCGTCCAAGATGACGACTTGTTGACCTGGTTTGATCGAATCTTTGTGCATCGTCAAAATGTCTGTCCCGTATTCGAGGCCATAAGCGACGCGAACCGTCTCGCGCGGCAATTTGCCTTCTTTACGGACCGGCACGAAACCGATCTCGAGCGCGTAAGCGGCCGGGCAACCGACGACGAAACCGCGTGCCTCAGGACCGGCGATGAGTTCTGCGCCGCGCTCCTGTGCATACGTGACGAGTTCGTCCACTGCTTTTTTATAAGCGACACCGTCTTGCATAAGTGACGTGATGTCTTTGAAGCTGATTCCTTCTTTCGGGTAATCCGCTACTTCTTTAATATGTTGTTTGAAATCCATTTTATGAGTAAGCCTCCTGCATCTTGTTCGATCGCAACGTTTGTAACCGCTCTTTTAGTTCCGCCAACGACGCATAGACGTAACGCTCTTCGAGTTGTTGTTTCCCGACTCGACGTTTATAGCATGGCGCTTCGGTCAAATCACGTTTCGGCGCTTCTGGATTTACTCCAGGCAGTCCGTCTTCCATTGTAACAAGAAATTCGAGTTCAGAGAATACTTGATGCATAAATTGAATCGTATTTTTTGACCATTTTCGCTCGATTGACAAACGAATCAAGTTTTCTCGCAAGTTTTTCCGTTCGCACGTCGCCATATGGACGTAGTATGTTCGGAAATCTTCTCGTGTCGGCAATTTCTCGAAGAACGATCCCCCGCCTTGACCGAACGCACAGTAGACACGTTCGACCCCTTCGTGCAGACGCTCAGCTAGCTCAGACTCATCATCCGGCAAATCGAGCAACACGACGAATCGATTGAGCGGCTCATCGCCTTCATGAAGCGGGAACGTCTCATCCGTCCCTTGGAACGAGACGAAGGAAGTCGCGTCTTTCGGCAAGTCATTCAGCTCTTGCCGCGAATTCTTCTTGCCGCGATAATCGAACACTTGGAAATCATCGACGCGCATGTCTTGAATCATGAGCTGAGGCTTTCGCATCCCGTTCCATTCGTTCACTTGCAGACTGCCCATGAGCGAGACGTGGGCCATCTTAGAAATTTCTGAGACGACGTGGCCGAAACCAAAACCGATGCCGTCAAGTTCACGCTTGTCACCGGCGAGTTGCACTTTCAAATGGGAATTATCGCGGCCGATTTGTCGGATGTCGCGCAGACGCGCATCTGACACGACGACGCGTGGCGACGGGTTTCCCATCCCGAACGGAGCGAGCTTGCCGATCTCTGCGATCAAGTCGAGCGTCACATCGTTCACATCAAGTTTCAAATCGACGTTCACCCGGGCGACGAACGTCTCGTCCGGGATCAACTCCGCTTGTTCGTTCAACCGTTTCCGCAGTTCGGCGACGTTTTCTGACAAGAGCGTCATCCCGGCGGCAGCCGGGTGCCCACCGAAGTGCGGCAAAATATCTTCATTCTTCGACAACTCTTTGAACAAGTCGAAGCCGTCAATCGAGCGGCCCGAACCTTTCGCCTTCCCCGTCTTCGGATCGTGGCAGAGCAGGATGACCGGGCGATAATACGCTTCGACGAGCCGTGACGCGACGATTCCGACGACACCGGGATTCCACCGTTCGCTGGCGACGACGAGGACGCGGTCGTCCGTCATCGATGCCTCGACGAGTTCCGTCGCTTCTTTGGCGATCGTCTTGACGATGTCTTGACGCTCTTTGTTCTGTTTATCGAGTTGTTTGGCGAGCTCGAGCGCTTCCGCTTCCGTCTCGGCGAGGAGCATCTGCAGCGCAGGCATCGCCGAATCGAGGCGTCCGGCCGCATTGATCCGCGGTCCGAACGCGAAACCGACCGATTCCTCGTTCAGCGGTGCGTCCGTCAAAGCGCACACTTCGCGCAAAGCAAGGATACCCGGACGTTTCGACTCATCGAGCGCCTTGAGACCGAGTTTGGCGAGCAGACGGTTTTCCCCGTCGAGCGGCACGAGGTCGGCGATCGTTCCAAGGACGGCCAAGTCGAGCAACTCGTCGGGCATCCGGTCGAGGACGGCGTGTGCCACTTTCAAAGCGACGCCGGCACCGGCCAACTTGTCGTACGGGTACGACGCATCGAGATGCGGATGGATGATGGCGAACGCATCAGGGAGCGTCTCTTTCGGCTCGTGGTGATCGGTGATGATCAAATCAACTTGAAGTTCCTTCAACAGCGCCGCCTCTTCGATCCCAGAGATGCCGCAGTCGACGGTGATGATGAGCGTGAACCCTTCCGTCGCCGCCCAACTGAACGCTTCCTTGTTCGGACCGTATCCTTCCGTGAACCGGTTCGGGATATAACACTCGGCCATGACGCCGATCTCCGTCAAAGCGTGCCACATGACGGCCGAAGCGCTCACCCCGTCGACGTCATAGTCGCCGTAAATGAGGACCATCTCCCCGTCATCAGCCGCCTGTTTCAAGCGTTTGACGACTTTGTCCATCTGTTCAAACAAGTACGGGTCGTGGAACGTGAGCTCGTCCTCGATGTGGAGAAACGCTTTCGCCGCCTCCACTTCGTGATGGCCGCGTTCGACGAGCAACGTCGCGAGTTGCTCCGATATATTCAGTTCGGTTTGGATTCGTTCGACAGCGGCCGTATCCGCTTCCGGATACACCCACCGTTTTTTCGCATGATACATGTCCTTCACTCCAATCAACTGTTGATTATATCAGAAGCAGCCGCGGATGTGCCGTCTTGACATTTAAAAAGGTCCCCCGAGCGAACTCGGGAGACCAAAGAATCATACTTCTGGGGCAGGCTCTGCTTTCTTTTTATTGAGCGTCGTCCGTTTAAGGAGCAACCACAAGTAAGAAGCGATAAAGAGCGATGAATACATCCCCATGAACAAGCCGACGAGAAGAGCAACCGCGAAGCCGCGAATCGATTCGGCACCGAACACGTAGAGCGCGAGCGCCGTCAAGAGGACGGTAATGACCGTGTTGACCGAACGGACGATCGTCTCTTGGATTGATTGGTTGACGATCGAGCGGTAGACGTCCATCGACTTGATCTTCCGCTCTTTCTCATACGCTTGAATATTTTCACGCACCCGGTCGAACGTGACGATCGTGTCGTTGACCGAGTAACCGATGATCGTCAAGATCGCGGCGACGAAGTACAAGTTGACTTCGATCCCGAAAATCGAGAAGGCGACGATCATGAAGAACGCATCGTGGAGCATCGCGACGACGGTCGCGACCGCATACGAGAATTCAAACCGGAACGTGATGTACAAAATGATCCCGAGCGAGGCGAGCGCGACCGCGTAGATTGCGTTCCGCGCAATGTCACGGCCGACTTCGGCCGAGACGGTGCTAATGTTCGGGTCGCTGCCGAACGTCTCCGTGAAGACGTCTTTCACAGAAGCGACGTCTTGTTGACCGAGCTGTCCGACGAACGTGACGTTCGCGAGCGTCCCGCCGTCAGCGTACTGGACAGACGAGATCGACTCGTCGACACCCGCCTCGCGGAATGCTGCTTCGAGTTCTTCTTGCGACACTTGCGTCTCGGTTTGGACTTCGACCCGTGTCCCGGATGCGAAGTCGATCCCGAGGTTCAACCCGCGGAAGAACAAGATGCCGAGACCGATGATGACGATAGCGCACGAGATGAGGAACATCTTGCGCATATGTTTCACATAATTCCATTCAGTGAGTTTAAAGTTCACGGATTTCACTCTCCTTCACACCAAACCAGCCTTTACGCTTGTCGAACAAGCGACTAGCGACGAGAAGGTGCATCAAATAACGTGAGATGAAGACGTTCGAGATGAACGTCATCGCGATCGAGATCATGAGCATGATGGCGAACCCTTTGACCGAGCTCGTCCCGAAGTAGAACAAGACTGCGGCCGAGATGAGCGTCGTCAAGTTGGCATCAATGATCGTGCTGAGGGAACGACGGTTACCGGCACGGAATGCCGACAAGACCGATTTCCCGGAGCGCAGCTCGTCTTTGATCCGCTCCGCCGTGATGATGTTCGCATCGACCGCCATCCCGACCCCGAGGACGAGTGCCGCGATCCCTGGGAGCGTCAAGACGGCGTTGATCCCGTTGAAGAACAACATGATCAAGTTGATGTACAGCACGAGCGTGATGATCGAGACGAGACCTGGCAAACGATAGAAGAACAACATGAATAAGAAGACCGCGGCAATCCCAATCATCGAAGCGAAGACGGTCTTGTCGAGCGCGTCTTGACCGAACTGGGCCGAGACCGACGTCGAGTAGATTTCTTCAAGCTTGACCGGAAGGGCACCGGCGTTCAAAATATCGGCAAGGCGCTGTCCGCTCTCGGCATCGATGCCGCCACCGGAGATGATCGCTTTATCCGACAAGATCGGTCCGTTGACCGATGCGTCCGATACGATTTTCGAGTTCTCTTTTTGAATCTCTGTTTCATACGTGTCGCCTTCTTCATAGTCTAACCAAATGACGAGACGGTTTTCCGGTGCCGGACGTTGCGAGATTTGCGACGTCACTTCACCGAACTTATCGGCCGATTGAAGCGTCAACTCGACGACCGGCTGACCTTGTTGGTCATAGCTGATCGAAGCCCCGCGTGGTGCGAGGTCTTTCCCGTCGAGGAGGACGTTGTCGTCAATGTCACGGAACGTGAGCTGTGCCGTCGAAGACAGCACTTCCCGGGCATCGTTTTGGTTCGAGACGCCCGCGAGTTGGACGCGGATCCGGTTACTGTCCTCGATGCGGATATCAGGTTCCGATACCCCGAGCACGTTGACCCGGTTGTTGATGGCGCGAACGGTTGCATTCATCGCCGACTGGTCGATGACGTCGCCGTCTTCGAGCGGCTGCACTTCGTACAGCACTTCGAACCCGCCTTTTAAGTCGAGTCCGAGGTTCGTGTTTTTCACGACCCAAGGTGTCGTGAGCACGGCAAGTAGGATCGTTGCGATCATGATGACCGCAAAGATCGCGATATTCCCTTTTTTGTACATACGGCTATTTCCTTTCTAAAACACATGTTCTGTTTGAAAATCTTCTCTCGTTAACATTACAAATATTCTAAACATTTATCAATCGTTTTCCTAAAATTGTAACACCAAACGGTCATTTCCCACGATTCTTTTTGCCTGAGCGACTAAATGTTGCGCAAGGGCAAAACTTGATGTATGCTGAATTTATCAAAAAATCAAATTTATTCGTAAAGGAGTCACTCGAAAATGGATAGTACGATTGTATACGCCTTTTTACTCACCTTATTCGCCGGACTCGCGACCGGTATCGGGAGTATGATCGCGTTCTTCGCCAAACGGACGAACACGGCATTCTTATCCGTGTCCCTCGGTTTCTCGGGCGGGGTCATGATTTACGTCTCGTTCGTCGAAATCTTTCCGAAGGCGCTCGAAGAACTGATTGGCGCCCACGGTGAGCAGGCCGGAACGATTTACACGGTGCTCGCCTTCTTCGGCGGGATGCTGCTCATCGGGCTGATCGACAAGTTCATCCCGTCACCGGAGAACCCGCACGAAGTGAAATTCGTCGAGACGATGCAAAACGATCCATCGACACATGAGATGGCGTCGACCGCGACGGCACAGGCCCCGCTCAACGAAGCGTCGAAAAAACGGCTTCATAAGATGGGGCTGTTCATGGCGCTCGCGATCACGATCCATAACTTCCCTGAAGGCTTGGCGACATTCATCTCGGCGCTGAACGACCCGGCCGTCGGTCTCGCCATCGCGATCGCCATCGCCCTCCACAACATTCCGGAAGGGATCGCTGTGTCGGTACCGATCTATTACGCGACCGGCTCCCGTAAAAAAGCACTCAAGTATTCGTTCTTATCAGGTCTTGCCGAGCCGGCAGGCGCCATCGTCGGCTTCTTGATTTTGATGCCGTTCTTGAGCGATACGGTGTTCGGTCTGTTGTTCGCCGCTGTCGGAGGCATCATGGTGTTCATCTCGCTCGATGAACTGTTGCCGGCCGCCCGTGAATATGGACGCGCCCACCATGCGGTGTACGGCATGGTCGCCGGGATGATGGTCATGGCCGCAAGCCTCGTTTTGTTAATGTGACCGTTTGATCCAATCCACGTAAGTATAGTTAAGCCGAAGAAATATACGTTTCTCAGCTTGTTGATTAACACGATCTTTTTATAGTGAGCAACGCAAAACGGTCGCCGTCTGGCGGCCGTTTGTTTTTTCTGATGCCTTGATGGGAGGAGAATAAGCGCTGAACGTGTCGATTTCTGTTCGTCCCCCATCTCATTGGCTTGTTAACGACTTAAAAGACATACGTCTCTATCCTTAGACTTTTTTTCTGGGGCTTTCATTCCAAAATTTAGTGTGTTAGTTTGGCAACTGTCAGGAGGTTTCATGATAAATCACTCAGCTAAAGAATGGATTTACATTGTATTGCTCGCAGCAGTGACCGTTATGTATTTTTTCGTGGACGGAATGAGCGATTCGACAAAGACGATAATCACCATTGCCGTATTTGTCATCGTTGTCGTCCTTAAGTTTGCGGTCAAGACGACTAAGGAGGACGACAGTCATGTCTAACAAGACTAAACTTCAATCTATTATGGGAGCAAAAGATTGGTTTTTCCTCATCATAGTAGCTATTTTAGGTGTCGGAGTGTATGTATTGTTCCATGACAAGATTAACAACGCTGCATTGGTTACAACTATTGCCGTGATAGGGTACGTGATTGGCAAACTCTCTAAAACGTTCACAGGTAACTGAAACAACCATTGAATTAAAAAAAGTTACAGACACGTCTGTAACCTCAGGCTGCAGACAAGTAAGCTGTCTGCAGTTTTTTGCTTTAATTGCTTAGCACAAGAATGAGTCAAAGCTTCTGTATAGTGAACAACAACGAAGTCATGTTTCAGTTCGACTGTAACACGACTTCGTCTACACGCTTTGAGGTCGAAGCAGCAAGCCTTTCTCCGCCCTATGTCATGTGTACCACTTACTGTTCATCAGACGTTTTAAAGAGGTGCAAAAGATCTTTCAACTCAACAGACATATGGCTCATCGTCTCAGCGATGCCGTTGATTTCTTGGATGGCGGCGAGTTGCTCTTCCACGTTCGCTCCCGCTTCTTCGACGCTCCGTTGCGTCGAGACAGCGTTCGTCGACATATCTTCGACCGAGACAGCGACTTCCGTCGTGTTCGCACTCACTTCTTCGGTCGCAGCGGCAATCTCGCTCATTTGGCGGGACGTCTCTTGAATGACCGAGACGATTTCTTTGAACGCTTCCGCGACTTCCCCCATTTGGGCGACACCGCTCGAGACGTGTCCGCTCGTCACGTCAAACGCCGACTCGACTTGTTTCGTGTCCCGTTGGATGTCGCCGACGACCGCTTGAATCTGTTTGGCCGACTGTTTCGACTCCTCGGCGAGTTTCCGGACCTCGGCCGCGACGACGGCGAACCCTTTGCCGTGTTCTCCCGCCCGTGCCGCTTCGATGGCGGCGTTCAAGGCAAGCAAGTTCGTCTGTTCGGTGATGGCCGTGATCGACCGGGTGATCTTCTCAATCTCGAGCGACTGGTTCGAGAGCCGCTCGACCATCTGTTGGGTCAAGTCGTTGGCACGTTGAATCTCTTGCATTCTCGCTTCGGCCAGTTGAATCGTCTCGAGTCCCCCGCTCGCCGCTTCGAGCGTATGGATCGTCTGTTCGTTCACACCTTGTGAGGCGGCCGCGATCTGATTCAGGCCGGTGACGGCTTGATTGACGCCAGACGTGCCCTCTTCCGCTCGTTTGGCCGACACTTGGGCGGCGATGTTCATATCTTCGAACAGACCGGCCACGCCTTGAGTCGTCGTCGCGACGTGATCGGTGCTTGCGTACAGTTCTTCAGAGTAGGCCGTCACTTTGTCCGAGGCCGCGCCGACTTGGCGAATCAAGCTGACGAGGTTGCGTTTCATATCGTTGAACGCCGTGACGAGGTCACCGAGCTCATCGTTCGACTCGACTTCGATGTCGCCACCGGTCAAGTCGCCTTCTGCGACGACACGTGCCTCATTCACGAGGCGGTTGATCGGTTTCAAGAACAGTTTCTGTAAGGCGAGCAACGAGAAGATTCCGATGCCGACACCGATGACGCTAATGATGATCATCCATACGATCGACTGGCCCGCACCCGCTTGGACGGCATCCGTCTCTGCCGACAATAGGTCGGCTTGGTGGGCGACGAGGTCTGTCACTGTCATCCGCACCCGGTCGGTCGTCGGCGTCACGCTCGTATTGAGCACCGTCTTGAAGCCAATCTCATCTTGTTGTTGGCGAAGCTCGATGGCACGTCCCATCTCGGTATCGAGATGTTGATTGAACTTTTCCAAGTCACCGATCCAACCGAGCACCTTCTCGTCTGTCGAGGCTGCTTTTAAAGCGTCCATCAACTCATCTCGCTTCTCCTTTGACGCTTCAAGGCTGATGAGCGTCTTCGGGTTGGAGACGAGCAAGTAATAATTTAAATAACGTTCTGCATCCGTGACGGTGAGCGCCAAGTCTTCGGCGATCAACATCTGTTTGAGCCCTTCGTTCAAGACACGGTCATACTCGGATGTCGTCCGCTGCAACTGATACGAACCGAGCGCCCCGACGAAAAGGAGGGCGATGATTGTCGGCACGAGCGCGATTGCCATTTTGCGCCGCATCGAAGACCGTCCCAACTTTTTGGCTGTTCGAGGCTTCCGTCTCCAGTTCGTCAACTGTCGTACATATCGTTTCACGTCCATGTTCATTCTCCTTCATGTCAAAAGTCTTCTCAATCCGACCTTAATGCAAACGTTTTCACGATGCAATTTGATTTTTGGAAATAAGGTCGATGAATCGAATCATTGACGAAGATTGACAAAAAACAGCCATTTCCGTTATCCTTAAATCGTAATTATTACTATTTAAGAGGTGCGTTATGATTCTTTCACATACACGACTATTAATTATCGGCGGCGGCATTCATGGGACGACGCTCGCCGTGTCTTATCTCGAACAAGGCGGCAGCCGCGACGATTTGCTCATCATCGATGCGAACGATTGCCTGCTCGCCAATTGGAAAACGCAGACGGCTAAAATCGAGATGACCCATCTGCGCTCGACCCGGGTACATCACGTCTCCTCGAACCCGCACGCGTTGAAACAGTTCGCGACACGTCACGACTACGGATCGAACCATTTCAAAGACCGGTTCGGCAGACCTTCGCTCGCTCTCTTCAACGACCATTGTGACCGAATGATTCAAGACTTGGATCTCGCCGCTCGGTTTGTCGGCAACGAGGCGGTACGGTCGATCAAACGTACGGATGAAGGATACATCGTCGTCACAACCAATCGACGCATCACGGCGGACACCGTCATCGTCTCGACGGGACAATCGAGCACGATGCATCTTCCTGATTGGGCCGATTTGGCAACGTGCCGCCACGTCTTCGCAACAGAAGACGCACGTGAACGCGATACTGTGACGATCGTCGGCGGAGGTATCACGGCGCTCCACTATACAATCGCCCGCGTGAAACAAGGACATCACGTCACTCTCGTCACGAAACGTCCGCTCGAAGTGAGCCAGTTCGATGCCGACCGCAGTTTCATGGGTCCGAAAGGGTTACGCGCGTTTTACGAACTCGACGACAACTGGCGTGAGAAGCGGTCGTTCGTGAAGCGCGAGCGAAAACCAGGCTCGTCCCCGAACGATCTCGTCTTGAAAGTGAAACGGTTGATTCGGGACGGGATCGTCCATCACGTCATCGGAGAGCCGGTCCGTGACGGCAATCGCCTCGTCATCGACGGCGTGTCCGTGCCTTCTGAAGAAGTCGTCTGTTGCACCGGCATCCGGCCGATTGACCCGAGCCAGTCGTTTTTACGACCGCTGCTTGAACAACTCGACCTCCCGCTCACCCCATGCGGCACACCGGTGCTCGACGAGACGCTCGCTTGGACAGACGGGCTGTACATGACCGGCCCGTACGCCGATTTGATTCTCGGACCGTTCGCCCGCGCCATCTACGGCGGACAAGAAGCCGCGCGCCGCATCATTCCGCAGCTCATCAAGACAAAACAAAAAGTCTGACCGGATTCGGTCAGACTTTTTGTACTTACTCGGCGAACGAAGCGTTCGCTTTCTTGACGACTTCAGCAATCGCGCTTCGGTTGAAACGAAGAAGCGACTGGTCGCATTTCAAGACGACTTGTGTGTCTTCGATTTGGTGGACGACACCGTGAAGACCGCCGATCGTCACGACGTGATCGCCACGCTCAAGCGCGTTTTGCATCGATTGTACTTCTTTCTGACGTTTCGTCTGCGGACGGATCAACAAGAAGTAGAACACGACGAAAATAAGGATCATCGGCAATAGTGCAATGAGAGTTTCCATGTGTAAAATTCACCCTTTCCTTCAATATCAGGTTCATTATACCGTGAAACTGAAACGTTGTCACACAATGACTGTGGAAGAATTAGAAATTCTTGGCGTTCGGTTTGTTATACCCATATTCTTCGAAAAACTCTTCTTTGAAGTCGAGCAGGCGATCTTCACGAATCGCTTGGCGCACTTGTTCCATCAGCTTCACGAGGAAGTGAAGGTTGTGTGTCGAGCAAAGGTGGAGACCGAACATCTCATCGGCACGAATCAAATGATGGACGTACGCGCGTGAGTAGTTTTTGCACGTGTAGCAATCGCACTTCTCATCGATCGGCCCGAAGTCCGTCTTATGTTTCGCATGCTTGATCGTCACGCGCCCTTTCGACGTCATGAGCGTCCCGTTGCGGGCGATTCGTGTCGGTAAGACACAGTCGAACATGTCGATTCCGCGAATCGAACCTTCGATCAACGCATCCGGTGAGCCGACCCCCATCAAGTAGCGAGGTTTGTCCTCCGGCATGAACGGCGTCGTGAACTCGAGCGCGCGGTACATGACGTCTTTCGGTTCTCCGACAGACAATCCGCCGACGGCATAGCCCGGGAAGTCGAGCGAGACGAGATCGGCCGCACTTTGACGGCGAAGATCTTCGTATTCTCCCCCTTGGATGATGCCGAACAACGCTTGGTCCTCGGGACGCGCGTGCGCTTCGAGGCAACGCTCGGCCCACCGGCTCGTCCGTTCGACCGACTTCTTCATGTACTCATGTGTCGCCGGGTACGGCGGACATTCGTCGAACGCCATCATGATGTCCGAACCGAGCGCGTTTTGAATCTCCATCGCTTTTTCTGGCGACAGGAACAACTTGTCCCCGTTCAAGTGGTTGCGGAAATGGACGCCTTCTTCTTGAATGTTACGAAGGTCGGCGAGTGAGAACACTTGGAAACCGCCCGAATCCGTCAAGATGGCGCCGTCCCAGTTCATGAACTTGTGCAGGCCGCCCGCTTGTTTGACGACTTCGTGTCCCGGGCGAATCCATAAGTGGTACGTGTTCGACAGGATGATGTTCGCCCCCATCGCTTTCACTTGCTCAGGAGCCATCGTCTTGACGCTCGCCTGTGTGCCGACCGGCATGAAGACAGGTGTCTCGAACGAGCCGTGCGGCGTATGGACGATCCCGTGCCGCGCCCCTGTCTGTTTACATGTGTGGATATGTTCGTATGTGACTGCGTGTTTGGTCATTTTGTTTCTTCCTTCCTCGTGATGAGCATCGCGTCTCCAAAACTGAAGAAGCGGTATCGTTCATTGACCGCGGTGCGGTATGCGTGCAAGATGATGTCGCGTGACGCGAACGCGGAGACGAGCATGACGAGCGTCGACTTCGGTAAGTGGAAGTTCGTGATCAGCCCGTCGATCGCCAACAAGTCGACGCCAGGGTAAATAAAAATGTCCGTCCAGCCCGATGACTCGACGAAGTCCCCGTGGTCGCGCACGATCGTCTCGAGCGTCCGTGTCGACGTCGTCCCGACCGCGAAGATGCGCCCGCCGTTCGCACGTACATCGCGCAACGCTTGTGCCGATGCGTCTGACAGTTCGAAGTACTCGCTGTGCATCGTATGCTCTTCAATCGAATCGGCCGACACCGGACGGAACGTGCCGAGTCCGACGTGGAGCGTGAGCGGGATGAGTTTGACACCTTTCGCTTGTGCCGCCTCGAGCAGTTCTTCCGTGAAGTGGAGTCCTGCCGTCGGTGCGGCCGCGCTCCCCCGTTCTTTCGCATACACCGTCTGATAACGGTCTTGGTCGTCGAGCTGTTCGCGGATATAAGGCGGGAGCGGCATCGTGCCGAGCTCGTCTAAAATCTCATAAAAGATGCCGTCATAATCGAACTTGAAACGGCGTCCGCCTTCCGGAAGCTCCTCGACGCACTCGGCGCGAAGAAGGCCGCCCCCGAACTCGACGATGGCGCCGACGCGCACTTTCTTCGCCGGTTTGACGAGCGCTTCCCACACATCATCTTCGGTCTGCTTCAACAAGAGCAACTCGACTTTGCCGCCCGTCTCTTGCTTCGCTCCGAACAGTCGGGCCGGCAAGACGCGCGAGTCGTTGACGACGAGGGCGTCGCCTGCTTGCAAATAGTCGAGCACGTCGCGGAAGTGGCGGTGCTCGATGTCACCCGTGTCACGGTCGAGGACGAGCAAACGTGAACTCGTCCGGTCGAGAAGCGGTACTTGGGCGATCAGTTCTTCTGGTAAGTCAAAGTCATAGTCGTTTACGTTCAATTGAATGTCTTGCATATCTGTTACTCCTCTTCATAGCCAAAATGCGTCTTCGCGTACTGGGTGATCATGCGTCCTCGCGGCGTCCGTTGCAGGAAACCTTGTTGCAACAAATACGGCTCGTAGACGTCTTCGATCGTCTGAGCGTCTTCGCCGATCGTCGCGGCGAGCGTCTCGAGTCCGACCGGTCCGCCGCCGAACCGTTCGACCATCGCCCGCAGGAGCCGGTGGTCGACTTCATCGAGACCGAGCGCGTCGACGTGCAGACGGTCGAGCGCGCTCGAAGCCATGGCCGGATCGATTTCTTTCGTCCCCGCCACTTGGGCGAAGTCGCGGACACGGCGAAGTAGCCGGTTCGCGATCCGCGGAGTGCCGCGCGAACGTTTCGCGATGGCCCCGCTCGCTTCTGGGGAAATCGACAGCCGGAACAGTTGCGCCGTCCGGCTGACGATGGCGGCGAGTTCATGCGTCTCGTAATACTCGAGTTTGAGCGTCACGCCGAAACGGTCGCGAAGCGGAGCCGAGAGCATGCCGGCCCTTGTCGTCGCCCCGACGAGCGTGAACGGCGGTAAGTCGATGCGGACGCTTCGCGCCATCTCGCCTTGACCGTAGACGATGTCGAGACAATAGTCTTCCATCGCCGGATACAAAATTTCTTCAATCGTCCGGCTGAGCCGGTGAATCTCGTCGATGAATAAAACATCGCCCGGTTCGAGCGTCGACAAAATCGCCGCCAAGTCACCCGGCCGTTCGATGGCAGGTCCGGCCGTCGTCTTGATGCCGACACCCATCTCGTTAGCGATGATTTGAGCGAGCGTCGTCTTCCCTAGCCCCGGAGGACCGTAAAGAAGGACGTGGTCGAGCGTCTCATGGCGCAGTTTTGCCGCCTGGATGAAGATGGATAGGTTGCCTTTCGCCTTCTCTTGTCCGATATATTGTTCGAACTTTTGCGGACGCAGGCTCCACTCTTCAGAGTCTTCATATTGTTGATGGGATTGTGACAACAACCGTTCGTCCATAGCTTCCTCCTTATTTCAACAACAACTGCAAGGCGCGCTTTATGTAAGCGTCTGTCGTCAAGATTTCTGCGCTCAGTTCTTTCCGGACTCGAGTGATCTCACGTTCCGAATAGCCGAGAGCGACGAGCGCCTCGCACGCCTCGTCGAGCTCGGATGCGCCTTGGGCAAACAAGCCCGTCTGCGGCACGTAGTCCGGGGCGAGCTCGGATAGCTTCCCTTTCAAATCGAGTGCCATCTGTTTGGCCGTCTTCTTGCCGACGCCTGGGAACTTCGTCAAATACTTCTCGTTCTCGGTCTCGATCGCGTCGATCAACGCGTCCATGTCGCCCGAGGCGACGATGGCGAGCGCCCCTTTCGGTCCGATGCCGTTGACACCGAGCAACTTGTTGAACAACTCACGCTCGCGGCGTGACCGGAAACCGTAGAGCGTCTGTTGGTCTTCGCGCACGTAATGGTGTGTAAATACGATTACATGTTCGTCTTGTTCACGATAAAAAAACGGGTTAGGCACATGTACTTTGTAGCCGACGCCCGAAACATCCAACGTTATATATTCCGCGCACACGTAGGCGACGGATCCTTTTACGAATTCAATCACGGTTTAATCTCCTCTTCATGGGAAAACTGCATTCATTGTACCATAACCGCCGCCACGAAAAAAGGACAGGCGATTGCCTGTCCTTACCGCGCGAGCATCCGCTCGAGAGCGAGCGTCGCCCATTTCGTCGTCTCTGAATCGACACGGATGACGTTCACCGGGTCCGTCTCAAGCGACTCGAGCGACCAGAGGAGATGTGGAAGGTCGATCCGGTTCATCGTCAGACACGGGCACATGTACGGGTTGAGCGAGATGATGTCTTGCTCGGGATGCGTCGCGGCGAGCCGGTTGACGAGGTTCATCTCGGTGCCGACGGCCCACTTCGTCCCAGGCTTACTCGCCTCGATTTGGTCGATGATATAAGACGTGGAACCGGCCTCGTCCGCTGCCTGAACGACATCAAACGTACATTCCGGATGGACGATGATGCGCCGTTCTGCGTCATGTTTCCGGAGCGCCTCGATTTGCGCGACATTGAACTTCTCGTGCACCGAGCAATGCCCTTTCCACAAGATGACACGGACGTCTTCGATGTCTCCCGTATACTCGAGCCGTTCTCGCATCGGGTCCCAGACGGCCATTTGTTCGAGCGGCACGCCTAAATCGTACGCCGTGTTCCGTCCGAGGTGCTGATCCGGAAGGAACAGAATCCGTTCTCCCGCTTCGAGCGCCCACTGGACGATGTCATGGGCGTTCGATGACGTGACCGTCGCCCCGCCGTTCTTACCGACGAACGCTTTGATGGCCGCCGTCGAGTTGACGTACGTGATCGGGATGATACTGTCGCCGAACGAATCGGTCAGTTCTTCCCAGGCGATTTCCGTCTGGTCGATATCGGCCATGTCGGCCATCGAGCAACCGGCCCGCATGTCCGGCAAGATGACGAGCTGGTCGTCACGTGTGAGCATGTCGGCCGTCTCGGCCATGAAGTGAACGCCGCAAAAGACGATGAACTCAGCGGCGTTCATCTGTTCGGCGAGCCGTGCGAGCTGGAGCGAATCTCCGGTCGCGTCCGCGAACTGGACGACCTCATCTTTTTGATAATGGTGGGCCGGTAAAAACAATCGGCTGCCGAGCCGAGCTTTGATCGCCTCGATCCGCTCTTCCATCTCTTCAATCGACAGATTCGTATATGCGGTTGGCATCGTTCCTAATAGTTGCATGTTTGACTCCTCCTTTAAGATTCAAGCTACAGTCGAGCGCCGTCACGGAATGCGTCAATTGTCCAATCGACAGGACGTCGACTCCGGTACCGCGATAGGCGGCGATCGTATCGACCGTGATGCCGCCCGACGCCTCAGTCGTGATCGTTGGCGGGATGAGCGCGACCCACGCTCTCAACTCGTCCGGCGTTCGATTGTCGAGCATGATGATGTCCGGGGCGGCCGCGATCGCCTCGTGCAACTGCTCGAGCGTCTCGACCTCGATCTCGATCGGTGTCGTGTGGCCGTTGTTCGCCCGCGCGATGGCAACGGCCGACGTGACCCCGCCGAGCGCCGTAATATGGTTGTCTTTGATCATGACGGCGTCATCGAGCCGGAGCCGATGGTTCTTGCCGCCTCCCGCGCGGACGGCGTGTTTCTCGATCATCCGGAGCCCGGGTGTCGTCTTCCGGGTGTCCGTGACGGCGATGGACGGATCGTTCAGCGCCTCGACGCAGCGACGCGTCATCGTCGCGATGCCGCTCATATGTTGCACGAGGTTAAGGAGCACCCGCTCTGTCTCGAGAAGCGTCCGCGCCTTGCCGTGCAAGATGAACAATACGTCGCCTTGGCGGATCACCGTACCGTCCTCCACGCACGACTCGACGACGAGCCGTTGCATCGCCGCGAGTTCAAGCACGACGTCAAGCCCACAGAAGACCCCGTCGGCTTTCGCGGTGACGACGGCGGTCGACATGATTTTCGCGTCGATGAGGGCGCTCGAGGCGTCCCCGAATCCGATATCTTCAAGCAAAAACTGTGTCAGTTGATCGCGCAGTGCCAATCGGTTCATCCAATCCCTCTCTTTCCATAAAAGCGTGCGCAAGAAGGCGCGCCGCCTCGAGTTGTAATGTTTGTTCCGCCAATTGTCTTGTCACGTGTTTCGTCCGTGTCAATTGTTGGGTATTTTCTAAGAAACTTCTTATTTCGTCAATCGCTGGCGAAATGGTTAACCACTTCCCAATCTGTCGGCGAAATGACTGAAACACTTCATCCGTCATCTCGTACGCCGTCCCGCCTTTCTCGCCGCTGTCGCAATCTAACAATTCAACCGCTGCGGCGACCCGTTTGCCGAACACCCAGCATTCGAGCAATGAATTCGAAGCGAGCCGATTCTTGCCATGGACACCCGTCTCCGCCACTTCTCCGACCGCATAGAGCCCTTGCACCGTCGTCCGTCCCTCTGCATCGACGGCGACCCCGCCCATTTGAAAATGAAGACCCGGCCGGACCGGGATGCTCGAGGCGTCGAGGTGATGCGCCCGGCACGACGCGGCGAGTTTCGGGAACCGTTCCGCCAAACGTTCGACCCGGGACGTCTCGAGATAGACTTGTCCGGGAAAGGCCGTCAAGACGGCCGCCACGTCATCACGCGGGGCGAGACTGCCGAGCGGATGGTGCCGCATCACATGTCGTCCCTTCGCGTCGACGAGCGTCGCACCGGCGCCGCGGAGCGCCTCGGTCACGAGTACGGGCGTCTCGACGGCTAATAGCGTCGGGTGGAATTGGATATTCGTCAGATTGGACAACTTGGCACCGGCCTGTTTCGCTAGCACGAGCCCGTCGCCGGTGACCGCTCGACAGTTAGACGTCCAATCGACGAGGCCGCCGACTCCACCGGTCGCGAGCACGACGGCACCGGCCTGGATTTGAATCCGCGCCTCGCCCTTGAATCCGGACGCGCCCATGACGCGTCCCTCGCTCTGGAGCAGGCGATCGATCAACACGTGTTCCATGACGTGCACGTTATTAGGCAGCCGGTCCCGGAGCGTCGCCATGACGTGCCGTCCGGTTTCGTCCCCGCCGACGTGGAAGATGCGGGACGTCCCGTGGGCCCCTTCCCGGCCAAGGGCATACGTATCACCGTCCCGGTCGAACGACACCCCGTACTGTTCCATGTCGCGCACGACGTCGCGCCCTGCTTCAACGAGCAAGCGGACCCGGTCGGCGCGAGCTGTCTGTTTCGACGCCGCGAGCGTGTCCTGGACGTGCGCTGCACCCGTCTCTTCTAAATAGGCACTCGCAATCCCGCCTTGGGCGAGGTCAGAGTTCGTCTCGGTCATTCGGCCTTTCGTCACGAGCAGCACGCGGAACGTGTCAGGCAAGTGAAGCGCGACGGTCACGGCCGCAAGACCCGACCCGATGATGAGCACGTCGGTTCGTTCTAACTGTAAAGACATCTGTATATCACCTGTTTTTCATATGTAATGTTGACTTGTAAACTAGTTTCGCATAATTTTATGAAGAAAACAACATGAGAAAAGAGGGATACTTGATGATCCGTTACTTCGACTATGCGGCCACTCATCCGATGACGAAATCCGCGCTCGACCATTACACGGCGATGGCGCGGAACGTTTATGGCAACCCGTCCTCCCTCCACAGCGCAGGTTTCATGGCAGAAGACTATTTGACGGAGGCGCGTCGGCTCGTGAAGCAGGCGCTCGGCCTCGACATGCTCCGCGGTAAGCTTTTGTTCACCGGGAGCGGGTCTGAGAGCAACTACATCGCGCTGACGAGTCTCCGGAAACGAATGAAAGGAAAAGAAGTGATCACGTCATGGCAAGAGCACGACTCCGTCTCCTTGCTCCTTGACGAATGGGAGGCTGAAGGCGTCACCGTCCATCGCTTGAAATTAAAAGACGGCCGTTTCGACCATGAGGCGTTCACGCACTTGCTCGACCGCGATATCGGGCTCGTCACGATGCAACATGTCAACTCGGACACGGGCTGGGTGTTGCCACTCCATCACATCCTTTGCCAATTGAAATACAAGAAAGTGCTCTTTCACGTCGACGGGGTCCAAGCGCTCGGGAAGATCCCGGTCTCCGTCGATGGAATCGACGCCTACTCGTTCAGCGCCCATAAAGTCGGCGGACCGAAAGGGGTCGGCGGGCTCTACATGGAACGCCTATTGCCGCCGCCTTACTATCCGGGGCATCATCAATACGGGATTCGTCCCGGCACGATCGACGTGCCCGGCATTTCTGCTTTCGTCAAGGCGTTCACAGAACGGCACGAACAACGGACACGTCATGAAAGAAATTTCTTGTCGTTTCGTGCTATCTTGAAAGAGAAGACATCGTCTCACGTACAATGGCTCGAATTCGACGACCAAAGCCCGGCCATCTACTCGTTCGTGTCGAACCGCCGCGACGGTCAGTGGTGGATGACCGAACTCGATGCGCTCGGGTTCCAAGTGTCCGCCGGATCGGCTTGCCGGGCCGGACAGAACGGTCCGAACCGGATGCTCGAATCGCTCGGGTTTGAGACGAGCGCCTGTCACGGTCTCGTCCGAATCTCATTCGGCGAGGGCACGACCACGGAAAGTGTGTCAGCGCTCGCGGATGCCATCGTCACTTTAGCAAGGAGAGTTGAAAGTTATGAACAAACGCTTAGCCGGTGAAGAACGCCGGCGCACGTTACTTGAATTGATTGAATCGAGCACGGAACCGATCACCGGGGCCGAACTTGCCCGCCACGTCGCTGTCAGCCGGCAAGTCGTCGTCCAAGACTTGTCGCTGTTGAAAGCGAAAGGGCATCAGATCGTCGCGACCGCTCGCGGCTACGTCTATCTCCCAGGAGAGGCGGCTCCGTCAGCCTATACACGAAAAATCGTCTGCCGGCATACGGCCGACGAGATGGAAGCCGAGATGAACGCCATCGTCGATGAAGGCGTCACGATTCGCGACGTCATCATCGACCATCCCGTCTACGGATCGATCACCGGCCAACTCATGGTGAAGAGCCGCCGGGACGTCCGTGCCTTCCTCGAACGGGTCGTCGCGAATCAGGCGGCCCCGCTGTCACATTTGACAGACGGCCTGCATATCCATACGCTCGAAGCCGACAGTGAGGACGCGCTCGATGCCGCCGTCCATGAACTCGACCGGCTCGGCATTCTCGTGTCCGCCCTCGATTAAAAGATGTCACGTTTTTGTGACATCTTTTCTTTTGCTTTCTTGTCCCGTCCGTTATACTGATGGATGGGTATGATTTCCTATTCTTTTATGAAAGGAGTGACGCAGCATGTGGCACTTCCTCGAGCAGCTTTTAGTCGGGTGCGGTGTGTTCAGCATTCCGCTCGGTATTTTTGTCCAATTGATTCCGAACGAGCTCGTCCTCGCTTACGGCGGCTATCTCGTCGGGTCCCATGACGCGTCGTTCCTTCTCATTTTCCTGCTCGCCTGGTCAGCGTTCGTCACGAGCCAGGTCGGCCTCTATTGGATCGGACGCTACGGCGGACGTCCGGTCGCCCTCAAGCTGTACCGTTCGTTCCGCATCAAGCACGACAAACAACTCCAGGCGGAGGCTTGGTTCGAGACGTACGGGGCTTGGATCGTCTGCCTCAGCTTGATTTGGCGTCAACTGTTCGCCATCAGTGCCGGCGTCATGCGCTTGTCGTTCCGGAAGTTTTTCGTCGTGACGACGATCGTCTTCGCCGTCTGGTCGTTTGCGTTCGTGAAAGTCGGCATGATGCTCGGGAGCAACTGGCGCCAAATCGGTGAGTTCATGCACGGGTTTGGCCCGTACGTCGGCTTCGGGATCGCCTTGTTCTTCCTCATCCGGTATATCCGCTCGAATCCGAGCTTTATGAAAAAGTCAGCTTGAGCCTTTGCGCTCGAGCTGACTTTTTGAATAGAGGGAAATTATCTCGTCACGGCGAATACGTCAATGTGAGGAAATCACGACTCGTCGTATCAAGACGGCCAACCGTCAAAGGAGGAATTTTCATGTTCCATCGTCGAAAAACGTATACGATTCGCCCTGAACGTCTAGAAGAATTCACAGAGTTTTTCCATACATACCTGTATCCAATCCAGGTATCGCATGGCGCACGGCTCGTCGGCCGTTGGGTGACCGAAGACCAGACCGAGGTCATGGCGCTCTGGGAATACCGGGACCGGGAACATTACGAGCAAGTCGAACGGGACTACCGGTCGAGCTCGCTCCGCCGTGAGGCGATGAAGAAACGGGCCCGGCTCGGGAAAGACTTGTACATCAAATCGAGCGAGGAGTTCATGATGCCGACCGGGCACTACACGCCGCCGCGCACGATCGTCTCGGTGACAGCGTACGTCACGAACGAGCAAGGCGAAGTGCTCCTCGTCCAAAACACGCACCGGAACGACACGTATGAGATGCCGGGCGGTCAAGTCGAAGAACACGAGTCAATCGTCGACGCCGTGCATCGCGAAGTGAAAGAAGAGACCGGCGCCGACATCGAGATCGACGGCATCACTGGTATTTATCAAAACGTGTCCTCGCGCGTCCTCTGCATCACGTTCCGGGCCCGTTACGTCTCGGGCGACCTCGCCCCTCAAGCAGGCGAGACGCAAGAAGTCGGCTTCTTCAACGTCGATGCGACGAACGTGTCGGACTACATCAAGCGCGAGCATTTCCAAATGCGTTTCCTCGATGCGATCGATCCGACGTATTTGCCGCACGCGATTTACAAAGTCCGGCCGTACGAGTTGCTCGAGCGTGCCGAACGCCATCATACCGTGTAACGACGAAAGGGACCCCCGGCTGGAGGTCCCTTTCATGCTATTGACGAACGAGATGCTCTCCCCGACATAAAATTGAAAAAATGCTACGCATCCGCTCCTTCCTGATCAAAAGATTGGCCAGCTTCTTCCGACCGTCAATGCATCAGAAAAAGACGAGAAGTCATCCGATGGCGCCGTAGACTCCTGAGGGGTCAGCGAGCGAAGGGAGACCCAGCAGCGTTTAGCGATGCGGTTCCCTGCTCGCCCCTAGGAAAGCGGAGGCGCCAAGAGGATGAGCGAAAAGCATTGTGTTACTCAACAAGCTGAAAGGGACCTCCAATTTGGAGGTCCCTTTGTCTTATGCTTCTTCAGCCGGTTCAGCTTGGTTCGTCTCGACCAACAGCTTACGGACGCGGCGTTTTTCGACGTGGAGAACGGTGAACGTCATGTCCTCATACGTGACACGCGCCCCTTTCTCTGGGATGTCGCCGAGCAATTCGACGAACCATCCTCCCATCGTATTCGAGTCTATTTCAGGTTCTTTAATGCCCATCTCTTCAGCAAACTCATCGACGTCCATGTCAGCCATACATTCGTATACGCCGTCACGGAGACGTCTCAAGTAGACGACCGATTCGTCGTGCTCATCCCAAATGTCGCCGACGAGCTCCTCGAGCATATCCTCGAGCGTGATGAGTCCGGCCGTTCCGCCGAACTCATCGAGGACGACGGCCATGTGCGATTGTTTTTGCTGCAGGACAGGGAGCAGTTCGATCAACTTCGTCTGTGGCGAGACGTACGTGAGCGGACGGATGAGTGCCCGGATGTCGGTCACTTCATCCCGTACCATCGAACGGAGGAAATCCCGTTCGGACAATACCCCGATGACGTTGTCGATCGAGTCTTTATAGACCGGCAAGCGAGAATGCCCGCCGCTGAAAATCGTGTCTTTGATTTCTTCGAGCGAATCGTCGATATCGACGGCGAGGATGTCGATCCGCGGCGTCAACACGTCATCGACCGTAATGTCGTTGAACGCGAAGGCGCTATGGACGAGTTCGGCCTCGGTCTCACCGAGCACCCCTTCCTCTTCCCCCATATCGACGAGCACTTTCAGCTCTTCTTCCGTCACAGACGGCTCTTTCGCCTTCATGCCGATGACACGAAGCGTCAGACGCTTCAGCCCAGTGAAGACGATGGTGATCGGCTTCAACACTTTGACCAAGAAGACGAGAATTCCGCTAATGAGCAGCGAATACTTCTCGGCGAACTCTTTGGCGAGCGATTTCGGGAGAATCTCCCCGAAGATCAAGATGAGCACCGTCGTCGCGAACGTCGAAACGAGCAGCCCCGTCCCTCCGCTGAAGATGGACGTGGCGATTGCCGTCGCGACGGTCGCCGACCCGATGTTGACGATGTTGTTCCCGACGAGAATCGTCGAGAGCGTATCGTCGAACCGGTCGACGAGGTCAAGGACGCGCTTGGCACCCTTATCCCCGTCTTCACTCATCCGGATCATCCGGACCCGGTTGACACTCGAGAGCGCGGTTTCCGCTGACGAGAAGAAAGCTGATAACAAAATCAATACTGCATAAAGAATTAAACTAGACGAGGGCACAGGGTCCACGTTTACTTCACACTCCGTTTCCTATTTCAAAAGATTATTCGACAAACTCGAACTCGAAGTCGAGGATGGCTACGACGCTTCCGTCCTCGGCACCGAGTTTGCGGAGATCGTCGTCGATTCCCATTTGGCGCATCTGACGGGCGAATCGTTTGATCGACTCGTCATGGTCGAAGTTCGTCATCTTGAAGAGTTTCTCGATGCGCGGCCCCGTGATCACGAAGCGGTCATAATCATCGATGTGGATTTGATATCCTTTTTCTTCTTTCTCGTAACGATAGACGACGCGTGGCGTGGCCGTCTTCTCTTCGAGTTCCTCGAGTGGGAACTCAGGCGTCGAATCGACGAGATTGGCTACTTCGATAAGAAGGTTACGAAGTCCTTCTTTGGCGAGTGCCGAAATTGGGAAGACTTTGACGTCTTCTCCAATCTTTTTCTGGAACTCGGCAAGATGCTCTTGTGCATCCGGCATATCCATCTTGTTGGCGACGACGATTTGCGGACGCTCGAGGAGGCGTAGATTATACGACTCGAGCTCGCGGTTGATCGTCGTGTAGTCTTCGAACGGGTCGCGTCCTTCCATGCCGCTCATATCGATCATATGGACGATTACTTTCGTCCGTTCGATGTGGCGCAAGAACTGGTGACCGAGACCGACACCTTGGCTCGCTCCTTCGATGAGTCCAGGAAGGTCGGCCATGACGAAGTCACGGTCGTCCGCTGTTTTCACGACGCCGAGGTTCGGTGTGATCGTCGTAAAGTGGTACGCCCCGATTTTTGGCCGTGCCGATGAGACGACCGACAAGAGCGTCGATTTCCCGACTGACGGGAATCCGACGAGACCGACGTCTGCGAGGAGTTTCAACTCGAGGCGCAATTCGCGCTCTTGACCTGGCTCCCCGTTTTCAGCGATTTCTGGTGCCGGGTTCGATGGTGTCGCAAAACGACAGTTCCCCCGACCACCGCGTCCGCCTTTAGCGATCGTGGCCCGTTGGCCGTGCTCGGTAAGGTCGGCGATGACAGTGTCTGTCGCGGCGTCAAAAACGATCGTGCCTGGCGGGACTTTGACGACGAGCGGTTTCGCTTTACGTCCATGCATCCCTTTCGACATTCCTTTTTCACCGTTATGGGCGATAAACTTTTTCGAGAAACGGAAATCAACGAGTGTCCGTAATCCTTCTTCTACTTCAAAGACGACGTCGCCACCGTGACCACCGTCACCACCTGCTGGTCCACCGTCTGGAACATACTTCTCGCGGCGGAACGCGACCATTCCTTTACCACCGTCTCCAGCTTTTACAAAAATATTAACCTGATCGACAAACATTTAATTCCCTCCTTTTAAACGAAACGTAGAACATTCTACAGTCTGTTCGTACACTTCGTCTGACGCGAACACACCTTCCGGCACGTTGCCGAAGACGCGAACCGTCAGTCCGTCCGTGAACGTCACATGAATCGGTCCATCCGTTCCTGACAGAAGACGGACAAGTTTGTCCGCCACGCATGCGTCGTCTAACGACACGCGGTCGGTCGATACCTTATAGGTCAACCGCCCTTCCCAATTCGCCTGTATGATAACGAGACTAGTCGCCGGCATGTTTAAGCGAATGAGCGCACTCTCCTCGTCGGCGTGCTGACGATATCGATCGTACAGCTCCTCGAGTCTATCAGGCTCGAGCGCCGCGTACAAGGAGATCATCTGAAGCCGATTCATCCATTCGTGACGGACGGTCGATAATAATTTCAGTGCTGCCTGTGAGTCCATTTGATCCTCTCCTAGTAAAAAAGACTCTAACCAAATAAGTGGCTAGAGTCTTCTGCGTGGTTCTACTTACGCAACTGGGTAAACGCTCACTTGTTTCTTGTCGCGACCAAGACGCTCGAAGCGTACTACGCCGTCAACTTTAGCAAACAATGTGTCGTCGCCACCACGGCCGACGTTTTCACCTGGGTGAATTTTCGTACCGCGTTGACGGTAGAGAATCGATCCAGCTGAAACTGTCTGTCCGTCAGCGCGTTTAGCGCCGAGGCGTTTCGAAATCGAGTCACGACCGTTTTTAGTCGATCCTACTCCCTTTTTCGATGCGAAGAACTGAAGGTTCAATTGTAACATGAGGTCCACCTCCTATTGTTCAATTTGGATATAATCACCGTAACTATGGGCGATCGTGTCTAGTTGCACGAGCATCCCTTCTAATAACAGTTGGGTGCGAGCCGCGTCCTCCGGTGATACATCAGGATACGTCTCGACATAAAAGTAGCCACCCTCTGTTTTGTCTGCCATTTCTACAAGAAGCGACTGGCCTGCGAGTACCTCGACAGCGTTATACGCCCCAAAGATGATGGCGGAAACGCCGGCACACACTAAGTCAGAACCGGGTTCAGCAAAGTTGGCGTGACCTGTCACTTCGACGGAACGAATCGACTTCGTCTCGTCTCGTCTGACCGTTACTCGAATCATAAATTACGCTTCGATTTTCTCGATGCGAACTTTCGTGTAAGGCTGACGGTGACCTTGCTTACGACGGTAGTTTTTCTTAGCTTTCATTTTGAAGACAGTGATCTTCTTCGCGCGACCGTGTTTAACGACAGTTGCTACGACTTTAGCGCCCTCTACGAGTGGAGCTCCGACTTTAACATCGTCACCACCAACGAAAAGAACTTCACCGAATTCTACAGTACCCTCGACATCAGCATCGAGTTTTTCGATGTAGATCTCTTGACCTGCTTCAACTTTGATTTGCTTACCACCAGTTTTGATGATTGCGTACATATACGTGCACCTCCTTGTTTAACTCAGACTCGCCATCCAGGGCAGGGCAAAACCGTTTCAACCCGTTCTGTGCGGTTGTAGCCATTTGGGTGCTTCCAAACGAACTAACGTTATAGATGATACCACTCTCGTTCAAACGTTGTCAACGACGTTGTACGAAATTTTGACATTCCTCGACCGTACCGAAAAAGGCGATGCCGGGCTCTCCGTCAACGAACAGTACTTCAAAGCCGAACGCGTCCCAGTTCCCGTCTTGCCATTTCTGTGGCAGCGACAACACGACGGCGTCGTGCGTCCCTAAATCGAGCAACGCCCGTTCGAGCCGCGAGAAGACGGCGAGCTTCGACGGACGCCCGTCACGCACCATCCGGTCTTGAATCGAACGGCCGGTCCGCTCCCGTGACAGTTCGAACAATCCCATCTTCGTGAAGCCGTACACTTCGACGCGGCGCGGGTCGCGCGCCCCGACTTCTTTCATTTTCTTCAATAGGCGTGTCTGTCCGTCTTTGGAGCCGCGCAAAAAGTCGATGACGACCATGCCGCCGATGTTGCGCAGCCGGAGCTGTTCCATGACCGTATAGAGCGCCGCCTCGTTGATCGTGTCGGCGGCCCGCCCTTTGTCTTTGACCGCGACGTTTTTGCCGCTGTTGACGTCGATGACGGTCATCGTCTCGACTTGTTCGATCAAGACGTACGCCCCGCCTTCGAGCCAAGCGACACGGCTCTCGAGTTTCTCGATCGCATCGTCCAGTCGGAGCGCTTCTTTCATCCGTCCTTTGCCGACGTGGCGCTCGACCGGGACGTCGAGCCGCTCAAGGCGTCGCTTCGCCTCCGCGTCGTTCGTCATGACGGACTCGATCGCGTGTCGGCGGGCGAACTGCTCACAGAGGAGCTCGTCTTGGCCGAAGCGGTTCTGTTCGACGTCCCGGGCCCGGGCGCGCAAGAGCTCGAGCTCTTCTTGCAGCGCCTGAGGGCTCGCTTGTCCCGACTCCGTCCGGAACAACACCCCTTCAGTCTCGTTGAGCGTGAACACTTTTGACAGCCGGTCTTGTGTGACGAGGTCGAGCTTGCGGCTGTACAGTTGCCGCCGCCCGTACGGGAAGTAGACGACATAGCGCCCACCGAAGCGGATGTTCTCCGTCACTTTATGGTGTTTGCCGTTGATGCCTTCTTTCGTCACTTGGACGAGCCGTTTCTCACCGACGACCGCTGCTTGTCCGATCGTCGGGACGTCCGGATACGCGGCGAGCGCTCGGAGCGTCTCGGCGATCGGGAGGAAGAACGTCGTCGCACCGTCGGTCAAAAACGCGGCACCGAGCGACGGGTGAATGCGTTCGACCGCCGCCTCGACGATCGTCCCGACTGACAGTTGGTCGATGAACCGTTCCTCGACCTCGAGCAATCGCTCCCCGTCAACGAGCATCGCCCGTTCGATCGACGGCGTCCGTTCATAGATGAGTTTCATGCACGTCTCTCCTTTCGACACAAAAAGGCAACTTTCGTTGCCTTCACGCTTTTTTCATTCCAAATTTCATCATGAGCCGTGTCCAGAAACCGACCGGCTTTTTATCTGTTTGAATCGACATGAGCGGAACCGACTCGCCGAGGATACGGCGCGTAATGTTCCGGTACGCTTGTCCGGCGTTGTTGTCCGGATTCATCGTCACCGGTACCCCGCGGTTCGCTGCGGCGATGACTTCCTCATCGTCAACGACGACACCGAGGAGGTCGATCGACAAGATGCGCATGATGTCATCGATGTCGAGCATGTCGCCCGATTCGACGAGGTGGTTCTTCACGCGGTTGACGATCAGTTTCGGTGCGGCGACGTGTTCGGCTTGCTCGAGCATGCCGATGATGCGGTCCGCGTCTTGGACGGCCGCCTTCTCCGGCGTCGTCACGACAACGGCCTCGTCTGCCCCGGCGATCGCGTTCATGAAGCCTTGCTCGATGCCGGCCGGGCAATCGATCAACACGAAGTCATATTCTGTCTTCAACTGGTCGATGATCTCTTTCACTTGTTCCGGTTGAACCGACGTCTTGTCTTTCGACTGGGCGGCCGGGAGCAAGTACATCTCTTCGAACCGCTTGTCGCGGACGAGCGCTTGATGCAGCTTACACTGGCCGTTAATGACGTCGACGAGGTTATAGATGCTTCGGTTGTCGAGTCCGAGGACGATGTCTAAGTTCCGAAGACCGATGTCCGTATCGACGAGACAGACCGAGTGTCCGGATAACGCAAGACCGGTCCCGAGGTTCGCGGTCGTCGTTGTCTTACCGACGCCACCTTTTCCCGACGTCACGACGATGGCCCGACCTTTCTTCACTTCTTTCGCTGTATGTACAGGCTCTACTACTTGCTCCATCAAACTCACCCTCTCTGTAATTCCATTGCATATGCGTCTTTTAATCCTGTCATCACTTGACGAAGACGCGTCATTTCAATGCCCTGATTTGTCTGATACGCGCAACCCATCTCGATTTCCGGAAGCGGTTCGTCGCCGTCTGACGCGAGCACGTGCTCGCCGATTGCCAGAAACTTTGGATGGAGCAGACTCGCGGTGATCACCGCGTCCTCCCATCCTTCGACACCGGCCCGGACATTTCCTCGTATCGTGCCTAAACAATAGATGCTTCCCGTCGCCCGGACTTCTGAACCCGGGTTGATATCCCCGATGATGAGCACCGAGCCGTCGAACGAGAGCACTTGTCCGCTGCGGATCGTCCCGCTATGGTAATGGAACGTCTTCTTGCCGTACGTCGCTTTCGCCTCTTCGGTCAACATGACCTCGCTCGAAAGCTCCTCGATATAAAAAACGCCATGACGAGCAACGACTTCACGAATTTGACGTGACAGCTCCTCGTCCAAATAACGAGTTCCCGCGTGCAATTTGAGTGCAATCTTCCCAGAGGGCGGCTCCATTTCTTGCAACGTGGCCTCTAACTCTAGGAGCACCTCATCGATGCCACTTCTTGGATTGAAGTGGATTGCAATCCCGTTGCGATGTCCTTTAATCGTAATGTGTCGTTTACGCTCCATCATGGCTACCCTCTCTTCGCTACAGGTCGCGGCGCCACGTATCGCGTCATCGGGTAATACAGTACCGCGATGGCGATCGCATTGACGACGAGCGTCCCTGGAATCTGTTCAACTAATAGTGTTTGAATGGTCATGGTCGTCCCGCCGATCGCTGCCATCACACTGTAAATCGTGAAAGAGAAGACAAGCATCATAAACGTGAACGTGATGACGACCGAGAAGAAGTTCTCACCTATATATTTTAACACGAAGCTGACTAAGAGAGGAATGAGTGAAAAAGTAAATAAGTAAATTCCGAGCAAGTCGGTGTAGACGATGTCATACAGTAATCCGAACACGAGCCCGAAACCGAGTGCCGACTCCCAGCGGCCATACAAACTGATATACATGAGCCCGATCAACGTCAAAGACAAAAACGGGGTCATGTAGTGCCACGAATAAATGGCGGCCCATGTCCCTTCAATAAGAAAGAGGAGGAACAGGGCGATGAACACTCTCATGTTACTCACCGGCTGCTCCTCCTTCCTCAGGACCCGTCAAGAACGGCTCTACGAGCGTTCGATCGATGACGAACATTTGTGAAAACTCGTTGAAGTCCGCCTCTGGCTTGATGCGGGCGACTTGAGACACGCCGTACTCGTCGGTCTCGATCGATTCGACCGTCCCGATGACGAGACCGGCCGGATAACGTCCGCCAAGCCCTGACGTTGACACGATCTCGCCTTCTTTCAACTCGACGCTATTCGAGATCTTCGTGAAGAAGAGCTCGTTCGTCTCGCTGTCGAAGCCGTCGATCGTCCCGTACGTCGCTTTGCCGTCCGCGTCTTTCACGACCGCCGAGACGTTGTTCGTCCGGTTGTTGTCGCTTAGGAGCTGGACTTGCGACGTGTAGGCGCTCGCCTGGATGACCCGACCGACCATACCGCCGGCGGCCGTGACGGCCATCCCTTTCTCGACGCCGCGTTCTTGACCGACGTTGATCGTCACGTAACGCTGCCAGTCGTTCGGCGTGCGCCCGATGACTTCGGCCGGGATGAGGTCGAAGTCACGAAGCGACGTCTCGCTCGCGTCGATCATTCGGCGCAGCTCCTCGTTCTCCCGGCGAAGGTCGTCGGCCTCGACCGACACTTCCGCATATTTCGTCAAATGTTGTTTCAACTGACGGTTCTCTTCATAGATATCCCGGACGTCCGAAATCGAGGACACCGTGCTGTCCATCCAGCCGATCGGCACGGTGAACACCCGTTGGAACGTCCCGACCACATCACGCGTGACGTCTTGGTACCAGGCGGATTCCGACCGTCCTCGAATCGAAACCCCTAAAATGACGACGAACAATATAATACCGATCAGCGTGATGATGAGCTTTTTATTGCGTACGAACCGGCTCATCGCTTTTCACCTCTCATCGACGCGACGAGATGCCTGATTTTGAACGGAGGACGTCCATCATTTCGAGAGATTTTCCTGTCCCGATCGCGACGCAGTCGAGTGGCTCATCCGCGACGAGCGTCGGGATGTGTGTCTCATCCGAGATGACATCGTCTAAGTTTTTAAGGAGCGCCCCGCCGCCTGTAAGGACGATTCCGCGATCCATGACGTCAGCCGCGAGTTCCGGTGGCGTCTGCTCGAGCGTTTGTTTCACGCCGGCAAGAATCGCTTCGACCGTATCCGACAACGCTTCACATACTTCAGAAGCCGAAACTTCGATTTGTTTCGGAAGACCCGTCACGAGGTCGCGACCGCGGATTTCCATCTTCTCGCCTTCGTTCGAGGCATCGATGCGGGCCGAGCCGATTTCCATCTTGAGCGACTCAGACGTCCGTTCCCCGATCATGAGGTTGTATTTATTTTTGATGTAACGAATAATGGCGTCATCCATTTCGTCACCGCCGACACGAATCGATTGGCTCGTCACGATGCCGCCGAGTGAGATCACTGCGACTTCGGTCGTACCGCCACCGATATCGACGACCATCGAGCCTGTCGGTTCCCAAACCGGGAGACCGGCGCCGATTGCTGCCGCGAACGGTTCTTCGATTGTATACGCTTCACGTGCGCCCGCTTGCTTGGCCGCATCTTCGACGGCACGTTTTTCAACAGACGTGATGCCGCTTGGTACGCAGATCATGACGTTCGTCTTCGACGAGAACAAACCGCTCTTTGACTTTTGTGCTTGCTCCATGAAGTACTTGATCATCGTTGCTGTCGTTTCAAAGTCAGCGATGACCCCATCTTTCATCGGACGGCGTGCCGTGACGTTGCCCGGCGTACGTCCAATCATATCCTTGGCCTGGTTACCTACGGCCTCAATTCTACCTGTATCTGTACGGAACGCCACTACGGACGGTTCACGAACGACGATGCCTTGACCTTTTACATAAACGAGCGTGTTAGCCGTTCCAAGGTCGATTCCGATTTCTCGGTTAAAACTACGAAACATACGTGCTGCTCCTCTCTTGATTACACTATTTTTTATTATAACGGAAAAATCATGTTTGAAAACGTTCATTCGATTACAGGTTATTTACAATCCCTGCATCTCAGTCCTGTCTCACCGTCTATTAGTGTGCCTTCTTTTTACGAAAAACGCAAATCAAAAAGCAAGCACGTGTAAGCGCCTGCCACAAGAACTCTTTCATCGTCGTCAAATCGTTTTCAAGGCGAGAAGCACTGCCGTTTGAAGAGTTTGCCGGTTCGTCTCGTGCGATTTGATGAACAAGCTCTTCAAGAACGTTCTCATATTATGGACGATGTGCCAATACTGTTCGGGTTCGAGTTGCTGTTTTTGGGCGCGCAACGTCGCTGGCAACTCCTCTAACAGGACGAGTACTTCCTGCTCGTCCATGCCTCGGTCGAGCAGTGCGAAGATCGGGTTCAAGAGCCGCTCATCCTCGTCATGCACATACACAGTCGGAACGAGCACTTTGTTCCATAGCGCCTCAAGCACCTCACCAAACTCCGTCTCGTCAAGCTGCGGATGCAAGACGAGCTCTTCGAACGCGTCGGCTACATGAGCGATGGAATGGGCCCAACCTTTTCCTGTCACATATCCTCTCGTGTCGATTTCACAGTCGAGATACGCCAACAGCTTCGCTTTTAACATGTCGATGTCCGTTTCAGACAAGAAGCGCTGTTGACGGTCTTGACCTAGAATCAGCGCAATCAATAGAGTCGAGAATGATCGGGTGAAGACCGTATCTGTCCCTGCTTCGCCGATGCCGTGGAATAAGTGATATTTGAGCGTCGTATGGAACATGTCCGCCAATTGCTCGCTCGTCAATTGCTCGTCTTCGATGATGAACCGATAAAAGAGCGTGTAAATCAACTGGTCTCGAAGCTCGGGATCCGTCGAACCGATATGATGAAGCATCGATTGGATGACCCGTTCCTCGTCAAGTTCCTGCAGACGAATCGTCCCGTTCTTGATGTCCGTCAACATCAATTTCAAATCCCGCTCCTGATCAATGATATCCTCATTCATGCTGCCTCACCTTCCCTCTCAATTCACCTGATGGTAACGTTTTCGACACCGTGTTGAACGAGTCCTCTACACACAAAAAGCAGGCGCGTATACGCCTGCTTCATATGGATGATCAACTCCGCGTCGAAAGGGACAGCAACAGCATCGCCCCGTAACAGATGACAGAGATGACGAGAACCGGTTGAAAGAACCGGGACGGCTTTTGCCGTGTCGCCCCGGCCATAAAGCCAGACACTGTTACTACGAATAAGTACACCCCGACGTACGTGAAGACGAGTTGCCCGATCATCTGAAACACTTGTGAATCGAGCGTAGCGTTCCCCCATGCGAGAAACAATGCCAAATAGGCGATGAAGGCGACGATCCCGAGTCCAACGATGATGAGCGGGGACAAGCGGTCGGCCCAGTGGCCTTCTCGAAGACGTTGAAACAACGCCATACTGATCAAGACGAATAGCACGAAGACGACGAACGTCAACACGAGCGGTTCGAGCGGGACGAAGCTCGCTAGAAACGCGAAGCTGATGATTAAAAGCCAAAGCAATTTTTCCATTGTGAACACCTCGTCTGCCAGTATAGCAAACTTAGCACACATTTGGAAAACTTTTCCCAAATTCAGCCATTCATATACCCACGCTGTTTCATGCTGACGTAATGGTCCTCGCCGATAATGACGTGGTCGAGGCAAGCGATGCCGACGATGTTACCGGCTTCGACCAATCGCTCCGACACTTCGATGTCTTCCCGGCTCGGGGTCGCGTCGCCGCTCGGATGGTTATGCACGGCGATGAAACATGCCGCCGACAGCTTGAGCGCCTCACGGAACACGTCCCGTGGATGGACGATTGACGAGTTCAACCCGCCGACGAAGAGCGTCTTCCGGGCAATAAGCTGATTTTTCGTATTCAAATACAGACAGACGAAATGCTCTTGATTGAGGAGCCGCAGCTCGTCCCGGAGCAGTTCATACGCGTCTTGCGGCGAGCGGATCGTCGGCATCTCCGACTTCGGTTCTTCGACATAACGGATGCCGATTGTGAACGCCGCAAGCAACTGTTCGGCCTTCTTCTTCGTCATCCCTTCGATTTGACAGAGGTCGCTCACGGACGCCTGCGACAGCGCCCGAAGCGTCGGATATACGTCGGACAGCCTCCGGGCGGTCGCACGCGGGTCACCGCCCCGTCCTCCGATTTGAAGCAGTCTGGCGATGGCGGTTTCCACACTTCGGTCGAGCACCATGGTCATTCCTTCACCTACTTTCGCATCATTCACAGAAAGCGCGGCGTCACCCCATGGCCTTCAAGCGTCCGGACGAGCGGCTGGAGCGGCAGTCCGACGACGTTGTAATAGTCGCCTTCTAACCGCTCGACGAACAGACCGCCTGACCCTTGGATCCCGTAGGCGCCGGCCTTGTCATACGGCTCCGCTGAATCGAGATACCCGTCGAGCCACGCTTCCGGGATGTCGATGAACGTGACGCGTGTCGCCGTGACGAACAAGTCCTGCCGCTCGGGTCCGAGGATACTGACGCCGGTGAGCACGTCATGCGTCGCCCCCGACAACTGCTCGAGCATCCGTCGCGCCTCTTCCCGGTCGCTCGGTTTCTCAAGAATGTTCCCGTCTAATACGACGACGGTGTCCGAACCGATGACGATCGCGTCACGATTGTTTCTCGCCACGTCGAGCGCTTTCTCACGGGCGAGACGCCCGACATAGTCATCTGGCGCTTCTTGTCCGTTGACGCCCTCGACGACGTTCGATGGAATCACTTCGTGGTGAATGCCGGCCTTGGCCAATAGTTCGGTCCGCCGCGGTGACATCGAGGCGAGGATGACACGTTTCTGTGTTGATTTCATTGTATCGACTCCTTCTCATCTGTTGTAACGGGCTTCCTTCCCGTTTCACGCTTCCCTGTTGATTGTAGGCAAAACGGCAGCCGAACACAATGTCAGCCGACTGAAAAACGCCCCTTCTTTTTGAAGGGACGTCTCGTTATGGCGAAGTATAATCGTACACCGGGATGTCTTTTCGCGGGAACGTTTGCGTCGGCACGAACCGGTCTTCGATGAGTTGCGTCAAGTCCGGACGATAGAAGGCGTCGAGTTCGACGGTGAAGTCGAGCGGCGCGATCACGTCCGTCGTGTTCGGTCCCGTCTCGGCCGGTCCAGTGAATTGAACGGTCCGCAAGATGTGGATCCGGTTCATCGACTCGACCGACTCGAGGAAGAGGACGAGCGCGTCATACGTCTCGGCTTGGAGCGAAACGGTCGCCCGCACCGAGGACGCGTTCACCGGAGTGATGTCGACCGGTCTCGCCGGTTCAGACGTCGCACTGACGTCCTCCGGGTCAATCGGTTCGATCGTCTCGGGCACTTCCGACTCGGCGAGGATTCCGTCCGCGAAAGCGATGCTCGTCACGTTGACGCTTGAAAGCTGGCTCGCCTGTGACAGCGCCTCGACGACGGTGTCTAACGCAGGCTCGGCCGGCACGCGCGTCTGGAGTCGCTGCGAATCGGCGACATCGACGGCGCGGCCTTCTTGCCGCATAAGCTCGAGCTTCGTCTGTTCAAGCGACAGTTCGCGCTCGAGTGCTTTCACGTCACTTTGTTTCATCACGTACGTGTAGCCGAAATAAGCCGGGACGGCGATGGCCGTGAACAGGCACAGTGTGAACAACAAATAAATCGTCGAGCGTTTCATTGGCTCACCACCTCCTCATCGGTCGTCGCTTCGGTCTCTGGCTCTTCGGCGTCAACGAACGTGAACGTGAATTCGCCGATGTAACGCGGGAGCGGCTCGTCGGTCAGAGGAGTCGGTTCGTCCGTGTCCGTCTCTGTGTCGGCTTTCGTCTCGGTCGTGACGCCGAGCAGTTTGACGTTCTCAAACCGCGGGTCGGTCAAGAGCGCGCGTTGGAACGCGTTCAAGTCCGGCAACGTCTCGAACTGGGCACGGACGCTCATGAGCGAGCCGTCGGCGTAGTTGTACGTCAAGACGTACCCGGTCGGCGGCAATTGCTCGGTGAGCGCACGAAGCGCCGGCACCGCTTGTTTCTCTTCGTTCGCAAGCGACGTCACCGTCTGTTCGAGCGACAGCACTTGCTGCCCTTTCGAATTCACTTGCTCCGTCTGATAAATGCGCACGAGCTGCAACTGTTCGTTCACTTGCGCTTCTTGCCGTTCGAGCCCTTGCACTTCATAGTACAAGAAGCCGGCGAGCCCTCCACCGATAAGGAGGGAGACGAGACTCGCGACGATCGGCCAGCGGAGTGTGACGTCGGTCGAATTAATGAAGTTCGCGTCACGGTCACGGTCGAGTGTCGCCATCCCGAGGAGCGGCAACATCTGGTGCGACAGCGGCGTCGCGTGTGACAACGGGAGCGGGTCATCGCTCCGTTTGACCGGCACCATCGCTTCCGCCTCGATTGTCTGGACGAGGTCATCGAGTTCCGGGATCGTCCCGGAGACGAGGAGCTCGTCGATCGGGCGACCGTCCGTGCGGAGCGAGTAGCGGTAGAAGTCGAGGAAGCGTGACAGCTCGTTCAACCAGTCGTCGGTCTGGCTCGCGAGCGTCTCATCCGAACCGTTGAACGTGTATGTAACCCCGCCGTCTGTCGTGTCCGAGCGGTACGAGAGGTCGGTCTCGATGGCGCGGATGAAGCGGACCTGTCCTTCCTCAAGGACGAGCAACTGGTGCGCGAACGGCGTCACGTGCCAAAGAAGCGTCGACTTGAGCGGGTCGAGCGTCTCAAGGCGGGCCACACCGTTAGCGACAGCGACCGGGCGCGGAACGATCTTCTTCAAGACGAACCCGCGTTTTTTCATATAACCGCGAATCGCTTTCGTCAACTCGACCGAGACGGCGTGCAGCATGACTTCGGTCTTCGTCTCCGTTTCGCCGAGCACCTCGTAGTCGAAGGCGACGTCGTCGAACGGCAAGATGATCGAACTGCCGATCTCCATGAACAAATAACCGCGGATCTCGTCTTTCGGGATGTTCGACGGGATGTCGACTTTTCGAGACAACACTTCCGTCTCGGCCATGTCGACGGCACAGACCATCCCTTTACGTACTTTCAATTTTCGGCACAACTCGTCGAAAGCGAGGCCGAACGCGTTCTCGTCTTGGATCCGTCCTCCGGCATAGGCGTTTTTCGCCAACTGGACGGAAGCGCTCCGTTTGAAGACGCCTTGTTTGATCACGGCCCCGTGGATGCTGAGCGCATCGAACGAGAAGTACGCGACCGTTCCTTTCTCTATAGCCCGGCTCATGCTAGTTTCCCCCTACAATAAATCAAAATACCAATCAAAAAAGCGTTCGCTGAACCAAAACGTCAGCATCGTCCCGAGTGCGATTGACGGGACGAACGGGATCGGCTGTTTGCGGCCGATCCGTTTCAGCCCGATCAACGCGAGACCGACGACGGCACCGATCAAGCTCGCGAGGAACAACGCGACGAGCACGTCACGCGGTCCGAGCACGAGTCCGATCACTGTAAATAGTTTGACATCGCCGGCCCCAAGTCCCCCTTTTGAGACGAAAAAAACGGTGGCGAGGACTGAAAATCCTAACAACGCCCCGGCGAGCGGCCCCCACCACGTCGCCCCTGACAGATAGGCGAGTGCGAGCAGGACCGGTGCCGTATAGAGCAAGATGACGTTCGGCACGAGCATCGTCGACAAATCCGACATCGCCAAAGCGAGGAGTGTCGACAAGAAAACGAACGCGAGCAGCGTCGTCCCCGAGAAGCCGTACAGCCAAAAACTATAACCGTAGCCGATCGCCCCGAGCAGTTCGAACAGCGGATACGTCGGCGCGATCCGTCCGCCACAGCCGCGGCATTTGCCACGGAGGAACAAGTAGCCGAACACGGGAACGAGTTCCCATGCTGACAAGACGTGGCCGCAAGACGGGCAGTGCGACCGTGGCGTCACAATCGATTGCTTCTGTGGCATGCGGAGCCCGACGACGTTCGTGAACGAAGTGATGATTGCTCCGAGCACGATGCTGTAAATGAGTCCAATAAGGTCAACCAATTTGGTCACTCCTTCTGTAAGTATATGCCAAAAATAGAAAACCGGCTAGGCTGAGCGAGTGCCCAGCGCCAGCCGGAGGGATTATTCGGTGTCTACGATTGCATCTTTATTAATTGCTGATTCTGCCACAGGTGTAGAAGCACCAATTGCTTTTTTCCCAACGAGTTGAACAGAATAGCTGTATTTGTTGCCATCTGGTGTAATAGTTACAAGTGCTTTAGAGTATTCATCTCCAAAAGGATCGTTAAGCTTGGAAATATAACTTTGTCCAACTTCTTTTGTAAAATCTAGACTTGCAGCTTCAGGGTTCGATGCTGTATGTAACTTCGCCGCACTCACCATCTGTTTCGCATCCGCAACCATCGCATCCTTCTTCGAGTTCTCAATAATTCCACCAATCGCGACAACAGCGATGGCTGCAATAATTCCTAAAATTACGACGACGACGAGTAACTCGACGAGTGTGAGGCCGCGCTCATCTTTCAATTGTTTCGCATCTTGCCAAATCATTTTCATTTTATCCAACATGACTGATTCTCCCCTTTTGTGTGTTGTGCTGTGTATTGTGCTGTATTCATTACCTAAGACCTAGAACAAGTAGAACAATTTTACTATACATTCAAAATTTGGTGTTGAAAAGTAGTTTATGTGCATAAACTAAGAATTTTCTACTGATTTTGGATATCCCCATAAATTTGGAACATCGGGACGACGATGGCGATGACGATGACGCCGACGATGCTTGCGAGCACGACAATCAGGAGCGGCTCAATGATTGACTTCAACCGGTCCGTCGTCGTCTCGACTTCAGTCTCATAAAACTCGGCGACTTCGTTCAACATCGAGTCCAAATCCCCGCTCTCCTCGCCGACCGCGATCATTTGGGTCATGAGCGGCGGGAAGTTGTTGTTGCGCATGAGCGGCTCGTGGAGCGGAATCCCTTGCGCCATACTGTTGCGCGCCTCACCGAGTCCTTTACGGATGACACGGTTCGAGACGATCTTTTCCGTGATCTCGATCGCCGACAAGATCGGTACGGCCGCTTGCAGCAAGACGGCGAGACTGCGCGTCAGTAACGCGATTTGCGACTTCAGGACGATTGGCCCAAAGATCGGCAGCTTCAACAACAGACCATCGATGATGAATCGTTCTTTATCCCGCTTCAACATCCACGTGAAAATCAGTATGCCGAGGAGCGCCACCCCGAAGATGAGCCACCAGTAGGCGGCGACAAAATCGGAGACGGCGACGACGAGACGGGTGATGAGCGGCAATTCGCCGCCGAGCTGTCCGAAGATGCTCGCGAACGTCGGCACGACGTTCACCATGAGGAAAGCGACGACACCGATGGCAACGATCGAGACGACGAGCGGATACGTCAACGCCGAGATGACTTTTCGTTTCACGTCGTACTGCTTTTGAAGCTGCAGCCCGATTTGATCGAGCGCTTCCTCTAAGTTCCCGCTCGCCTCGCCCGCTAGCGCCATCGAGCTGAAGAAGTTCGAGAAGACGCGCGGATGCTTTTTGATCGCCTCGGAATAGGCGATCCCTTCTCGAAGATCGTCCTCGACTTGGCTGAGCGTTTTTTTGAGCACTTTTGATTCGGTCTGGACGCGCAAAATCGACGTCGCCCGGACGATCGGCACGCCGGCTCGGATGAGCGTCGCGAACTGGCGCACGTACATAATCAAATGTTCGATTTTCACCCGCTCCGGGAGCAGGTTGATCTCCGTGTTCAGTCCGGTCGACTCGAGTTCAGACAGTTCGGTGACGAGAATCGACTCTTCGCGGAGCTTCTCTTTCGCCTCGCGAATCGAGACGGCCGTGATGCGTCCTTTTTTACGACGTCCGTTCAACAGCTTGCCTTCATATTGGAATATGGCCATACGGTCACCTCATTTCTTCGTTCGGCACGGCGTTCGGGTTAATGATGCCTTGCCGGACAAGTTGCTCGATAGATGCGTCCATCGATTGCATCCCGCTCTGCCGGTTCGTCTGGATGACAGTCGGGAGCTGGAACTCTTTTTCGTTGCGGATCAAGTTGGCGACGGCCGCGTTCCCGAGCATGATCTCCATCGCGGCGACGCGTCCTTTCGGGACGTCGACACGCGGGAACAACCGCTGGCTGACGACGCCTAACAACACGTTCGCGAGTTGCGTCCGGATTTGGTCTTGCTGCTCGGCCGGAAACGCGTCGATGATGCGGCTGACGGTCGACATCGCGCTCGACGTATGGAGCGTCGCCATGACGAGGTGTCCCGTCTCGGCCGCTGTCATCGCCGTCGAGATCGTCTCGAGGTCACGCATCTCACCGAGCAAAATGACGTCCGGGTCTTGTCGTAGCGCGGCCCGGAGACCGTTCACGAACTTCATGACGTCCGAACCGATCTCACGCTGGTCGACGATGCTCTGGTTATGGGAATGCAAATACTCGATCGGGTCTTCGAGCGTGATGATCCGTTTACGCTGCGTCCGGTTGATTTCATGGATCATCGCGGCGAGCGTCGTCGATTTCCCCGATCCCGTCGGCCCGGTCACGAGGATGAGGCCGTGCGGTTTCTCGATGAGCCGTTTCAATACCGGCGGCAAATCGAGCTCGTTTAGCGTCGGGATTTCCCCGGAAATGGAACGGAAAGCGATGGCGACCGTTCCCCGCTGGTAGTAGGCATTGACGCGAAAACGCGACACGCGCGGGACACCGAACGAGAAGTCGAGGTCACGCTGGACTTCTAAGCGTCCCCGCATCTCCTCGGTCATGATCTCTTTTAAATAACTTTCGATGTGATTCGGCAACACTTTCTCCTCGCCCATCGTGACGAGGCTGCCGTCGATGCGAAAAATCGGCGGCGAACCCGCGGTCAGATGAATGTCCGAGGCGCGCTGTTCGACCGCTTTCGTCAATATCACTTCAATCGATTGATGGATCATCTCATCACTCCGTTATGACTGTTCTAAGGATCTCCTCGGTCGTCGTCAATCCTGACGCGACTTTCTCTAACCCGTCGGCGAGTAAAAACCTCGCCCCGTTTTGTTTCGCGTAGTCGACCATCTCGGCCTCGGTCGCCTGGTTCATGATCATCCGGCGTAACCCTTCATCAATCGGTACGACTTCGTGGATGGCTAGGCGTCCCCGATAACCGGTAAAGTTGCACGACGCGCAGCCGCTGCCGCGGACGACGTGCTCGATCGCCACCCCTTCGTTCGCGAACAGTTCTTGCTCGCGTTTCGAGACAGGCTGTTCGTGACCGCAGTCGCGGCAGACGCGGCGCACGAGCCGCTGGGCGACAAGGCCGGACGTCGAAGCGGCGACGAGGAACGGTTCAACCCCCATATCGACGAGTCGGGTGATCGAGCTGATCGCCGAGTTCGTATGGAGCGTCGAGAGCACCAAGTGACCGGTGAGCGAGGCGCGGATCGCGATCTCAGCCGTCTCCGTGTCGCGGATCTCCCCGACCATGACGATGTTCGGGTCTTGGCGGAGAATCGAGCGCAGCCCTGAGGCGAACGTGAGACCGACTTTTGCGTTCACTTGCACTTGGTTGATGCCGTCAAGCTGATACTCGACCGGGTCCTCGACTGTGATGATGTTTTTCGATTCATCGTTCAGTTCTTTCAACGACGCGTACAGCGTCGATGATTTCCCCGACCCCGTCGGCCCCGTGATCAAGATGATCCCGTTCGGCCGTTTGAGCATGTCGCGGTAGACGAGTTCGTTGTGCTCGCCGAAGCCGAGCTTCGTCAAATCGGTCAGCCCTTCTGACGAGTCGAGCACCCGGATGACGATTTTCTCGCCGTACATCGTCGGGAGCGTCGAGACGCGGAAGTCGTACGGCCGGTCGCGAAGCGTATATTTGATGCGTCCGTCTTGCGGTAAGCGGCTCTCGGTAATGTCTAAGTTACTCATGACTTTCAGCCGCGTCAGCATGACGCTTTGAATCTTCTTCGGGTACACCGCCTCGGTGCGAAGGTCCCCGTCGACCCGGAAGCGGACGTGGAGCTGCTTCTCGTGCGGGTCGAAGTGGATGTCTGAGGCGCGTTGGTCGATCGCGCTCAAGAACAGCTGGTTGACGAGCCGGATGACCGGTGCGTCGTCACGCGATGCCGTCTCTTGGCGTTCGATCTCGGGCGCTTCGTCTTTTAAAATCTCAATGAGCGAGGCGTCCATTTCGTAATAGCGGCTGATCGTCTTGCGAATCTGTTCGCGCGTGGCGATCCCAACTTCGATGTTCATCCCGGTTTGCAGGCGAACATCGTCGATCGCAATCAAATCAAGGGGATCCGCCGTTGCTACGAACAGCGTGTTCCCCTGTAATTCGATCGGCATGATGTCGTGCTTTTGGGCGATCGCCTTTGGCACAAGTTTTGTCACGGTCACGTTGATGTCTTGTGCGTATAACGCGATGATCGGCACGTTCAATTGTTCGTGGAGCACTTGAATCAACTGCGTCTCCGTCAAATAGTTGAGCCGCATGAGCGTATCACCAAGTTTTTCCCCGCGCCGTTTTTGGGCGAGTGCCTCATCGAGCTGGGCCGTCGTAATCATGCCCGACTCAATCAACATTTCCCCTAATCGTTTCTTCGTTCGTCTCACCTTACTTCACCATCCTCTGAGGTACCTCCTGGGCGACGTCTCGTCGTTCGATGAAGACGCTCAAGGCGGCGCCGCCCGCGATTCCGAGGGCGAGGACGAGCCAAGCCCACCACGACCGTTCGAGAGATTCCATGTACATCGTGTACACCCCGAACGAGAGCACGGCCACGAGGAGAGCGAGCAACAGCTTCGTCTCACGCTTCCGTACGTACGGGACCGACAAGGCGAACAGCGTCAGCGTGGCAAGCACCCAGAAGGCGAGCAAAATCAAATATCCAATCATCCGACTGCCTCCTCGCTTGTTTCCGGAACGGTTTCGAATACCGGCGGTTCTTCTTCAAATTCATACAATCCGTCATTCTCTACATCGTCACCGAACGGGTCATCTTCCAGTAATTCATCCGGAAAAGTTGGAATGACCGGCTCGACCGGCTCTGGCGGCGGAAGCGGGACTGAACTTTTCGTCACGATCTCAGGGACCGGTTCATAGAAGTCGAAACCGAGCAACTCGAGTGTCTCGCCGGCTTCGGTCACGCGGACGCGGTACAGCTTCCCGGACTCACCCGCTTGACCGGATTGCGTCACAGACGAGCTGCCGGCCGGGAGCGACGGGCTGAAACGGACGACGTTTTGATACGGTACGCTCACGACTTGTTCGACGCGCGACTCGTACGCCGCTTCGAACGCTTTCCCGAGCAATTGCACGGTCATCGTGTTCCCTTCGTTCAAGACGATGAGGGCATATGCCGTCTGTTCCGTGTTTTGAACGGCGAAGTTCGACCGCTCGTCGACTAAGACGTCGTAGCCGAGCTCGACATCACTCGGGAGCGTCTCGTGCGGGACGCGCTCTAAAATCTTGAACGGGGTCGCTGCGAACAGTTTATAAAGCGACTGGCCGATCGTCGTGAGTGCGTCAAAGTCGTCCCCGAACGCTTTTAGGCTGAACATGTCGCCCGCGTTCATCTCATATCCGTTCATCCGTTCGAGCGCCGAACGCATCGCCGGTGTCGGACTAATCGTCACCGTGGTGACAACTTCGTTCTCTTCGGCGATCGTCTCAAGTGCGACGTTCGAATCGAGCTTAGATGCCGATGATGTGAGCGGACCGGTCACCATCGTCATCGTCACCGGCTGATTGTCGAGGTACGGTGTGAGCCGCTCCTCATCGAGCGCTACGGCGAGCGGATAATCGCCCGGTTCGGTGATGGCGTCGAGTGTGCCGTCGACGTTGAACGTGACGACATCTTTCCCGACCTCGAGCGCCGTCCCGTCGACCATCGCGACGGTGAACGGCGTATTGTTGAAATCTTTGACGGCGTTGTCGAGTCGGACGACCGCCTCTTCTTTCGTCATCCCCGACACGTCGATGCCGGCGACACGCGTGTCTTTATATGTAGAACTCGTCTTCGCGGCCACGTCCAAATAGTTGACGAGCCCGATCGTCGGCAACGATACGAGCAGTACGAGACATGCCAGGATGAAAAAGTGCATCCCATATCGCTTCATTCCAATTCCCCCTAGTTGTGAATCCATGAGACTTTCGATGGACTATCCGAAATCACTGTAACTTTAGTATAATATGCATTGTACAGAAAATAACAATTAAATCATGGAATTAGACTGTTTTTCCCTACAGTTTTACTTTTTTTGAAAAGGAGGTCAACGTGTTGAAGCGTTCTGAACAAGGTTTTACGCTCGTCGAAGTACTCGTCTCGATTGTTATTCTATCAATTGTCTCTTTCTCCTTGTTAAATATATTTAGCCAAAGCTTGAAAACGACGAATGATAATTTGAATCGTACGATTGCCAATCAAGTCGCACAGAATACGTTACATACGTTAGATCGAAGAGCCTCTTCGCTCGAAGAAGCGCTCTCACTTACGACGCTGACACCGAGCGGGCCTTGTCCGTTTTGTGCGGAGATCAACGGACAATCTTTCAATGTAGACGTGACAGAGATCGGCCCCACCCAATCCGGTCATACGATTGAGCTTGAAGTATCTGTCACGACAGACACAATGTCCTCCCCCGTCCGATTGAAAGGAGTGATCTCGAATGCGACGTTACGTGAGCCGTTCCCTGAAACGGCTGTCCCAGAAAGCGAAAACGTTAAGTAAAGAATCAAACGGGTTCACTTTAGTCGAATTGCTTGTGACAGTCGTCGTTGCCTCCATCTTGAGCGGCGTCATCATAACGGCCTTCATCTCAGGCACGCTCGGATTCCGCTTGACGAATGAAACAAGTGAGCTCCGTAGTGAGGCGGACTACTTGGTCTCATCCATCCTCTCGGAGGTGAACCGAAGTCAATTCGATGCGGTCACTCAAATCGATGACACGTTTCAATTCCATCGCCTGTCAGACCCAAATATAGCTGAATCAGGCATGATTTATCGTGAGGCCGGCTATGAAGCCATCCCACTCAACCTATCAAACGAGTCATATGAACCGAGCAATCCAAACATCGTACTTGAAGCAATCTCAATTCAACTTATCGATCCAACTTATGACAAGCGTCGTCCGAGTTATATGACAAGTGGCTTACTTGAAATCGAGATGCGGTTATCGCTCGCTACTAATCCTGAATCAGCGAAGACGTTTAAAAGTTCTATCCCATTCTAAAGAAAGGAGGTCCTCCTCATGCAAAAACGTGAAGAAGGATACGTGCTCGTCCTTGTCCTCGTGACGATGGCAGCACTCGCGGTGCTGTCACTCGCCGCGATGCAAGTCAACCTCGTCACGAACAAGTTGACCGTCATCCGAACCGAAGACACACAGTTAAACGAGGATGCGAAAAGCGCCCTCAACTTGATTGCGGCGGACGTTCGCAACAAATTCCCACTCCATGACGCACAAGCCGTACCTGAGCACATGGTGTCAGAGGCCGCGTTCGATAGCGCGATTCAAGACGTGCTCGCAGTGAATTCGCCATTTGAATCGTTAGCTGAAACGAGCGACAGTACTATCACCTACTCGATTCGTCTTAAAGAAGACGAAGCCGCAAATCTGCTTGAGACAGCTCCTTTCACAAAGATTTTGCAAGTGAATGTCATCGCGAGCCGCCAGATGAACCCCGAGCAGCCACGCTTATCCGTCGAGTACACACAAGATCTCTATTTGACGGCGTTGCCCTCTTTCTTATACTACGTGCTCGGTTCCGACCAGCAGTTAGCCGTCAATGGTATGCCCACCGTGAAAGGGAATATTTACTCGGGTGGTCCGTTCACGTTGACGCGCCCTGCCAACTACCAATTGAACGGCGAGGCAAAGCAACTCCAAAACTTGTCCACAAGCCGCTTTTATTTAGATGGACGAATCGACGTGCCGGACCTTTCCTCCTGCAATGTGTGTCGTCAGCCGAACTATTTCACAACCGGAAACAGCGTCGCGAACGAGTTTCCAGACGCCGGACCGGTCACGAGCCAATTCTCACCGTTCCAATTTGATTATTCTATTATCGAGTTCGTGAACCGGCGACTGTCTCAAAAATTACCATACACGAACACGGTCGAAGCTACACTTTTCAAACAGTCGACACTTCCTCGCACGAACCTCGTGTTCGAGACAGAACGTGTCATCAGTGACGATGGCTCAACCATTATCGAACGTCCGAGTCCTTATTTGGCAAAACGGCTCTATGACCGTTTGACCAATCCGACTATCGTGACGCTACCGCCTTCTTTGACGGGAAGCGCGATGGTGATTACCGAGTCAATTGCGAAAAACGAGAATCCGCTCCTGTTTGACGGCGACCTCACGATTGATTCACTTAACCATATTTCAATCGATCGGCCGCTCATCGTAAACGGTGACTTGACGATTCAAGGAAACGTCTCGTTTGAATCTACCGTCTATGTGCTCGGTGATAGCGTGATTGATCGTGCAAACATTCGTCCACTCAATGAAAATGACCTCAACTCGCTCGTCCTTCTTTCAAAAGGAAAAATCTTACTGAATCGGATTAACGAGTTTGAAACAGGTTCGACGTCCCTCCAAGCCTTTTTATATAGTGACTCCTTAGAAAAGACGCAAGTGTATGCGGTGGGGTCGGAGCTCCAAATAAAAGGTGGACTGTATAGTCGAGGTCCGCTCGACGTGAACGTCTTCCGTGGCCGTTACCCAGAGGCGAAAGGACTTTCGGCGACTCAGTACTTTGAGCAAAACGTTCCCGAGCAAGCGCCTGAGCATTCTCGACTCCAATTGACGTATAACGATGCGGTCTTTAATCAATTGAACACGTTGCCTGTTACCAATCAGCTTCAATTTTTCGTCAGCCAACCAGTCCAACTTCAATAGACAGCTAAGACCCGCGCTCAACCGACTGAGCGCGGGTCTTTTTTAACGTTGATTCATCCAATTCAGGACGGCATCTGATCGAAAATCACGGGCCAACTGTTCGTGTGTCGACGTCCATAGCGCCCCGTTCGCGATTAACCGTTCGATGAGCGTCACATGATTATGTCGAACCGCTTGATATAAAATCGATTCTTTCGCTTGTATCGGAATGTCCGCATCTGCATCAAGTAATGAAGTAACGGCGTCCAAGTCAAGCGCATCGGCTGCGAGTACGAGCAGCCGATCATCGCGTACTTCTTCATGTACGACTTTCCATTTCTCGGCATCGGCGTTCTCGCCGTATACTCTTGCCATCAACGGCTCACCGTTCACTTCTGCGAACGGGTTCGCCTCATGATTCAAGTAGGTCCGAACCACCTCGCTCGTTCCAAGTTGTAACGCTTCTAGGAATAGCTCCGGCGTCGGCTTGACTTTCTCTGACTGAATCGCGAGTTCAACCGCTTCCCACTCGCCTCGCTGTTGAAGCCGGTGAACGTCTTCCGTAGTCAAATCGCGTTTCGAAGCAATGGCTTCTTGTAATTCGTTACCTTCAAGGGAGTTGAGATCGACTGTCGCTATGTTCCAAACGTATAGACCAAGTAAAACAACGACCACTAACGCAAACAGCATCCATTTTCGTTTCAATTGATTTCCAACCTTCCTGGATCAATAGCGATCATCTTTACTCTCCCCAGACGTCTCGATGACGCGGACATAGAACGTGTCGGTGACAGGGACGAACGTTCTGCCGCTCGGAAGCGTCGTGTACACTTGGACTTTCGCGATGCCCGGCTTGATTGGAACGAGCTGTTTCCCAGATCCGTTCACTTTCACAAACGCCTCACCTGACAATACGTTCAATCGATAGTCTCGCCATGTCGAGGTGGTCGGCCAGAACTGGAGGGATGGGTTTCTAGGTGCTTCCCCCTCCCCGATATTAATTGTCACATCTTGTGCCAACACTTGATTCGGATACTCATTTACACGAATCATCGTCGGATTGGATATAACGTTCTTAAGTGCCGTTTCGACAAAGGTGGTCTGTAACGAGATTGCAGTCGCAATCCCATTCGATCCATGCCCGTGGTTGGCACGAACCGTGTATCCAGATTCAGTTTTCGTCACCGTCAACGCAGCGGGTACTGTTCCAATCAACGTCGTCTCTTTTCCGACTTCCGGGTTTGATACAATTTGAATCAAGGCCGTGTCGTTCACACGCTTCTCAGCGTCAAGGCTATCCCACACCCATAGGTCGAGTTGTTCCGGCGTCTGTGTCAATGAAGGGGCTAAAACGTTTACGGTGAATGTCGTGGACGGCATGCTTACATTCAGGTTGCTGAACACATCACCAGCGTCCACCGTCGCTCGAATTACCGTATTGCCCGGTTTTAGTCCGCTAATTTCGAGCGTCGCGCCTTTTTGAACGAACGAGACGCTGTCACCTGATACGGTTTCATAGCGCACTGTCTCGTATTGTGCCGTACTTGGCATGACACTTGGGTTAACCGTCACTTTTTGGCCGACGTATAACGATTGCGCATTGATTTGGATTTGCTCGGGCGGGCTGATAACTTTCACAATCGATTCAGCTGTAATCGCCTGACGTCCTTCTCCTGGTTCAATCGTTAAGCGTAGTTTCGCTTGCCCGGTCTTGATCCCTTTAATAACAGCGTTATTTCCCGATCCGCTCAATTGAACGAAGCCGTCGTTGCCCACGACTTCCCACTTCAGTGTTCTCCAGTTCGGGTTCGTAAACACGTTCCCTTTCGCATCCGTGATGACCGGACTGACGACTTGTTCCGCTCCGATTTGTAGCGTCACGTCTGGAATCCTCGCCTTATAAGCGAACGGAGAACCGATGTTGATAAAGAGATCTGGGAACGTTGAGGTGATGGTCGTCTCTTTATCCCAGTCGTTATGTTTATCCAAAATATGATCTTGCTTCTTCGAATATTCGATGTCCGTCTTGAGGACGTTATCGTCTTGTTTCAACTGAAGGATGGAAGCGGAAGGTTGTATGGCTCGGACAACGACGTCAAACGCAAGACGGCGGTCCCCACTCTCTTCTGGTAAAAAGACATTAATCGAGCCATTTCGTAAATAATATAGTTCTAACGGGAACGAGACCTCAATTTTTTGAGCGTTTGTGACGGGCAACTCATTTCCTGCCGCGTCGCGAATCGCCACGACTTCAAGTTCTTTCGGCAACTGTTCCGTGAATGACGCCATGTTGATGCGGATGAACTTATCTCCTAACTGGTTCGGTAGGCGGTCGAACTGTTCAGGATACTCGATTTGATACTTGATTGTCCCTGTCTCATAAAGCGATATGGTAGAAGGGTTAATCGAGCGCGTCACTTTGATGAGATCTGTGACCGACTCAGGCCGTTTGACGTTGATCGTCAACGTATCGGTCACTTTCGCATTCCGTTTGTCCGTCGTCTCAATCGAAACGGATAACGGTTTCCCTTCGATGACGTCAGCGGCCGGAATGACGAACTCTCTCACTTCGTAGTTACGTAAGTTTTCAAACGTCGTCGATTTGCCGTTGTACGTGAACGTCGAAGTGAGTGACTGGTCTTGGAAATCATAATCGCTCGGCCGCCACATGATCCGGACATCACGTCCGGCCGTCACTTCGAGGGTCTTTGTTTTCATGTCTTCTTTCGAATACGCATTCACTTGATCACTGACGGACTCGATGACGTTATAGGGCTTGTGGTTGGCCCCGATGAAAGCCCGATACATCGTATTGATAAAGATTTTTTTCTCATCGGACTGCGTGAAGCTATTTGTGTGCCCGGCACCCGAGTAAGTGAAGTTATTTTTCGTATACGTGTAGTAATGGTTGTTCGCGTCTCCATATACCCGATTTCCACCTGTAGAGTACAAGTTATACCAAGGTGTTACTTCAGGGTCATTTAAATCGAGCGTGAAATATTGATTATGGGTATTTGAAATATTTTTTGGCGCGTCATCCAACTTGAACGGATAGTTCGTGAAAATCCCGTCTTGCACTTTGATCGCACGTGACGTTTGTTCCGGTGCACCGAAGCCCATATTCGTATACGTCCGTTGACCTGAAACGTTCAAGGCAGGATCTTGGTGAACGAACTGACGCTCCCACTCTGATGTCGGCGCATCCGCACTGTTCGTTCGGAAAATCGTGTCATGCGTCAACATAACCCCTTGTCCGGTCTCACTGAACCGTTTCACTTTATTCGTCGCGGTCTCACTCATGCTCCCTGAGACGTTATACGAGTCTTGGAAGCCGAAGATCAACATGTCGTAGTCGTTCGCCTTGAGCGCGGCGTCGTACAACCCCTTACCGAAGCTGTCGGTGTTCCCGTTCGTCAGTTTAAACGCATAGTTTCCGGCCGGGTCGACGAGCATGTCCGACAAGTCTCGCGAGATTTGTCCGTTCGTGCTCGTCCCTGCCGTTAGTTGTAAAATGTTCGCTTGTACTTGTTGGTCCAAGTAGACGAAACTTCCTTTTTTATAGTCGGCTCGTCCTGTGATCGTGTCTTTTACAACGAGCATCCAGTTCTTTGGACCACTGAACGTCGGGCGAGATAATGTGAAGTCGATTGTGCCAGAGAGTTTGGCCGCTTGCTCGACGACTTTCTCTTGCGGTTGGAAGCGATCGTTATGGTCGAAGTCGATATACAGTTCGACGATCGTCGAGGCGTTCGGTTGCGCCGCCAGATTGTATATGAAATTGATTGGGGACCGAACGTCGTTTCGCACCGTGATCGTATTATTCACAAGCGGTTGTTGATTATACGTGACGTTCGTCGTCTTTAATCGTGGGCGGACACTCGACACTTTATTGAGTTGTTGCGCCATTTCTTGATCGATGTTTTTATTCGTCTCTTTCGGGAATAATTTCACATTCGAATAGGTCGCATAAGAGGCGAGCCGCTTCAATTGCGGGCCGCCCGTAGCGGCATCTTCGTGCAAGTAAAGCGGTAAGCCGACACGGACGATGGTGTTGAACAGCTCATCGACTTTGAGGGCAGTCAAATCGTTGAACAGAAGGGTCGTATCGTGATTGGTGCTACGTCCAATTGTTCCCGTCTGATATTTTGTCGACAACGGGCTACTCCCGATCATGACAGCGTCATACGCCCCGCTCATTGGGAAACGGGAGGCGTTGAATTCTTTAATCGTCATAAACTGTACGTTCAGTCTTGACGTATCTAGATTTAACGAGCTTCGATACGAATCGATTGCCGCTTTGTATTGATCGACGGTCAGAATTTTTGAGGAACTGTATGCATCTCGTAAAATAAGGATGTTCAATAAAGGCTGGTCTGTATTCGCGTGGCTGGTTTGAGGCACGGTTGATCCGAGCATGACGACAATGATAAGTACGTGCAGAAACTTACGCAACGTGAGTTCCTCCTCAAATTTGATGTTTACTCTTCATTATCACACCACTTTACCAGAACTTACATAGCTTTCTTTAATCATTGGTAAATGTTTCATGCAAATACGTTCTTACTTCGCTGATGAAGTAAAGTGACCCCGTCACGACGAGCGTCTTCGACTGCGGCGCCTTCACCCAACTGTCGAGCCAAGCTTTCCAATCGACGTAGTCGGCCCCGTCCTCGATCAAGCTCTCTTTCGTCCGCGTCCGCGGGAAATCGAACGTCGTCTCATACACTCGTCCGACCGTCCGGAGCGACGCCACCATACTGGCTCGGTCTTTATCGGCGAGGATAGCCGCAAGGATCGTTACGTCGTCTTCGAGTTTTACTTGCTCGATGAGTGCGGCGACCCCTTCCGCGTTATGCGCCCCGTCGAGGAGGATACGCGGGGTTTTCGACACGAGCTCGTACCGTCCCGGATGTTGGGCCGTCGCAAGACCCAACCGAATCGCTTCTTCTCCCCATCCGAGTTGCCGTGCGACCGCGACGGCGCACGCCCCGTTTCGCGACTGGTGATGCCCGGTCAGCCCGAGCGTCACTTTCTCCAACCCTTCATACGTGACGACCGTCTCGCGTCCGTCCTCGATCGTTTTGATGAGCGGTGTGATGTCGACGACTTGTGAAGCGAACGCCGTCGCTTGTTGTTCTAACACGTGAATCAAGCGCTCGTCGTCAAGACTATGGAACATCGGCACACCGTGCTTCATGATCCCGAACTTCTCTTTGGCGATTTCTTCGAGCGTATCCCCTAATATGCCTTGATGGTCGTGCCCGATCGACGTGACGACGGTCGCGAGCGGACGCTTCAACACGTTCGTCGAGTCAAGACGGCCGCCGAGCCCGACTTCCCAGATGACGAGGTCGGGCTGTTGCTCGTGGAAATAGAGCCATGCCATGACCGTGAGCAACTCAAACTCGGTCAACGTCTCTGGGGATGAGCTCGCACAGTCTTGGACGCGGTTCGCGATCCGGACGAGGTCATCCTCCGCGATAGGGTGTCCGTTCAACATGATCCGCTCCTCGAACTGGATGATGTATGGGGAGATGAACGTCCCGACACGCAGCCCTTCCGCGACGGCCATCGCCCGCAAGAAAGCGACGGTCGAGCCTTTCCCGTTCGTCCCCGCGACATGGACCGACGGCAACTCTTCAATCCCGAGCCTCTCTAACATCCACTCGATTCGTGCCAGTCCCGGTTTGATCCCGAACCGAAGCTGTCCGTTCAACCAATTCAATACGTCTTGTCTCGTCTCCATCTCCATCCACTCCTATATGTACACTTCCTCCCCATCTTACCAAAATTCGCGATTCCTTACGTAGGGAATCGGCTGTGCTATACTCGAGGCGAAGAAGGAGGGATCGCTATGACAACCAATTGGAACTTCGAGGCGACGTACCTTGAACTCCGTGACATGTTTTATCATCGTGGACCGATTCATCCGGTCGACACACCTGAACTCGTCTTATTTAACGAGGCCCTTGCCGCCTCACTTGGACTCGACGCCGAGGCGGTAAAAGAAGACGTCGCGCTCTTAGCTGGCAATATTCAGACCGACACATCGTTCTCTGAGGCGTATGCCGGGCACCAGTTCGGTCACTTCACGATGCTCGGGGACGGGCGCGCGCTCATGCTCGGGGAGCACGTAACCCCGAACGGAAAACGAGTTGACGTGCAATTGAAAGGATCTGGCCCGACCGAATACTCGCGTGGCGGAGACGGGCGGGCGGCCATCGGCCCGATGGTTCGTGAATTTCTCATCAGTGAGGCGATGCATTCGCTCGGTATCCCGACGAACCGTGCCTTAAGCGTCGTCAAGACCGGCGAACCCGTCATGCGGCAACGTCCGGAGCAAGGCGCTGTGTTGACACGCGTCGCCTCGAGCCACTTACGCGTCGGCACGTTCCAATACGCGGCCGCGGCCGGCTCCATCGATGACGTCATCGCGCTCGCCGATTATGCGATTCGTCGTCATGACCCGGATTTAGCCAATCAGCCGAATCGCTATGAACAATTTCTCGGGCGCGTCATCGCGCGTCAGGCGAAACTGATTGCCGACTGGCAGCTCGTCGGCTTCATCCACGGTGTCATGAACACGGACAATACGTTCATCAGCGGCGAAGGACTCGACTATGGCCCGTGCGCTTTCATGGACACGTACCATCCGCAAACCGTCTTCAGCTCGATTGACCGCGAAGGCCGATATGCCTATGCGAATCAGCCGTATATCGGGTCGTGGAACCTGGCCCGCCTTGCTGAGACGTTGTTGCCACTTCTCGCGGACACACAGGAAGTCGCGATCGACATCGCCAATCGTTTGTTGAATGATTACACGGAAACCTATAAAACCGCCTACTTCACGGGCCTCGCCCATAAGATCGGCCTCTACGTCCGGAAAGAGGAAGACGACGCGCTGACGGACGAGTTGCTTCGACTCATGATGGAGACCGAGTCCGACTTCACGAACACGTTCCGCTCGCTCACGCTCGGTGAGTTCGAATCGCTTCCGTTCGCTTCACGCGACGACGGGAAAGCGTGGCTTTCGGCATGGCAGAAACGTCTCGGCGAACAAGGCTTGCCGGACGAAGACGTGACCCGGCTCATGCGCCAGCATAACCCGGCCGTCATCCCGCGCAACCATCACGTCGAGTCAGCGATTCAAGCGGCCGCTCGCGGCGACTTCGCACCGACCGAGATGCTGCTCGCCGTGTTGCGTAAGCCGTATGATTACGAGACGGACCACGGGCGATACGTCTCACCAGGACCGCCGCGTTCGTACCCGTACCAGACGTTTTGTGGCACATGAACCATCCCGCTCGCGCGGGATGGTTTTTTTAGGAACCTCTCCGTTCCAATCGACGTATATGTGAATATCAACGATTAGGAGGTTCCTTATGCGTCTACTTGCGTCACTCATCTCACTCGGCTTCGCTTGCCTCATCTCGCTCGAACTGTGGCAGCTCCCGTTCGTGAACGGTTGGATGTGGGGCATGCCACTCTTTTTCCTCGGCGTTTCGTTCTTCCAATTCATGAAACATGTAAATGAACTCGAATGGAATGAAACAAAGTGAAGGTCATGATCCCTGTACTGATTTTCCTCATCGTTTCGGCGTCTTATACGGTGTATAGTCTTTACCTATCCCTCACTGGACAACCGATTCAACCACAATTGACCGGACTTGCCGTCGGGGCTTTGTTCACTTCATCGTACTTCCTATTGACCAAACAGCTACCAGGTTGGGACGGAAGTGATTACGAATGAGGATTGTCTACTTCATTTTGATGCTGCTCGCAGCGTTCCTGTATGCCGTTTACCTCGTCCATTTGTATCGGGTCGGACTGACCGATTCGCTCTACATGCATGTCCTATGGATCACCGGATTTGGCTTGTATGTTTTATGGCTACGCAAACGAACCCCCAAACGTCATTCCTGACGTCGGGGGTTCGTTTTGGTTAACTGCCAAAGTGAAGCAAGTCTTATTTACGCAACTCTTCCAAACGCGCGCGGACCGCGTCTCGCTTGTCGAGGTAGTCTTTTTCTTTCGCTTTCTCTTCGTCGATGACGTGAGCCGGCGCCTTGCCGGTAAAGCCTGGGTTGCCGAGCTTCTTCTGAACACGCTCGACTTCTTTCTCATACTTCGCCACTTCTTTTTCAAGACGGGCGATCTCTTCTTCGAAGTTAATCAAGTCAGCGAGCGGGATGAACAGTTCCGCACCCGTCATAATGGCCGACATCGATTTATCTGGAGCCGTCAAGCCACGCGCGATTTCGAGCTCGGTCGCGTTCGTGAACTTGCCGATCGTCACTTCGTTCTCGCTCAAGTAACCTTGCGTCGTGTCGTCACTCGTCGCGATGAAGAGCTGGATCGGTTTCGACATCGGGGCGTTCACTTCTGAACGGATGTTGCGGACCGAACGGATGACGTTCATGACCGCTTCGAACGCTGGGACCGATTCCGCGAAGTGGAGATCGTCACGACGTGTCGGGTAGCTCGCCCGGACGATTGAATCGCCTTCGTGCGGCAAGTGCTGCCAAATTTCTTCCGTCAAGAACGGCATGAACGGATGCATGAGACGCATGATCGAGTCGAGCGTATGCGCGAGCACTGAACGTGTCGTCGCTTTCGCCGCCTCGTCCTCACCGTAAAGCGTGAGTTTCGCCATCTCGATGTACCAGTTACAGAACTCTTCCCAAATGAAGTTGTAGAGGTAACGACCGGCTTCGCCGAACTCGTACTTGTCGACGAGACGCGTCACTTGGTCGACCGTGTCGTTCAAGCGCGTGAGGATCCACTTGTCGGCGAGCGTCTTCTCGCCTGAGAGGTCGATGTCCTCGAACTTCATGCCGTCCATGTTCATGAGAGCGAAACGGCTCGCGTTCCAAATTTTGTTCGCGAAGTTCCATGTCGACTCAATTTTCTCCCAATAGAAGCGGAGGTCGTTCCCTGGCGTCGATCCTGTGAGAAGGAACCAGCGGAGCGAGTCGGCACCGTACTGGTCGATGACTTCCATCGGGTCGACACCGTTTCCGAGCGACTTCGACATCTTGCGGCCTTCCGAGTCGCGGATGAGACCGTGGATGAGCACGTCGTTGAACGGTTGCTTCCCTGTGAACTCGAGCGATTGGAAGATCATACGCGATACCCAGAAGAAGATGATGTCGTAACCGGTGACGAGCGCGCTCGTCGGGAAGTATCGTTTGAAGTCTGCTGAATCCGTGTCCGGCCAGCCCATCGTCGAGAACGGCCAAAGCGCTGACGAGAACCATGTGTCGAGGACGTCTTCGTCTTGCGTCCAGTTCTCGCTGTCAGCTGGTGCGTCTTTCCCTACATATACTTCACCTGTCTCATTGTGATACCAAGCCGGGATGCGGTGGCCCCACCAAAGTTGACGGCTGATACACCAGTCGCGGATGTTCTCCATCCAGCGGAGGTACGTGCCTTCGAACCGTTCTGGGACGAAGTTGACTTTCGTGTCAGCGTGGCCTTGTGCTTCGAGCGCTGCTTTCGCGAGCGGCTCCATGTCGACGAACCACTGTTTCGAAAGATACGGCTCGATGACCGCGCCTGAACGTTCCGAGTGACCGACCGAGTGCGTGTGCGGCTCGATCTTGACGAGCGTGCCGTCCGCTTCCAAGTCTTTGACGAGCTGTTTGCGGCATTCGAAGCGGTCGAGCCCTTCGTACTTGCCTGCGTTCTCGTTCATCTTGCCGCCTTCGTCCATGACGAGGACGCGCGGAAGGTCGTGACGGTTCCCGATCTCGAAGTCGTTCGGGTCGTGCGCCGGCGTGATCTTCACGCAGCCCGTTCCGAACTCCATGTCGACGTAGTCGTCAGCGACGATCGGGATCTCACGGTTCATAACCGGAAGCATGATCGTCTTGCCGACGAGGTGAGCGTAACGTTCATCTTTCGGGTTGACGGCGACGGCTGTATCGCCGAGCATCGTCTCCGGACGCGTCGTCGCGATCTCGATGTGGCCTGAGCCGTCAGCGAGCGGGTACTTCATGTGGTAGAACGCGCCTTCGACTTCTTGATAGATGACCTCGATGTCTGAGACGGCCGTCTTTTGAGCCGGGTCCCAGTTGACGATATACTCGCCGCGGTAGATCATGCCTTTCTCATACAGGCGGACGAACACTTCCTGGACCGCTTTCGAGAGCCCTTCGTCGAGTGTGAACCGTTCACGTGAGTAGTCGAGACCGAGGCCAAGTTTTGACCACTGGGCACGGATCGTGTCCGCGTACTCGTCTTTCCACTCCCACGTCTTCTCGAGGAACTTCTCGCGACCGAGGTCGTAACGCATGATGCCGTCCTCGCGGAGTTTCTGTTCGACTTTCGCCTGTGTCGCGATGCCGGCGTGGTCCATCCCTGGTAACCAGAGGACGTCATAGCCTTGCATGCGTTTCAAGCGCGTGAGTAAATCTTGGAGCGTCGTGTCCCACGCGTGGCCGAGGTGAAGTTTCCCTGTCACGTTAGGCGGCGGAATGACGATCGTATACGGCTCTTTCGAGTCGTCCTCGTCTGCTTTAAATACGTCGTTCTCTAACCAGTAGTCGTACCATTTCGCTTCCGTCGCACTCGGGTCGTACTTCGTCGGCATGGTAATTTCGTTTGTCTCGTTGGCCATGTGTAATGCCCCCTCTATTAAATGTAAACACAAAAACGGCTTCTCTCGTCCTATACGCTAAGGACGAAAGAAGCCGAATCTTCCGCGGTACCACCTTAGTTCGCCAAACACGTTGGCGCCCTCAAAATCGAATAACGGTCGATGGACCGGACCTCTCTACTTGCGTTCAAAAGGTCAGCTCCGAGGCGACTTCCGCACCATCCTTCGCGGCCTCGCACCAAGCGGCCGCGTCTCTGGGAAAGGATGTTTGTTGCGTACTATTCCTCATCATAGCTTTTGTTCGTATCTGTTAAACAATTGTAGCGACAGAAGATGTTTCCGTCAAGATTAGAGTGAAAACTCTTCTTGCAACTCTTTGAACGTCGCTTCGACGGCCGCGATTGTCTGCTCGATATCCTCGTCCGTATGCACGGTCGAAAGGAACAAGCCTTCGAACTGCGACGGTGGCAAGAACACGCCGCGTGCCGCCATCTTCTGGTAGTACGAGCGGAACATCTCGAGGTTGGCCGATTTCGCCTTCTCGAAGTTCGTCACTTTCTCGTTCGTGAAGAAGAAACCAAACATCGAGCCGGCACGGTTCGTGTCGTGCGGGATGTTGTACGTCTCGCCCGCTTTAGTGAACCCTTCAGCGAGACGGTCGGCTTTACGCTCGAACTCCGCATAATGCTCAGGCTTGAGTTGCGACAGCGTCGTGTAACCGGCGATCATCGCGAGCGGGTTACCAGACAGCGTTCCGGCCTGATAGATCGGGCCTTGCGGAGCGATCTGTTCCATGATCTCGCGTTTCCCGCCGTACGCGCCGACCGGAAGGCCGCCGCCGATGACTTTCCCGAGGCACGTGAGGTCAGGCATCACGCCGAAATAGCCTTGGGCACAGTTGTAGCCGACACGGAAACCGGTCATGACCTCATCAAAGATGAGGAGCGCGCCGTTTTGTTCCGTGATTTCACGGAGTCCTTCGAGGAATCCGGGCTGCGGCGGGACGAAGCCCATGTTGCCGGCAGCCGGCTCGACGATGACGCCGGCGAGGTCGTCGCCGTACTTGTCAAAGACGAGACGAACGGCGTCTAAATCGTTGTAAGGGACCGTGAGCGTATGGCTCGCGAGCTCTTTCGGCACACCTGGCGAGTCCGGGAGACCGAGCGTCGCGACGCCGGAACCGGCCTTGATGAGGAGCGAGTCACCGTGGCCGTGGTAACAGCCTTCAAACTTCAAGATCTTCGTCTTGCCCGTGTAACCGCGAGCGAGGCGGAGTGCCGCCATCGTCGCTTCCGTACCCGAGTTGACCATGCGCACCATCTCGATCGATGGGACGCGGTCGATGACGAGTTCGGCCATCTTCGTCTCGAGTTCTGTCGGCGTCCCAAACGTCCAGCCTTTTTCGGCTTGTTCTTGGATCGCCTTCGTGACGACAGGGTCACGGTGTCCGAGGATGAGCGGTCCCCATGAGAGGACGTAGTCGATGTACTCGTTGCCGTCGATGTCGTAGACGCGTGAGCCTTCACCGCGTTCGGCGAAGATTGGGGTCATACCGACCGATTTATAGGCACGGACCGGGCTGTTGACACCGCCCGGCATGAGCGGACGTGCTTGTTCGAACGCTGCTTCTGAGCGTGTTTGTTTGTATGTCATGAGTAGTCTCCTTCCAAGTAGCGACAGACGTCTTTTGCGAAATACGTGATGATGAGGTCAGCGCCGGCCCGTTTGAAGCCGACCATCGTCTCCATGACGATGCGCTCTTCATCGACCCAGTCGTTCAACGACGCGGCTTTGATCATCGCATACTCCCCGCTCACGTTATACGCCACGATCGGCATATCGAGCGAGTCACGCATGTCACGAATGATGTCCATGAACGCGAGCGCCGGTTTGACGATCATGAAGTCAGCCCCTTGCTCGACGTCCGATTGTGATTCGCGGAACGCTTCGCGGCGGTTCGCCGGGTCCATCTGATAGCCTTTCCGGTCGCCTTCACCCGGTGCCGACTGCGCCGCGTCACGGAACGGTCCGTAGTACGCCGATGCGTATTTGACACCGTAGCTCATGATCGGGATATGGCTGAACCCGTGTTGGTCGAGCCCTTCGCGGATGGCGGCGACGAAGCCGTCCATCATTGAGCTCGGCGCGATGATGTCTGCGCCCGCTTGCGCTTGCGTGATCGCCGTCTGGACGTGGAGCGGTAGTGACGCGTCGTTATCGACGTCACCGTTCTTCACGATGCCGCAATGGCCTGTCGACGTGTATTCACACAAGCACGTGTCGGCGACGACCGTGAGCTCAGGTGCCCACTGTTTCACTTTACGGATCGCTTCTTGGACGATGCCGTGGTCGTGATACGCCTCGCTGCCTTCCGGGTCTTTATGTTCCGGCACGCCGAACAAAATGACCGACTGGATGCCGAGGTCGACGATCTCCTTGATCTCGTCTTCGAGACGGTCGAGCGAGAAGTTGAAAACGCCAGGCATCGAGCTGACTTCGCGTTTCACGTCTGTCCCTTCGATGATGAAGAGCGGGTAAATCAAATCTTCTTTCCGAACATGGTTTTCACGTACGAGTGCACGCATCGACTTCGATGAACGAAGGCGACGGTGACGGTCGAACTGGTTCATGAAAAATCCTCCCCTACACACTGTATTAATGCATCCATAGTATAACATTCTGGTACTCGGACCGGTAACGTCGACACTTCCCGGACAGCCCGCTCGGTCACTTCACCGATGGCGTACCACGTTCCGTGGAAGCGGTCGAGGTACGGTGCGAGCGCGTCGACGGCCGACGGACTGAGGACGAGCATCGCTTTCACATGCCCGAGCGCCTCGAATTGATCGGGCGTGAGCGTTCGTTTCACCGTCTCATAAACGACCCAGTCGCATACGTGAGGCAACTGCTTCATATGTTCCGTGTTCGCCAAATCGCCCCGGGCGAACAAGACGACATCGTCCGCTTTGACGACAGCCGCCATATCCCGGAACAGCGCTTCGCCTGTATACGTCTTCGGCATGAGCGAGACGGTGAATCCTTCTTCGATGAGGGCGCGTCTCGTCTTCTCCCCGACCGCCGCGACGCGGACGTCGCGCGATACGTCACGCAGCGCTGGCACCGCGTTCTGGCTCGTGACGACGAGCCAGTCGAACGCACGCGTCGGTAACGGTGCGTCGGTCAATCTCGTCTCGATGAGCGGGACGTGATGAACGGAAAGACCGCTCGCCTCGAGCATGGCCCGTTGCGAAGCGGTCAATCGTTTTGTCCCTGTGTACCAGACGTCACACATTGACCGAGGCGAGAATTTCACGCCCGCCGCGCCCGAGAAGGTCATCTGCCACTTCTTGACCGAGGGCGACCTCGTCTGTCGACGTCTTCGTCACGCGGAGCACTTCTTTCCCATCAACCGAGGCGATGAGGCCTGTGAGCGTCACGTCGTTCCCGTCGACCGTCGCATAACCGCCGACCGGCACGTGGCAGCTGCCTTCGATCGCTTTGAGGAACGTCCGCTCCGCCGTCGCCGCTTTCGCTGTCACGTCGTCGTGCAACAGTTGTAAAATCGCGGTCACTTCAGCATCGTCTTTCCGGCTCTCGATCGCGAGAACGCCTTGTCCGACGGCCGGGACCATCATGTCGGCGTCAAGCGCCTCAAAATCGACGCGGTCCGTCCACCCCATGCGCTCAAGCCCCGCTTTAGCGAGCAAGATGGCGTTGAAGTTCTCCGTCTCGAGCTTCTTCAAGCGCGTGTCGATGTTCCCGCGAATCCATTGAATCTCGAAGTCCGGACGTGCCGCGAGCATTTGCGCCCCGCGACGGAGCGAACTCGTCCCGATGACGGCCCCTTGCGGAAGCGTCTCGAGCGTGTAGCCGTTCTCGCAGATGAGGACGTCACGGGCGTCGACCCGTTTCGGCATACAGCTGATGTACAGCTCTTCCGGCAGTTCGGCCGGTACGTCTTTCATGCTGTGGACGGCAAAATCGATGTCACCGGCGAGCATCTGTTGTTGGATTTCTTTGACGAATAGACCTTTACCGCCGACTTTTGACAGTTGGACGTCGACGATTTGGTCGCCTTTCGTCACGATTTCTTTAATCTCGAACTCGTTTTCTGCTCCGGCTTTCTTCAATTGCTCGATGACCCATTTCGTCTGTGTCATCGCAAGTTGTGAACGGCGTGAGCCGACAATGATTTTACGCATCATAATATCCCCTTCATAGAAAAAGGCGACGGACCTCGTCGCCTTAAGATTGTGTTAGCGCATCAATGCGCGAAGTGGTGCTTTCGCCGAGATGGCTTCAGTTTCTTCCACTTCTCGTTCCGTCTCCGTTTCCGGCAATTCGACGTCTAGTCCGAACGTCTCGACGAACTGCGCGATGCGCGTGTTCGCGTCCGGTTGGGCGGCGGCGTCTTTAATGTAATCGATCGGTTCACGAAGCATCTGGTTGATGATGGACTTCATATGCTTGCCGATGACTTTCTTATCCCGGTCTGACAGGTGGTCGAGCTTGCGCTCGAGACTCTCCATCGTCTCTTCTTGAACGTTGAGCGCGCGGGCGCGCAACTCGTTCATGATCGGGACGACACCGAGTGTGACGAGCCACGCCTGAAACTCATTGATCGCTTCGTCGATCTTCACTTCAATCTTCTCCGCTTCGACGAGACGGGCCGCCAAGTTTTTATTGACGATGCCGTTCAAGTCATCCACATCAAACAAATGCACGCCCGGAAGCGCACGGACCGCTGGATCGATATCTCGCGGTACAGCAATGTCGATTAACAAGAGCGGGCGTTCCCGGCGGAGCAGTTGCGCCGCAGCCACATCATCATACTCGATGACGGCTTGTTTCGCCCCGGTCGAACTGATTAAAATATCCGCGTCAAGGAGTCCGCAGGCGATCTCGCGGATCGAGTGGGCCCGGCCTTTGAACTTGTCGGCGACCGCTTTCGCCTTGCTCTCGGTCCGGTTGAAGACGGCGATTTGTTTCGCCCCGGCCTCGAATAAGTTGAGCGTCGTCAACTCACCCGTCTCACCGGCACCGACGACGACGACTTGTTTGTCGTCAAGCGACGTGTACATCTCTTGGGCGAGCGTGACCGCTGCCGAGCTGACCGATACCGACATTTCCCCAATTTGCGTGTCCGTATGGGCGCGTTTGGCGAGCGTGACCGCTTCTTTGAACAACTTATTGAACACCGTGCCTGTCGTGCCGTTCTCTTGGGCACGGAAGAAGCTCGACTTCACTTGTCCTAAAATTTGTGTTTCCCCAATAATCATCGAGTCGAGCCCCGACGTGACGCGGAACAAGTGGCGAATCGCCTCTTCCCCTTCACGAATCGACAAGTATGGTGTGAACTGGTCCATCTCAAGGTCAAACCAATTCGCTAGAAAACGTTTTGTATAATAACGACCCGTATGGAGCTGGTCGGTGACGACGTATAGCTCCGTCCGGTTACAAGTCGACAAAATAACCGATTCAAAAATGCTCTTCTCTTCGCGAAGCGCAATCATCGCGTCCACGATTTCTTGCTCCCCAAACGAGAACTGCTCCCGAATCGCGACAGGGGCTGTCTTGTTATTCAGTCCAACGACGACAATATGCATGTACCTCTTCCCCTCATCCAAAATCCACCGACGGTTGTCTCTTCTTTATTCAATCTCTACCGTACATTATAACAGTTCTTATCTGGTAACTATAATCTTCTGTTTGATTTTCCTGAAATAAAATAAGAACTTTTTGTGACGAAAAAAAGTAGAAACGGACAAAGATGCCATTTCTACTTTTTCAGTCATTTGAGCGTCGAAGAATCCGTGATAATCGTGCTTTCTGGTTTCTCTTCTTCTTCCGCTTCCAAGTAATGCTTTTGTTCCCGCAGTTTGTAAATGCGGACGATGTTTTGGACGACGACTTTCGCCACCGCATACGTCGGTACGGCGATGAGCATCCCGATGATGCCGGCGAGGTTGCCGGCGACGAGCAAGACGATGATGATCGTGAGCGGGTGTACTTTGAGCGACTTCCCTTGGATGAGCGGGGAAATGACGTTCGATTCGATCTGCTGCACGATGATGATGACGACGATGACCCAGACGGCCATGATCGGCTCTTGAATGAAGGCGACGACGACAGCCGGTGCGGCACCGAGGAACGGACCGACGTACGGGATGATGTTCGTCACCATCATGAAGAGGGCGAGCAAAATCGCATAGTCGACGCCGACGATCCAAAGCCCGATGAGCGATGTGATCCCGACGAAGAAAGCGACAAGCAGTTGCGCATGCACGTAGTTTTTGACCGTCGTGTGCATGTCGTTCAAAATTTTGCGAGTCTCTGACTCGTAGCTCTTCGGCAACCACTTGACGATCGAGTCCGGAAGACGCTTTCCATCGAGCAGCATGTAGATGAGCATGAACGGAATGACGACGATCGTGATGACAGCCGACGTGATGAACCCGACCAAGCGGCCGACCGACGAGGCGACGTTTCCGAAGATGTCACCGAGGTACGCCGTGACGTTGTTCGTGAACTCGGTGAACATGTCATCGTTCTCGTTGACGAACCGTGACAAGAACTCGTTTTCCATGAGCGAGTCACGGACGGCGAAGATTTGAACTTGAAGTTCCTTCGCGATGCTCGGCAGCGCGTTCACGAGCGATGTCACTTGTTCGACGAGGAGCGGGCCGAGCACGCTGAAGACGATCGTGATGATGAGCAGAAGCGATGTCAACGTGATCGCGACGGAGACGCCGCGTTTCCCGGAGCGCTTCTCCAAATAGTCGACGATGCCGACGAGAAAATAAAAGAATAGTCCAGCAAGAATGAGCGGTACGGTGACGAGCGCCAAGATGACTTTCACCGGCTCGAACACGAATGAGATCTGTGTCCCGACCCAGATGACCAAGAAGATCGTCAGCGCCCAAAATAAGGCGCGGTACCATTTACTTTCAAACATAATATGCATCTTTCCACCCCGTTCAATATTCTCTTGTCCTGTATGTAGACAATTATACGCTACTTACCCGCTGCGGTAACCCTGAAAACAAAAAAGACGAGGGGTTGCCTCGTCTTCCATCAGTCTTCTTCGCGCGTCAACAAATCGTAAATCGCTTTCCACGCTTCGTCTTTTCCTTCTGCCGTCTCCGCCGAGAAGGCGACGAACCGGTCAGTCGACTCAAATTGTAGCTTCCGCTTCACGGCCGCTTCATGCTTTTGACGCTGTGCTTTCTTGATTTTATCCAGCTTCGTCGCCACGACGATGACCGGAATCTCGTAGTGCTTCAAGAAGTTATACATCGTCACGTCGTCATTCGACGGCTCGTGGCGAATGTCGACTAACAACACGACACCTTTGAGCGCGCTCTGCGACGTCAAGTACTGCTCCATCATGACGCCCCACTTCTCACGCTCGGTCTTTGAGACTTTGGCGTAGCCGTAGCCCGGGACGTCGACGAACATGATCTCATCGTTAATGTTGAAGAAGTTGAGCGTCTGCGTCTTCCCTGGTTTTGAAGATGTGCGGGCGAGTGCTTTACGCTGACAAATTTTGTTGATGAACGACGACTTCCCGACGTTCGAGCGGCCGGCAAGGGCGACTTCCGGCAACTCGTGCACCGGATAATGGTCCGGCGCGACGGCGCTCGTGATAAATTCTGCTTTAGTGATTTTCATTTAATTTCCTCCAAATGCTACTTCTAATACTTGATCGAGCATCGTCACAGGCACGAACGTCAGTTTTTCACGGACCGTGTCTTGAATGTCATCGATGTCACGTTCATTGTCTTTCGGGATGATGATTGTCGTGAGCCCGGCCCGGTGTGCGGCGAGTGCTTTTTCTTTCAAGCCGCCAATCGGCAGGACGCGGCCGCGGAGCGTGATCTCACCGGTCATCCCGATGTCGCGGCGGACTTTCTTCCCGGTCAGTGCCGAGATGAGTGCTGTCGCGATCGTGATGCCGGCCGACGGACCGTCTTTCGGGACGGCGCCTTCTGGTACGTGGATGTGGACGTCTTGGCGCTCATAAAACGACGGGTCGATGCCGAATCGTTCGGCGTTGGCACGGACGTAACTGTACGCCGTCTGAGCCGATTCTTGCATGACGTCGCCGAGTTTCCCCGTCAACTGCAGCTTGCCTTTCCCCGGAGCGAGTGCGACTTCGATCGTGAGCGTGTCGCCGCCGAACGCCGTGTAGGCGAGGCCGGTGACGGCACCGATCGAATCTTCCGTCTCCCCTTTTCCGTAACGATACTTCGGTTTCCCGAGATAGTCGCCTAGGCTCTTCAAGGAGACGGTGACGCGTTTCTTCTCACCGATGGCAATCTGTTTCGCTGCTTTCCGGCACAATGAGCCGATGACGCGTTCTAAATTACGGACGCCGGCCTCGCGTGTGTAGCGACGGACGACTTCGTAAAGTGCGTCTTCTTTGATCGTCAGCTGGCTCTTTTTCAAGCCGTGTTCTTTATATTGTTTCGGGATCAAATGGCGTTTCGCGATCTCGACTTTTTCGAGTTCGGTGTAACCGCCGATTTGAATGAGCTCCATCCGGTCGAGGAGCGGCGCCGGAATTTGCGAGACGTCGTTCGCCGTCGCGATAAAGAGGACGTTCGACAAATCGAACGGTTCTTCGATGTAATGGTCGGAGAACGAGACGTTTTGTTCCGGGTCGAGCACTTCGAGCATGGCTGACGCCGGGTCGCCCCGGAAGTCGGACGCCATCTTGTCGATCTCATCGAGCAAGAACACCGGATTTTTACTCTCAGCTTGCTTCAAGCCACGGATGATCCGGCCCGGCATCGCCCCGATGTACGTCCGGCGGTGCCCGCGAATCTCGGCCTCGTCACGTACCCCGCCGAGCGAGACACGGACGAAGTGGCGTTCGAGCGCCGAGGCGATCGAACGGGCAAGTGACGTCTTCCCGACCCCTGGAGGTCCGGCGAGACAAAGGATCGGTCCGCGCAGCGAGTTCGTCAATTGACGGACGGCCAAATATTCGAGGATGCGGTCTTTCACCGATTCAAGCCCATAATGGTCGTCATCGAGCACGTCAGCCGCGTGTTTGACGTCAAGTTTATCCTCGGTCTCGATCCCCCACGGAAGCGAGGCGACCCAGTCGAGGTAGTTGCGGATGACGGCATATTCCGGGGACGTCGCCGGGACGACGTTCAACCGTTCGGCTTCCCGCATGACGTTCTTGCGCGTCACTTCCGGCAAATCGAGCGCCTCGAGCTTCTCGCGAAGACGGTTCGGCTCCGAATCTTGCGACTGGTCCCCGAGCTCTTGTTGAATCGTCTTCATCTGTTCGCGCAAGTAATATTCTTTTTGCGCTTGCTCGATCGTCTTCTTCGTCCGTTCCCGCAACTCTTGTTCGAGCTCGATGATTTCGACTTCATGCGTCATGATCTCGAGCAGCTCGAGGCCGCGCTTGACGGCGTCCGGTTCTTCGAGCATCGCTTGGCGCAAATCGACATCGATATCTAGTTTCGAGGAGATGTAGTCGGTGAGCGACTCGAGCCGCTCATACATCTCGAAGCGGCGCCGTTCATCCGGCGACAATCCTTTGATCGTGTTGACGAGCTTACCGAACTGCTCTTTGAGCAACCGGACGAGTGCCGTCCGTTCGACTTCTTCACCTTCGACGAGTTCGAGCGGTTCGACTTCAGCGAACCAACCGTCTTTCGTCTCTTCGATCGAGGTGATGTTGACGCGTTCTTTCCCGACGAGTCGGACGCGGACCGTCTCGTTCGACAGTTCGCTCATCTTCGCGATGTGGACGCGCGTCCCGATAGCGTATAAGTCTTCCGGTTCAGGTGCTTCTTTCCCTGTCTCTTTTTGTGTCACGACAATCAAATCTGTCTCGTGTTCCTTTGCGGCGAGAAGGGCCCGTAACGAGAGCGGACGCCCGACATCGATCGTCACGCCGATCAACGGATAGACTACGACGCCACGCAAAGGAAGGATTGGTAATTGTTCCATAACAACGCCTCCTGTGCAAAAAGGCCCAAAACTCGGATGTGCCGAGTGTTTGAGCCTTTTTCGTTAAAAGTTATGCTGTCTCTTTGTTGTCGCCTGTCTGTTCGACAGTACCATCGCGAAGGACGTATTTCGGACCGGCAAGACCCGTAATCGTTTCATCCGTGATGATGACTTTCTCGATATCGTCGCGCGATGGGACAGTGAACATCACATCGAGCATCATTTCTTCGATAATCGAGCGGAGACCGCGTGCGCCAGTCTTACGTTTGATCGCAAGTTTGGCAATTTCAATCAACGCCTCATCGGTGAACGAGAGTTCGACGTCGTCGAGTTCGAGCATCTTCTCGTACTGACGAACGAGTGCGTTTTTCGGCTTCGTCAAGATCTCAACGAGCGCTTCTTCATCGAGCGTCGTGAGCGTCGCCATGACCGGCAGACGTCCGATAAATTCAGGGATCAATCCGAATTTTTGAAGATCTTCCGGTAACGCGCGGGCGAGCAAGTCTTCTTGCGTCAACTCGCGGTTCTCTTGGTCGTTCCCGAAACCGATGACTTTTTTCCCGATACGGCGTTTGACGACCGCTTCGATACCGGCGAACGCGCCGCCGACGATGAACAAGATGTTCGTCGTATCGATTTGGATGAACTCTTGATGCGGATGCTTCCGTCCACCTTGTGGCGGTACGCTCGCAGTCGTTCCTTCAAGAATTTTGAGCAACGCTTGTTGGACACCTTCACCAGACACGTCACGCGTGATCGATGGGTTTTCCGACTTGCGGGCAATCTTATCGATCTCATCGATATAGATGATCCCTTTTTCCGCCTTCTCGACATCGTAGTCAGCCGATTGGATCAGCTTGAGCAAAATGTTCTCGACGTCTTCCCCGACGTAACCGGCTTCCGTCAAGCTCGTCGCGTCCGCGATTGCGAACGGGACGTTCAAGACGCGAGCCATCGTCTGAGCGAGAAGCGTCTTACCGCTACCTGTTGGTCCGATCATGACGATGTTCGACTTCGAAAGTTCGACATCATCCGAACGGCCACCGGCGTTGATACGTTTATAGTGGTTATAGACAGCTACCGAAAGCGCACGTTTCGCCCGGTCTTGACCGATGACGTATTCGTCAAGGACGTTGCGGATCTCTTGTGGTTTTGGAATGTCTTTGAATTCGACTTCTTCTTCGACACCGAGCTCTTCCTCGACGATTTCGTTGCAAAGTTCGATACATTCGTCACAAATGTATACGCCTGGACCGGCGACTAGTTTACGGACTTGTTCTTGCGATTTTCCGCAAAACGAGCACTTGAGTTGCCCCTTTTCCTCGTTAAATTTGAACATTCGGTACACCCCTTCTAAATGGAAATGGATGTAAGTGCGATAAATCGCCTATTTGTATTTCCAGGTGCGCCTGCACCATGAAAAGACATTTACATCTCTGCGTTGCAATAATTGTAGCATGAACAAATCACTTCATCAAAGATAAACACATCTAAAGTGTCATGACGAAAAAAAGGACGACTGCGCGGCAGTCGTCCTTTCAATCCAATTACTTCGCTTTACCGTTTTCGACGAGGATGTCGATTGCCTTACGGAACTTGAGGTCACCTTTAAGTGTCTCGATTCCGCCTTGTGGCGCGAGCATCGTGCGGAGTTGGTCTGGTGCGATGTTGTAAAGCTTCGACATTTCTTCGAGCTCTTTCTCAGCATCTTCATCAGACACTTCGATCGCTTCTTTTTCAGCGATTGCTTTCAAGACGAGACGAGCTTTTACGCGCTCTTCAGCTTGCTCTTTCATCTCTTCACGCATTGCGTCTTCAGAAGTTCCAGTAAGTTCGAAGTACATGTTGAGGTCGATGCCTTGTGAAGATACACGAGTGCCGAACTCTTGAACCATGCGGTCTACTTCTTGCTCAACGAGGACAGCTGGTACGTCGATTGTCGCGTTAGCCGTCGCTTGCTCAACGAGTTGGTCGCGCATCGTGCCGTCAGCTTCTTGTTTCTTCGCTGCTTCTAAACGCTCACGGATTTTCGCTTTCAATTCGTCGAGTGATGAAACTGACTCGTCGATATCTTTTGCGAACTCGTCGTCGAGCTCAGGTACTTGCTTCGCTTTGACTTCGTGAAGCTTGACTTTGAATGTCGCTGGTTTACCCGCCAAGTTGTCAGCGTGGTACTCTTCAGGGAATGTTACTTCAACGTCTTTTTCTTCACCAGCCGTCATGCCGACCATTTGCTCTTCGAATCCAGGGATGAATTGGCCTGAACCGATTTCAAGCGTGTAGTTCTCAGCTGTGCCGCCTTCGAACTGCTCGCCGTCAGCGAAACCTGCGAAATCAAAGACAGCTGTATCGCCGTTTTCGACTGCGCCTTCTTTAACAGCAAGCTCAGCGCCTTGCTGTTGAAGAGCGTCAAGTTCTGCTGTGACTTCTTCGTCAGTGACTGTTGTTTCAACAGCTTCGTACTCGAGGCCTTTGTATTCGCCAAGCTCTGCTTCAGGCTCAACAACGAACGTTACTTTGAACGTTACAGGTTTGCCTTTTTCGAGCGTGCCGTCTACATCGATGTTTTCGAGTGCGATTGGTTCGAAACCAGCTTCTTCGACTGCAGATTGAACCGTGTCACGGTAGAGGATGTCGAGTGCGTCTTGGTAGAGCGCCTCTTCACCGTACATTTTGTTGAACATTGGGCGTGGCAATTTCCCTTTACGGAAGCCAGGCACGTTCAAAGTTTTGACGACGTCTTTGAATGCTGCGTCGACTGCTTTATCAAAAGCTTCTGCAGGTGCTTCGTACGTGAGTACGCCTTGGCTACCTGATGTTTTTTCCCATTTTGCTGTCATGCTAAGTCCCTCCAACAATTCATTTATACGTACAAGAATGTACAACAATCCGTATTATAGCATAAATCAGACACGAGCACACAACGATTTAGTCGAGGAGCGACCGTGTGAACGAGGCGTCCGCCTCTAGTATTTCTCGGGCGAGAGCCTCTGCTTCCGTACCTTCGAGCATCGCCCGCTTCGCTTCAAGGACGGCCGGTTCCAACTCATCGGCGAGGTGGGGTACGAACGGATAATGGACGTAACAATAGTTCGTCGATAACTGTGTTGCGATCTCATCGCCATAAAATCGCTTTTGCAAATCACCGAACGTGAAGCCCCATTCGCGCGCGAACGTGCTCGCCTCGCTTCGGTCATACGTGTACCGTTCCCCACGGTCGACCCATTCGATCGTCTCGAGCTCGTCGATCGCTTTTTCGAGCACCATCACTTTGATCACTTTCGGCCGCTCTTCGAGAAGATACGCCTTCAACACGTTATCGAGCACGTCGTCGATGTTGAAATGGACGTGCGCGAGCATCTCGATCTGTTCGCCGACGCTCCCTTGATGCAACGTCCGCTTCAACTTCGCAATCGCCGCCGGGAATTCGGTCAATTTCAACACTTGGAGCACTTGGTACGCCTGTGTGTTCACTTGGTCGCCGTCTTGGCTGGCGAGATACTGCTCGATCCAATGCGCCGCCTCGAACGGCTGGTCACGCATGATGTAATATTGGGCGATCTGCAGCCCGCATGATTCCGGCTGTTCCGACTGTTCCATTTGCGTCGTGACGAGATCTTCAAGCTTTTCTAGCGTCTCCGGCTCATCAGGGCGCTCCATCAAACATTGAAAGATTTCCATGAACAAGTACGTGTCCCCTTCGAGTTCCTCGTACCAGTCCCATAACACCGGTTCGATGCGTTGCCGTTCTCCGGCCACGTCGGCTTCTTTCACCATCTTTTGAAGTCGCGTCCAGTTCCCCGGAAACGGATACTGCTGGTTCTTTTCCATCTCCCCACACCCTTTCTTCCACTCTTCTCCATCTTCCTTAGGAAAAAGCCGATTGTCAAATGTTTCCCGAGAAAAACGAAAAAAGAGACAGCCCCCGTGGAGGCTATCTCTATTTTAAATGGAAGTGTCCCAAGAGGGATTCGAACCCCCGACCGACGCCTTAGCTTACCACCATGGCTTTCGCCACCAACGCATGTTGTTTGTAGTCTGGACTATATCTTCACCGTTTCAGGTGCGACACGTGTAGTCTCTACGGAACCTCGCGAACGTCTCCGTTCCTTTACCGACTCTACCACTGAAAAGATGTCTCTTCAGTCCTTCGAATCAGCTTGATCTCGAAAGATACAAGTTTCCTCGGTATTACCATCAGCATGATCTGTTAAGGCTTCACCGATATAGTGTCGTCCACTTTATAGGTTTTGGTTTCCCTATAAAGGCTCCTATTTGTCTTGAAGGGCGTTGCTCTATCCAGCTGAGCTATTGGGACATTGACAAGAAAACTATAATAGAAAAATGGTTTGCTGTCAATTCCTTCTTTTCATTCCGTCACAGCTTTCCGCTCACATCGAGGTCCGGTACGGCCGAGCCGTCCTCAGACCGGAAAAAGTGGACCGAAGCCTGTCCGTTCTCGAGGTCTAGGAGCGCATACGTCTTGTCACTCCGACCGCGCGGCATCCGTATCGAGCCTGGGTTCACGTATAGGATCCCGTCTTCGATCAACGCACCGGCGACGTGGGAATGGCCGAACAAGACGACGTTCGCCCCGACTTCCTCGGCGCGGTAACGCAACCGGTTCAAGTCGTATTTGACGTCGTGGTGATGGCCGTGGACGATCAATATCGTCCCGGCCGGCGTCGTTTCGACCCGCTCGAGCGGCAAGTCCCCGCCGAAGTCGCAGTTGCCGCGCACCGTCCGATACGGGAGCAAAGGCTCGTCGACGAGCGCGAGCTGTGAATCGCCACAGTGGAACGCGTCGTCAATCTCTTCTTCGTGCCGGTTGAAGATGGTTACTAGCTCTTCTGTCAATCCGTGACTGTCACTGACTACGAGAAAACGCATACGGCTCATCCTTCCATAAACGAAATGATTTCTGCCTCCAACTTACGTAACGCTTGGCCGCGGTGGCTGACCGCTGCCTTTTCATCGCGCTCGAGCTCGGCCGCCGTCTTATGAAGCGACGGGACGATGAAGAGCGGGTCGTATCCGAATCCGTTCTCACCGTGCGGCGCGTAGCCGATCGTCCCTTCGATCGTGCCTCGAACGGTGAGCGTCTCCCCCGACGGTTTGGCGAGACAGAGGGCGCAGATGAAACGGGCCGTCCGGTCGGTCGCTCCGTTCAACTTTTCGAGCAGGAGCGCGTTGTTTGCTTCGTCCGATTTCTCAGGTCCGGCGAAACGGGCCGAATGGACACCTGGTGCCCCGTCGAGCGCATCGACTTCGAGCCCGGAGTCATCGGCGAGCACGGCGTGACCGAAGTAACGGGCCGCCTCGGTCGCTTTTAGTTCGGCGTTCGCCTCGAACGTCGTCCCGGTCTCGTCCGTCTCCGGTGCGTCCGGATAGTCGAGCAACGACTCGACTTCAAAACCGAGCGGCGTGAGCATGCCTTCGATTTCGACGACTTTCCCTTTGTTTCGTGTTGCTACAATCAATTTCATGTCGTTTCCTCCATCTGTTCACCGACGTACCACCATGAGGCGCCGAGCGCATCTTCCGCTGCTTTGAACAGCTGCTCGATCCCGCCTTGGGCGAGCAAGAGCATGTCGTTCATCTCTTGGAGCGTGAACGTCGCCTCTTCACCTGTGCCTTGCACTTCGACGAAACGACCGCTCGCCGTCATGACGACGTTCATGTCGACTTCGGCCGCCGCGTCTTCCTCATAATTCAAATCGAGGACGAGCACATCGGTCCGTCCGACCGAGATGGCGGCGACGCCTTCTTTGATCGGGGTGTCCGCCAGTTTCCCTTGGCGGATGAGCGCGTCGACCGCGAGGACGAGCGCACAAAAACCGCCGGTGATCGAAGCCGTCCGTGTGCCGCCGTCCGCTTGGATGACGTCACAGTCGATCCAAATCGTCCGCTCGCCGAGTCGTTCCAAGTCGACGACCGAGCGTAAACTTCGAGCGATCAACCGTTGAATTTCCATCGTCCGACCCGACTGTTTCCCGCGTACCGCTTCGCGCACGGTCCGGTCCCCCGTCGCGCGGGGGAGCATCGCGTACTCGGCGTTGATCCACCCTTGTTTTTTCCCGCGCAAGAAGTTCGGGACGCGCTCCTCGACAGTCGCCGTACAGATGACTTTCGTGTCGCCGATTGAGATGAGGACCGAGCCTTCCGCATGTTTGTTCACGTGCGGAATAATCTCGACTGTTCTTAATTCGTCGTGTTTACGTTCGTTACGCATTTAGCGACACCTCCACTTTCTCCGCCTCGACGGAAAGACCGAGCCACTCTGTCGCCAATCGATTGAACATGTCGACGTCCCCGGTCGCGTAAAACTGGTGAGCCGGGACGGTGTCGAGGTCGTTCTCGAGCTCTTGGAAATCGAGAATGGCCGCCACTTCGAGTGCCGTCTCATCCCCAGACGAGATGAGGTGGACGTCCGGACCGACGACGTCCTGGATGACCGGTGCGAGAAGCGGATAATGCGTGCAGCCGAGGATGAGCGTGTCCATCTCCGAAGGTTGGAGCGGACGGAGCGTCTCCTCGACGATCGACCGGACACGTTCCCCGTCAAGTTCCCCCGCTTCGACGAGCGGGACGAACGGCGGGCAAGCGAGCGAATAGACGTCGACTTCGCCCGCCACGTGACGGAGTGCCGTCTCGTACGAGTTGCTCTCGATCGTCATCTTCGTGCCGATGACACCGATATGTTTGTTGCGCGTGCCTTTGACGGCAGCGCGGGCACCAGGATCGATGACCCCAATGACCGGGATGTGAAGTCGCTTGCGCGCTTCTTTCAAGACGACGGCCGTCGCCGTGTTGCAGGCGATGACGATCATCTTCACGTTTTTGCTGAGCAGGAACTCGATCAGTTCCCACGTATATGCTTCAATCTCATCGTGCGGGCGCGGTCCGTACGGACAACGTTCCGTGTCACCGATATAGATAATTTCTTCTTTTGGGAGTTGGCGCATCAGTTCTTTGACTACCGTCAAGCCGCCGACCCCGGAATCGAGTACTCCAATCGCTCGTTTCACTATTGATCACTTCCATTCCCATCTATCTTACCAAAAAAGCCGTTCCGGCAAAAGAAACGGTCCCGTGACAAACAAAAAGACGAGGTAGCCGATTGGCCGCCTCGTCCGTTGCCCGAATTACTGAGCAAGACCTTCGCTAGTGAGCATGTCAGAAAGCGTGTTGATCGCTTCTTCTGCATCGTCACCTGCTGCAGTGATTTTGATTGTTGAGTCTTTCGCGATTCCGAGTGAAAGTACACCCATGATCGACTTCAAGTTAACTGTCTTACCGTTGTACTCGAGGTTGATATCTGATTGGAACTTAGAAGCTGTGTTTACGAGCTGAGTAGCTGGACGAGCGTGAATTCCTGAATCAGCAACGACTGTGAATGTTTTTTCCATGACGTGATGGTCTCCCTTCAAATTTCAATTCTGCGGGCGAACCGGCAGAATAATTGTTTGTGAACTCATTATCAAATGATAGCGGATTCGCAAAAATTCTGCAAGCGATTTTTATATTCTGGAGTCCATTCCGCCGGACGGCCGTCTTTCGACAAATGCACGAGGCTCGTGCGGCCGGCAAATAGCAGTTGATCTCCGTCATACGCCCCGTAATGAATATCACATGAAGTGTTTCCGACCGTCAAGACATTGGCATACACGCTCAGCTGTTGACGCGGCATCACTTGTCTTACATAGTCGCACTGGGCGTCCGCCACGACGACGAAGCCGTCTTTCAACGAAAAACCTGTCGTCTCGAGCAACTCGATCCGCGCATCTTCAAAATAGATGAACGGAATCGTGTTGTTCATGTGGCCGTACGGGTCACACTCGGAGAAGCGGACCTTGACGTCGAGGGCGACCCCTCTTTTGACACGTGTTTCCCAATCGGGTTCGCGGAAGTATTTCGTCATCGGCGACCCTTACGCCTCAACCGCAGAACCGGTGCGGCCTTTGTCGCTTCCGAAGAACGATTTGAACGAGTGAAGCGTCGTCTGACGGTTCATCGCAGCGATTGACGTCGTGAGCGGGATGCCTTTCGGACAAACCTCGACACAGTTTTGTGCGTTTCCGCACTGCATGATGCCGCCGTCTTCCATGAGCGCCTCGAGACGATCTTCCGCATGGAAGGCGCCTGTCGGGTGCGAGTTGAAGAGACGGACTTGCGAGAGTGCCGCCGGCCCGATAAAGTTCGACTTGTCGTTGACGTTCGGGCACGCCTCGAGGCAGACACCACACGTCATACATTTCGATAGTTCATACGCCCATTGCCGTTTGTTCTCAGGCATCCGCGGTCCTGGACCGAGGTCGTACGTGCCGTCGATCGGGACCCACGCCTTCACTTTTTTCAAGGCGTCGAACATGCGCTGACGGTCGACTTGAAGGTCACGGATGACCGGGAACGTCTTCATCGGCGACAAGCGGATCGGTTGCTCGAGCTTATCGACGAGCGCCGTACACGATTGGCGCGGTTTGCCGTTGATGATCATCGAACAGGCGCCACACACTTCTTCGAGACAGTTCATGTCCCAGTTGATCGGTGTCGTCTTGTTGCCTTCGGCGTTGACCGGGTTCCGGCGGATTTCCATGAGTGCCGAGATGACGTTCATGTTCGGACGGTACGGAACCATGAACTCCTCGGTATATGTCGGTTGATCCGGTCCATCTTGGCGTTCAATGATGAAACGGATATCTTTTTGTTCAGATTGCATCGGCGTCGTCATTTCGTCTTCGCCCCTTTCTTCGAGTAATCCCGTTTACGTGGCGGGATTAACGAAACGTCGATCTCTTCATACGAGATATCGACTTCCCCTTCGTTGTAACGTGCCATCGTCGTCTTCATAAACTGCTCGTCATCACGCTCCGGGAAGTCCGGTTTGTAATGGGCCCCACGGCTCTCGTCGCGTTTGAGCGCGCCGAGTGTGATGACGCGTGCGAGGTCAAGCATGTGGTCGAGTTGTCGGATGAACGATGCCCCTTGGTTGCTCCAGCGCGCCGTATCGGTCGCTGAGATGTTGTTGAAACGAGCGCGGAGTTCTTGAAGCTTTTTGTCCGTCGCGATGAGTTTGTCGTTGTAGCGGACGACGGTGACGTTGTCCGTCATCAATTCACCGAGCTCACGGTGGATTTGGTAGGCGTTTTCTGTGCCGTCCATCGCGAGGATGTCATTGAACCGCTCGATTTCCTCACGCTCGTTGAAGTTGAAGAGTGCTTCCGGCACGCTCTCGGTCGCTTGATCGAGACCGCGCATGTAGTTGACTGCCGACGGACCCGCTTCCATCCCGCCGTAAACGGCCGAAAGAAGTGAGTTCGCGCCGAGACGGTTCGCCCCGTGCATCGAGTAGTCACATTCCCCTGCTGCGAACAGTCCTGGAATGTTCGTCATCTGGTCGTAGTCGACCCAAAGTCCGCCCATCGAATAGTGAACGGCCGGGAAGATCTTCATCGGCACTTTACGCGGATCGTCCCCGACGAACTTCTCATAAATCTCGAGAATGCCGCCGAGTTTGATGTCGAGCTCTTTCGAGTCTTTATGCGAAAGATCGAGGTACACCATGTTCTCGCCGTTGACGCCGAGTTTCTGGTTGACGCAAACGTCAAAGATCTCACGCGTCGCGATGTCACGCGGCACGAGGTTTCCGTAAGCCGGATATTTCTCTTCGAGGAAGTACCAAGGCTTGCCGTCTTTGTACGTCCAGACGCGGCCGCCTTCCCCACGCGCCGACTCACTCATGAGACGAAGCTTGTCGTCGCCCGGAATGGCCGTCGGGTGGATTTGGATGAACTCGCCGTTCGCGTAGACCGCGCCTTGGCGATAGACCGCACCGGCCGCTTGACCGGTGTTGATGACCGAGTTCGTCGATTTTCCGAAGATGACGCCCGGTCCGCCCGTTGCGAGGATGACCGCATCCGACGGGAACGCTTTAATTTCCATCGAACGAAGATCCTGACAGACGGCACCGCGGCAAACACCCGCCTCATCGATGATGGCTCGGAGGAACTCCCAACCTTCATATTTCTCGACGAGACCTTGGGCTTCGAAACGCCGGACCTGCTCGTCTAGCGCATAGAGGAGCTGTTGCCCTGTCGTCGCACCGGCGTAAGCCGTCCGGTGATGGAGTGTGCCCCCGAAACGACGGAAGTCAAGGAGACCTTCCGGCGTCCGGTTGAACATGACACCCATCCGGTCAAACATATGGATGATTTTAGGTGCCGCTTCTGCCATCTTTTGAACAGGTGGTTGGTTGGCAAGGAAGTCCCCGCCATAAACCGTGTCATCGAAGTGTTGCCAAGGAGAATCCCCTTCCCCTTTCGTGTTGACGGCACCGTTGATGCCGCCTTGTGCACAGACCGAATGTGAACGCTTGACCGGTACAAGCGAGAATAGTTTAACCGGAACACCCATCTCTGCCGACTTGATTGTCGCCATGAGTCCAGCTAGACCGCCACCGATGACGATCAAACTTTGATTTGCCATGTAAATTTCCCCCTATTACAAGATGCCGGCGAACGTCAAGATTGAACGAAGTCCGACAAAAGATAGTGCCAAGAACACGGCACCTGACACGTAGCTCATGAAGCGTTGCGAACGAGGTGACTGTGTGATACCCCACGTGATCGCAAACGACCAGAGTCCGTTCGCGAAGTGGAACGTAGCCGAGAGGATCCCGACTATGTAGAAGATGAGCATGAGCGGGTTGTCGACGATGTTTTGCATCATCTCCGCGTTTACCTCGACCCCACGCATCTTCGCCAAGCGCGTTTCCCAAACGTGCCATGCGATGAAGATGACGAGGAAGACGCCTGTGAAGCGCTGTAAAATATACATCCAGTTGCGGGCGTACGAGTAACGGTTCGTGTTGATCGATCCGAGAAACGCATAGTACACGCCATACACCCCATGGAAAATCATCGGCAAGGCGATGATCGTCACTTCAAGGAAGTATAAATACGGTAAGCTCTCCATGAATTTTGCTGCCTTGTTGAACGACTCCACCCCATCGACAATATAGTAGTTGACCGATAAGTGAACGATCAAAAACAAGCCGATTGGGATGACCCCAAGTAGCGAATGGACTTTACGACTGAAATAGTCACGACGCGATGCCATTCTAGTTCCCCCTTTTTACGAGCAGTTGGCTCGTTTTGTCAATAAAAGCGTTTTCAAATCTAAATATAGCTTTCTGACTCCTATTCTACTCTTGTGAAAATTGTATGACAAGACAACCTGACCGATTTCCGGCACATTCTTTTAGAAAATTCTCGGTGACCAAATCCCAATTCGTCGTTATAATGGTATAGAGAGATTGGAGTGATGGAAGAAGATGGAAACCATGAGCCAACCCACTTTCGCGATCGAATTGCTACGCGATTATGTGTTGACAGACTTGCTCGGAGACGATTACGGCCAAGTCATCTATTGGTCCGGCAAACGGATCGCCCGCAAGTTCCCGGTCATGCCGGACGAGGAGTTGTGCGCATTCTTTGAAGAAGCCGGTTGGGGACAATTGTCGCTTATAAAAGAGAAAGGGAACAAGTTCGTGTTCGAACTCGTCCCCCCTCCTTCGACGCAACAAAAAGCGACAGGTTATTACCAGCTCGAGGCTGGTTTTTTAGCCGAACAAATCGCCGGTCGTCTCCAATGCGTGGCCGAAGGTTATGCCGACCCGGCACGTGAAGCCGTCCACATCACCGTCCAATTAGACCGAAAAGACACGTACGAATGACAAGAGCCGATGCGACCGCATCGGCTCTTTGTTATTTGAGTGAAAGATGAGTGCGCACAAAATTATAGAATACGTCTAACTCATCTGCTGCAAAGTGAATTTCTTCCCCGGCATACGCGCCAGCTGCTTTTGCAACCGTTCGGGAAACATCCGAAGGGAAACCCTTTCCTCTCGACCATTCGTATGCCTCTTGTTTCGATAGAATTAGCTGGTCGGAGCAATAGGCAAGGACGCGCGTCAGATTGAGTACGCTGTACACCGGCGCATCATGGACTGAATCAAGACAGTCGAGTGCGTCAGACATGATGGCATCCCTATAGTTTTCTTCTTTGAAGCCACTGAGCAGACTTTTGAGCGGTCGCCCATAGAGGACAATGCCACGCTCACATGTTATTCGCACATGGGCCGCCAAATCTGGGTCAGTCAGTCCTGATTGAAGCGTCGACACTTCACTGCTTTGACCTGCCAACTCGAAGCGAGTCCGCCAGCCTTCGCTGTAATGAAAGTCGAACGGGCTCGGATGTTGCCAGTTGGTCAATTCATGGACGGTGAGGACACTCAGTTCGATTGGATACGGATCATTCGATGACGTGAGGCAAAGATGAGTCAAAGCGAGCCTCTCTTCGTCAGATAACGGCCGGCCCGCGACAATCAGGAAGTCAAGGTCGCTATGGTCAGGATGAAACCCTCCCATCGCTACCGAACCATGCACATAAACGTGTGCGATCGGGACGATTTCCTTTAAGCGGTCAACGAATGCCTCAATGACGGGACGGACGAGGATTGGCAACGCTTGAGTGGCATCGTCATTCATTCATCCGTCTCCTCGTGCACGTGCTCGAGCACAATCTCGGCGAGTTTCTCGGGCAAGCCTGCCTCTTTCAACTGTTCGAGTGACGCGAGGCGGATCTGTTTCATCGACCCGAAATGGCGAATCAACTGCTGACGCCGCTTTGGACCGACACCCGGGATGTCATCGAGCACCGACTTCGTCATCTTTTTCGTCCGCAGACTGCGGTGGAACGTGATGGCGAAGCGGTGGACCTCGTCTTGCATCCGTTGCAACAAGTAGAACGCACTCGAGCGCGAGTTCAATTCGATCACTCCGCCGCCTTCACCGAACAAGAGCTGGCTCGTCCGGTGACGGTCATCTTTCTTCAGCGATCCGACAGGCAAGTCGAGGCCGAACTCGTTATGCAACACATCGAGCGCCGCGTTCAACTGCCCGATCCCCCCATCGATCAACAGCAAGTCCGGCAGCCGTTTCTCTTCAGTCAACAAGCGACGGAAGCGGCGACGGACGACTTCACGCATCGTCTCGTAATCGTCCGGTCCTTGGACGGTGCGAATCTTATATTTCCGATATTCTTTTTTGAGCGGTTTGCCGTCCTCGAAGACGACGAGCGCCGAGACGGCGTCAGCCCCTTGGATGTTGGCGTTATCGATGATGTCGACGCGCGACAAGTTCGGGATGCCGATCGCCTCACCGAGCTCACGCATGGCGAGGAGCGTCCGTTCTTCGTCACGGGCGAGCAGTTCGAACTTCTCATTCAAGGCGATTTCCGCATTCTTCGTCGCGAGGGCGAGCAGTTGTCGCTTCGCTCCCCGTTTCGGCTGCATCACTTTCGTCCCGATCGCATCAACTAACAAGTCGACGCGGACGATTTCTGGGACGAGCACTTCTTTTGGCAACACGTTTTGTTCATAGAACTGGACGATGAAGCTTTCGAGTTCTTCTGATGGTTCGCCGTGGAGTGGGAAGAGCGAGACGTCACGCTCGATCATCTTGCCGCCGCGCATGTAGAACACTTGGACACACATCCAGCCTCGGTCGAGCGTGTAGCCGAAGACGTCACGTGCCGTCGGATCGGCGGTGATCATGTTTTGCTTGTTCATGATCGACTCGACGGCCCGGATTTGGTCACGCAGTTCGGCCGCCCGTTCAAACTGCATCTCTTCGGCCGCCTTGCCCATATCGATTTCAAGCTTCGCGAGCGTCTCAGCCGTCTCGCCGTTCAAGAACCGGCGAATCTCCTGGACGATTTTCTTTTGATCGTCCGTATCGACCGCGAGCTCGCACGGGCCGAGACATTGCCCGATGTGATAATACAGGCACAACTTCCTCGGCATCGGCTGACACTTCCTTAGCGGATACAACTTGTCGAGCAGACGCTTCGTCTCGTTGGCGGCATAGGCGTTCGGGTAGGGTCCGAAATAATGGCCCCCGTCCCTTTTCAGCTTCCGCGTCGTCAACAGGCGCGGGTACGGTTCATTCGTGATCTTAATGTACGGGTACGTCTTGTCGTCTTTCAGACGGATGTTGTACTTCGGGTCGTGCTTTTTAATGAGCGTCATCTCAAGCAACAGCGCCTCGAGTTCGCTCGCCGTGACGATGTACTCGAAGTCGCGGATCTCGGCGACGAGCCGCATCGTTTTAATATCGTGCGCCCCGGTGAAGTAGGACCGGACGCGATTCTTCAAATTTTTCGCTTTCCCGACATAAATGACCTCGCCGTACTCGTTCTTATGCAAGTAACAGCCGGGCTCATCCGGGAGCAGCGCTAGTTTATGTTTAATATGGTCAGTCTGACTCAAGTTCGATCACCTCAGTTTAGCTTCCTCTAGGACGGGAAAAATATGATGAAGTCTCAGAGGGAGGGAATTGTATGAAACGGTACGACGTCATCATCCTCGGGAGCGGGTCGGCAGCGAGCCAAGCCGCTAACGTTTTGTGCGACGCCGGTAAACAAGTTGCCATCGTCGAGAACTGGACGTTCGGCGGGACGTGTCCGCAACGCGGCTGCGACCCGAAAAAAATGCTCGCGGAAGGAGTCGAGCTCATCACCCGCATCGATCAAATGAAACCGCTCGGCGTCAAAGGGGACATCACGCTCGACTGGAGCGTGTTCAAGCGGCGCATCGACGAATATCGTTTCGCCGTCCCGACGACAAAGACGCATAATTGGAAAGAGCGCGGCATCGATTTGTTCGAAGGCGAGCCCCATTTCATCGACGAAGACTCGATCGTCATCGAAGGACATGAGGTGTCAGCGCATCAATTCATCATCGCGACCGGCCTCATCCCCCGTCCGCTCGATATCCCAGGCGGAGAAGGTGCCCTCACGAGTGACGATATTTTCGACCTTGAGGCGTTGCCAGAAGCGATCACCATCGTCGGGGCAGGCTATATCGCGTTCGAATTCGCCCATATCCTCCGTCGGTTCGGGAGCCGTGTCACGCTCCTCATCCGGTCGCGGGCGCTTAAATCATTCGACCGAAAAATCGTCAACCGTCTCGTCGACGAGACGGTGCGCATCGGCATCGATGTCCGGTACGGCGTCGAACCGGTTCGGCTCGACGGGGACGTCTTGACGTTGTCAGATGACTCTACCCTTGCAGGAGTCGTCCTTAACGCCTCGGGACGCATCCCGAGCATTGAGCGGCTCCGTTTGGACGCTGCTGGCATCGCCTCCGACAAAGACGGCATTCGCGTCAACGAGTATTTACAGACGACGAATCCGTTCGTCTACGCGGCCGGTGACGTCAGTGCAAGCGACAATCCGCCGCTCACGCCGTTCGCCGGTCAAGAAGGCCGGATCGCCGCGCTCAACTTGATTCGGGGCAATACACGTCCGTTCCCGGAACGCCCGGCCCCGACCGTCGTCTTCACGTCCCCTCCCATCGCCAAGGTCGGCTTGACGATCGATGAGGCGAAAGCGCAAGGCATCGACTTCGAGTGCAAAGACAATGACTTGTCCCACTTTTTGACGTATGAGCGCATCAACGACCAGACCGCTTTCTCTCGCGTGTTGCTCAGCCATGACGGCCATGTGCTCGGCGCCCATCTGATCGGCCAGCATGCTCCGGAACTGATCAACATGTTCTCATTCATTATACAGAACAACATCAGCCATCAACACGTGAAACACTTACAGTTCGCGTATCCGACGTCCGCGTCCGACTTGTCGTACCTCATTTGAACGAAACACACAAAAGCAGGGAAGCCCCGATTGGGACTTCCCTGCTTTTTCGTCGAATCGGATTACTCGATTCCTTTATCCTTATCTTCTTTCAACGCATCTTGAAGCGACTTTTCCCAAAGCGGGACGCCTTTCGTATGGGCGGCCCGGGCGATCAAATGTCCGCCGACCGGTGCGGTCAATAGAACGAAGAACAACCCGAGCAAGAGGCGCGCATCGAACACGCGCTGGTCGACCCAGACGTGCAAGACGGCCGCGAACAACACGAACATGACGCCGAGCGTCGCCGACTTCGAGGCCGCGTGGGTCCGAGAGTAGATGTCCGGAAGGCGGATGAGGCCGATCGCCGCAACGACCGTGAAGAACACCCCGATGATCGTGAAAATGCCGGTCAATATATCAAAGATCATTGTCGCGGTCATGATGGATGATCTCCCCTCTCTCTAAGAATTTCGAGAACGCCACCGTCCCGATAAAGGCGAGGATACTAAGCAAAAGAATAACCTCGAAGAACATCGTCGTGTCGAGCAAAATCGACAAGAGGGCGACGACCGAGATGAGGGCGATGCCGATCGAGTCGAGGGCGATGACCCGGTCAGCCGTCGTCGGTCCTTTAACGACACGGTACAGCATGAACAACATCGCGAGAAGCAAGATGGCGAGCGAGATGTAAATCAAAATGTCCAAGATGTCCATCATTCCGTCGCCTCCTTAATGCTTGATTCGAAGTTATCGTAAATGTCTTGTTTCAACGCCTCTTTATCCGGCATATGGAGTGCATGGATATAGAGAGTCTTGCTGTCTTGCGAGACTTGGACGACGAGCGTCCCTGGCGTAAGCGAGATCAGCATCGACAAGAGACTGATTTTCCAACCCGTCTTGAGCGTCGTCTCGTAGCGAAAGATTCCTGGTTGAATCTCGAGCTTTGGACTGAGGACGAGGCGCAACACCTCGAAGTTCGCCATGACGAGCTCGCGAGAGAAAATGAGCAGCAACTTGAAGAGCTTGATCACGCGGGTGAAGTAAAAGCCTGTTCCGGATTCACGGAAAAAGCGGCGCATCATGAAGATGACGAGAAGACCGAGCAAGTAACCGATCAAAAAACCGTATGTCGTGAACGATCCCGTGAGGAACATCCAGATGAACGCCAAGAAAAAGTTAATCAATATTTGATAGGCCATCTTGTAGTCACTCCTTTAACACGGCATCGATGTAGAGTTCTGGCTGCGTGAGCGGTTCGATTGCCTGGGTAATATATGGATGCATCAACTCGGCACCGAAACCGTACGCGACCGCCACGGCGAGCAATAGACACACCGGGACGAGCAAGCGGTTCGTGAATGGGATGAGCGGTCCGTCATACTGCCGGCGCTCTTCTCCCCAAAAACCGTTCAAGAAAATCTTAATGACAGAGAACAAGACGAACAGGCTCGAGATGAGGACGAGGATCGGACCGAACAAGTCCCCTTCCCCGACTCCGCCTTGGACGATCAATAGTTTCCCGAAGAAACCACTGAGCGGCGGAATCCCTGCGAGCGAGAGCGCCGCAATGAAGAACGTCCAACCGAAGAGCGGGAAGCGTGTGATGAGTCCACCCATCTCGCGGAGCTGGCCGGACCTCGTGATGCCGATCATCATCCCGACGAGCATGAACAAGACGGCTTTGATCATCATGTCGTGGATCAAGTAATAGAGTGCCCCTTCGAGCGACGTCTGCGTGTTGATCGCAATCCCGTACAGGATGACCCCGACGGCGATCATGATGTTGTAGATGATGATCAGTTTGACGTCGTTGTAAGCGATCGCCCCGACCATCCCCGTAATGATCGTCAAGACGGCGAGCACGATCAAGAACGTCTGCAAGAACGTCCCGTTCACATCGAACAAGAGCGTGTACGTCCGAAGAATCGAGTAGACGCCGACTTTCGTCAAGAGCGCCCCGAACAATGCGAGGATCGGTGTCGGTGCGACGACGTACGAACCAGGTAACCAGTAATGGAGCGGCACGAGCGCCCCTTTCAATCCGAAGACGATAATGAACAGCACACCGATGACGGAGATGACGTTCGGGTTATCGACGAGCGGGATCTTCTGGGCGAGGTCCGCCAAGCTGAGCGTCCCGACAGCCCCGTAAAGATACGCGACGGCCATGACGAACAGCGCCGAGGCGAGGACGTTGACGAGCAAGTACTTGATCGACTCGCGCAACTGGACGCCTTTCCCGCCGAGGACGATCAAGACGTAAGACGAGATCAAGAACACCTCGAAGAAGACGAACAAGTTGAAAATATCGCCTGTCGTGAACGCGCCGTTGACACCGACGAGCAAGAACATCATCGCGACATACAAGTAGTTCTCTTCATACGCCGTTGAGAAGTAATGGACGGCGAACCAGATGATAAAGAATGTGAGCAGCGTCGACGTCGTGACGAGGAGCGCTGACAACATGTCTGAGACGAGCGTGATCGAGAACGGCGCCGGCCAGTTCCCGAGGTTGAGGGTCAAGATGCCCTCTTGTGACACGGTGTGCACTAAAAAGAGCGACACGAGTAACGTGACAAAAATTGATCCAAGTGCCAGGCCGCGCTGCAAGCGCACGTTCTTTGGCAGGAACATCATGATGATCGCCGCAAGCGCCGGGATGACAATCGGAAACACAGGTAAGTTAATCATTCGATTCCGTTCCTTTCATTTCCTCCATATTATCCGTGTTCAGTTCTTGGTAGGTGCGGTATGCGAGTACCAAGAAGAACGCGGTCACCCCGAAACTGATGACGATCGCCGTCAAGACGAGCGCCTGTGGTAACGGGTCGGTATAGTCGGTCACTCCGTCGACAAGGACAGGTGCGGCGCCTGTCTTCAGTCCTGACATCGTCAAAACGAGCAAGTGGGCGGCGTGACTGAACAGTGACGTGCCGATGATGATGCGTAACAAACTCTTTGAGAGAATCATATAGACTGCACACATCGTCAAGGCACCGATAATGATGCTAACGAAGATTTCCATTATTCACTCTCTCCAATCGTTTGAATGATCGTCATCGTGACACCGATGACGACGAAGTAGACACCGAGGTCGAACGCGATCGCCGTATGGAGCGTCTCTTCGCCGAGCAACGGCAAATTGAACTTATCATAGGCGTGCGTGAAGAACGGCAAGTCGAAGAAAATCGAATGCATCGCCGTCAATACCGCGATGAGCGCCCCGAGCGCCGTCATGCGGCGATAATCAAACGGCAAGACGTTCGCGAGCGTCTTCGAGTCGAAGGCGAGCAGCAAGAGCACGAGTGCCGCCGCCGTCATCAAGCCCCCGATGAACCCACCACCCGGAGAATAGTGCCCCGAGAAGAACAAGTGAATCGAGAAGACGATGATGATGAAGAAGATGATCACCGCGGCCGTCTGTAAAATGACGTCGTTGACGCGCTTATTACTTTTTGGCTTCATGTCCATCTTCCCCTTTCGTACGTTGTACCGTCGTTCTAAATTTAATCATCGTGTATATACCGAGACCTGCGACGGCGAGGACGATGATTTCAAACAGCGTATCAAAGCCACGGAAGTCGACAAGGACGACGTTGACCATGTTCTTCCCGGCAGCCAAGTCATACACGTTTTCTTTATAGTATTCCGAGATCGAGCTCGCCGACTTGTTCGAGAGGGTCATGAAGCTGAGCAACATGACGGTGACACCGACAAGGACGGAGACGATGGCGTTGCCGATTTTAAAGCGCATCCGTGATTCTTTCTTACTGATCTCCGGCATGTGATAGAACACAAGCAGGAACAACGCGACCGACACCGTCTCGATGACGAGTTGGGTGAGTGCGAGGTCCGGTGCTTCGAAGAAGACGAAGAAGAGCGCGACGCCGTAACCGACGACACCGAGCAAGATAATCGCCGGCAGACGCGAACGCATGAACAGAATCGCGAACGCGCTCAAGACGACGACCGCACCGAGCACGTACTCGTACGGGGTGACCGTAGCCATTTCTCCGAACGAGAAGTTGAACATGTCATACCACCACATCGAGATCAAGAGCATGCCCGACATGAAAACGAAAATATAAATCAAGTACGAACGGATGAAGCCCGTCATGTAATTGTCTTTAAAGCGGTACGCCGCCTTGTTCGACCAGACGAGTGAACCGTCGTACATCCCGTTGAGCGTCAAGCGGTACGGGATGCGGTTATAAATCCCCATCCATTTGTTGATGGTGAAGAATAGAATCGTCCCGAGTGCGACGATCCCGATCGTCATGAGCAGCTCCGGCGTGATGCCGTGCCAGAAGTACAGATCGACCTCGACCGCTTGCCCGCCTTCGACGAGCGTCGGATAGATCGATTCGACGGCCGGGCGGATGAGCGTGTTCGACAACAAGTTCGGCACGAAGCCGAGCACGACGACGAGAACAGCGAGGATTGCCGGTGGAATGAGCATCCCAATCGGTGCCTCATGCGGCTGTTTCGGCAGTTGATCGAACTTCGCCTTGCCCATGAACGTGCGTGTGAAGATGAGCAGACTGTAGACGAACGTGAACACGCTCGCGATGAACGCGACGACCGGGATCAATAAACCGATCGTGTCGAGCGCGAAGAAGTCTGCTGAAAACACTTTCGTCGTCGCCTTCAAGAACATCTCTTTACTGAGGAAGCCGTTGAACGGTGGTAGCCCTGCCATCGATAACGAACCGATGACGGCAATCGTGAACGTGATCGGCATGACGGTCATGAGACCGCCGAGCTTTCTGACGTCACGCGTGCCCGTCTCGTGGTCGACAATACCGACCATCATGAAGAGCGAGCCTTTGAACGTCGCGTGGTTGATCAAGTGGAAGATCGCAGCGATCGTCGCGACCATGAAGACGTTGTCGTCAATCCCGTCATAATGAAGCGCCGCGGCCCCAAGGCCGAGGAGCGACATGATGAGACCGAGCTGACTGACGGTCGAATAAGCGAGGATCCCTTTCAAATCGGTCTGTTTGACCGCGTTGAACGAACCCCAGAAGAGCGTGAACGTCCCGAACGAGACGATGATCCACAACCAGAGCGAAGACTCTTGGAAGACCGGACTCATCCGGGCGACCAAATAAAGCCCCGCCTTAACCATCGTTGCCGAGTGGAGGTACGCACTGACCGGGGTCGGTGCTTCCATCGCGTCCGGCAACCAGATGTGGAACGGGAACTGGGCCGACTTCGTGAACGCCCCGAGCAAGATGAGGATCATCGCCGGGACGAAGAACGGACTGTCGACGATGACCGCTTGGTTCGCGACCATCTCACGGATGCTGAACGAGCCGACCATCGACTCGAGGATGACGATCCCTCCGAGCATCGACAGACCACCGAAGACGGTGATGAGCATCGATTTTTGCGCCCCGTAACGTGAGCGCTCTTTCTCATACCAGTAACCGATTAACAGGAACGACGAAATCGATGTCAGTTCCCAGAACATGTACATGACGACCATGTTGTCCGACAAGACGACCCCGAGCATCGCCCCCATGAATAACAACAAGTACACGTAAAAGTGGCCGAGCGATTCTTTGTCTTTATTCAAATAGTAAATCGAATACAAGACAACGAGCGCACCGATCCCCGTGATCAGGAGCGCAAACAAGAGCCCGAGCCCATCGACATATGCCGTAAAGTTGATACCGAGCGAAGGCATCCAACGTACCGTCTCGGTCACGACACCTCCGTCACTCGTCACGCTGATAAAGCGGAAGAAGTACGCGAACAGAAGCGTAGGCACGACCAGTACGAACCAACCCGTATGTATTCGCTTCACTGCCCGAAATAGAAACGGGATAAACGGCGCCGCGAGAAGCGGCAATAAAATAGCGAGATGTAACACCGACAAGAAAATTCCTCCTTCGAACAGAGTCGTACAAGCGACGTAGCGTGCCCTTGGAAAAAAGTAGGGTCATCTGACTACATCACGTCTCTACATGAGTATAGCGCAAATTTTCCGTTCTTAGCCATGATTAAAACTTCCCTGTTTCTTCACAAATTCAAACAATTCTTAAACTATTAAATATGAAGGAACACGTCGGTAAATGTAAAAAAAATCTCACGATTCATCATCGCGATCGAAACCAAAAAAACAACCGACCGGAAACCCGATCGGTTGTTTTGGACATTATTGTGCTGTCGCGATGAACTCTTTGAGTGCTTCTTTTGGTTGGAAGCCCATTGTTTTAGAAACAGGTTGTCCATCTTTGAACATCATGAGTGTCGGGATGCTTTGAATTTGGAAAGCGCCCGCTACTTCTGGGTTCTCGTCAACGTCGAGTTTGACGATTTGGACTTGGTCGCCCATCTCTTGGTCGAGCTCTTCAAGAACCGGTGCGATCATGCGGCACGGTCCACACCAAGCTGCCCAGAAATCGACGAGGACGACGCCCTCTTTCACTTCTTGTTCAAACGTTTGAGTCGTTGCGTGTTTAATAGCCATATTGGTAATACCTCCCCAGTAAGATGAGAAAGTTCAGTTACGAACTCTCTTGCAATTCATGTTCAGAGTATACCACGGAGGGTAAGTTTCCCCAAACGTTTTGCCCATCAGCTATTGACGAGGTGTTTCCGGAACTCTTCTGTCAACAGCGGGACGACGTCGAACAAGTCGCCGACGATGCCGTAGTCGGCCACTGTGAAGATGTTCGCCTCCGGGTCTTTATTGATGGCGACGATGACTTTCGCGTTGCTCATGCCGGCCAAGTGTTGGATTGCCCCGGAAATACCGCAAGCGATGTATAAATCAGGGGTGACGACTTTCCCGGTCTGACCGATTTGAAGGGCGTAGTCGCAGTAGTCGGCGTCACATGCTCCACGTGAAGCGCCGACCGCGCCGCCGAGCAGCTCCGCGAGTTCTTCGAGCGGTTTGAAACCGTCCTCGCTCTTGACACCGCGCCCACCGGCGACGATGACTTTCGCTTCGGCGAGGTCGACTTTTCCAGTCGCTTTACGGACGACTTCTTTGACGATCATCGCGAGGTCTTTCAATTCCACACTCGGTGTCTCGACTGACACGCTCGCTCCAGCCGTGCGCGGCAAGGCGTCGATGTTGTTCGGACGGATGGTGAAGAACATGACCGAATCTTTGAACTTCACTTTCTCGAACGCTTTCCCCGAGTAGATCGGACGGACGAACTCGGCGTCTTTGCCCGATCCTTCGATTGAAACGACATCGCTGATGAGTCCGGCGTCAAGACGGGCCGCGAGTTTCGGTGCGATATCTTTTCCGAGCGCTGTATGGCCGAGGACGATCATGTCCGGGCCTTCTTGGTCGATGAGTTGACGGAGCACTTGTCCGTAACCGTCCGGCGTATAATGTTTGAGGCGTTCGTCTTCGACGACGAGGACGCGGCCGGCCCCGTATTCTCCGAGCTCATTCGCGAGCGCTTTGACGTCTTCCCCGATGACGACCGCCGTCACGTCGTCCGTCAATTGCTTCGCCGCGGCGATCGCTTCAAATGATACGTTCCGTAACGCGCCTTCGCGCGCTTCTGCGAGTACTAAAGCTTTCATATGTGATATCCCCCTTAAATGACTTTGGCTTCCGTGCGAAGTAATTGAACGAGCTCGCTCACTTGTGACGCCGTATCCCCTTCAAGGATGCGACCGGCTTTCTTCTCTTCCGGCAAGAACCGTTCAATCGTCTCGATTTTTGCTTCGATCTCATCTTCATCGAGATCGATGTCGGACAGCTCAAGTTCCTCGAGCGGCTTCTTCTTCGCCTTCATGATTCCCGGAAGGCTCGGATAGCGTGGTTCGTTCAACCCTTGTTGCGCCGTCACGAGGAGCGGGAGCGCCACTTCGATCACTTCCGTGTCCCCTTCGACGTCACGAGTGACCGTCGCTGTCGTCCCGTCGATTTCAAGCTCGGTAATCGTCGTCACGTAGTTCATGTCGAGCAGCTCGGCGACGCGCGGTGCAACTTGGCCGCTGCCGCCGTCGATGGCGACGTTTCCGGCGAAGATGAGGTCTGGTGCTTGCTCTTTTAAATACGTCGCGAGCACTTTCGAGATCGTCACGTGGTCCGCGTCCTCAACGTCGTCCTCGATCGAGATACGGACCGCTTTGTCCGCTCCCATCGCGAGCGCCGTGCGCAATTCTTTGTCCGCGTCTTCCGGTCCGACCGTCACGACCGTGACTTCTCCCCCGAGGTCGTCACGTTTTCGGATCGCTTCCTCGACCGCGTACTCGTCGTACGGGTTGATGATGAACTCAGCGCCGTCTTCTTGGATTTCCCCGTTCTCTAGCTGAATCGCTTCCTCTGTATCGAACGTCCGTTTCAGCAATACAAAAATATTCATCGTAGTTCCCCCTTTAAGTTGTTCGCACCATCATTCATGAATCAGCATTCATTTTTTGGGCCAATGAGAGGGCTTACGGTTAAGCAAGCCCTTTTTTCAACATATGGTGTACTTTCGGAAGCGTCGACATCAAGTCGTACTTGAAGCCGCTCGCCATCCAACTCGTGACCACTTCATCGATCGTGCCGAAGATCATTTGTCGGGCGAGCCGGTAATCGAGCTCGTTGTCGAACTCACCCGTCTCGATCCCATGCGTGACGACCGCATCGATCAAATTCAAATATGGTTTCAACACTTCGCTGATCTTTTGGCGAAGCGCCAAGTTCGACTGCCGTAGCTCGATTTGTGTCACGACGGCGAGGTCGTAATCGGCCGACAGCTGTTTCAGATGTGACTCGATCAAGCGGTAAAGCTTGTCCCCGGCCGTCGTCTCCTGCTCGATTTGTTGCTTCGAGTAGTCGATGAACAGCCCCATCTTCGTCTGGAACAACTCAATCAAAAGATGCTCCTTGTTTTTAAAATACAGATAGATTGTTCCGTCCGCGACGCCCGCCTCTTTGGCGATGGCTGTCACCTTTGCACCGTGATAGCCATGGTCCGCAATCACTTTCACTGCCGCATCGATAATGCGGTCACTCTTTGATCCATTCTTTGTCATAAACCCCAAGCTCCTTACCGCTGCAGAAAAATGAATGATGGTTCATTCATTTATTATTCTATCATGTGTGAAGGCAGTGTCAACTGCTTTGTTTCACTTGTTTCGCCTTCTCTTCGTCGACGAGGACGCGACGCAAAATCTTACCGACGAACGTCTTCGGCAACTCATCGCGGAACTCATATAGCTTCGGTACTTTATAAGCAGCGAGCTTTTCCCGGCAATGCTTGTCGAGTTCTTCTTCCGTCACGTTCACGCCGTCACGCGTGACGATGAACGCCTTGACCGTCTCTCCGCGATACGGGTCGGGCACGCCGATACAGACCGCTTCTTTGACGGCCGGATGTTCGTAGAGCACTTCTTCGATCTCGCGCGGGTAGACGTTGAAGCCGCCGGCAATGATCATGTCTTTCTTCCGATCGACGATATAGAAGAAGCCATCCTCGCCCATGTAGCCGAGGTCACCCGTCGCGAGCCAACCGTCTTTCAAGACGGCCGCCGTCTCTTCCGGCTTTTGCCAGTACCCTTTCATCACTTGCGGACCGTGAAGCATCACTTCTCCGATCTCACCGATATCAGCCGGCGTCTCGCCGTCCGCTTTTACAATTTTAGCAGAAGTGTCCGACAGCGGCACGCCAATCGAGCCGACGATGCGCTTATCCCATAAGAAGTTCGCATGCGTTACCGGTGACGTCTCCGACAAGCCGTACCCTTCGACGATACGTCCGCCCGTGATGCTCTCGAACTGTTCTTGCACTTCGACCGGGAGCGGGGCCGAACCGGAGATACACGCCTCGATCGACGACAAGTCGTACTTCGATAATTTCGGATCGTTGAGAATACCGACATACATCGTCGGCGCACCCGGGAAGAAGTGTGGCTTTTTCTTATGAATCGTCTTCAAGACGTCGGTCACGTCAAAGCGCGGCACGAGGACGAGCTCATAACCGTTCTCCATCCCGAAGTTGAGGCAGCACGTCATCCCGTAGACGTGGAAGAATGGGACGACGCTCAAGACGCGTTTCTCGTCCCCGCGATTGTATTTATAGAAGAAGTTCGAAATCTGATCGACGTTCGCCGTCAAGTTGAAGTGCGTCAACATGACGCCTTTTGGCAAACCGGTCGTCCCGCCCGTATATTGCAAGACGGCGACGTCTTCTTTCGGGTCGACCTCGATCGGTTTGACCGGACCAAAGTTTTTAAAGTCTTTGAATAAGACCGATCCCGTCGTATCGATGACGATGTTGTTCTCGCGTTTCACTTTAATCGGGTACAGTTTGTTTTTCGGGAATGGAAGGTAATCAGCGATGCTCGTCGTGATGATCGTTTGAATATCCGTCTTCTCTTTCACGCGGAGTGATTTCGGATAGAGGAGGTCGAGCGTGATGACGATCTTCGCGCCCGAGTCGGTGATCAAGTTCTCGAGTTCATGCTCAGTATAGAGCGGGTTCGTCTGAACGACCGTCCCGCCGGCGTACAAGACGGCATAGAACGAGATGACGTATTGCGGACAGTTCGGGAGCATCAGGCTGACCCGATCCCCTTTTTGCAGCCCTTTTGACTGAAGCATCGTCGCGAGGCGGTGCGCCGCATCATCGACTTGGGCGAACGTGAGCGTTTTTCCGATGAACGAGACGGCCGTCCGGTCCGGGAAGTCTTTTGCGGCTCGGCTGAGCGCCTCATAGAGCGGCTTCACCTCATAGTCAATCGTCTTCGGCATGTCGGCTGGGTAATCTTGCAACCACGGTTTGTTCATCGCTGTTCCTCCTTGTGAATGAATAGTGATTCAGTTACATCCATTATAATGCTAAGAAAACGCTTTCATCTACCCTTTACCCAATAATTTTCAGAAAATATCGAAAAAAAGCGATTGGATGGTAATATCCAATCACTTTCAGATGCGTTTGAAGTAGTCCTCGGTCTGTTGTTCGTTGCCGATTTTCTCATCGAGCCGTTCCTGCAAATCTTTTTCCCATTTGATCGACGAGAAGTCGATGCCAAACCACGCTTCCATCTCCGGACGAGAGAACGCGTACGTCCGGTTCGGAAAAGCGAAGCGAACGATCTCCGCGTTCTTGACGAGTGTGAAATACGTCGCAGCGTTGCGGATGGCGAGCCGTTCCTGCTCGATCCGGTCAAGCTTCGGGTCGTCATAGCGGACGGTGAGGCCGTACGGCCGTTTCTTCGTCTGCAACTCGACCGATTTGTAACAGTCATGCATCGGTAAGCTGTTAGCAATCCCGACAACGGCGCTATTGTCGCCGACGTAGGCGCCTTTATACTGGAACGGATTCGGGCGACCGGTCGACGAATCCGCACATCCCGTTAATATAACGAGCAGCAATGCGAGCAATAGACTGAGCCGTTTCATGGGAATGCCTCCTTATGATTTGAGTTGCAAGTTGAAGCGGTAGAGCAGGCGTCTCGCGAGCAAGTGGGCGAGGAAGCCGCCGATCAAGAAGCCGATGACGTACAGCGTGACACTCGTCGGGTACGAGAATGCCGAAAGAATAATGCCACCGAGCATGGCGAAACAAATGACCATGATGACATGGACGAGCCAAATCCAGCCCGTGAACATGAAGAAGCGGCCGTTATTCTCCTGCGGGGCCCGGTTGAACATGAGAAGACCAAGACCGAACGTCAACCCGATGAAGAGGAGTGAACTGAATATCCCGACTGTCGCAAAGTCACGCCACACCGAATTGTCGGTAAACAAGTTATACGTGTCGACGTTCGCGATGTTCACAAGCGGTGACAAGATTCGCATCGGGAGGCTTTCCATCGTTGCTGAGAACCAGTCGTACGAGACATATCCTGTAATCACTTGAATCGACCCGTTCACCAACGACAATATTCCAATCGGGAACAAGAAGGCAACGATTGACCAGAGCACTTGAGAGATCGCCTCGCCTCCGAACGAGCCCATCCAAAGCGACAGCGTGAAGACGGAGATGCCAATCAAGACGACCAAACCGAGGACCGCCATCACTTTCAACGTCTGTCCTTCGATTAAGAACGCGTAGCGGGACGAATAAATCACGCCGAGCATGATCGCCCCGCCGATCAGTGACGAAAGGACGATGCCGCTTACCCCGATCAACCATTTCGATATGTACAGCTGGTTGCGGCTGAATGGGAGCGACATCGAAAAGTCGGACATTTGGCTGTTGCGCTCACTGCCGATCAAGACAGAAGCCATTAAGAACCCAAACACGACGTAGAGGAAGACGACCGTCTCAATCGGCAAGAGCGTCCCTAATTCACCGATCGCATACCCGACTCCCGGAATTGTCGTGAAGAAGTCTTCCGTCTCGAGTGAAGCGACGTCACTAGGAATCACCCCGTCATCATATTGGGAAGGGTTCTGTTGAATATCACGAATCCGTTCATCGTAGTACTGCATCTCATTAAACACCGGCACCGTGTAAGCGAGAATTCCGAGCCCGATGAGTAAAATCCATAAGAGCGATACTTGTTTCCAATCTTTTTTAAGTAGCACCTTAGACAACATTCGCTTCACCTCCTAATTGGACGCGGAACACGTCTTCTAGCGACATCGGAATTTCTTCGACGAGCATCGGTTTGTAGCTGTCGACGAACGCCTCGAGCTCATCCGACCGCTCGCGCGCCATGAACAAGACGACACGACCGGTCACGCTCAAAATCTCGATATCTTTTCGTTCAAGCAATGCGACCGGCACCTCGTCTTGGAAGACGACTTGCCACTTGACGCTCAAGGCACGCGCCTCTTCAAGCGTCATCACGGCTTTGACCCGTCCCTTTTCAATCATGACGACACGGTCGGCGATGCGCTCGAGCTCGTGCAATTGATGACTTGAGACGATGATCGAGCAATCACGCTGCTCGATTTGCGTGATCATGAGTTTTAAGACGTCACTCTTAGCGACGACATCGAGTCCGTCGGTCGGTTCGTCGAGAAGATAGTACTTCGCCTGGACCGCGAACGCGAGCGACAGCGTCACCATCGCCTTCTGCCCTTTCGAGAGCTGACGAATCTTCTTATTGTCGATGTTGTATCGCGTGAGCGTCTCACGGAACGTCGAGCGGTTGAACGACGGATAGATGGATTCGTATAAGGCAGCCGCCTCGTTCACCGTGTAGTGTTTGAGCGCATCGGCCGAGTCTGGCACGAAGATGACGTCCCGCTTCAATTCCGGTGCATTAAAAATACTCGTCTTTCCATATAAGACGTCACCTGTGTCCGGACGGATAATCCCGACCATCGTCCGAAGGAGCGTCGTCTTGCCGGCCCCGTTCCGTCCGACGAGCGCGACGATCTCGCCGCGATGGACGGTAAAGTCGACCCCGTCGAGGACAGTCTGTCGATCAATTTTCTTCGTTAGTTGCTGGACTGTCAGCATGTCTCTCCCCTACTTTCTTATATTCAGTCTCGAACAACGTCACCGCTTCGTCGAAAGAGACGTTCGCGTAGTGGCAATCGATGGCGAGTTTTTGAATGGCTTCAATCACCGGTCCGCGCGAGGCGTCCTGGTCGACCCAATCTTTGGACACAAACGTGCCGCGGCCGCGATGCATCTCGAGAAGTCCTAACCGCTCGAGCTCCTGATACGCCTTGCTGACCGTATTCGGATTGATGACGAGGTCGGTCGCAAGTTCGCGCACCGACATGACCTTGTCCCCGGGCCGTAAAATGCCGCGGATGACGAGTGCTTTCGTCTGATTTACGATTTGCTCGTATAAAGGTTCCGAACTTTTCATATCGATTTTGTAAAGCAATGGCTCACACCCTCTCCCTTATCCGTTATAAGTGTATTATATGTATTAGTACACGTAAATGCAATAGTTCTTCGAGGGCATCTTTAGTTTACAGGTAATTGGAAATAATTTGTATACGCCTTTAGACCGAGACGGCTTCGGACTTTTCGGGTACATTGGAGGAGAGGTGAAGGACATATGAAAAAAAGATTGTTGATCGGCGCTGCCGGCCTTTTCGTGGCAGGCTCGATGTATGGCCGCGGCGAAGCGACGGAACGCTATGAGACGTATATTTATGAAACATATGGGGAAAATGTCGAGGTGGACGTGTCCCGTGATTGGAAAATGGCGAACTTCAAAGCGACGTTCGAACTCGAGCGTCCCCCGCTCAAAGGCACGTATCACGCCCGGACGTACGGTGACGGGTCGATCCATGACGACGTGATGCCGACTTACTGGGTACAGGAAGCGGAGTCGACAATCCATGCCCGGCTCGTCGACGCGAACGCGTTATCGGAAGCAGAGACGGTGCGCGCGACCGTTTTCGAAGGTGCCGGTCGAGGACAAGACATCGAGACGATGCCGGCAACGTCCGTCTTCGAGCTCGATACGCAGAGGTTTTTAGGTGTCTCGGTCATGTTGCATGAGGCGTGGGACGATACGGACGAGCAAAAACAGCGCGTCTTAGACATCATCCGTCTGCTCGAGGACGATGTAAGGTCGATTCATTTCTCGTTCGACGGGACACCGGACGAAGATGACGACTTCACGGAACGTTACTTGAACGTGACGCAGAACGGGCGCGCCGGTGATCCCTCGTTCGCTTCGCTCCAGACGATCGACGACTTGAACGACCATGATCGCTTATACGGATTCGACGAGGCGACGTTCATCTCTGAATACCGGTTTGACGGGACGAAGATCGACCGCGACACTGCCGACTGAGTCGGTCGTGTCTCGGTGGAGTCGCCTCGCTTTACATGGGGCTTGTCCCTTGTTATCATTTGACAAGTCAATGATTGATTTATCAAATGAGAAAGGTGGGACGCTATGGAGCTACGAGATGTGAGCCGATTGCTTTATCAAATCAAACTCGCCGATCAACGTGTCGCGACGGCGTTCGAGAACGAGACAGGCTTCAGCCTGACCCGCTATGAGATGCTCATGGTCGTGAGCGACAAAGGTGTCTGCTCACAAAGCGAGATCAAAGACGCGATGAACATCGACCACGCCGCCGTCACCCGTCACTTGAAGATCCTCGAGGAGAAAGGCTACGTCACGCGAGAGCGGAACGCCGCCAACCATCGCGAAGTCGTCGTGCGATTGACCGATAGCGCTGCTGAAGATTTGAAATCGTGTGAACGGGATCATGACGCGTCGAACCATTTGATCAGTACCTTGTCGGACGCTGAAATGAGACAATTATCCGACCTGCTTGAAAAATTGAACCAAGTCTAACAGAGAGAAAGAGGAGATTTCCCAATGGCAACTACATTTACAAACGATACATTCCAAGACGTCGTACTCGGACGCAAGTCGATCCGCGTCTACGACGAGAACGTGAAAATCTCGCAAGAAGAGATGCTCGAGATGATTCAAGAAGCGACGATGGCCCCATCATCGGTCAACATGCAACCGTGGCGCTTCGTCGTCGTCGAGAGCCCGGAAGCGAAAGAGACGCTCAAGCCGCTCATCAAGTTCAACGTGCGTCAAAACGACACGTCGGCCGCGATGGTGCTCATCTTCGGAGACATGGAATGCTACGAGCTCGGCGAACAGATTTACGACCAAGCCGTCGCCGAAGGCAAGATGCCGCAAGACGTGCGCGACCAACAGCTCGCTGCGATCATCCCTTACTACAAGAACTTGTCGAAGCAAGAGATGAACGACATCGTCAAGATCGACTCGAGCCTCGCCGCGATGCAGTTCATGCTCGTCGCCCGAGCGCACGGCTACGACACGAACCCGATTGGCGGTTTTGAGAAAGACCAACTCGCCGAGACGTTCGGTTTAGACAAAGACCGTTACGTGCCGGTCATGATCCTCTCGGTCGGGAAAGCGGCAGAGGAAGGGTACCAATCGGTCCGCCTCGACGCTGAGACGATCACTAACTTTAAATAATCGGAGGGATATCTATGATCTTAGTGAACGCCATCTTTGACGTGAAAGAAGAAGAGTTCGACCACTTCTTAGCGGATATCAATAAGCTCATCGACTCGTCGAAACAAGAAGCCGGTTGCTTGAGCTATGAGCTGTTCCAATCGACGACGTCTGAGAACCGGTTCGTCATGATTGAGAACTGGGCCGACCAGGCGGCAATCGAGCAGCATAACCAAAACCCGGACCTCATCGCCTTCGCCCAAAACGTAGGAAACTACGTGACGGCGAAGCCGGTCTTGCATGTGACGGAAGTCAACTGAATACAAAAAAACTCCGTTCCTACATCACGTAGGAGCGGAGTTTTACTTATAGGCCGATGATTGCGACCGACACACCGAGAACACCGATGAGCGCCATCGCGTAAACCGGTACGCGTGGCATCTCGCCATTGTTGTCGAGCGCCTTCCCGAACATAAAGAATACGAGCGGGTGGACGAGGAACGGCATTGAGAAGATGAGCGGGATGAGAAGCGACGCTTCTGTCCCGAACATGCCGCCTTGGATCGCCGCGAACAGACCGAAGTGCGAGATCGCTGACGACTGGGCCATTGCCGAGTAGTCGAATGCGATCGTGCTGAAGCTGAGGAGCACGAGTCCGCCGAAGACGGCCATGATCTGCCAGCCGAACGAGAACTGCATGAGCGCCTTCACTTCTTTCAAGTCTTCGCCGTTCGCACTGCGCAAGTTTTTAAGCGCGAGGAACGTGAGCGTGAGACCGACCAAGACGATGATGACCGTCGGCCAAATCCAGAGCGCCCCGTTATCGGCACTGATCGCCAAGATCGAGAAGACGAAGATGTGACCGAAGAACGGGATGTTGATCATAATTGGGGCACGTTTCGCTGCGACTTTCCCGAAGTCACCAGCCGTACATGCACCTGTAAGACCGCTGTGCGAGAGTGATCCCGCCATACCTGGTGCGAGGTTACGGATGTGTCCCGTACGGGCGAACCACATGAGGAGCGCGATCCCACCGAACATCCAGAACAACTGGCCGAAGAAACCATAGAAAAGGACCGAGTTCATGCCTTCGATGGCGAACGCGTCACCGATGCGTGAGCCGCCGACCATGAAGTTCGCTGCCAAGACGACCGGAATCCCGGCGAAGAGGAGCGCGCGAACCGTCGGCCCGTACGTCCAGTTTTGGAAGATGGCACCGAGCGCTGATGAGACGATCATCGCGAAGAAGATTTGTGGAAGCGCGATGACGGGCTGCACGAGCGTAGCGATCGCATATGAGATGAACAAGATGGCGATCAAGATCACCGTCTCGATCAATCCTTTACGCATGTACACTTGCTTGTCGTCGATTTGAGCCTTGTGGTCGATCAACAGGAACGACGCCGCGAGACCGATCAACGCGAGGATCGGATAGTAGAGCATGATCCCTTCTGCCGTTCCCGGTTGAATCATCATGCGGAAGAACCCTTCCAATCCAACGAGCAAGAAGAATGAACGGAGGATGAAGATGAACTGCGTCCGTCCCGTTCCGAGGAACATCTCTTCTTTTGACGGCACGACGATGTCTTTCACGTCGAGCGCCTGCTTGCTTAAGATTTTACGAAGCTCTTGCCCACCGACGAAGAACGATACGACGAGCGCGATGATCGTCGTCCGTGACAGGAAGTCGACGAGCGGGAACTCAGGGAGACCCGGAGTCGCGATACCCATCTCGACCATGACAAAACCGAGACCGAGACCGAAGATGACGATGACGAGGATTGGCGAGAACCGTGAACCGGCCACGACCATCCGTGACAAGATGACCATCGGGATGACGAAGGCCATTAACAACCAAAACTGGTTGAGTAATTGAACTTGAGATAACTGTTGTACAATTTCCATGGATAAACCCCTTATACATTTTTTTCACACTGTCTCGAAGTGTAACGTATTGTCGATTTTGTGACAAGGGGGTGTGACGTATTGTAACGATTGAAAGCGGAACCAAGTGATTTGGTCCCGCTTTCGATTAGTTATTCTGTTGGCGCAAGCCCCAGATGCCCTTGTTTCCCGTAGCATAAAACAAGTCTTCTTTGCCGGCGAAACTGGCTGAATCGCTCGAGTGGGCCCGAATCTGCTTGTTTACGTGCGCCTTCCAGTCTTTGTAGCGATCAAGCTCGAGTTGATAGTATGACTTCTCGATGTAGTCATAGATTTCTTTCAATGATGCCTTCCCGCCATGATGCTGGAGGGCGAATTGGATTTTGCGAAGTAGTGCGCGTTTCAAGTTAAAGACTCCTTTCCCAATCACTCTGAAGCTTTCCGACTGAAATAGTGATGCAGTCGAACTTCGACGATTTGACTGACCCATTCGTAAACCAAAGGATGAGCAAATGCTTCATTATGCTCGATATGTAATGATTCCTCTGACACGAAGAACGGTCCCTTAGCTATTTTATCAAATGGCATCCGTAAGAGTAACTTTTCACTCTTTTGCTGATTGAACGGCGATTTGAAGTCTTTCGTGTTCCCGTCAATCTGTTGCCGATATGGAACCGCATTGATGAAGTCATAAAACGGTTGGGCCGCCTCACTCGCTGAAAGTGGTTGAAGCCATCCATCGACCCCACGGCTTAACATGATTGATAACACAATCATCTTGTAACTCTTCGTCATGTCCGTGTATTCGACCTCGAACAACAATGATTTCGATTCTTCAAACAGATGACTCTCTTCATCACTTAGCTCACCCATCCGGTCAAGGAACCCGTAAAAGCCGCCATCTTTCTTCCATTCAGAACGATAGGCATCGATTGAGTATTCGCCTCGTTGAATCAACTCTAGGTAACTCGGTCTTCTCCCCAACTCTTCTTTCACCATGTTGTAGTTCCGCTCCAACTGTTGCCGGCGTGTCGAAGAACGGGTCACCATCCTCTTCAATAAGTCGACGGCTTGTAAATCAAACTCGATCGTACATCCGTTTGGTAAATCGACTCCTGTAGGAAGTGATTTGACAAGCGGCTGCCGCTTTCTCGTCAGGAGCGCCAACTTCTTATCGATATTCTTATAGTTCCCAATCAAATCGATGATTGTGCAGTGTGTTTTTCCGCTCAATAGTCGAAGTCCGCGACCAATCTGTTGCGTGAAGACGGTCAACGATTCAGTTGGACGGCAGAATAGTAGCGTATCGATTTCCGGGACGTCGACACCTTCATTGAACAAGTTCACTGCAAAGATGATATCGAGATGCCCTTCCTTCAACTGTTTGATGACGTCCGCTCGATCATATTCGGTCTGGCTATGTAACGCGACAGCCTGCACGCCTTGCATCCGGAAATAGTCGGCCAAGTACTCAGCCTGTGGAACCGACGAACAGAAACCGAGCGCACGCGTTTGATGATGCATCTGCCATGCCTCAAAGATTTTTCGGGCGACACTCTCCTTTAATTGCTCCATCAACAGTTCATCCTGGTCATAACGACGACCGTTAATCAACCTAATCTGCGAATAGTCGATTTCATCATAAACCCCGACGTAATGGAACGGTGTCAAATACGACTCTTCAATCGCTTCGGTGAAGTGCATCTGATAGGCGACATTGTCATCGCACAAAGCATAAACGTCTCCCCCGTCCAAGCGGTCCGGTGTCGCTGTCAGTCCGAGCAAAAACTTTGGCTCGAAATAGTCGAGGACACGTCGATATGACGGCGCTGCCGAATGATGAAATTCGTCGACGACAATCAAATCGAATTGGTCTGGTTTGAACTGTTCCATTCGATGTTTGGATGCCAACGTTTGAATCGAGGCGAATAACACGTCGGCCGACTCCTCACTTCTCGAATCGCCACCGAGCAAAAGACCTGTTTCCCATTCACTCGAGACTTTTTTAAAAGAAGCCTCAGCTTGAAGCAGAATTTCTTTTTGGTGGGCAATGAAAAGCACTCGTTTGAACTGTCGGGCGAAGAAGGCACTTAGATACGTCTTCCCTAAGCCGGTGGCGAGCACGAGCATCGCCTTACGTCTTCCTTCGTCCATCGTTTCTCGTAACGCCTTCAACGCAGCATCTTGAACCGTATTCGGGGTGATCGTATCGTCCTCGATATAGACCGGCGTCGGTTCTGCGATTTGCTCGTTCTCTTTCATCCGGTCTTGACCGGCATTATACTCTTCCCGATAAGGCTGTATCGAGATGGCATTCATAATTTGAGCGTAATCGCTATAGAAGAGGTCATGGAAGGATTCGACCGATTGCTCGAACACGTCCTCTGAGATACTTGCCGGAATCTCTACATTCCATTCGACACCTCGATTCAATGCACTATGTGACAGATTGGACGAGCCGACAAAGAATGTACCACCATCTTCTGTACGGAATAAATACGCTTTCGGATGGAATGACTGACCTTTTGATCGATAAAGCCGCAGCTCTAATCCCTCGATGTTCATCAGCATCTCGAGCGCGTCTGGGTTCGTCAAATAGAGATAATCCCCAATCAAAATGCGGACTTGCACACCGCGTTTGACTGCGTCCTTAAGGGAAGCGGCAATCTCTTGCACACCCGATACTTGTGCAAACGCGACGACCATATAAATTTCAGTCGCCGCGTTGATTTGATGTTGCAAAGGGATGCGTAAGTGGCTGGTGTGCAGGCGTAATTCACTCATGATCAAGAACTTCTTCCAGGAAGAGACCTTTTTCAAAACCGCCCCGCTTCTCACGCTTCTCCTCACGGATGCGATTTAATTCTTCAAAACTCGCACCATGCATTTTTCCGAGCGTATAGACGAGTTCCAAAATATCAGCAAGTTCTTCAAGCGATTCTTCATCGATGTTCGTTTCCTCGTACTCCTTGATTTCTTCGTAGAGCTTCAGGCGGGCCTGTTCGAAATGTTCGGCTTGATTGAGGTGTTTAACGACAGGAACCTTCCCTGCTTCGTGAATGATTTCAGGGATGCGATCGCGGATTAGTTTGTTATATCGCTCCATAATTTATTCATCCTTTCTATAAGGCCTGATGGTAGATCCACATTCGATTAAATATTATACTTTCATTATATCCAATTATTTGGAATAGCGCTTTAAGTGCAGGGAGGTATTTTATGATAACGTCAGAAATCCAATCAATATTTAATGTATTTAACAATAACTATGTATACGAAATACCTGATTTTCAACGAGATTTTGTCTGGGGTGAACACGAAGTAACTCAATTGTTCAAAGACTTTAACGAAGATACAGAGGAGTTTACAAAGGAAAGTTCTTTGTTAGATGGATATCTATTGGGAAATATCGTTTTAATTAATAATGACGCAACTACAACGAGCAAAATTGTTATCGATGGTCAACAAAGACTCACTACACTTTCTCTACTCTACAAAGTACTAGAAGAAACAATTGATCATCGTCTTCATCGAAAAGAAAATAGTATTGAAACCATGCAAAAATGGATGAATATGCGCGGAGAATTAAATAAAGGTTATGGTTTATTTGATGATGAAGCAAATTTTAAAAATTCAAAGATACAACATCATAAGAGTCTAGAGTTCGGAAGTATTTACCGACACATCATACGTCCAGATTCAAGTGCAAAGAATAGTTTTCAACAATCTAGTCAAATCGAAGAAGTCTATGAAGTTTTAAAAGAAGAGCTCTCAAAGTTGAGTGACCAAGAACTACCTAAATTTGTGAACTACATTAAACATAAAGTGATGCTTATTGTAACGACCGCTCCAACGTTGTCTAAAGCTTTTCAGTTATTTGAAATCTTAAACAACCGCGGTAAAGACTTGGAACCTTTAGATTTGATAAAGAATATGCTTCTCAAAAATTTGGCAAAAGAACATTATAGTGAAGATGAACGTGATAAATTTACAGAATTATGGCGGAAGTTTAATGATAACCTTGCGCTGAATTCTAAGAAGAAAATTGAGTCTTCTACTTTCCTGAAACATTATTTAGTCGGAACAACAGGAGAGAATGTCCGCAAAGATAAATTGTTTAACTATTATTCAGAATTGAACCCATCAAAAGAAAACGTGCTAATGATGGTTTCAGAAATGCATGACGTTTCTTATACTTATGGAAAACTTGAACGAAAAGAATTCGATGGCTTTATCAAAAATACACACCTGCTAGATATCCTTTTTAAACTTTTAAGTCTAAAACAAGCACAAACTATCCTGATCCCATTCTACAACGAATCTGAGCAACGTAAGTCAGAAGTCGTTGACTTAGCAATTCGTTTAGGAGCTAGTGTTATCTTCTCTTATACTCAAACAAACTATATCGAGGCTGAGATACCTTCACTAATCAAAAAATATTATGCCACTTTGGATAGAGAGGGTTCAGATCGAGCATACTTCCAATTCACAAATGAGTTAGAGCGTCGCATTCAGGAAAAAGCAAAGCTAGCTAAAGATGCTGTATCTACAAGAAGATTTGAAAATACTCGTGGAAATTATAACAAGAAAGGTTATGACCTTTTACGTTTTATTGAATCATATGGTCACTTAGATAGTGCTGTGCTTTTAACATCAAATCGAAGTAAAAAAATCACTTTAGAACACATCATGCCGAGAACACCTGTTAATCAAGAATTTATAATCGATTCCGGCTTTACAGATATCGAAGAATATAAAGAATACGTGAATCGAATCGGTAATTTTGCTTTAATACACAATGATGAAAACTCTGCTCTTTCGAATAAAAGTTTTGATCAAAAGCGTCTTGTATACGCTCGCTCGTCAATTTGGACAACCCAAGTACTTAACAATATGCTAGTTTCGACAATGAAATCTGGAAAAGAAGTACATCAGTATGAGGTAATTAATGAATCTTTGTTTGTCCATGCAGAAAAAGGAATTTGGACAAAGGAAAATATTACTGATCGTTCAGAGAAAATCGCACTCTATTTGGAGTTAATTCTTACTAAAGGCGGTAACAATTAATTTGTCTACTCCAAACATCCATTAAAGAAAGAAGCGACCTTTTAAGGGTCGCTTTTTCACTCCACAATCTCAAACGCCTTCACATACGCCACATGGTCGAGGAACAGAATCATCTCTTCATCAAACTGGACGAACCCGTCCGATGCGTGCCGGAACGCTTGATAAATCGATTCGAGCGCCGCATAGCGACTCTCTGCCTCGACGGTATACGTCAAAATCTCCTCGTTGATTAAATGAAACTCGATCTCGAACTGTTTCATCGTCTCCACTCCTTTCTCACTCGTTTCCATACTTTCTCTTACCCCTTTTCCCTATTCCGCTCGATTCTCCTTCACTACATCAAATAATACTCTGTCTTGGAAGAGATGAATTTCTTACAGGTCTCTATGGAACGGATTCTCTTTATTTCGGCTCATATCGAAACTCTGACACTTTTGCGTGTGTGCGCGAGTAGAGCGTGTCCATCCAAAAGCGATTAGGGAGACTTACGCTTCCCGCAGACACGTTCTCGATTGTTTGTTCGATATACACGTTTTCTACTTCTAGATATTCGATGACCCAGTCTTTATATTCATCGGCGGCAGCATTTTCATGCTGTAAGCCCTGAAGTTCGGCTAAATACATGTTGTTATTTGCTTGCATGCCCTCCAATTCTTCAATCGCTCCGGGAACGTTGACATCATCTCTCGGAATGCTCGATAACATGACCATCTTGATATGATGATCGCGTGCTGACGAAATAATAGAAGCGGCATCGAAATGAACGACCGGTCGATCGTCCATCATTTCGACCGTGTGCGTTTCACCGCAAGCCGATAAAGCCATCGTTGACCCTGCGAACAGTGAAGCAATTAATAGTAACTTTTTCATCAGCAATCCTCCTTCGCGCTCGTTAGACTTTTTAAGAAAGTTCATCCACGACTTCAACCACTACTCCCGTATCCCCGACTTTCCCCAAGTCTTCAACGATCGGGTCTTCATACGCCATGATGTGAAACTCTTGCTCAATCGTGCGGATCACGTAATGCGCAAGCGTCCCCCGCTCCGTGTTGATGCGCGCTGTACCCATATGTTCTGCTGCGAAGCGCGCGAAGCGAGACGTCTCCAGCTTCACGATCGGATAGGCGTTGCGAAGCCCTGCTTCATTCATCCCATGCTCTTCCAACGTGCCGAGAAACACGGCGTACTTTTCGAAACGAATACGGATTCGGTCGCGTTCCGCATCCCACGTCAGTAGCATCGTCGCGTCCCGTGCCCCAAAACACGTCCACTCGAGCGGGTAATACGTCTCGCCTTTCATTTGAAACGACTCGATGTCGAGCAGATAATCTTCGGTCGTCATCAAAAAATCCAAATCGATGCCCATTCAATCTCCTCCTGTTCAAAAAAAGCGACGTCCGCAAACGTCGCTTTCAATCAATAAAAGATATACCACAGTGCCGCTGCCACTAAAAACAGTCCGGCCCCGATGAAGAGGATCTTTGCCAATCGTTCATATACCATGTCTTCACCTCACTAACGCCGCACCGACGATGAGCGAGACGCCGATCGAGAGCAGGAACGCGAGCAAACCGACGGCGATGTTCCCTTTCCCGATCTCCTCGTTCACTTTCAAGGACGGTGTCAAAAATTCAAACAACCAATACGTGACGAGGAGCAGGAAGAATCCGAAGCTCCCGCCGACTAAAATATCGACCATGCGCTCGTGATGACTCTCGACGACACGGAAGATGTTGGCGAGACCGACGACCTTTCCCCCGGTCGCGAGCGCCACGGCGATATTCCCTTTTTGAATCTCACGCCAATTGCTGTACGGTGTCGTCACCTCGAAGATGGCGAGGCCGACGACAATCATGAGCCCGGCGATCGTGTATAAACCGAACGACTCGAGCATGACGTTAAACGATACGTTCCCCATTGTCACCATTTCCTCACTTCAACTCGACGACCGTGACCCCGAGTCCACCTTCTCCCATACCCCCTGGGCGCTGACTCTTCACGTGGCGATGTCCTTTCAAGAACTCTTGCGTCGCTTGCCGCATCGCGCCCGTACCGAGCCCATGGATGATGCGGACGTTGTCATAACCGGACACGAGCGCCTCGTCGATGTATTTGTCTAGGCGCGAGAGCCCTTCTTCGACCCGGACACCGCGTAAGTCAAGCTCCGACTTCGTCGAACTCTGACGCTTCAACGAGCTGCCTTTCGACTGGAGCGACTGCTCTTTTGACGGGCCAATCTTTTGAAGGTCGTCCGCTTTGACGTTCACTTTCATGATCCCGACCTGGACGTTGTACTCGTTGTCGTTAATCTGGTTCACGATGTAACCTTTTTGGTTGAACGTCGTCACTTTCACTTCTTCGCCTTTACTGAACGTACGTTTTTGTTGCGCTTTTTGTTTCACTTTTTGGATCTTTTTATCTTGGAGCGTCGGTTTCGCTGATTCGAGCTCTTTCTTCGCGGCGATAATCTCATGTTCTTTGACGATACCTTGCTCACGCAGCTTCTTCAACCGCTCGATGACTTCGTTCGCTTGGCGCTTCGCCTGTTCGACGGCTTTGTCGGCTTTCGCCTCGGCCTCGCTATATAACGTGTCGCGTTCTTTCTCGAACGAGGTCATCTTCGCCTCGAACGCCGTCTTCTCTTCTTCGAAGTCGTGGCGTTTCACGATGAGTTCTTGTTCGAGCTGTTCGGCACGTTGTTTCGCCGACTCGAGTTCGTTGATCATCGATTCGACCGACTCCGCGTCGGTGCCAACATGGCTCCGCGCCTTGTCGATGACGTCTTCGGATAACCCGAGACGACGGCTGATCTCGAACGCGTTCGAACGTCCCGGTACGCCGATCAATAGACGATACGTCGGGCTGAGCGACTCGATATCGAACTCCATCGACGCGTTCATGACGCCTTCCCGGTTGTAAGCGTATGCCTTCAATTCCGAATAGTGGGTCGTCGCCGCCACGCGGGCGCCGCGCCGTTTCACTTCGTCGAGGATGGCGATGGCGAGTGCGGCCCCTTCTTGCGGGTCGGTCCCGGCCCCGAGCTCATCGAACAAGACGAGCGACATGAAGTCGATCTTGTCGAGCATGCTGACGATGTTCGTCATGTGCGAGCTGAACGTCGAGAGACTTTGTTCAATCGACTGCTCGTCCCCGATGTCGGCGTAGACGGCGTCAAAGACGGATAGCTCCGTCCCGAACTCGGCCGGGACGTATAGACCCGACTGCACCATGAGCTGGAGCAGACCGATCGTCTTCAGCGTGACCGTCTTCCCGCCGGTGTTCGGCCCGGTGATGACGAGCGACGTGAACGCTTCCCCGAGTTCGACCGTGATCGGGACGACCTCGTCACGAGGAATGAACGGATGACGTGCTTGTTTCAACTTGATCTCCCGAGCGTCATTCAGCTTCGGCTCGGTCGCCTTCAATTCATGTCCGTACGCGACTTTCGCGAACACGAAGTCGAGCGTGGCGAGCACGTCGAGGTTCGTCACGACCGAATCGGCGACGCCTCCGACGAGGTTTGATAACTCGCTCAAGATACGGTCGATTTCGGCCCGCTCTTTCAAACGGACTTCTTGAATCTCGTTGTTGATCGAGACGATCGCTTGCGGTTCGATGAAGAGCGTCTGACCGGAAGCCGACTGGTCGTGGACGATTCCGCCGAACGCTTGGCGATACTCCATCTTGACCGGGACGACGTAACGGTCGTTCCGAATCGTGACGATCGCATCCGACAACATCTTGGCGTTGTTGCGGAGAATGTTATCGATGCGGGAGCGGACGCTGCCTTCGTAGCTACGGAGCTGGGTCCGGAGGCCACGGAGCTGTGAGCTTGCCGAATCTTGGACCGTCCCTTGGTCGTCGATCGCGTGACGGATCGATTGTTCGACCTCGATCAGCTTCGTCAACCGTTCCGCGTACTCGTCGAGGCGCGGGATGCGGAGGTCTTCGTTGTCCTCGTGAAGCTTCTCAAAGAAGTTTTTCACTTGGCGCCCGCTGTACATAACGGCGGCGACGGCGAGCAGTTCACTCGTCGAGAGCACCGAGCCGATCGCGGCCCGTTTCACTTCGGCACGGACGTCTGTCAGCCCGCCGAGCGGCAAACGGTCACGGAGACGGACGACCTCAGTCGCTTCCTTCGTGACGTTCAAATTGGCGAGCACCCGGTCGTACGAGTAATCGGGTTGCATCGTGAGCGCCCGTTCTTTCCCGAGCGAGCTCGCGGCGTGGCCGGCGAGCTGCTGGCGTAGTTTTTCATATTCTAAAACGCGTAACGCGTGGTCCATCTAGCATGTTCCTTTCTGTCGCTTCGCGTCGAAGAACGCTTTGGCGTCCTTAAACGAGAGGCAGTTGATGATGTCGGACGGTTCGAGATAGGCTTTACGGGCGTGCAAGACGCCGAGTGCCATATCTTCCATCATGTCCGGGTGGTGTGTGTCGGTATTGATCATCAGCTTGACACCGGCTGCTTTCGCTTTCTTCAGCGTCGACGCCGTCAAATCAAGCCGGTTCGGGTTGGCGTTCAACTCGAGCGCCGTGCCCGTCTCTTTCGCGAGGGCGATCAAGCGCTCCTCGTCGATCGGATAACCGTCGCGACGTCCGATGAGACGTCCGGTCGGATGGGCAATGACGTTGACGTAAGGCGAACGGCAAGCGTTCTCGAGCCGGGCCATAATCTCGTCGACCGATTGGTCCATCTTCGAGTGGATCGAGGCGACAACGTAGTCAAGCGTCGCCAAAAACTCCGGCTCATAGTCGAGCGTGCCGTCCGGTCGGATGTCCATCTCGACGCCGCGCAGGACGTGCATGTCGTGCTTCTTCGCGGCTTCGAGAATCTCTTCGCCTTGCGCTTCAAGCCGTTCCTCGGTCAAGCCGTTGACGAACGTCATATACTTGCCGTGGTCGGTGATGGCGATCCACTCGTAGCCGCGCGCTTTCATCGCAGCGACGAGCTCGTCGACGGTCAACTTCCCGTCCGACCAGACCGTGTGCATGTGGGCATCGGCCTTGATGTCATCGAGTGTGACGAGCTTCGACAAGTCGTGCTCGAACTCAAGATTCCCTGCCCGAAGTTCCGGCGGGATGAACGGGAGACCGTAGCGTTCGAACAGCTCCGCTTCCGTCTCCGGTTGCCAGAGGCCGTCTTCTGTCTCGACCCCGTACTCGGAGATCGACTCACCTTTTGCTTTGGCGAGTTGACGCATGCGGACGTTATGGTCTTTCGAGCCGGTGAAGTGGTGGAGCGTCGCGGCGAAAGCGCCCGGCTCGACCATGCGGAAGTCGACCGATACCATCTCTTCACGTTCGAGGACGAGCGACACTTTCGTCTCCCCGGCCGCGATGACTTCATTGATGAACGGGAGCGCGAGCAGTTTGTCTCGGAGCGCGACCGGCTCCTCGGTCGCGATGATGAAGTCCAAGTCTTTGCACGTCTCTTCGGCCCGGCGGAAACTGCCGCCGACTGAATGCCGGAGGACGAGCGGCTCGGCTTCGAGCACGGTCTCGATCTCTTCGACGACCGGGCGCATCATCGCATAAGCCAGGCGCTCCGGCCGAGATTCCAAGTTGCGTGCCGCGGCGAGCAGTTTCTCGACGCTCTTCGCACCGAATCGAGGCAGCTCTGAAGCCGTCCCGTCTTCTAGGACACGGATGAGCGACTCGAGGTCGACAACGCCGATCTCCCGAAGCTGGGCAAGTTTCTTGCCGCCGAGCCCTTGGATTTTAAGCAGTTTCATCAATCCGAACGGAATCTCTTCTTGGAGCGACTCGAGCACTTCGCTCCGTCCCGTGTCCCGCCATTCTTCGAGCACGGCAGCCGTCCCTTTGCCGATCCCGGAGATCGTCGTCAAATCGTCGATCTCGTTGAGTTCAAGTTCTGAGTTCTCGAGCGCCGTCGCCGCTTTCCGGAAGGCGTTGATTTTGAACGGGTTCTCCCCCTTGATTTCCATATATTGCGCGATTTTCTCTAACAACATCATCGCTTCTACTTTATTCATGACTTTTCCCCCTTATCCATACAGAAAAGGCCGAGACACAAGCACTTGCTTGCATTCCGGCCTGTCGTGTCACAGCATCTTATTCGAGAACCATTCTGAAAGATACGGCGTATCTTGAATGATGAACGTCGCGAGCGACGAGTTGTCGACGGCGTTTTGTACACCGGCCATCGGGACGAACGCGATCACCCAAAGGATGAAGAATGTGATGACGTATGACTCGAAGAATCCGAGCACGGCACCGATGATCCCTTTCAATTGACGCAAGATCGGCAAGTCTGTCAAGAAGTCGAGCATCGACAAGATGAGATGCAAGACGAGCTTCGTGATGACGAACAAGACGACGAACCAGAAGACGTTATAGAACGTCATCTCGATCCCTGAGAGCGAGTTCAAGTCGAGCACGCCTCCAGGCAACGTCCCGTCAAGCTGGGACGGGTACGGGATCCAAAGCTTGAACGCTTCGGCGAGGTCCCGGTAATAGGCGTTGGCGACGAAGAAACTGATGAGAAGCGCGACCCAATGGCCAAGCTGTAGAATCGCACCACGGCGGAAACCGTTGACGATTCCGATAAACAAGAAAAACAGTATAAGTAGAGTAACCATATAGTAATTTATTCTCCCGTATTTCGTTTAGATTTGACGTGATCGCTCGCGATTTGAATGGCCGCGAGAACCGCCGCCTGACGAGCGTCTAAATGAGGGGACTGTTCACGAATCTCACGGATCTTACTATCGACGAGAAAGCCCACTTCCCTCACATGATCGGCTGGCTCCTCGCTTACAATCGTATAATCTTGACCCGCGATGTGGATCGTTGTTCGTTGTACCTGCACGCGTCACCCCTCCTTTTCGTCTATTCAAAATTAATCATAACATCGATTGTATATTAGGAAAAGAAGAAGCCCCTTCCTTTTATGCGACAACAATTTATGTTACCCTATTTCAAAGTTGTCAAACGTCAATCTTCGTTGAAAATGAAAAGATAGGGTGGCAACTGCGCTGGAAATGTGCGAAAATAGCAACAATTCAAACATTTAGAAAGGATGATTTTTTTGAAATTACGAATTGGCCTTCTAGGTCGCATCATCATCGCTATCGCGTTTGGTATTTTAATCGGTAGCCTCGTACCAGAAAGCCAGAACTGGATTGTACGGACGTTTGTCACGTTTAACACGATCTTCGGGCAGTTCTTAGGCTTCGCTATCCCACTCATCATTCTCGCTTTCATTATCCCGGGCATCGGGGAGCTCGGAAAAGGTGCAGGAAAACTCGTCGGCTTGACGGCCGTCATCGCCTACTTGTCGACAATCGTCGCCGGTACGCTCGCTTACTTTGCGACGAGCAACTTGTTCCCGCAAATCTTGTCACGGGACACAGCGTCAGCTGAAAACCCAGAAGAAGCACTGCTCAGCGGATTCTTGAACTTCGAGATTCCACCTGTGTTCGGTGTCATGACCGCGCTCGTCCTCGCTTTCGTTATCGGAATCGGGATCGCCGCGATCGAGAGCAAGCGTTCACTCGACCTTGCCATGGACTTCCGCGATATCATTGAACTAGTCATCAGCAAAGTCATCATTCCACTCTTACCGATTCACATCGCCGGAATTTTCATGAACATGACGTACGCCGGTCAAGTCGCCGAGATTCTCTCGGTGTTCTCGCTCGTCTTCGTCACGATCATCGTCCTTCATGCGACAATGCTCATGATTCAATACTCGATCGCAGGCGGCCTCAACAAAGAGAACCCGCTCAAGTTGCTCAGAACGATGATGCCGGCTTACTTCACAGCCATCGGGACGCAATCATCGGCAGCGACGATCCCGGTCACGCTTCGCCAAGCGAAAGCGAACAACGTCGACGACGGTGTTGCCAACTTCGTCGTTCCACTCTGTGCGACGATCCACTTGTCAGGTTCGACGATCACACTCACGTCGGTCGGTGTCGCACTCATGTACTTGAACGGCATGCCGATGTCATACGCGATCGTACTTCCGTTCATCCTCGCCCTCGGCGTCACGATGATCGCAGCACCGGGTGTCCCTGGTGGAGCCGTCATGGCCTCACTCGGACTCTTCGGTTCAATCCTCGGTTTCGACGCGACGATGCAGAGCTTGGTCATCGCGCTCTACTTGGCGCAAGATAGCTTCGGTACGGCGACGAACGTCACAGGGGACGGCGCCATTGCCAAAATCGTTCACTACTTCAAACGTCACACGAAACTCCTTGACGACCCAAAAGCACGCGAAGAAATCGCGTAATGCACCACACGTCAGACAACGGGCAAGCCTAACGGTTTGCCCGTTTTCCATACATATGAGGGGGAAACAAAATGGAATTCAAAGTTTGGGGGGACCCTTACGCGTTCGCGGAGCGCGTGCTGCCGGAATTGATGAAGCGTGAAGCCGAGCACAGTTTGATGATCGGTGTACTTGACGACATTAAGCAAGGCAAATATGATGACTTCACACAGGTTACAATCGAAGCGAATGGCCGTCTTCTTGCATCATTGCAAGTTACCCCACCCCATCCGCTCAATTATGTCCTGTTTGATGAACAGGCGGCCGATGATGTCATGAGGTTTCTAATACCGGTTTTACTCGAGAGCGAGCTAATTTTCGATGATGTCGTATCAGAGAGGACACAGGCGATGAATTTTTATGCCTTATGGACTCACTTCACTGGAAATGAGCCAAAAATATTCATGGAACAAGGTTTCTATCGGCTTGAACGCGTGAACGATGTTGCGCTTGCAGAAGGTCGTATTCGTCAAGCGACCCCGGCCGAACGTCCGCTTCTTGAGCAATGGTATAACGCCTTTGCACATGAGAACGGGCTCGACCGTTCTGACAAGGACAAGGTGAGCCGTGTCGTCCAGGCGATGGTCGACAATGGCGACGCCTACGTCTGGGAAGTTGATGGGAAGACTGTCTCATGTGCGAAGAAGTCTCGACCGACCGAGAACGGCGTGACCGTCTCGTTCGTCTACACGGTGCCTGAGAGGCGCGGGAACGGCTACGGACGCTCCATCGTCGCCGAGCTAAGCCGCGAGCTGTTGAAGACGAAACGCTTCTGTACGCTCTATACCGATTTGACCAATCCGACTTCGAACAAGATCTATCAAGAAGTCGGGTACGAACCGATCATGGAATCTTCATGGATCCGACTCGCTAGATGAATCGCCCCGCCTCCCCTATACTGATAGGTGGAGGCGATTTTTATGAGGCAGTGGTGGAATCAAATCCCGAAACGGATCCGTCTCGTCGTAACGACCGTCCTTATCGGATCGATCGTCGCGTACATGATGATCGTCGGCGGTATGAGCGTCCTGGACGATCCGAATTGGGACACACTTTGGTTGAGCGTCATCGGCGCCGCTTTATTGACGTTCATCAGCTATCAGGCAACAAAAAAGTGATCGACGCGTTCGTCGATCACTTTGTCTGTGATTAGAAGAATGAAGCTGGGTTGACCGTGTTGCCCGCGCTCGAAGACGAGTACGAGTATCCACCACGGTGAATCTCGAAGTGAAGGTGTGAACCTGTCGAGTTACCTGTGCTACCCATGCCACCGATATGTTGACCTTGCGAGACACGTTGTCCAGCCGAGACCGACACTGAGCTCAAGTGAGCATATACTGTCGTCCACACTTGTCCGTTAATGACGTGTGTGATGATGACGTGGTTCCCGTAAGCGCCACCCCATCCTGCAGTCGTGACCGTACCCGTTTGTGCCGCACGAATCGGTGTGCCGACTGGTGCTGCAAGGTCGATCCCGTTATGGAACGTGTAGCCGTTCACGCCGCTTGCTGGTCCCCATCCTTGCGTGAGACGTCCACCTGACGGACGTTGGAACATACCACCGCTCGCTGGAGCAGATGCTGCTGGCGTCGTTGCCGCTGCGTTCGATGAAGACGCGGTTGCGTTCGATGCTTGTTTTTTCTTCGCTGCCGCAGCCGCTGCTTCCGCTTCAGCCGCCGCTTTGCGTTTCGCTTCTTCAGCCGCACGGCGTTGTGCTTCGATTTCAGCCTTGATTGACGCTTCTTGTGCTTGAAGCGTTGATTCCATCTCTTTCAAGCTCATCAATTTCGACTCGAATTTGATTTTCTCGGCGTTCAATTTCTTTACTTTCGCTGCGCGCTCTTTCATTTTCTTGTCGAGTGCCACTTTGCGTTCTTCAAGTTGCTCTTTTTGTGTCACGAGGGCATCGCGCTCTGACTTGAGGTCCGCCTGTGCTGCTGCGAGCTTCTCTTTCGTCGCTTGATACTCTTCGAAGATTTGCTTGTCGTTCTCTTGGATCGTACCGGCCGTGATCATACGTGTGATCAAGTCACCGAAGTCTTTCGAACCGAAGATGAACTCCGCCCAGTTGATCGACGTGCCGCCGTTCTTTTGCATCGTCGCCATACGCTCTTTCATGAGCTCTTCTTGGGCTTTCATTTTTGCTTCGTACTTTTTGATTTGCTCTTCAAGCTTCGCAATCTTTTCTTGTGTCGCACGAATCTCAGCTTTCTTTTGAGCCACGTCGTTGATGACGTCTTGGAGTTCAGCGTCTAGCTTGTTGATTTCTTGCTGCTCTTTGCTGATCGCTTGCTCACGCGATTGGATCGACGCGTTCGCTTTTGACTGTTCAGAACTATTCTGTTGTTGCTGCTGCTGGACTTTCTTTTGCTTGTCTGTGAGTGACGCCGCAAAACCAGGAGTCGTGCCGCTGATAAGAAGAGTCCCTAGAGTGACGGTTGCCGCAAGTTTCTTCAAGTTAACCAATGTGCTTCCCTCCGCTGAGTCGTGTGAATTTCTATATATAATAGATCAATGTTTGTCGATTTATGACGAGAACCATTCTCGCCCTGTGACTCATTATAGCAATCTAAACCTAAAGTTATTTTACACTTATATTTCATTCGCATTACATTGACCTGATTTAGGTTTTATTGTTTAAAAAACGTGGGTATATAGGGAAATTTGCTCATTTTCTTGTCACAAAGAAGATTTATAAAAAAGAAAAGCACTTCGTGGAAGCGCTTTTCACATAACAACCTATCACAATTTTGTTTTACCTCGTTGTAACGTAGCCAGCCCGGCTCCGTCTTTTTCCTTTTCGTTTGGCCAAGTAAATCCCTCCGACGAGCAACACCCCGCACAACGCACCGACACTGTCCAAGACGACATCTTGGATGAGCGGCGTCCGCTCCGGTGTCAAACTTTGGTGGAACTCGTCATAAATGGCGACCGTATTGGCAAGCGTCCAGGCGAACAACAGGATGAGTCCGGCATGGAGACGCACGCGCGCCACCGCTTTGACGAAGAGCGCCCCGAGGATGAAGAAAATCGTGAAGTGGGCCGCTTTTCGAATGAGAAACTCGATCAACCCGACCGTCCCTTTCGCCTCGAGCGACACCGGGCTGCCGTCGTATTCAAAATCGATGTCCGCGAGCACTGGTTCAGCCCAGCCCCAGTCGAATCGTTCGAGCGGCGAGACGATGCTCTGGTCTGAATAAGGCGTCGAACTCGAGAAGAACAAGCCGACGAGAATGATGGTGATCCAAATAAATTCATTTTTCAATATGTACATAACACCGTTCCTTTCATCAAGACTTTCATTATAAGAGTTTCTTCACATTTCATTGTAACAGCGACATCATCGTTTCGTGACAAATTGATTGCGGACAACCGATTCAAAGTCGAATCCATAAAACGAGATTGATATAATGAAGAAAAAGGGGGAATCCATATGATTTACCATTATGAAGCGGCCGATATGAGCGGCAAGCTCCAACCGTTGTCGAAATACGAGGGGGACGTGCTCTTGATCGTCAATACGGCGAGCAAGTGCGGGTTTACGCCACAACTCGATGGCCTCGAGAAAATGTATGCGCAATATAAAGACAAGGGACTCCAAATTCTCGGTTTTCCGTGCAACCAGTTCGGCAACCAAGACCCGGGGACGAACGAAGAGATCAACGAGTTTTGCCAACTGAACTATGGCGTGACGTTCCCGATGTTCGCCAAAGTCGACGTCAACGGCAAAGACGCGCACCCGCTCTTCCAATACTTAGCGAAAGAAGCGCCGGGACTTCTCGGTTCGAAAGCGATCAAATGGAACTTCACCAAGTTTCTCGTCGACCGGCAAGGGAATGTCATCGAGCGCTTCTCGCCACAGACGACGCCTGATGAGATCGAAAAAGCCGTCAAAAAGTTAATTTAAGTGAAACCTGTCCCGTCCTCCGTTCGTAACGTACAGAAAGGGGGATGGGACAGATGCGTTTTCATACATATGAGCGATGGCGAAGTGTCTTCCGCACCGCCGCTCTCCTCCTGATCTTATTTATCGGCTTCGAACTCGCCTTTCAAGGAACGACCGACTATATGACGGGCTTTCCTGAAGCGTCACCAAACTGGTTGCCCGAGGCGTGGACTACGAATCGCATGCTCGTCCTCTACCTCGGTGTCCTCGCCGTCCTGATCGTCGACCTCGTCGTCTCGAGCGTGATCTATCAAAAGCTCGCCTCGGCTCCATACGTGCGTCGCTTCGCCGGCCTTCAGTTGCTCGGTGTCTTGCTTCTCACGAGCGCCTACCTGGTCGCGGAACAGATCGAGGCGCGTTGGCCGTTCACGTTCATCGTCGCGTTCAGTATGATGATGTACCTCGGGCTGACCGAGAAGTACTTGAAGCCGCTCCAACCGACAAAACAGGAAGATCTCCCGAATCAAGGGTGACCTTCCTGTTTTTTAGCGTGGCGTGATGAAGTTGATCGTATAGAACGGGCTGTTGTCGTCGTTGTAGACGAGCCCGACCGAGGCATGGCTGAAATCGGGCTTCAATATGTTCTCGCGGTGCCCGAGCGAGTTCATGAGCCCCCAATGGGCATGAAAGACGCTCATCTGCCCCATCGCCAAGTTTTCACCGGCAAGGGAATACGTGAGACCGTATTCGTTCATCCGCTCGAACGGGTCACGTCCTTCCGGGTCGGTGTGGCTGAAGAAGTTGTTCGCCGCCATGTTCTCGCTGTGGGCCCGGACGACCGGGAGCAGCGGCTCATAGTCGGCGAGTGCGGACAGCCCGAACTTCTGACGGTCCCAGTTCATGAGGAGACGCATGAGCGTCTCGTTCGCCACTGTACTTTCTGCCGAGACGTCTCCGTAGTAGCCTTCGCTCGACTCTTCGACGCGACGCTCGACGGCGAGAACGGCTTTCAACTTGTCGTCATCGTGTTCGTCGAAGAAGAACGTCACGTAGCTCCCGTTGATCGCATAGACCGAAAACGACGGGTCGTCCGGGATCAAATAGCGGCGCATCCCTTTGTCGTACGAGCGCACCGGGTCGAACCCGATCCGCTCGACGTCCTCCCGGGTCATCTCATCGAGGATGAGCCCTTCATACGTGCTGCCCGTCTCGAACTGATAAAACCCTTTCTTCGCGCCGTCGGCGTCAATCAATTCGAGCGCGCGGTCACCGTTTCGTTCGAGCAAGTACCAGTCGTGACCGGCGTACTGGCTAGCGAAACGAGGCGCGTCAGTGGCGACGTCTTCCGTCTCCCCCGCTTCTTCTACGACGTCCGACTTCACTTGGACGCTCGTCGGCGCCGACACGTTCGGCACTTCATACTTCCAGGCGGCATAGACGCCGATTGCCATCAATAAGATGATAAGTTTACGGATCATCTTGACTCCTTTCGTGGAAACCTTACCCTTGGTGCTCACCAAACGCTTTCAAGCGTGACTTGATGTCGATGAGCACCTTCATATAGTCGACATATGTCGCTTCATCTATATTCAGCATACCACTCACTTTGAGCGGTACCTCTTCCGCCTGCTCACGCAACGTGCGTCCGGCCTCTGTCAACGTCAAGAGGACACGGCGCTCATCGTCCGTCGCCCGTACTTTCTCGACATACCCGATTTGCATCAACCGTTTGACGAGCGGAGACAGCGTCCCCGAATCGAGCGTGAGCCGTTCACCGAGCTGTTTCATGTCGATGCCGTCTTCTTCCCATAATACGAGCATGACCAAGTATTGGCTGTACGTCAGGTTCAACGGGGCGAGGATCGGCCGGTACAGGCGAGTGAGCTCTTTTGAAGCGGTATAGAGTTGAAAACAGATTTGATGCTCTAATGTTAACGAACTTTTCATATAAATTCCTCCGGCTGTAGTCTTAGACCAAGCATATCATTTGCACATTCATTTGACTGCCTTATAATTAGATTGTGCACAATATAATTGTTAAAAACGAAACGGAGGAAATGAATCATGAAACCATTATTCACAGCTTCTGCAACAGCCATCGGTGGCCGCGAAGGTCGCGTCACTTCAACGGACGGTGTCATTGACTTAAACGTCGCGATGCCTGGGGCTAAACAAGCGGACGAGTCGACGAACCCGGAGCAACTGTTCGCTGCCGGCTACGCGGCTTGCTTTGGCAGCGCCTTGAACCTCGTCATCGGCAAAGAACGCGTCAAGACGGATGGGACGAGCGTCACAGGCCATGTCACGCTCAACCAGAACGACGAAGGTTTCTTCATCTCTGTTGAACTTGAAGTCGAAATCAAAGGCGTCGACCAAGAGACAGCCGACCGTCTCGTCGAAGCGGCGCACCAAGTATGCCCGTATTCGAAAGCGACACGCGGCAACGTCGACGTGACCCTTAAAACAAAAGTAGCTTGATCGTGTCCCGCTCCTCGTCGAGCGGGATTTTTTTCACGAAACCATGTTCGCGGGATGACTGACGATTCTTTGCTTCCGCCCCCGAGTCCGAGTAAAATGAAAGGACCGAAGAGACGAGGAGGGACGACATGTTCAAAGGCAAACGCAAATACATCACACTCTTCATCATTGCCGCATTTTTAGTCCTCGCCTTTTATAACGGACTCGTCGTCCGCACGTACGATGTGTCGACGGACAAACTCGAGGCCGGTCAGTCGCTCCGCATCGTCCTCCTCTCAGACTTGCACGGCTACTCGTACGGGAAGGAACAGAGCGCCTTGATCGCAAAAGTGAAAGAGCAAAATCCCGACTTGATCGCGCTGCCTGGCGATATGCTCGACCGCAATCGTCCGCCAGATGCCGCCTTCGACCTCGTCAAAGGCCTCGAAGGCTACGTCCCGATTTACTTCGTGACCGGTAACCATGAGATTGATGAATCGGACGACTACGTTCGGCACGATGTGAAAGATGTGTTCCGCTCCTCCGGGGTGACCGTCCTCGAGAACGAGGCGGAGACGGCGACGATCAACGGAATCGACCTCGTCATTGGAGGGGCGGAAGACCCGCTGCGGACGTATGCTGAAGATCTTTACGGAAATTGGCAACAAGACGTCTTGACGGCGCTCGCCGACATCGACACGAGGGAGACGTTCAGTCTGTTGCTCTCTCACCGGGCCGAACAAGTCGAAACTTACGCCGAGCTCCCGTTCGATCTCGTCTTGTCCGGCCACGCCCATGGGGGGCAAGTTCGGATCCCTTATCTTATGAACGGTCTGTACGCCCCGGATCAAGGGTTCTTCCCGAAATATGCTGGCGGGCTGTATGAACACGAGACGTTCGATCACGTCATCGGCCGCGGTTTCAACTATGGAATCAGCGTGCCGCGCATCTTCAATCCACCCGAGATCGTCGTCATCGACGTGACTGGGACCGGGACTCCACAGTGAGTCCCTTTTCCTATTTCCGCCAATTTTTAGATTCAGGTGGAATGGAAGCGGGTACAGTACACATGTTGTGATTGACCCGTTTTTTGAAAAAAGGAGGAATGAACGTATGCGTGCAGTGACGTATCAAGGTGCAAAGAACATCGAAGTGAAAGACGTGAAAGACCCGGAGATTGAGAACCGAGAGGAGATCATCGTCAAGATCACCTCGACGGCCATCTGCGGCTCGGACTTGCACATCTACTTAGGCAACATGCCGACCCGGCACGGTTACGTCATCGGTCATGAACCGATGGGCATCGTCGAAGAAGTCGGTCCGGACGTGACGAAAGTGAAAAAAGGCGACCGCGTCGTCTTACCGTTCAACGTCTCGTGCGGACACTGTTTCTACTGCGAAAACGAGATGGAGAGCCAATGCGACAACTCGAACCACGCACCGCATACGGACGCGGGCGGCTACTTCGGCTTCACGGAACAGTTCGGCAACCACCCTGGCGGCCAGGCCGAATATTTGAAAGTTCCTTACGGCAACTTCATGCCGCTCGTCATTCCGGAATCGTGCGAGCTCGAGGACGAGGCACTCCTCTTCTTGTCCGACGTCATCCCGACCGCCTGGTGGAGCCTAGAAAGCGCCGGTATGAAGCCTGGGGACACGGTCGTCGTCCTCGGTTCTGGTCCGGTCGGACTCATGACGCAAAAGCTCGCCTGGGTCCGGGGTGCCAAACGTGTCATCGCCGTCGACCCCGAGCTGTACCGCTTGAATCGGGCGAAGCTGTCGAACAACGTCGAGACCGTGCTCATGAAAGACCCGATCGACACTGGCAAGTATATTTACGAGATCACAAACGGCGGCGCCGACGTCGTCATCGACTGTGTCGGCTTTGACGGCAAGATGTCGCCGATCGAGAAAGTCGAACAGAAGTTGATGGTGCAAGGCGGGACGCTCAGCGCCATCAAAGTCGCAAAAGAAGCGGTGCGGAAGTTCGGAACCGTTCAGCTGACCGGGATTTACGCCATGAACTATAATCAATTCCCGCTCGGTGACTTCTTCACACGTAACGTCAGCATCAAGACGGGGCAAGCGCCGGTCATCCACTATATGCCGGAACTGTTCCAAATGATCGTCGACAAGAAGTTCGACCCGACCGACATCATCACGCACCGGATGCCGCTCGACCAAGCGGCGGACGCGTACAAGATGTTCAATGACCACCTCGACGACTGTGTCAAAGTTGTCCTCAAACCATAAGACAAGCGGTCCCCGAGCCAAAGCTCAGGGACCGCTTGTTCGTTACCAAATCGTCCGTTCTTCGCAACATTGCGGCGCCCGTTCGATTTGGACGGTCGAACGTTTGAACGTTCCGAACCGTTTCATACGGTCCGTCACTTCGTGCAACACTTTCTGGTCATCGGTCGCTTCGCCGATCAAGACGTGACACGTGACGGCCAATTCGTTCGAGGTGATCGACCAGACGTGCAAGTCATGCACCTCTTTCACGCCGGCGACGGTCATCAAGTCTTGTTGCATCGCGACGACATCGACTTCCGCCGGTGCCCCTTCCATCAAAATATGGACAGCGTCACGCGTCACCCGGTAACCGCTCACCATAATCAGGACGGCGACGAACAAGCTCGCGATCGAGTCGGCGAGCGTCCAACCGAACAAGAAGATGAGAAGGGCCGCCGTGATGGCACCGACCGAACCGAGCAAGTCCCCGAAGACGTGGAGCAACGCGCTGCGTACGTTCAAATTGTCCCGCTCACCGCGCATCAAGATCCAAGCCGCGAGTATGTTAACGAGCAAGCCGACGACGGCGATCACGAGCATCCCTTCACTCAAAATCTCAGGCGGTGCGAACAGGCGCTTGTACGCCTCGATGATGATGTACATCGAAATGACGAGCAACGTCACCCCGTTCACGAACGCCGCCAATATTTCAAAGCGTCGATATCCGAACGTCTGTCTCGGCGTCGCCGAACGCACACCGAAGCGGACGGCGAGAAAACTGAGGCCGAGCGCGGCTGCGTCTCCGAGCATATGTCCGGCATCGGACAGTAAGGCGAGGCTGTTCGTCCATAGTCCGCCGATGACCTCGACGACCATGAACGTCGCAATCAACACGAACGCCCAGAACAGCGCCCGTTGGTTCGATGCATGATGATGGTCGTGTACGTGATGATCATGTCCAGCCATATGACTCCCTCCCTTTTCTCTCATTATATTCCTCTCACCCTAAACATTCAAACGCACATTTGATTGTAAGGGCAAAAAGACGCTGAAAGGAATCCCCTTCAGCATCTCATCGTTATTTTTGTTCGAGGCGGACCCGCATGATGCCGCTGTAAGGGAACAGCTTCAATTGAATCGTCTCCCCTTCATACCAGCTGCCGGAAGGCTGCTGACTCGTTGCCGCCACATCTGGTGTCGCAACAGTCTGACGGTCCCAGTCAATCGCTCTCACTCGGCCGTCGCGCATCATCAAGAAGTAGCCGTCATAGAAGTGGTACTCGTTTACTTGGTCACGTTGCACCGCTTTTGGTGCGCCGAGCATCGCCCGGATGGACTCACGATCTTTTCCGAGCAAATCGAGCGCTGACTCGGACGCCGTCGGCAACACTTGTTGCCATGCGGATTTGATGTCCTCATCCGATTGTGACGTCGCTTCGGTCGTCACCCGTTCCTCGGTCACCCAACCCGTCATCCGTTCATTCAGTTGCAGCTTGACGAAGCCGCTTACCGTTTCGAGCCGCTCATAGCGGTCGCCGAGGTCGGCCTCATAGACGACGGTCACCCGGTCGTCGGCATACACTTTCGTGTACGGCGCCTCGATATAGACGACGTCTTCCGTTTCTTCCTCGACCGCCGGCTCGTCTTCAGACTCCGCGCCGACCATCTCGGTTGCGATGTCGTCTGATTGCGGCAGTGCCGTTTCTTGCTTCTTCGAATCCATGAGAGCCGCCAATGCGATCACCCCGACTAAAGACGCGATCAACACGAGCGCCGTCAACGATCTTAGCAGCCGCTTTCGCTTCCGCGATGCGGCCCGTGATGCCCGAACTTCTTCCTTCATGCTTCCCCACCCCTACTCGTTTCGTCTCATCTGTTCGGATTCGTCAAACGGTAATACGTTTCCTGCCTCGTCGACAAATTTTTGTTCATCGTTCGCGAGCGCCTCGATCGTCCGGAGGGCAGCATCGACGTCGACCGGAGGACCGGTATCTTTCGCATGGACCGTCACCGTCTCTCCGAGTTCGATGACCCGGTCGGTCAATCGATGGAACGTGCGGTCGTGTGAGATGAGGATCAACCCGCCCCGGTACACTTCGAGCGCGGCCTCGATTTGTTCACGTGTCGCCACGTCCAAGTAGTTGGTCGGCTCATCGAGGGCGAGCAAGTGTGCGTCCGAGAAGTAGAGGATGAGGAAAGCGATGCGACACTTCTCCCCCATGCTCGCTTCCCGTATCGGCTTATACACCTCGTCGCGCCGGAACAAGAAGTGGGCGAGGAGCGTCCTCGCTTCCGTCTCCGGAATCTCGCTCTCGCCGAGCAAGGCGTCGAGCAACGTCCCCTCGTCCGGCAATTTGGCGAGCGTTTGCGAAAAGTAGCCGATCTTCAGTCTCGGATGCCTTGTCACTTCTCCCGATGTCGGGACGAGCTCGCCGGTGATCAGTTTCAAGAGCGTCGTCTTCCCCGATCCGTTCGGTCCGACGATCGAGATGCGGTCACCGCGGTTGATCGTGAACGAGAGCCGTTCGAACAGCGGATGCCGATAGCCGAACGAGACGTCGTCAAACGACAGCCACGTGTTCGCTTCGAGCGGGTCGGCTTGGAACCGGACGTGAATATGGGCCGCTTCTTTCGGCTTGTCAGGACGCGCCGTCTCGAGCTGCTCGAGCTTTCGTTCCCGCGCCTTCATTTTAACGGCGAGATTGGCCGCCCCTTTTTGAGCGCCGGGGCTACGTACGCTCGCCGTCGCTTTCGCTTTCAAATGCCAGCCCTTATACCGGGCGATCATATCGAGCAGTTCCGACTTCCTTGCCACATAGCGGGCATGGTCACGTGCGTCACGTCGTTGTTCTTCTCGTTTTTGAGCCGTGTACGCCGTATAATTTCCCGGGTAACGCGTGACGCGCCCTTCCTCCAACTCGAGGATGACGGTGGCGATCTCGTCGATGAATTGTCGGTCATGAGAGATCACGACCACCGTCCCGTCGAACGAATTGACCCAGTCGGTCAACCATTCGATCGAATCGACATCGAGATGGTTCGTCGGTTCATCGAGTAAGACGACATCGACTTGACGCATCGACAGTCGTGCGAGCTGAACGCGCGTCTGCTCCCCGCCGCTCAATTCACGGAGCCGGCTCGTCTCATGTGTTTCGAGACCGAGCTGTTTGAGCGCCCGTCTCGCTTCGTCCTCGAGTCCGAACGCATCGACCGCCAGCGCCTCGTCGTATACGGAGAGCACTCGTTGCGCGTCACCCGATGTGACAGCTACGTAGAGCGGATAACGTTTTGCGTCCCCTTGCATGACGTATTCGAGTGCGGTCGCGTCACGTTCTAACACCGCCTGTTCGACGACGCCGACTGTCCCGGCCACTTCAATTTTTCCAGCCTCGGGCTTGAGTTCTCCGACGAGCAATTTGAACAGTGTCGTCTTCCCTGACCCGTTCTGTCCGAACAAGACGGCCCGTTCCCCTATTGATACATCGAACGAGACGTTGTCGAATAGCGGTTGCCGGTCGTGGTCGAACCGGACTTGATGTACAGATAACATAGTTGTCTCACCTCGCTTATTAGTCCGATACGCGATGAAACAAAAAACACCATTCGCGCGTAGCGATGGTGTGAAGATCTCCGGTCAAGCGGAAAGAAGGGTCATCCCCCGCGGCTTGAAATTGGACACACTTCACCCGTGACTGTTCGTGCGAACAGTGATGATTCGTTTCATCGGTTGAGTGAATGTGACTTTTTCATGGCACACGGTACCTTCCTTTCCTAATCTAATGCCACCGTACCAAATTGAAAGCGGATTCGCAAGGGCCGATTCACAATCTCCCATCGTTTCTACGGCTTCGGGCTGATGCGGGTTCGACGTTCGAGCGGTATGATGAAACCATCTTATACGATGAGGTGAGTCCCATGAAACTAAGGAACCTACTCGTCCCGAGCGCCGTCTTGGCGAGCGTCGGTACGTTCTTCTATACGCGATTGCAACAAAAGTTGCCCCGGCCTGATTTTAAACGGCCGACCGTCAAGCCCGACTTAGCCGCTTTCGACGAGACGAGTGTCAGCGCGACGTGGATTGGACATTCAACCGTGCTCATCCATTGGTATGGGCTCAAGATTTTGACCGACCCTGTATTCTCGAACCGGATCGGCGTCCATCTCGGTCCCGTCACGTTCGGGATGAAGCGGCATACCGCCCCGGCTCTTTCAATCGAAGAAGTCGGCCATATCGATGTCATCTTGCTGAGCCACGCCCATATGGACCATTTTGACCATAAAAGTTTGAAACGGCTCATCACGCGCGACACGGTCGTCATCTCAGCTCCCGGGACGAGCCGGTTGCTCCGGCGATACCCGAGCCTGCAGACGCTCGAGATGCATCCGCACGACAAGTTGACGCTCGCAAACGGGCTCAACGTGCAAGCCGTCCCCGTCGCCCATTGGGGCAACCGCTTCCCGTGGGACAAGCATATGGGGTATAACGGCTACGTCTTGAAATATAAAGGCGTCCGCATGCTGTTCGCAGGCGACACGGCCTATACCGAATCATTTAACGGACTCGCGAGCAAAGAACCGATCGACCTCGCCTTCTTCCCAATCGGCGCCTATCAGCCCGACTCGTTCCAAGAAGCGCATTGCACACCGGAACAGGCGTGGATGATGTTCAAACAGAGCGGGGCGAAACGGTTCTTCCCGATGCATTGGAATACGTTCGTCTTGTCGTACGAACCGGTCGAGGAGCCTTACACGCGCCTCGTCGCCGCGGCGAAACTCGAACGTGACCAAATCGTGATCAAAGCGCACGGAGAAAGCATTCAGCTGTAGCTTTCACTTTCACTTTCGACCGAATTTCGGTAACGTTAGAAGTGATAGGGAGGGAATCAATATGGAATGGACAACACTTAATAACGATGTATCGATGCCGATGCTCGGACTCGGCGTGTACAAGGTCGAAGACGGATCGGTGACGGTCAACACGGTGAAGGCGGCACTCGACGCCGGATACCGATTAATCGACACGGCCGCCATCTATCAGAACGAGGAAAGTGTCGGACGCGCGATTCGCGAATCCGACGTCCCGCGAGAAGAGATTTTTGTGACGACGAAACTGTGGAACGAGTACCACGGGTTTGACGAGGCGCTTCAGGCGTTCCAAGACAGTCTCGACCGGCTCGGCCTCGACTATGTCGACTTATTTTTGATCCATTGGCCGATGCCGCGCTTCGGCAAGTTCGTCGAGACGTACAAAGCGCTCGAACAGTTATATGAAGAAGGCAAAGTGCGAGCGATCGGCGTATCAAACTTCGAGGTCAACCATCTCGAACAAATCATCCAATCGTGCTCGATCGTGCCGGCCGTGAACCAAGTCGAGATTCACCCATACTTGTCCCAAAAAGAGTTGATCGCGTTTTGCAAACGCTACGACATCCAAATCCAGGCGTGGAGCCCGCTCATGAAAGGCCGCGAGGCACTCGAGGATCCGGTCATCACCGACATCGCGACGAAGTACGGCAAGTCGCCCGCTCAAATCATTTTGCGCTGGCACTTGCAAAACGGTGTCGCCGTCATCCCGAAATCGGTCACTCCGAGCCGAATTCGCGAGAACATACAAGTGTTCGACTTCACGTTGACGAAAGAAGACATGGCAGCGATCGACGGACTGAACCGGAATGAACGGACCGGATCCGACCCGAACGAGATGCATAAAATCCACTACTGAGGAGCGATAGGACATGTTCAAAAAACTAGCTTCCGACTTGACCGGCTTCAGCGATATCGGTGAAGTCATCGACCCGAAAGATTTCGATAAGGCGGATTCGGACGATTACGTCCTCCATGAGGACAACGAGAAAATATACTTCTTGATCAAGTCGAAATCGGACGAGTACTGTTTCACGAACCTCGCCATGATTCATCTCGACGGAACGAGCGCGATGAGTTCGAAACGTGTCTTGTACCGTTATCCGTACGCGCAGTTCCCGCTCCACGACGTCATGTTCGAGACGGCCGGAACAGTCGACCTAGACGTCGAGATCAAGTTCACGATCGGCGACAAACCGTACTCGATCGATGTGAACAAAAAGCAGATCGAGCACGTGAAAGACTTGTACAAGTCACTTCTCGCGATTGCCGAGAAACAGCGCGAGGGCCGGAAGATGATGGAGTTCGCCGACTCGTCGCTCACCCACTCGGTGTCGATTTTGAGCGGGCTGCGTCAAGGCGATATGGACGTCGCTTCGACGTTCAAGCAGTTGAACGAACAAGGCTTTGATTGGCTCAAAGGTCACTATTACGAATGGAACCGGAAAGATTTCGGTGATGTGTTCGAAAAATATATCAATAACTAATAGGCGGTGACGTATGGACGTGATGTGGCTGTTGATTTTGTTCGGCTTGTTTATGCTTTCGATTTTGACCGTATTCATCAGTAGTGTGCTCAATGCGCTGTTCCGAAAGCTTCATCCACTCGTCCACGTCGTCATCGTCGCCGCACTAAGTTACTTTTTCTCGAACCTCTTCTATGACCAACATACATTTTGGCCAGTGGTCTTTGTCGTCGCAATCAGTTACGCGGCGCCACTACTCGTCGTAACGCTTTACAACAAGGGCGAGCGCGTCGAGCGTGAGCGCCAGACGTAAAAAAGTCCGCTAGACTCCCGACATGGGTTCTAGCGGACTTTTTCATTTGCCTTCGTCTATCAACCGTTCGGCGAGCCGCTGATACAAATGGCTCATATGGACGGCCGAGGCGATGGCGAGTGCGCGCTGGATGTCGCTGTCGTTCGAGAGGACGTTGTCGAGTAACGTCTCGGCTTGCGTTTCGAACGCCTGCATGTTCTGTACTTTTTGCGTTTGATACGCGTCATAGAAGTCCTCGAGCGAGAACGCCTCGTCCGATTCGTTTAACGGACGGAGCGTTTCCTTGATGTCGCTAATCGACAACAAACCTTTCATCTCGTAAATCAGACTGAGGAGCATCAAATGCTCGTTCGTATACTTTTTGTTTTTGACGGGATGGAACAGTTTGCCTTTGGCGTAGTTGTTGATCATCGTCTTCGTCAAAATCGTCTCGTCTTCATCGCGCTTCATCTTGCCGTAATGCTGCTCGAACAGCTGGATGACTTGGTCCATGTATAAATCGATCGTCGGAAGCACTTGCTTCGGGAGCGTCCCTTCCGTCTGGACGATATCGGTCGGTTTCATCTACATCACCTCCCCTTTAGTATACGGACAATCCCGATTTGTCGAAACAAAAACCTTGTCGTTCTGACGTATACGGTTTATCATGTAGTTATGGATACTACATGATGTGATAAGGAGTGTTTTACATGAATTCGATTTTTCGGGAACCGATTAACGCACTGACCCATTTGGCTGGGGCCGTGCTCGCGTTCGTCGCGTTGATCGCGATGACGGTGAAAGCATCGATGCTCGGGGAGCCGCTCGCCATCATGGCGGCGATTTTATTCGGCATCAGTCTCGTCTTTTTATACTTGTCGTCCGGTCTTTACCATAGCATCATCGCCTCGCCGAACGTGATCGCCTTCTTCCGAAGAATCGATCATGCGATGATTTACGCCTTAATCGCCGGGACGTATGCCCCGCTCACCCTCCTCGCGCTCGAAGGTCCGACGCGTTGGGTCTTGTTCGGTACCGTCCACGCACTCGCCTTATTCGGGATCATCTTCAAACTCGTCTGGTTCCACGCGCCGCGCTTCTTGTCGACGGCGCTCTATATCGGCATGGGCTGGCTGTCCGTGTTCTTCATCGGCCCGCTCCATAACGTCATCGGTAACGCCGGCATCTTCTGGTTGTTGCTAGGGGGATTCATGTACACGATCGGCGGCCTCATCTACGGCTTCAAACCGAAGTTCGTCAACTGGCGCGGTTGGGGCTTCCACGAGGTGTTCCATTTGTTCATCTTGTTCGGTAGTTTCGCCCACTTCGTCTGCGTCTTCTGGTACGTTTTTTAAGTCCTCCTCGTGAGGGCTTTTTTTAGTGAGCAGTTTCGTTTACTTTGATTTCAAGACATCCTACACTCATGTTAGGAGGGATTATAATGAAAATTGAAGTTTGGTCAGACTACGTCTGCCCGTTCTGTTATATCGGCAAGCGCCGTTTAGAAGAAGCACTCGAACAGTTCCCGCACGCGGACACCGTCGAAGTCGAGTTCAAAAGCTTCGAGCTCGACCCGAACGCCCCGACGACCGACTCGCGCTCGATTTACGAAGTGCTCGCCAAGAAATACAGCATGCCGCTCGAACAGGCGAAAACGACGACGGCGCAAGTCGCCGCCCAGGCCCGCACGGTCGGTCTCGATTACGACTTCGACAACATGGTCGTCACGGGCACGCTCGACTCGCACCGGTTGACGCACTACGCGAAGACGGTCGGGAAAGAGAAAGCATTGTCAGAAGCGCTCCTCAAGGCATACTTCATCGAGGCGAAACATATCGGCGACCACGACGTCCTCGTTGAGATCGCGGTGAGTGTCGGACTCGATGCTGACGCCGTGAAAGACGTGCTCGCTTCTGACATCTATACAGAAGACGTCCGCGCTGAAGAGAAGCGCGCGAGCGACCTCGGCATCACCGGCGTCCCGTTCTTCGTGTTCGACAATAAATACGGCGTCTCTGGCGCGCAACCGGCCGAGGCGTTCACGCAAGTGCTCGAGAAGACGTGGGCCGAATCGGCACCGACGCTTCAAGTGATTTCAGGCGGTGCGACGTGCACGGATGACAACTGCGATATTTGACTTCAAAAGAACGACAAAGAAGCATTCGTCTGAATATGGACGAATGCTTTTTAGGTTTTATTAAATAGCCCCTATGTATACACAATGTTTTACTTATATATGTCTCAGCGATGACCGATTTCTAAAATTAGAATCGTGATTGTCTCGTCTTGAATATCTGCAATTAGACGATAACCCCCGATAAGATACTGCCATTCGCCAGAGTGGTTGGCAACTAGTCCTTTTCCATGACGGCGTGGATCATCTGTTCCGACCAAATATTTCTAAATCCAGGACATGATGATCCGCGCCAGCTGAGGATTCATTTTTTTCAATGTTTTTTGAGCATTTCGTTCGAACGCGGCTTGATAAACTTTCATTTCAAGTTTAAATCCTTCATCATGTCGTCAAATGAGATTGCCTCAGAATACTCTTGATGCGCTTTCATCGCTTCATGATACAATTCTAAATCGAGTTCATCCTCAATTCGTTCTAAAACAGCATCCCGGACGAGAGTGGAAAGGGTAAGATTCTTCGCTTTCGCATATTCTCTAATAAGACGAGCATCCTCTTCGTCGAGTCGAACAGATATTGTACTCATAAGATCGTCCCCCTTTGTAATACACCGTATTACAAAGTCCCATATTTGTATAGCCGAACCTCGGTTTTTTTATAGCTTTCTAAATCGTTCTGAAGGATAATTATTATTAGCTAATAAGAATCGAGGGCTTAACCATATGTGGAAAAATCGCAACGTCTGGATCATTTTAATCGGGGAGTTCGTCGCCGGTCTCGGGCTTTGGCTCGGCATCATCGGCAACTTGGAGTTCATGCAGGAGAAAGTGCCGTCTGACTTCGTCAAGGCGCTCATCCTTGCCGGTGGCCTGCTCGCCGGCGTCGCCATCGGACCGCTCGCGGGGCGCCTCACCGATCAAGGGTCTAAGAAAAAGATCATGCTCATCTCGAGCGTCGTCCGGGCACTGAGCGTCTTGTTCATGTTCGTCGCCATCGAGACGGGAAGCGTCTTCTGGATGGTCGTCTTCCTCGTCTTCCTACAAGGGTCGGCCGCATTTTACTTCCCGGCGCTCCAGGCGGCGATCCCGCTCATCGTCAAGGAACGGGAGCTGCTCGCCTTGAACGGCATTCATATGAACGTGTCGACGTTGTCTCGCGTCATCGGAACGGCCATCGCCGGCATCTTGCTCACGCTCATCTCGCTGCGGGACGTCTACGCGCTCTCACTCGTCGCCTATCTGCTTCTAGCCGTCGCGACATGGTTCTTAAAGATTGACGAGACCGTCGCCCCGTCCGCGAAAAAAGTGGATGCGAAGGCGGCTGGGGGCTTTAAAGACGTCTTCCCGATCATCAAGTCGATTCCCGTCATCTTCATGACACTCGTCATGACGCTCATCCCGCTCCTCTTTATCGGCGGGTTCAACTTGCTCGTCATCAACATTAGCGAACTGCAGGAATCGACGGCGATCAAAGGTTGGATTTATACGGCAGAAGGAATCGCCTTCATGATCGGCGCCTTCGTCATTAAACGAATCGGTGAGAAGTTCTCCGTCTTCTCAATTCTGTTCACGTTTTCTTTTTTAATCGGGGTCGCCCAGCTCATGCTCTACTTCGCCGATATCCCGGCCATCTCGATCGCGGCTTTCGTCTTGTTCGGTTTCTCGGTCGGTTGTTTCTTCCCGACCGCCGTGACGATTTTCCAGACACGGATGCCAAAAGACTATCACGGGCGGTTCTTCTCGTTCCGGAACATGCTCGATCGTATCGTCTTCCAAGTCGTCTTGCTCGTCACCGGTTTCTTCCTCGACTTGATCGGACTTCAGCTCATGGTCGTCTTGTTCGGGATCAGCTCCATCCTCATGACGGCGACGTTCCTCGCCTATACGCGAAAACACAAACTTCATATCGAAACGGACAAGACCGAACGGCTCTCATCCTAAAAACAAGCGGTGACCGATTCGGTCACCGCTTGTTCATGTCTTCAAGATCGCGCCACCACGTACGTGTGTCATTGCGTCCGTCAAGCGTGACGCGCTCCCCGATCATCGGCGTCAAGACGTCGTCTTTCGGTAAGAGCGACACCATCTGCTCGGCCGGGTCGAACCAGTCATGGAACGAGAGCGTGAACGCACCCCAGTGGATCGGGAGCACTTTATCGGCCCGCACGTCGTGAAACGCTTGCGCCGTCTCATGCGGCTGCATGTGCACGTCCGGCCAGCGCTCATCGTATTGACCGCACTCGAGCGCGGCGAAGTCGAACGGTCCGTATGCGTCACCAATCTCTTTGAAGTGCGGACCATAGCCCCCGTCTCCGCTGAAGAACAGACGGTCCGTCTCGCCGATGACGATCCAAGACGCCCATAGTGTCGCGTTGCGGTCAGTGAGCGAACGGCCTGAGAAATGACGGGCCGGTGCGCAAACGAACGTCCATGACCCGAACGTGTACGTGTCGCCCCAGTCGCGTTCGACGATGCGTTCTGCCCCAATGCCCCATCGTTTCAAATGGCTGCCGACACCGAGCGGGACGATGAACGTCGCGACTCGTTCCTCAATCGCTTGAATCGTCGCATAGTCTAAATGGTCGTAATGGTCGTGCGTGAGCAAGACGACGTCGATGTCCGGCAAGTCATCGAGCTCGAACGGTAACTGTTCACTGAACCGTTCGTTCTTCGCGAACGGGAGCGGCGACGGGCTGCGGCCGAACATCGGGTCGACAAGCATCGTCTTCCCGTCCATTTGAACGAGCAACGCCGAATGGCCGAGCCAGTAAATGCGCGTGAAACTTGAACCGAGCTTCTCGGTAAAATCAATCGGGATTATCGGCAGCGGCTCGCTCGGCTTACGCCGCGAGGTCGCGTTCATATAGTCTTTCGACATCGAAATGAAATCGTCCGATGAGAAATGCATCGGCGTGTCGAGCAAGTTGCGGAACTTACCGTTCACGAGGTGGGGCGACTGGAGCGCCTTCGGTTTTCGTCCGAGTGGTTTGTACTGCGTGAGCACGGTGCCTGTTACGGCAGCCAGGCCCATCAATGAAAATAAGAGCGTCTTTTTCACACTGATCCTCTTCTCCATATGAATTCGTTTGTCTCATTATACGACGAAGAAAGGGAATTCGCATGATTCTTCATTTCCTAAACGTGTCGAATCTTCGCTTATGCCGCCGTTCGTTTATATTGATTCGCTCGTCTCCAGTTTAAGATCAAAGAGCCGATCCATAGTCCAAACCAACCACCTAAGGAATTTAACAAAAGATCGTCGACATTGAACCCTCGGTATAGGAAACCGAACTCTGTTAAGACGAGTTGAGTCAGTTCAATGACGACCGTTGTCAGAATGACAAGCACGAGTCCCCGTCTAGGTCGAAGTTTATAGAGTGAGGTGAGATATACGCCAAGCGGGATCAGTAACAGGAAGTTATACGTAGTCAACTTGACCGAGTTCCAAAAGAACCACGACCCGTGCATACTGGCCATGTACCAATCATACACAAATCGGAACGGGACAAGTTGAACGCGATCAATCATCAGCGTTTGTGCAGGAAATTGAAGAAAACCGATGGTGAGGTGAACGACGACAATCATATAGGCGATCGAACTGTGAATGAATGCGCGGCGCCATCGTTTTGTGAATCGATGTTTGTATATGTCGTACGCGAGATAAACTAACCATCCTACTAGTCCGATCAACGTGAACACAGGTATGGCGATATACATGATTATCCTCCTTTCAATTTCAATTGGTAATAACAAGAATATATTGCATTACTTTTATTACTATAATAGTTTTAAACTTACAATTCAAATCATCATTCTTCCAATAAAAAAATACCCCGACGCTTTCGCATCGGGATACTTGTTAAGACTTCTGCAAAATTTTAATATCGTTGACGATGTCTTCATACGGCACGTCTTGGAAGCCCGGGTACGCTTTAATGATGTTCCCCTCTTGGTCGACAAGATAGAACCATGTCGCATGGTCGACTTGCGTCCCTTCGTCCGGCTTCCGAACGAGCGCCTTGAAGTTCTCTTGCGCGAACGTCTCGATTTCTTCTTGTGAGTAGCCCGTCAGGAACTGCCAGTCGGCCTCCGCCAAGTCATAGTTCGCCATGAAATCTTTAATCTTGTCTGGCGTATCGACGGTCGGGTCGACGCTGAACGAGACGAACTGGACGTCCTCGACGCCTTCCTCGACGAGCGCATCATTTAATTTGGACATGTTGAACGTCATCGGCGGACAGACCGTTTCACAGTTCGTAAACACGAAGTCGGCCATCCACACTTTTCCCTTCAAATCGTCGAGACTGACCATCTCTTCCTCTTGGTTCATATAGTCGAACGACTCGATTTCCCAATTGAGCGGGTCTTCGATCTCGTTGCCGCACGCGGCGAGCACGACGAACGCGCTCATGAGCGCCATCAGTAAACCTTTTTTCAATCCATCCAACTCCTTAACGTTTTTTCACGGAAAGCACGAATAGTGTGATAAGGGTAAACGCCGTTAGCGCCAAAAACGGAATCGTCACGAACCCGAACCAATTAATGTATTGGACGTTGCAGGGCACACCTTGAGCGCACGGTTTGATATCGGCGAAACCGGGTACTTTTTGCACTAAATAATGGTAAAGTGAAATGAGACCGCCGACGATCGACAGCGGCAATACATATTTCTTGACCGAGCGGTCGTCCGTGAACACGGCGATGCCGAGCAAGAACGTGAGCGGATACATAAAGATGCGTTGCACCCAGCAAAGTTCGCACGGGACGAATCCCCGAATCTCACTGAAATATAGGCTCCCAAGCGTCGCCGTCAGCGCCACGAGCCAAGCGGCGTACAAACCGTACCGATTGAAGAACGACTTTGTCATAAGTCGTTCTCAATCAAGCGCTTGATCATGTCATAATCGAACGGGTTGTCGAGGACGACCCCGTTGATCATAATCGTCGGCGTGAGACGTACGTCGTTCTCTTTGACGAGACCGTCATCGTGACTCACTTGTTCGAGCACGCTCGAGTTTTCACTCAAGTCCGTCTCAAGCTGGGCGACGTCGACCGACGTCGTCGCTGCGGCAATCTCAGTCAGACGCTCGACCGTCACCCATGCCTCATCATGGTTTTGGCTCGCCGGTTGCGCGTCATAGATCGCCTTGTGGAAGTCCCAAAACGAATCCGGGTCTTGCACGTATACCGACTCCGAGGCGAGTGCCGCCAAAATTGATTCTTGTCCGTGGAACAAGACGTTGATGTAGCTGAAGCTCGCTTTGCCCGTGTCGATATAGTCTGCTTTCAGTTGCGGGTAGATTGTCTCTCCCCACTGTTTACAAGACGGACATTTGTAATCCCCGAACTCGACGATCGATACCGGAGCGTCAGCGTCTCCGATTGTCGGTTGCCCGTCCGTCGAGACGTGCTCACCTTTTGTCGCCGTCTCGGCTTGGTCTTTCGGCTGGTTCAACATGACGACGACCGCAACGATGAGCACGACGGCGACGAGCGTCAGGAGGACCAACAATTTATTCTGTTTCACTGTCTTCACCTCTATGTATTTGTGTCGTCTCCATTATAACGAAAGCGTTCCCGCAATCCACGAAATCAACTTATCTTTTTCAAAACTTCACTTCATCTCGACGCCACGGCGGTCGATGAGATGAATGACTGTGTCCATGTAGGAGGAATCATTGATATGAAATTTGTTACGATGCGGCTCGGCCTCATCTTGGCGCTCAGCATCGCCACGCTCGTGTTTTTACTCACTGTCACGTTGACGTATATGATCAGCCAGCGCTCTGGCGCTTCACTCGAGGAAGAGATTGGGGAACGGTTGTCGATGACGTCGCACCAGCTCGTCGACAAGCTCGATTTCTATATGTGGTCGCGATATCAAGACGTGCAACTGCTCCAAGGGCTCGACGCATTGGACAACCCTGCTTCAAGCCGTGAACTGCTCGACCAAGTTCAATCCAACATTCCCGCCTTCTCGTGGATGGGTGTGACCGACGCTTCTGGAAACGTCGTCGCTTCGACGAACGGCATATTAGAAGGCGCGAACATCGGGGCACGTCCCGTCTTTTTAGAAGCGCAGACCGAACCGTTCATCGGCGACGTCCACGAGGCCGTGCTGCTCGCCGAGCTGTTGCCGAACCCGAGCGGAGAACCGCTCCAATTCGTCGATATTAGCGTCCCGCTGTTCCGTGACGGTGCGTTCCAAGGTGTGCTCGCGACCCACCTCAGTTGGGAATGGGGCAAAGAAGTGCTCCGTCACTTTGACCGGACGCTCCATCATCAGTCCGGCTATACCGACTTATTCGTCATGAGTGAGCGAGACAATCTCGTGTTGCTTGGACCGGACGAACTCGTCGGTAAGCCGCTCGGCCTCACACTTGAAGACGGATGGCACGTGGTGACGTGGCCGGACGGGACAGACTATTTGACCGGCATCGCCAAAGGGGAAGGCTATGACGATTACGCCGGGCTCGGTTGGAGCGTCGTCGTGCGGCAACCGGTCGACGTCGCCTTCGCTCCGGTCACTTCGCTCGAACGGAACATCTTGTCGATCGGGCTGATGGCAGCGCTCGTCACCGCCATTCTCGGTTGGCTCCTCGCCTCGTTCATCACACGTCCGCTCCAAAAAATAACGGAGACGGCCGCCTTAATGGAACAAGGAAAAGCGAAGACGTTCCCGCACCAATCCGGGATTCACGAAATCGAATCGCTCGCCTTCGCCCTCGAATCGCTCGTGACGTCATTGACCGAGGCCGAGACCGAACGCGTCCGTTTCGAGACGCTCGCCAACCGTGACGTCTTGACCGGTCTCGCCAACCGGACGGCGCTCCGCAAATACTTGAATGACGCGCAATTGACGACGAATGACTACGTCTGTTTTTATATCGACCTCGATGGATTCAAAGCGATCAACGATACGTACGGGCATGCCGCAGGCGACGACGTGTTGATCGCAATCGCCGACCGGCTGAAGCGCCTCCCGCTCGAAGGGGTCTACCCGGTCCGGTTGAGCGGAGACGAGTTTTTCCTCTTGTTCGAACGAAACGGAAATGATGACGATGCCATCGCGCGAATCGGATTCGACCTCATCGCTGCCCTGTCCAAGCCGATTCCGATTGAAGGTGGGAAGACACGTGTCGGGGCGAGCATCGGGGCCTCACTCTGGAGCTCGGACACGGTACCGCATGCGGCAATCGAACGGGCCGACCGTGCGCTCTATCGCTCGAAAGCGAACGGTAAAAGCCAAATCACGCTCGATGAGACGCTCATCGCATAAGAAAAGGTCCATGCCGCTTGGCATGGACCTTCTTGCTTACGCTTCGAACAACAACTGTTCTGGGTCTTCAATCATGTCTTTAATGTGTTTGAGGAACGTCACGGCCTCACGACCATCGACGATGCGGTGATCGTATGAGAGCGCCACGTACATCATCGGACGGTTCTCCATCGTCTCAGCATCGATCGCAATCGGACGAAGTTGAATCGAGTGCATGCCGAGAATGGCGACTTGCGGCCCGTTCAGAATCGGTGTCGACAAGAGTGAACCGAACACGCCGCCGTTCGTGATCGTAAACGTGCCGCCCGTAAGGTCGCTCAACCCTAGCTTGTTGTTGCGTGCCTTGTCGGCGAGGTGAAGGATATCCTTCTCGATTTCCCCGAAGTTTTTGCGATCCGCTTCACGGACGACAGGCACGACGAGACCGTCTGGTGCCGATACGGCGATGCCGATATCGTAGTATTTCTTCAAGACGATCTCATTTCCTTGAATCTCAGCGTTCAAGTACGGCATCCGCTTGAGTGCCGCGACGGCCGCTTTCGTGAAGAACGACATGAAACCGAGTTTGACGTCGTTGTCTTTGACGAACTTCTCTTGACGGCGTTTGCGGAGCGCCATGACGGCCGACATATCGATCTCGTTGAACGTCGTCAGCATCGCTGCCGTCTGTTGCACTTCGACGAGACGGTTCGCGATCGTCTGGCGACGACGCGTCATCTTGATGCGCTCTTCTTCTTTGCCACTTGCTGCCGGTTGCGGTGCCGCCGCCGGTGCTTTCGGTGCTTCTTGCTTCGGTGCCGGTTTTGAGTCGTGGCTTGTCACGTCGTGGACGTTGATGCGGCCGATCGGATCGCTCGTTTGAACGGCCGAGAGGTCGATGCCTTTCTCACGCGCGAGTTTACGGGCGGCCGGTGTCGCGATCGGACCTTTGCCCGGGCTTGCGACGTGTTCTTCCCGACGCTCGACTTTCTTCGCTTCTCCGACCGCCTCGACTTTCGTCTCAGCCGGGGCCGGAGCCGTCTCGGCAGGCGCTTCCGTCTTCGTCTTCGTAGCGACGGCCGTGCCACCGCCTGAACCTGAACTGAGGCGAGCGATGACTTGTCCGACTTGGACCGTATCCCCTTCGGCCGCGAGCTGTTCATCGAGCGTGCCCGACTCATCGGCCGGTACCTCGATATTGACTTTGTCTGTCTCGAGCTCGACGATGGCTTCCCCTTTTTCAACGTGGTCGCCTGGCTGTTTGAGCCACGAGGCGACCGTTCCTTCCGTAATGGACTCTGCTAACTCCGGTACTTTGATTTCGATCACAATGAGTTCCCCCTTAACTTATTTACGATCTTTTTGGTATGTGCTCGTGCCGGCCGCACTTGAGACGGCGTCACGCGATAATGCGTCACGGATGATGCGTGCTTGTTCTTGTTTATGGGCTGTCGGATTTCCTTCAGCCGGGCTTGAACGACGGCGACGGCCGACGTAGCGGACGTTCAGACGGTTCGATACGACCGCTTCGAGGCGAGGCTCGATGTACGTCCACGCACCCATGTTCTTCGGTTCTTCTTGTACCCAGACGATTTCTTTCGCGTTCGGATAACGGCTGATGACGTCGCGAATCTCACGCACCGGGAACGGATAAATCTCTTCGACGCGGATGATGTGCAAGAAGTCGAGTGACTCTTCGGACTTCATCGTCGCCTCTTGGAGATCGATCGCCATCTTCCCTGAACAGAAGACGAGTCGTTCGACTTTATCTGGCGTCTCCCCGAGACCTGGCTGTTCGACGATCGGGCAGAAAGTGCCGTCTGCCAATTCTTCGACCGGCGAGGCTGCGAGCGGATGACGTAGCAGGCTCTTCGGTGTCATGATGATCATCGGACGAATTTGTTCTGTCCCGAGCATCTTCGCTTGGCGGCGTAAGATGTGGAAGTACTGTGCGGCCGTCGAAAGGTTCGCGACCGTCCAGTTTTTCTCTCCGGCGAGCGTCAAATAGCGCTCCATCCGGGCGCTCGAGTGCTCTGGCCCTTGCCCTTCATAACCGTGCGGCAAGAGCATGACGAGACCAGACTTTTGTCCCCACTTGGCACGCCCGGCCGAGATGAACTGGTCGAACATGACTTGTGCGGAGTTGGCGAAGTCACCGTACTGCGCTTCCCATAGGACGAGCGTGTCCTGGGCGAAAACGTTGTACCCGTACTCGAAGCCGAGTACCGATCCTTCTGACAGCGGGCTGTTGAACACCGAGAACGATGCGTTCGCCGTCGACAAGTGGTGGAGCGGCGAGAACTTCTTGCCGGTCTCGACGTCGTTCAACATGATGTTGCGCTGGGCGAACGTGCCGCGCTCCGAGTCTTGGCCGCTCAAACGGATCGGCGTGCCGTCCGAGATAATAGACGCATAGGCGAGCGTCTCGGCATGGCCCCAGTCGACTTTTCCATTTTCCCCGAACGCGTCACGACGACGGTCGAGTACTTTTTGAAGTTTGTGGAACACGCCGAACCCTTCCGGCCATTCGAGGAGATCATCGTTCAATCGTTTGAGCACGTCACGGTCGACGGCCGTCTCGACAGACGGGAATCCTTTATGGACCGCTTCCGGCAAGACGATGTCCGCATCTTCTTCTTCGGCCGGGACGAGGTCGCGGGCCGACTTGAGCCGCTCCTCGATCGACTGCTCGATTTTCGCTTTGTCTTCTTTCGTCATGACGCCCTCGGATTCAAGACGGTCAGCGTAGACGTGACGGACCGATTGGTGGCCTTTGATCGCTTTGTAGAGCACCGGGTTCGTGTTCATCGGTTCGTCCATCTCGTTATGGCCGTAACGGCGGTAGCCGACCAAGTCGACGAGGATGTCTTTATGGAATTTGGCGCGGTATTCGCTGCACAGCTTGGCGACGGCGATGCACGCTTCCGGGTCATCGGCGTTGACGTGGAACACTGGAATCTCATACCCTTTGGCGATGTCACTCGCATATCGTGTCGAGCGCGAATCACTCGGGTCGGTCGTGAAGCCAATCGTATTGTTGGCGATGACGTGAACCGTTCCGGCCGTGCGATACCCTTTCAAGTTCGTCATGTTCAGTGTCTCCGCGACGATGCCTTGGCCTGGGAAGGCAGCGTCCCCGTGAATCAAAATCGAGGCGGCTTTGTCGTCGTGCTGGACGGCCATCCCTTTTTCAGAGCGGTCGTCTTGCGCGGCGCGTGTATACCCTTCGACGACGGCACCGACGAACTCGAGGTGACTCGGGTTGTTGGCGAGGTTCAAACGGACTTCTTTCTTCTCCTCGAGCACTCTCCGGTCGAGACCGAGGTGATACTTGACGTCTCCTGACCAACCGAAGTTGATGCCGATCGAGCCTTCGGATGGGATGAGTTCTTTGTTCGGTGCATGCTGGAACTCAGCAAAGATCATTTCGTACGGTTTCCCGAGCACATGCGCGAGGACGTTCAAGCGTCCCCGGTGCGCCATCCCGATGTTGATATGTTCCGATCCGCTCGAGATGAGTCTTCCGACCATCGCGTCAAGGAGCGGGACCATCGAGTCGAGCCCTTCAATCGAGAATCGTTTCTGACCGACGTACGTTTTATGAAGGAACGACTCGAACAGTTCCGTCTCAGCAAGACGTTCGAACAATTCGATTTTCTCGTTCTTCGACAGTTTCGCTTTGAGCGCCCCTTGCTCGATGCGACGACGAATCCAGCGTTTCTCTTCCATGTCATCTAAATGACGGAGTTCGATGGCGACCGTGTCTGTGTAGACGTCGAGCAAGTGACGGACGAGCTCGAGCGCGTTCGCACCTGGTTTCGGCACGTCTTCTGACAATAAATGGGCCGGCACTTGCTCGAGGTCGGCCTCACTCAATCCGTAGCGGTCAAACGCAAACAAGCCGTGTTCGCGCGGATGGTCTTTGAGCGGATAAATATCGGCCGCTTTGTGGCCGAGTGCCCGAATGTCATTGACCAGCCGTGTCGCTGCCACGACTTTCTCTAAATCAAATGAGGCGACCGGCGCTTCTGGCAATGCCGTTTCCGGTGCACCATGCTCGTCAAAGTAACGACGCGTCTCCACATCGACCGATTCTGGGTCTTCCAAATATTGCTCGTACAATTCAACGATGTAGCCTAAGTTTGGACCATAAAATGATTGCAACGCTTCGTGACCGTTCGACGACTCTCCCATTGAATAAATCCCCCTATCCGTTCCTGTGCGCTCCGATGTGTGAACGCTTTCATTTTAACATTACACACGAAACAGTTCATCCTTCTGATTCATGCCTTGAAAAGAGCCAAATCTTGCCTCTTACTCTCCCCTTCATACTACACCTTTCCAGCTCGAAAGACCCTTTCAAATTCACAATTCGTCCATACTATTTCAATAAGTTTTCCTTATCGGTAAATTGTGAACCGACGGCTCCGTTTCAACAATTTCAAAAAAAGGTGAAACCTTGTTTCAAAACCGTCCGTATGAGAGGTGTAGGCAAGTTGGAACATACACTTTATGAAAGTTAGGTGACACGATGTTAACCGTACAAAACGTACACAAAAAGATGGGCAAGACGAACGTATTAACTAACGTCAGCTTTGAAGTCGTGCCGGGTGAAATCTTCGGGTTCCTCGGTCCGAACGGCGCCGGGAAGACGACGACGATCCGCATCATTACCGGCCTCATGCCGGCGACACATGGCTCCGTGACCGTCGATGGGTTCGACGTCGCGACCGAGCGCCAAGAGGCGCTTAGCCGCATCGGGGCAATCGTTGAGAATCCGGCTTTCTATCCGTACTTGACGGGACGTGAAAACTTGATTCATGCGATGAACTTGATCCCGGGTCTGAAAAAAGTGGACTTGAACGCTCTCGGTGCTTTAGTCGGGCTCGAAACGAAGCTCGATATGAAAGTGAAACAATATTCACTTGGAATGAAACAACGGCTCGGGATCGCCCGGGCGCTCTTACACAATCCGAAAGTGCTTATTTTGGATGAACCGACGAACGGGCTCGACCCGGCCGGCATCGCCGACCTGCGTCAGTACTTACGGCACCTCGCCGACCACCGCGGCATCGCCATCTTGATCTCGAGCCATCTGCTCAGCGAGATGGAAATGATCACGGACCGTTTCGCCATCATCGACCATGGCCAAATCAAATCCGTTCAGGGCGGCGAAGGCGAACCGAAAACGGAAAGCGTCATCCTTTGTAAAGTCGACCGGGCCGATATGTCCGAGGCGCTCGACGTGGCGGCGCTCACTTTCGATGACGTCAAAATCGTCCAACAGTCGGCCGAGACGTTCATCATCCCACGTCCGGAAGCCGATATCCCCCACTTACTGAAACATCTTGTCGACCGGGACATCGGGGTATATCAGATCGGGATGAAGCACGAGACGCTCGAAGAACAGTTCTTGAAATTGACGAAGAAAGAAGGAGGCACGAACCATGCGTTCATTACTAGCCAATGAGTTCATGAAGTGGCGGCGAACGATTAAGCCGCTCATCGCCCTCGGGATGTATACCGGGATTATCATCTTGACGTACTTCATCGTCCGAAGCGGAAATGAACCGGGGGATGCCGCCACGTTCGTCAACTATGCGACGATGGCCGCGATGACGTTCCTCGGCATCTTCACCATCGTGTTCACGGCCGAGATGATCGGGAACGAGTTAAAGTTCGACACGTTGAAGCACCTGCTCATGAGCCCTTACTCACGCGACCGCATCCTGTTGTCAAAACTGATTGCCGCGCTTCTCATCATGCTCGTCCAATTCGTGTTCATCCTCGCCGTTTCGTATGGCTTCGCTTTCACGCTAGACGGGAGCTTGACGTTCGAACAGTTCCGCAACATTCTGCTCAGCGTCTCAAGCGGTGTGTTCGTGATCTTCTTGACGCTCATGTTCTCGGTCGTCTTCAAGTCGACCGGCGTCGTCATCGGTTTTACCGTGCTCGCGAACTTCCTCTCGACGATGATCGGCGGGCTCCTCATCACGTGGAAGCCGGCCATCGCCAAATGGATCGTCTTCTTGCACACGGATTTGTCCGTCTATTACCAGAGCCCCGGGTTCATGGAGACGATGGACGTGACGATTTGGTTCTCGGCGCTATACGTGCTGATCCACATCATCGCGTTTTACGTCATCACGGCGTTCATGTTCCGAAGCAAAACGTTCGCGGAATGACGATTATCGAGCAGTAGAAAGTGGTACCTCCCTAAAGAGAGCATCTTTGTATGGGAGGGATATGTATGCCAAAGACGGCACTGCTCATCATCGACATGTTCAACGACTTTGATTTTGTCGGCGGGGACGACCTGTTGCGTAACACGGAACCGATTGTCGAGCCGATTTTGAAGCTGAAGCGTCACTTTAAAGACGCGGACTTGCCGGTCATTTACTGCAACGACAACTTCGGCCAATGGAAAGACAGTACGGAAGACATCATCCGTCACGTCGACGCTTCGAAAGGCAGCGCCATCGCCGAACGAATCGCGCCGGAAGACAAGGAGTATTTCATCATCAAGCCACGACATTCGACGTTTTACGGGACGCAGCTCGACATCTTGCTGCGGCAACTCGACGTCACGTCACTCGTTTTGACCGGCGTCGCCTCGGACATCTGCATCTTGTTCTCGGCGAACGACGGCTATATGCGGGAGTATGAGCTCCACGTCCCGCGCGACTGTGTCGCCGCCGAGACGGACAAACGCAACGAGAGCGCCTTGACCGTCATCCACGAAGCGCTCGGGATTCCGATTGACGATGCCGACACGTATCTCAAGGATAAATAGGTGTGATAAAAGCCTCTGACCGTTGGACACACAATCCCAACATTTCAGAGGCTTTTTTGTTTGGTTTTCAGCTATGCTAAATATATGAAGAAACAATGAAGGATGTGACAGAATGTACCTCACGATCGGATTATCGTTACTCGTCTGTTTGATTGCCCTCGTCTTCACGATCATGGTCGGCCTCGGCAAAGACAAATCTGAGTATAGCCAGAAGAAGAGTTGGTCGATGGTTTCCTGGATTTATATCATCTTGCTCCCGCTCTCGTTCCTCGGGCTCGGATTACTTTATTATTTCATCACCCGGTGACGTGTTCATCGGGCTTTTTTTGATTTAACTTGCAAGTGTCGGCTTCACCGCCAATGATGCGGCAAGGATGCCAATGACCGGGAAGACGAGCGAGTACCAAATGATCGACTCATAGTTCCCGAACAAGTCGTAGGCGATCCCGAACGGAAGCGGACCGACCGCCGAAACGAGCACCATGACGGACGTCGCGAGCCCGCTGATGCTGCCGAGCGCGACCATCCGAAGTCGGTTATGTACTGATCGATGAACACTGAGATGAAATACGTCTGACCGGGGCCGGAAAAAAATACTCCGAGGCCCGCAATCATCACCATATACCATCCGTAGTAGGATGGTTTTTTCATCTTGTTCATTTCACCGCTACCGCGATCCCGAACGGATAGTGCCGGTTCGGTCGTTTAGGCTCTACGAGGACACCTCGTTGATAGTAGTAGTCGACCGACGTGAAGCGATCGAACAGCGCCTCAAATTCCGTTTCTGTGAACTGGTGGGCGTGGAACGGCTCATTCGTCGGCTGCCCGACCCCTTGCCCGAACGGGGTCGACAAGACGAGCGTCCCGCCAGGTTTCAACATCGCCCAGACGTTATCCATAAAGCACTCGAAATCTACGACGTGCTCAATCGTCTCAAAACTGACGATGCAGTCGAATTGACCGAGTCGTTCCGGTAACGTCCGGTCGAGCACGTCCCCGACGAGGTAGCTGACGCTTGGGTGATGATATCTTCCTTTCGCGTATGCAATCGTGGTCTCGGACACGTCGACCCCAACGACTTCCGTCACAGTGCCTTTCAACGTTTTCGCAATCAACTGTCCTCCATAGCCGCTCCCGGTCGCAAAATCGAGCACGCGACCGTTCAAATACAATAATGAAAACTGATAGCGGGCAATGTGTTCGAGCAACATCCCGTTCATCGGATTCATCTGATCCGGGATGACCCGTTCTCCCGTATACTCCATTCGCTTCACTCTCTCCTGTTATGACTCCTGTCATCTTACCACGTTCGTTCACATCTTGATTCAAGACCACAAAAAAAGAGAGATGGAACTCTCTCTTTTTATCATTCATTCTGTTCTCTGAATCGAAGCAAATCGGAGTAGATGATCGAGTCATTCATCTCGAGCACGCGATTCGCCTCTTCTTCGAGCGGGTTACATGCTTCCGTATCGTCTGCGACTTCACCCGTCTCTGCTTCATAGCACATCGACTGCGTGAAGACGTAATCTTTCGTGATCATCGTCCCGTCCCGGAAGATGGCGCGGTCGTTCCGCTCCGGTGCGAACAAATCGTTCCCGAACCCGATTTGATCCGACGTATCAATTCCGAGGAGATGCTGAATCGTCGGATTCATGTCGATTTGGCTACCGATTCCGTCATGGACGACACCTTCCTCTTGCCCCGGCAAGTGAATCGCGAATGGCACTTGTTGTAGCTTCGCGACGTCATACGGTGTGATTTCATCTTTGCCGAGCAAGTCGGCCATCGCGGCGTTATGGTTCGTCGAGATGCCGTTATGGTCACCATAGACGATAAAGATCGTGTCTTCCCACATGCCGTTCGCCTTCAACTCGTCGATGAACAAGCCGAGCGCATAGTCTTGATAAGCGAGTGCCTGCGGGAAGTTGTTGAGCGTCGTCGAATTCGTCTCGAACTTCGGTACGAGCTCATGCTCCTCGCTCGGCATCGTGAACGGGAAATGGTTCGTGAGCGTGATGAATTTCGCAAAGTACGGTTCCGGGAGCTCCTCGAGCATCGGCACCGATTGCAAGAAGAACTCATCGTCGAGCAGTCCCCACTCCGTCATATCGGCCGGGTCGCCTAAGTCGTAGTAGTCTTGGTCATAGAACGAGTCGACACCGATGTTGGCGTACATTTGGTCACGGTTCCAGAACGACTTGTTGTTGGCATGGAACACAGCTGAATGGTAATCGGCCTGTTTGATTCGCTCAGTCAACGCATCGTACTCGTTATCGGCGTTCGTGAAGTATACCCCACCACGCGGCAAGCCGAAGAGCGAGTTGTCGAGGGCGAACTCAGAGTCCGACGTCTTCCCTTGGCCGGTCGTATGGTAGAAGTTCGGCCAGAAGTGCGACTCTTCAATCAGTTTGTTCAAGTTCGGCGTGATGTACTCGCCGTTCGGCGCTTTCATATGATTCGTGAAGTTTTGGGCCGACTCGAACGATACGGCGATGACGTTTTTGCCTTTATACTTACCGAACATCTCCGGGTCCGGTGCCGCATAGTTCTGACGCGTATACGATTCAATCTCTGCGAGCTCTGACCCGTCCGCCATCGCTTTTTGCGCCGACGTCTTCGTCTGGAGCATCGCGTCATAAATGTGGAAATTGAACGGTCCTAAGTTTTTGACGAGCAGTTCACGATCGAACGAGCGCGTAAGTAGCTCTGGACGTTCTGTCTCGGCGAGCGCCAAATTGAAACCGAACATGGCTGCAGCCGCAACGAACGTGGCGATGACGCGTTTGCGTGACGCCTTGCCCGTCTCGTTCATCTTCCAAAGCAGGAACGGCAAAACGATCAAGTCACCGACGATGAGCAAGTCCTTCCATTGAAGCAGTGAGAAGAACGAAGACGACAACGTCTCCATGTTCGACGATTGGAACAAGACCGGCACGGTCAAGAAATCCGTGAATTCACGATAATACGTCGTATCAGCGAACAAGATGAGCGACGAGACCGCATACAAGATGTAGAGGGCCCATTTACGCTTATTTCCACTGAAGAAAAAGCTGAACGCGAATAAGAACAGCGTCGAGCTAATCGGGTTGATCAACAAAATGAACGACTGCATCGCGTTGTCAATCGGGATGTTGAAAAAGAACTGATACGCAATCGTCGACTTCGTCCACAACAGCAGCGTGAACAGCCAGAACAGACGATGCGTCCGGAACGAGTTCGCCGCCGTCTGACGGAACCGTTCCATCTTTCCTTTCGGTTGATTCAAGTGATTCATTGTCTCAAACACTCCTTACCACTCAATAAATTCATATCAAATCGTGCAAGCACGATGAAACGGACAAACGTATGAATCGTATTTTAACGTTCTTGTGAACGTAAATCAACCGAGGGACTGTGTGAAATCGTTGTACACTGCCGACGCGTATGCAAAAAGGCTACCGAACGGAATCGGTAGCCTGACTTCTTTTATCCGATGATATCCATCCAAATCTTGACCGTGCTCGCTAAAATTAACAGCGCCAAGATGAGTTGGAGCGACTTCGTCTTCATGTTTTTCCCGACGCTCGCTCCGATCGGTGCCGCGATCAAGCTGGCGATAATCATGATGAAGGCCGGCTCCCACACGATTTGGTCGGTGATGATTTTCCCGGCCGTCGATCCGATCGATGAGATGAATGTGATGGCGAGAGAACTCGCAATCGCCATTTTCGTCGGGATGCGTAAGACGACGAGCATGATCGGCATCAAGATGAACGCCCCCGCTGCTCCGACGATCCCTGAGGCGATTCCGACGACAAACGCCGACCCGGCGGCGATGACTTTGTTGAACGTCACTTGATCGAGCGGGACGTTCTCGACGTTCGCTTTCGGCAAGAACATCATGACCGTCGCGATTGTGGCCAGTACGGCGTACACGACGTTAATCAAGTTCTCCGACAAGAGCGTCGATCCGTAACCGCCGAGGAAGCTCCCGATCAACACTGCGACACCCATATAAAGGATGAGCTGTTTGTTCAAGTAGCCGCCTTTCCGGTAAGCGTAGATCCCCCCGATTGTCGCGAAGAACACTTGGATCGCACTGATTCCGGATACCTCGTGCGCGCTGAACGCCGCAAACCCAAGGAGCGGCGGAATGTACAACAACATCGGATATTTGATGATCGAACCACCGATGCCGACCATCCCCGAGATGAACGACCCGATGAATCCGATTAAAAAGATGGTAATGATGAACCCTAACTCCATAAACAATCCTCCAGTTCCCTACTTGCGATAAGTAAGTTCTATTTCTGTTCCCAGGCGATCATGCCGCCGGTCACGTCATAAATTTCAGTATACCCCCGGTCGTTCAACAAGCTTGCAGCTTGGGCGCTCCGGTTTCCGCTTCGGCAGATAATATAGAGAGGTTCGTCTTTCGCATAAGGCAATTCGGTTTCATTTAATGTAGAAAGTGGTGCGTTCACCGCTCCCTCGATATGCCCCCCCTCGTATTCATCCACTTCACGGACATCAATCAAGGTAATATCTTCGTTTTCCAATCTGTTTTGTAATGTTTCAACATCAATTTTAGTAATTTCTCCCTTACTAGATGTGAATAGTACGATTAAAAGGGTACCAACTACTAAAAATGACAACAACATCACGATTTTACGCATTTTATTCGCCTCCAATCTTTCTGCTTGCATCGAGTATACCTTAGGGGGTATATTAAAGCCAACGAAAGATTCTCGTTGCCAAAACTTGATTCAGGAAAAGGAGATTATGACCACATGAAAACCATTTCTACGACTGAACTTGAAACGTTGCTTAACGCTGATGACTCGATCAACTTGATTGACGTTCGTGAAACGGACGAATATGCGGGCGGCCATATTAAACAAGCGAAAAACGTACCGCTCTCTGAATTCGGGGCGAAAGTCGATGAGCTCGACCGTTCAAAACCGATTCACGTCATTTGCGCGGCAGGTGGACGCAGCATGAACGCGTCGGCTTACCTTGACTCGCTCGGCTTCGACGTTGTCAATGTCGATGGTGGCATGATGAGCTGGACGGGTGAAACCGTTTAATCATTTCTTTATATACATTTCAACGAACCAACTGATGTTTACAGTCAACTATTCTAGGGGGTACTTCACATGTTATTACGTTATTTCTATGATGAAAAATTAGCACAAGCTTCATATATGGTCGGTTGCCAAATGACAGGCGAGGCCGTCGTCATCGACCCGGCCCGCAACATCACACCTTACTTGCAAGAAGCTGAAAAAGAAGGCATGACGATCGTCGCGACTGCCGAGACGCACATTCACGCCGACTTCGTCTCAGGATCACTCGAGCTCGCCAAGCGCACGGGTTCAAAAGCGTATTTGTCAGATGAAGGCGACGCTTCATGGAAGTACGCGTTCGCAAAAGACATCGACTCACAACTCGTCAAAGAAGGCGACACGTTCAAAGTCGGTAACGTCACGCTCGAAGTCATGCACACACCAGGTCACACGCCAGAACATATCTCGTTCTTGCTCTACGACCGCAACCAAACGCAACCGATGGGCATCTTCACAGGCGACTTCGTCTTCGTCGGCGACATCGGTCGTCCTGACCTACTCGAAGAAGCAGCCGGTGTGAAAGGCACGACAGCGATCGGCGCCGAGCAAATGTTCGATTCGCTTAAAAAGTTCAAAGCTCTTCCTGACTTCGTCCAAGTTTGGCCTGGCCACGGTGCCGGCAGTGCTTGCGGAAAAGCGCTCGGCGCGATTCCGACATCGACGGTCGGTTACGAGAAAGCGACGAACTGGGCGCTTCAAATGACAGACAAAGATGCGTTCATCAAAGAGTTGACGACGGACCAACCGGAGCCGCCGAACTACTTCGCGATGATGAAGAAAGTGAACAAAGAAGGCATTCAAGTGACGAACGAGATCGCTCGTCCAGAAGTCGTCGGTGCTGAGCGCCTTGACACTCTCGTCGAAGCGACACAAGTGATCGATACGCGTAAAGGCGAAGAGTTTGCCAAAGGCCACGTCCCTGGCACAATCAACATCCCATACAACACGAAGTTCGTCTCATGGGCCGGCTGGCTCGTCAACTTCGACCAAGACATCACGCTCATCGCGAGCGCTGACGATGTCGAGCAAGTCCAAACCGACCTTCAATCGATCGGCATGGACAAGCTTCGCTACATCGTTCCGATTGAAGAGCTCGGTCAAGAGCTGTTGACGGAGACGTACACGGATGTGACGGCCGAACAAGCGATCGATTCAGCTGAAAAAGGCGACGTGTTCGTACTTGACGTCCGCAACGCGACAGAATGGAACGCGAGCCACTATGAGAAAGCCGAACGCATCTTGCTCGGAAAACTCGCACGCGACCATAAAGGTCTCCCGACAGACCAAACGATTGCTGTCCACTGTGCGTCTGGCGTCCGTTCACGCATGGCAGCGAGCGTCCTTCAATCGCTCGGCTACAAGGATATTCAAAACATCCTCGGTGGCTATGGCGCGATGAAGACGGTCCTCAATGCAGAACAGATTCGCTAATGCTATACTAAAAACAAAGAAAGCGCCCACTCGTTTGGGCGCTTTTTCTCTAGGAGGGATTACGTGATCGCCATCGGTCCACTGAACATCCGACTCGACTTGCTCGTTTTCATGGTCAGTCTGCTCATTCTCTACATTGGCTTCAAAAAAATCGGTTTGACGGAAAAAGAGCGTGATGCCGTCCTCGGCACGTGGTTTATTGGCTTCCTCGCATGGAAAGGGAGCGCCATCGTGATCGGTCTGATCACGACCGGCAGTTTATCGCTCGCTTTGTATGCGACCGGCGGAAATTGGTCTGTCGCCATCGCTGTGCTCGCCATCTTCCTATTCGTCTTTCGGCTCAATCAGCAGCTATATGGCTACTGGGCGTTGTCCGGTCTCGTCCTTTGGCTCGGAGTGACGCTCGCCGTCCCGCGTTATGCCTCGCTCCCGCTCATCGCTTCACCCCAGCCGCTCCACTTTTACATGGCCGGGCTCATCGTCTTATTGATCATCACGACGTGGCGTTGGATGCGGACGCCGTCGCTCGGCTTATTGATTTGGACGATGGCCGGGGCATTGGCCATCTGGCTCGCGAGCACGTACGTGACGACGACTCTGAACCTCGCGTGGCTCGTTCTTTTCGCAGGTCTGGTCGGCTTTGCTGTTTACTTCGCTAGACCGTCGCGCCGTGTCGTGCAGTACGGCCTAGGCGTCCTCGTCTTCCTCGCTGTCGTCAATGCGAGTTTGCCGGACGAGACGAAAACGCTCGACTCGAATGCGACAGAGGCGACCGGACTGAATATCGGACAAGTCCCGCCGAACTTTGAGTTGAGACGGACGGACGGCAGTACGTTCCGCTTAGAAGAGTTACGGGGGCAGCGTGTCGTCATCAACTTCTGGGCATCGTGGTGCCCGCCGTGCCGCGCCGAGATGCCCGATATGGCCGCCTTCGCCCGGTCGACGGACGAAGTGACGATTGTCGCTGTGAATACGACGACGAGTGAGCGTGACGTGAACGATGCGCGCGACTTTGTCGCCCCGTACGAAGATGCGTTCGAAGTCGTCTATGATGAGGATGGCGCCGTCGCGAACGGCTATCGCATCCAAGCGATGCCGACGACGTACGTCCTCGACGAGAACGGCGTCATTTTAGCGAAACAGTTCGGTGCCATCGACAAGGCATGGCTCGATGCCCGGACAAAATAAAAACCGCCGAAGTTTTGGCGGTTTTTATTTTTGCTTCAAGTATCCTTGCGTCTTCAAAAAGTCTTTCACGTCGAGCCGTGTCGGTTTCGACAACATCCGTCCCATTTGTCCCGTCCATGTATCATCACGGCGGTTCGAACCTCGTGCCGCATAGTAGTCATGAATTGTCTCGTCGTACCGTGACAGTTGGCGCTTCAGTTCGTCCGGGTCGAGCTCATATGTATTCTCGTGATAAACATGACCGAACGGCAGACGCGGTTTTTGGTCTTCGACGTGGGCTGGCACCCCGACCGCGAGACCGAACAGCGGCAACACCCGCTCCGGCAGACCGAGCAGTTCTTTCACGGCGAACATATCGTTCCGAATCCCGCCGATATAACAAATGCCAAGTCCCATCGATTCAGCGGCGACGACCGCGTTTTGTGAGGCGAGGGCTGCATCGATGACGGCGACGAGCAGTTTTTCATCCGTCTCGAGCGTTTTCGTGACGGCCGCTTCGTGAAGTTCACCGATCAACTCGTGACGGTAAAAATCGGCACAGAAGACGAAGAAGTGCCCGTTCTCGGCAACGTACGCCTGGTTCCCGGCAATCTCGGCAAGTCGCGTCTTCTTCTCGAAATCGGTGACCCCGATGATCGAGTAGGCTTGGATGAAGCTCGATGTCGAAGCACGTTGGGCGCTCTCGACGATGAGCCGGATTTGTTCGGCGGTCAAGCGCTCGTCCGAGAACGAACGGACGGAGCGGTGGTTCAATAACGTTTCGATGACTTGATTCATGAAGCTTCCCCCTTTTCTCTAATCTTGACATAGAGGGAAGACTTCCGACAATTGTAGAGACTTCACTCCACTTTCGAGATGACCCATGGCAACCATAAGACAGGCTCCGTCCCCACGTCTTCTTGATTACTGTATGTACAATAATGTTCCACTTCTGCGAGCGTCGGAATGAAACCGTGCTCGTTCAACTGAAACGTGAATCGTTCGGCGAAATCTCTTTCTAACCCATTACATAAATATGAGTGAAACGTGCCGTACTCATAACCGAGCACTTCGTAACCGAGAAGCTTCCCCATCGGCTCGTCGCGTTCGTGTCGCAAAATGAACCGCTCGACTCCGTATCGCTCAGGGCTGTCTCCGTCTTCCCCTTCTACTAAAAAGTCAGAAACATAAGACTCAGGTAGGCCGATCTCAATGATGTCGAGTTCGATGTGAGAGAAGAAACGGTCCCGAAATTTCTTTGCGAGTTCAATCGTCTGAAACGTTTGAGGGTATCCGAGTTCTCCGCTCTCCTGATAGAACTCCACCCATTCTATGAGGATGAGAAACTCTTCTTCGCTGAGTCGCAGCCGTTCTCGATACTGATTCTTACTACGGTTTGACGTCCCCCAAAGCACATCAAGCGTTGGGTGTTGCTCACAAATGCATGCACTCGCTGACTGGATGAACTCCGGAATCAGGCGCTCGTCCATATAGTCGGCTCGTTCGGTACGTTCGATCAGCAAGTAACCTCCACTTCGCACCTTCAATCTCACCACCTCCACTCTCTAGTATACGAAAAAAGCAGAGCGCAAACGCACTCTGCTTCAACCGGTTATTCTGTCACTTGGCTCAAAAACGGTGTGATGTCGACATTGAGCTCTTTTGAAAGACGCTCGCCGAGGTCACGGTCCGCACGGTAGAAGTTGCAAATCAACAGAAGCACTGTGTTCTCGTGACGGACTTCTTTAATGTGCGCCACCAAGTTGTTCACGAGGGCTGTCTTCTCTTCTTCCGAGTAGCGGCGGTACACTTCACCCGCTTGACCGAAGTCGTTCGTTTTCTCGATCTTTTGACGACCGGCTACGCCTGTGAGCGGCTGTTCCGTCTCGATATAAGCCGCATCCGGTTTCGGTGCGTCCTCATAGCGGTTCGGCTCATAGTTGACCGGGCTCGTCTGTTGCTTGAACGGCATCGCGCCGTCACGCTGGTTGTTCGACACTTGGGCGAACGGGCAGTTGATCGGGAGCTGCAAGTAGTTCGCCCCGATGCGGTAACGTTGCGTGTCCGAGTACGAGAACAAGCGGCCTTGGAGCATCTTGTCTTCAGACGGTTGAATACCAGGCACGAGCACGCCCGGGTTGAAACCGACCGATTCCGTCTCAGCGAAGTAGTTGTCGACGTTTTTGTTCAATGTCATCGTTCCGACGAGTTGATACGGGATGACGTCCTCGAACCAATCTTTCGTCGCGTCGAGCGGATCGAAATCGAAGTTGTCCATATCGGCCGGGTCGAGGATTTGGACGTATAGATCCCACTCTGGGAAGTCGCCTTCTTCGATGGCATTGAACAAGTCACGCGTCGCATGGTTGAAGTCTTCCGCTTGCACTTTAGCCGCTTCGTCCATCGATAAGTTTTTAATCCCTTGTTTCGGAACCCAACGGAGTTTTACGTACACCGTGTTGCCGAATTCGTTGACCCATTTGAACGAGTGGACCGAAGAACCGCGCATATGACGGTATGACGCTGGGATGCCTTCGTCACTGAACAAGTGGATGAGCATGCTCGTCGACTCCGGTGTGAGCGACATGAAGTCGAAGAAACGGTCCGGGTCTTGGAGGTTCGTCCGTGGGTCCGGCTTGAGTGAATGAATCACGTCCGGGAATTTGATGGCATCACGGATGAAGAAGACCGGCAAGTTGTTTCCGACGAAGTCATAGTTGCCTTCCTCTGTGTAGAACTTGACCGAGAATCCGCGCGGGTCACGAAGCGTTTCCGGCGAGCCGAGGCCGTGGATAACTGTCGAGAAGCGAGCAAAAATTGGTGTTTCTTTTCCTTCTTCTTGCAAGAAATTGGCTTTTGTATAACGTTTCATGCTATTTTTAACTTTGAAGACCCCGTGTGCCCCGGCACCACGGGCGTGGACGACCCGCTCCGGTACGCGCTCACGGTCAAAGTGGGCGAGTTTCTCAATTAGCTGATAATCTTCGAGAAGCGTTGGGCCGCGGCGGCCCGCAGTGATGGAGTTGGCGTTATCCCCGATCGGGACGCCTTGGTTAGTAGTTAGACGACGATGTTGATCCATATTGTTGCCTCCTCTTTATAATCATTCTTACAAAGTTAATGATATTAAAAGATAATAATTATTACAAACAAAAGAGCTCGAGATTCTCCAGCTCTTTTTGTAATCGCTATCATTCCCCTTTTTTTTGTTGTTCTTTCCGATGGATCTCTGTCACTAGCAGGGCCGCGATGATCCCGCCGAGTGACCCGGCGACGATGTCGACCATCGTATCGTCGTTGCCGTTCCCTTGCATCGTCGTATTCAAAACGAGATCGGACGTGAACTCATACATTTCCCAAAGCGCAGCCCCCGCCATCGAAAAGACGACGATGTAGACGAAGACGAACCGTTTCGGCATCTCAAGCCGAATGTCGTCATCGAGGCGGCTGAAAAAGTCGTAACCGAGAAATGCTAAAAACACCCCGCTCAAGACGTGTAAAAACGTGTCCCACCATCCGTTCGAGTAAAGTCCGACAATCGACCCTAAATATTGAGAAGCAAATAAAAATAAGATATAGGCGACTTTCATCTTCGCATCGAACTCGGTCTTGAACGCTTTCTCCAATACGAACGGGATCAATCCGGACACCATGCCGGCACCGGCGACGCTCGCATCGAACCACGCCCCTTCGATGACCGACGTGATGAGAATAATCCCCATGAACAAAACGAACCCGAATTCTAACATCCGTCCTCGTGTCAGTTTCATCCCGCATTCCTTCCTTCCGTCCCATGTCTCTTGTTCTCATTCCCGATTCGGACAAGAATGGAACGATTTCTACTAAAAATTCACGCTTTTGTCGGATCACGACACGTCCCGGCATGACAAAAAGACCCCGTCGCTTCCGCGATGGGGTCTCGTCTTATTTCTCGGCGACGAAGAAGATTCGTTCGGCGTCCGGACCCGGTGCTTGATCCGTAAAGTCGGCCGTGACCGATTTCACATGAAAACCCGCACCGATGAGCCACTGCATATACTGACCTGGCTCAAACGTCCGTTGCTCATGTGTCTCTTCGACCCGCTCGTACGTGCCATCTTCCAAGACGACGAAAAACGTCAAATCATGGACGACTGAGAGCGGGGCCTCGCCTGGGTCGGCGAACCAAATGTATGAGCAGTCCTCTTCATTCGACGCGTACGTCTTTGAATTGAACAACGTCTGCATCTTATTTGGCGAGTGCACGTCAAAGATGAACGTGCCGCCCGGTTTGAGCTGCTCATAGACGGCTTCGAACGTATCGATGACGTCGGCCTCGTCCGTTAGATAACATAGCGAATCGCAAAGGATCGTCACGGCGTCAACCGGGTGCGGCAACTCGAGCTCACGCATGTCCTGTTGCCAGAGCGGCAAGTCGACACCTGCCTCGAGCGCCTTCTCTTGCGCGACTTCAAGCATCGACTCTGACAAGTCGAGCCCAATCGTGTCATAGTGCGCGGCGAGTTGAATCGTCGCAGAACCCGTCCCGCATCCGACGTCGGCGAGCGATGCCCCGTCCGGCACATGACGTCGCACGAAGGCGACCCACTCCCCGTACGGCGCACCTTTCATCAACTCATCGTATACGTAGGCGAACCCTTCGTACGCCATTAGCCGACTTCCACTTCGATGTGCGGCGCATCAGCCCACAGCCGCTCAAGGTTGTAGTAGTCGCGGTCGTCGCGATGGAAGATGTGGACGACGACGTTCTCGAGGTCAGCAAGCACCCAACGAGCCGTGTCCATGCCTTCAAACTTGTGAAGCGGGAGATCGTTCTCTCCTGCGACGTCTTTAATCTCGCGAGCGATCGCTTCGACTTGCTTCTCCGAGTTACCGTGGCAGATGACGAAGTAATCGGCGATCGGTGAAATGCCTTCCATGTCGAGGACGACGATATCTTCGGCGCGCTTATCATCCGCAGCCTTCACAATCAATTCAAGTTGTTCTTTTACAGTCATATTGACCCTCCTAAGGTGTGTTCACAAAATAGTTATACGTCTCAATCGTCAGCGGGAAAATCCGCACTGACTTGTTCAATAAATGATGGATCGTCTGGCGCAGTGTGGCGACGACGGCTTCCTCAAGTGAGGCGTCGGCCGTCTCGCGCAACCGTTCAACGCCAGGATAGTTCCGATTCGGTTCAATCGCATCGGCCACGAATATAATCTGGTCGAGCCGCGACATCCCCGGTTCACCCGTCGTGTGATTTTTGATGGCGGATACGACGGCTGCGTCCAGGTCATAAGCGCGGTCCAACAAGACCGCCCCGACCGGCGCATGCAACAACTCGTCATCAAACTCGAGCAACAATGGGTCGAGCGGCTCGTCTACGACGACTCGCCGCATCTCTTCACGGTCAATATATTTCGCATAGTCGTGCAACATCGCTGCCAGACGTGCCTGTTCCACGTTTTCTCCATACTTCAACGCGAGGCGTTCGGCCGTCTCGACGACGCCGAGCGTATGGATGAACCGTTTTTCGGGCAACGTCTGTTCAATCAACGTTCTCGCTTCTTCATACGTCATACAGTCCATGCTCCTTGATATAAGTTTCGACAGCAGCCGGCACGAGGTAGGCGACCGAGCGCTTCCGCTTCGCGCGTTCCCGGATGTCGGTCGATGAGATCTCAAGCTGCGGCATATCGATCGTCCGGACGTCGGCCTGCTTCGGGATGCGGTATCGGCTTCCCGGACGAGCGACGGCACCGAACGTGACGAGCGTCACGAGCGTCTCATAATCGTACCATTTCTCGAGCGATTCAAGCGAATCGGCACCGATCAAGAAAAAGAACGTGTCGTCGGGATAGCGTTCACGCAACCGTTTCATCGTCTCGACCGTGTACGACGGTTCAACACGTTCGAACTCGATCAAACTGAGTTTGAAGACAGGGTTGTCCGCGATCGCCCGTCGTGTCATCTCGATCCGGTCGTCTGCCGGACTGAACCCGGCCTTATGGGGCGGGATGGCCGCTGGCAAAAACCAGATCTCGTCAAGGTCGAGTTGTTCTCGCGCCTGTTCGGCGATGAGCAGATGCCCGACGTGCGGCGGGTCGAACGTCCCTCCCATCAAGCCGATGCGGCTCATGGAAGTTTGATTTGGCGATTTTCTTTCTCCGTCGCCTGTTTATACAAGACGATGACTTTCCCGATGACTTGAACGACTTCGGCTTTCGTACCTTCAGCGAGTTCTCCGGCCACGTCTTTCGGCGTGTCGGCGCAGTTTTGGAGCACTTGCACTTTCAACAGTTCTCGCTTCTCGAGCGCGTCACTAATATCTTTGCACATCGTTTCGCTGACACCATTTTTACCGACTTGATAAATCGGCGAGAGGTGATGGGCCTCTGAACGTAAAAAACGTTTTTGTTTACCTGATAACATTATTTCTATTCCTCCAATAAGCTCTCAATTAACTTCATTCCAACAAGTTGATCCGGTTTCACACCTGTAAAACGTTCAAACGCCAAGGCGCCTTGTCCGACGAACATGGCGATTCCGTTGACGGTTTTTCCACCGCGCTCAGCGGCTTCGCTTAAAAATGGTGTGACGAGTGGACGATATATGATATCACAAACGACGGTGTTTTGTCGTAATCGATTTAATGATAATGGGGATGACACCCCGTCCATCCCGACCGATGTCGTCTGGATGATGACGTCATAGCGTGAGACGTCGACGTCGGAAAGAGCTTTCGCTTCAACGTCGAAACGTTGTGCGAGACGCTCCGCCCGCGCGATCGTCCGGTTCGTGACCGTTACGTTTCGTGTCGGCAGCGCACTGATGATGCCACGCGCCGCGCCGCCTGCTCCGACGACGAGCACATGTCCAGACCAGTCTGTCTCTAGAGAAAGTGCGGTGACGAGACCCGCGCCATCCGTATTCGTCCCGATCATCTTGCCGTCTCGTCTATAAACCGTGTTGACGGCACCTGCTTCACGTGCCGGGTCGTCGAGTTCGTCTAAAAATGGGATGACCGCTTCTTTATACGGGATTGTCACGTTGAACCCGTCCCATACACCGTCCCGCATCGATTGAAACAGCGGTCCGATCTCGTCTTCTAGGACGTCTAGCGCCTCATAGCGCCCGAAAAGCCCAGACGCCCTCAGCCACTGCTCGTGCAGGACGGGAGAGAGCGAATGAGCAATCGGGTGACCGATGACGGCCAGTCTCATACGAGCGCCTCACGCAACGTGACGGCAACTCCTTTTGGGGCCCAAGCGGCGATCCGGCCGCCCTTGCCGTGAATAGCGACCCAACCGAGTCCGCTGAAGACGATGTCCGTCTTGACGCCGTCACGGAGACTGAACTCGTGACGAACGAGCGGCGGCAATTTTTCGAGCGTCTTCTCGTTCGGCGGGTTGAGCATCTTGCCGATATGGTTCTCGTACAACTCGTCCGCTTTGTCGAGTTTCGTACGGTGTGTCTTCAATTCGTTCGACATGTACACGACGAACGATCGTTTGTTGCCTTCCATGTAGTCGAGACGGGCGAGTCCGCCGAAGAAGAGCGTCTGCTGCGGGTTCAATTGGAACACGTGCGGCTTGATCTCTTTTTTCGGGGTGATCGTCTTCAAGTCTTTCGCATCGACGTAATGGGCCATCTGGTGGCGGTTGATGATCCCCGGCGTATCGTACAGGTTCGCATCATCATCGAGCGGGACGTCAATCAAATCGAGCGTCGTTCCCGGGAAATGGCTGACTGTGATGATCGCCTCATCTTCTTCGCCGAAGCGCTTGATGATTTGGTTGATGAGCGTCGACTTTCCGACGTTCGTGCAACCGACGACGTAAACGTCTTTGCCTTTACGGTAATACTCGATCTTCTCGGCGAGTTCATCGATGCCGTGCCCTTTTTTGGCACTGATCAAATGAACGTCGACCGGGTTCAAGCCGAGTTCTTTCGCCTCGCTCTTCATCCAGTTGGCCATCCGGTTCGGGTTGACCGATTTCGGCAACAAGTCGACTTTGTTCCCGACCAAGAGGACCGGGTTCGATCCGACCGACCGTTGAAGTCCCGGGAGCCAGCTCCCGTTGAAGTCGAAAATGTCGACGATTTTGATGACGAGCGCCTCGCGCGAGCCAATCCCGTTCAAGATGCGCAAGAAGTCGTCATCCGTCAGTTCGACGTCTTGAATTTGGTTGTAATGTTTCAATTTGAAGCATCGTTGGCAAATGACGATCTCGCGATCGAGTGCCGATTTTGGGGCATATCCGACACCAGCCGGGTCTTCCGTTTGAATGAGAACGCCGCAACCGGCGCAATAACGTTTTGTTTCTTCCATAGCGTTGTCTGCTGTCATTTAAGTTTCCTCTTCTTCACTCTTCGTAGCGCCTCGCCGCTACTCCTGAAGCGTTAATTCCGACGCCTTGCGCGCCGTACAAGGACAGCCTCCTTCTTCCTGTGCGTTCGAGGTCCTTATTCATCTTTTTTATGTGAATCTTCGGAACGCGAGTGCATCGCTTCCCCGATCTTCTCAGCGACAGCCACTTTGGCGCGCTTCGCATCGACGGCGATTTCCTCGACTTTCTTCGTGATCAATACGTACTTCCCGCGGCGTTTCATATGCGCGAACACGACTTTCTCGAGCATACGGTTGAACTTCGTGACGAGACCGTCCGTCTTGACGACAGGTTCGACGTGGATGACGTGGATGCCGGCCATGTTGGCCCCAAGCACGTCCGTGAACAGTTGGTCCCCTAGGAAGATCGCTTCTTTCGTCGAGTAGCCATATTTGGCGAGCGCTTGCTTGAAGCCCGACGGCAATGGTTTTTTCGCGCGTGACACGTAGTGAAGACCGAGCGGTTCCGTGAACGTACGTACGCGGTTCTCGTTATTATTCGACACGACGATGACATCGAGTCCGTGTGATTTCACTTTTTCTAACCACAGCAAAAGAAGCTCCGGTGCGTGCGGGACGTCCCAGGCCACGAGTGTATTATCAAGGTCCGTCAAGATGACGCGGACACCACGGTCTTTCAATTCTTCAAGGTCGATGTCAAATACTGACGCGACGAACTGTTTCGGATAAAGTCGATTAAACACGTTTGAATTCCTCCAATTATCTAAAGCGATTCAACTACTTATACAAGTATTGATATCCCTTCTATGGTAAACGAAAACCGACCAAACGACTAGTGTATCGTTTGGCCGGAATGAAAAAGTTTGTGAATTAGCCGTTTTGAATCGTTCCGATGGCTTCACCGAGCCGGACTGGACCGATTTTTGACGAGTCGATGGCGACGCGTCCTTTCTCGAAACAAAGGACGACCGTCGAGCCGAACGAGAAGTACCCGACTTCCTCACCTTTCGCCACTTCAGAACCGTCATGCGTCCACTCGATCGTGTTGACGTTCAAGGCGCCGACCATGACGTGCTCATACACTCCGGCTGCACTGTCAAAGCGCGTGACCCGGCGATAGTTGCGCGAGAGCGGACGTACCGTCTCCGTCAAGCCGATCTCGTTGACCGGTGCCGAGCGGTCGCCGAGTTCATAATGGCTGAGCACACGTCCAGCGAGCGGCACGTGGACGCGGTGATAGTCACGCGGGCTCAAGTAGAGCACACATACCGTACCGCCTGCGTAGCGACGCGCCTCTTGCTGAGAGCCAAGCAACTCAGCGAGCGTATACGACTGGCCCTTCACCTCGAAGCGGCTATCGTCCGTGATGTCCGTGACGATCGACAGCTTCCCGTCGCACGGGGAAACGATACGGTCGGCACGTTCATCGATGGGACGGACACCGTCTTTCAAATGACGCGTGAAGAAGGCGTGCAAACTCGGATACGTCGCGATCGGGTCTTTCGCTTCCTCGAGATTGATCGCGTACAGTTTCGCGAACGATGGGACGAGCGGACGGCTCATCGGTGACTCAGCGAACGACCGGAGCCGTTTGGCGATGAACGGCGAGGCGTTCAGTTCAAACAACGTCTGGTAGAAACGACTTTTGATCACTGTTCGCCCTCCTCATTTTTGAAGAACGTCTCGTATTGTTGCTCAGAGACGGCCCCTTCGATGCGTCCTGTCTCTTGCCCGTCCTCGAATCGAATGACGGTCGGCGTACCGTTGATGCCGTATGCCGTCCAGACGTTATGGTCGGCCAAGTTGATCGAGACGGCATCGTACTCTTCGACGAGCGGCTCGACGTATGGTTTCACTTGCTCACAATATTCACAACCGGTCTGCCAGAAGTAAACGACGACTTCTTCTTCTTCCGAAATCTTCGTCTCCAGCTCTTCTGCCGATACGGCGTTGACGCCTTCTTCTTCATTCGCATTGTTCAAAAAGAACAACAGCCCGATCCCGATAACGATGATGGCACCGATGATGGCGAACGTGATAAAATTCGCGCGTTTTGCATCATTTTTCATAGTTGATTCCTCCTTCAGATATAAAAAGAACTGACTCAGATGTGAGTCAGTTTGATTGTGAACGTCTTACTTCTCTTGAGCGACGTCGCTGATCCCCATATCACGGTTAAGCGTATCCAAGAGCACGATAAAGATTGTGATGACCACGCCAAAACCTGTCGCGAGCATCGCATTGAATGGCACGCCATCGACAGCAGAAATGATAAAGATCGCTGTGTTCGAAAGCAAGATTGCCCAGAACAATGTGACTAAATAACGCATCGAAAGTCCCCTCCATCTCACAGATGATTCATGAAAAATCCATACGACCTTAGTATAGCACTGTTACCGTAGAATGTGCGACCTCGATTGTATATTCTTTCCGTTGAAACCGGAAATATGATACCGTCAGAGAAACAGCACATCGAAGAAAAGAGGATGACTTATGTCACGTTATTTAATCGCAGTTGATTTAGACGGTACGTTGTTACGAGACGACAAGACGATCAGCGACCGGAACATCCGCGCGCTACAGGCAGCACGGGAAGCGGGTCATGAAGTCATGATCGCGACGGGACGTCCCCATCGCCACTCGATCATGTATTACGAACAGCTCGGCTTGACGACGCCTTTGATCAACTTCAACGGAGCGCTCGTCCACCATCCAAAAGATACATCTTACGCCGTGACGCACCGGCCGATCCCGCTCAAGACGGCGCACGACATCATCGAAGAAGTGTCGGAGACGAAAGCGCATAACATCGTCGTCGAAGTGACCGACCACGTCTATTTCCATAAAGACCCGCAAGAGTTTTACAGCCCTTATGCCGAACGGGCACTCAGCGTCACTTCCGGCGACTTGCTCAAACATTTACAGGATGAGCCGACATCGCTCCTCATCCATGCGACGAAAGAGCACGTCGACCACGTCCGTTCGCGCTTGAACAAAGTTCACGCCGAGGCCGTGTTGAACCGTCAATGGCGGATGCCGGAGCACATGATTGAAGTCATGAGCCAAAACACATCGAAAGCACTCGGCCTTCGCGAAGTGTCCAAACTCTTGAACATCAACCGGAAGAACATTATCGCCTTCGGTGACGAGGAGAACGACCTCGAGATGCTCGACTACGTCGGCACCGGTGTCGCGATGGGCAACGCCATCAGCCAGTTGAAAGCTGTCGCGAACGAAGTGACCGCCTCGAACATGGACGACGGGATCGCCATCTACCTTGAAGAAAAACTTGGCATTAAAGCATAAACAAACCCCCGCTGAACGCTCAGCGGGGGTTTTATTTAGCGCCGAAACGCGCCTTCGACATCTTCAGTTGGAACATTGTTTATAAAGACGGCCGGGTCGGCATCTTTACAAATCCGTGTGATTTCACGCACCTCGTGGCGTTGGGCGACCATCATGAGCGTCGCTTTCTCGACTTTTGAGTATGTGCCGATCGCCGGCATGAGCGTGATGCCGCGGAAGACGTGCTGATGCAACTCTTTCGTCACTTCGTCCGGGTGGCTCGTGACGATGAAGAGCGTCTGCCGCTGCGTGTTCGTGTAAATCTCATCGATGACTTTCGACGTCACATACAAGAAGACGATCGTATACAGCGCCGTCTGCCATCCGAACAATGCGCCGGCCCATAGCGCGATCATCATGTTCATCAAGAACAAGTAGACGCCGACCGAGTTGTTCGTGAACTTCGCCAAAATGAGGGCGACGATATCAAATCCGCCCGTCGAGGCCCCGAAGCGAATCGTGATCCCTGATCCGATGGCGAGCAATACCCCGCCGAACACGGCGTTCAAGAGCGGATCGTCCGAGAGGAGCTGCGATTGCGGAAGCACGCGAATGAACACGGTGACCGCGGCGACGCTGATCAACGTATGGATCATCATGTTACGCCCGAGCATGAAATAACTGACGACGAGGAGCGGCGCGTTCAAGATGAAGAACCACAGCCCTTCCCCGAGTTCGAACGGCGTATCCGCAAACAACTGAGTGAAGATTTGGGCAAGCCCCGTGAAGCCGGTCGAATAGACCCCGGCTGGAATTAAAAATAATGTCATGGATAACGCGACGAACAGTCCCCCGATAATCGAGACGACGCCAATACGCGCATGTTCTTTTACGACTTCCGTCAAGTGATGGTCTCTCCCCCCTGAAATTTCTAAGAATCAAGATAACATAGTTTTCTGGCGGTGCCTATCATTAAAATAAGCCAATCTGCAAACACCGCCGAATAAAAAACAAGCCGGCCGGAGCCGACTTGTTGCGAACACACATTTGATTACGCTTTCACCGTTTCAACAGTCACCGCTTCGTTCGCCGGTACCGTGACGACATTTCCGTAGACGCGGATGTCGACGGCCGACCCGCCGTTCTGCTTGATCGTCACATGGTCACGTGTCGACGAGATCGTCAAATGATGGCCGCGCCAGAGCATGTTGAACGAGTAGCCGTTCCAGTCTTTCGGGATCATCGGGCTGAACGTGAGCTCGTTTTCGAGCGCGCGCATTCCGGCGAAGCCATGGACGATTGACATCCACGAACCGACCATCGACGTGATGTGTAACCCGTCTTCTGTGTCGTTGTTGTAGTTGTCGAGGTCCAGTCGGGCTGAACGTTGGTAAAGTTCGACCGCCTTGTCCTCATAACCGACTTCTGCCGCGATGATCGAGTAGACACAAGGCGAGAGGCTCGATTCGTGCACCGTGCGCGGTTCGTAGAAGTCGAAGTTCGCCTGCTTCTGTTCGAGCGTGAAGCGGTCGCTGAACGTGTAGAGACCTTGAAGCACGTCCGCCTGCTTGATAAAGTTTGAACGCAGGATGCGGTCCCACGACCAATTTTGGTTGAGCGGCAAGTGTTTCGGATCAAGGTCTTTCACTAAGATCTGCTCTTTGTCCATGAAGCCGTCCTGTTGCATGAACACGTCAGGAACGAGATCGTCTTTTGGATAGTACATCTTCGTTTGGATGTCGTTCCACTTCGCGATCTCTTCATCCGAGAGACCAAGCGTCGCCACGAGTTCGTCAAGACGAGCCGGCTCCGCTTCTTTCAAGTAGTTGTATACTTCTTGCGTGTATTCGAGCGTCCACGCGGCGATCAAGTTCGTGTACCAGTTGTTGTTGACGTTGTTGTCGTATTCGTTCGGACCTGTGACGCCTAGGATCATATACACGTCTTTGTGCGGCACAAAGTTGACGCGACTCGCCCAGTAACGCGAGATCTCGACCAATACTTCAAGCCCGTATTTTCCTAAGTAAGACTTGTCGCCGGTGAAGTTCGTATAGTTGAAGATGGCATGGGCGATCGCACCGTTCCGGTGAATCTCTTCGTGCGTGATTTCCCACTCGTTGTGACACTCTTCCCCGTTCATCGTCACCATCGGGTAGAGGGCACCTTCCATCCCGACGTTTTTGACCGAGTTCTCTTTCGCTTGCGGCAATTGGTTGTGGCGGTATTTCAATAAGTTCCACGACACTTCCGGTTTAGCTGTCGCCAAATAGAAGTGGAGGCAATACGCTTCCGTGTCCCAATACGTCGCACCGCCATATTTTTCACCGGTGAACCCTTTCGGTCCGATGTTGAGGCGTGAGTCTTCACCCGTATACGTTTGGTACATGTTGAAAATGTTGAAGCGGATCCCTTGCTGCGCTTCCGCGTCGCCGTCGATGCGGACGTCAGCATCTTCCCAACGAGCGAGCCATGCTTCGGTCTGCTCGGCGAGGAGTGTCTCGAATCCTTTTTCAAACGCCGTCTCGACACGTTGCATCCCTGCCGATTGGAGTCCGTCGATCTCGTAGTCACGGTTCGTGACGACCGAGACGTACTTGTACGCCGTTGCCGTTTCACCGGCCGGCGCCGTCACCGTGAACTTGTTGGCAACAAACAAATCGGTCGCTTCGAGCACTTCACAACGCGCCCCTTCAACGTCCGCGATCATCGAAGCCGTCACGTGCCAATCGAGCTTTTTCGTCTTCGTCGTGACAAATCCAAAACGCTCCTCAACACCGTGTTCTACCGGCAACCAGAACTTCTCGTCGTAGTTCGAATCCTCGTTGACGACGTCCCCGTCCAAGTATGGCGTGAACTCGATTTTCGCCTCGTAGTTGACCGGCGTGACGTTATAACGGATCGCTAAAATTTCTTTATCGACGATCGAGAAGAAACGGACGACTTCTACTTTCGTCTCTTCCGTCCCGTTCAACAAGGTGAACGTCCGCGTAAGGACGCCGCGCTGCATATCGAGCTCGCGCGTGAAGTCTTTCACGTCCCATTTCGCCAAGTCGACCGCTGTCCCGTTAATGGCAACACGAAGTCCGATGACGTTTGTCGCGTTCAACACTTTTGCGAAGTATTCCGGATAGCCGTTCTTCCACCAACCGACACGCGTTTTGTCCGGGTAATAGACGCCTGCGACGTAAAACCCTTGGTGCGTGTCATTCGAGTAATCTTCCTCGAAGTTCCCGCGCATCCCCATGTGCCCGTTACCGAGCGAGGTGATCGATTCGGCGAGACGGTTCTCTTTCGGGTGAAGCCCTTCTTCCGTTACTTTCCATTCATCGACTGCAAACAATCGTTTCATCTGTCTGCCACTCCTTTTTCTCTACAAGGCTACTCCTCGATAGACAACGGAATTATGCAACCGTTTGTCTATGAAAGCGCTGTATTTCAATCTCACCTCTCATTTTACACGACTGAACGGAGAATGCAATCGTTTGCATAGAACTTTTTCTTTCTTTTTTTCGTCACAGTTTACGGCAGACAAAAACGGCTCCGAGTTTCCCCGAAGCCGCTTCAAATTAAACGTCGCGATCGCGACCGAACGCCGCGTTGCCTTCATGCCCTTCGAACGCCGGGTTGTCCCCATCGTTGAAGCCGGTATCCGGTTCGTCGAGGATGAGTGCATATCCGCCGCTCATGATGTCTCCGTACGCCTTGTTCACGTCATTGTCAGCGAGTCCGAGGTCAAGGAGCGCCCGTTTCACTTCTTGCTCTCCTTCAGCGACGCCAGCAAACTTTTGCAGCCATGAAGCTGACGCCTCTTCCACTTTCGCGTCGGTGTTTCGTTTCACGAGGGATACGTTATCTTCGTCTCGCACGACGACGAACAAGTCTTTCTCGTCATAGCCATCATGGTTCAACTGGTCAATCTTCGAGACGAGGGCCGCCTCGTCTTGGTACGTGTCAACAAATCGTCTTCTGCTCATGATGTTTCATCCTTTCGTTCTGGAAGTGGTGAATCGATGTCGATGCGGGCTTCGCCTTCCTCCCGGACCTCGATCTCTTCTTTGCGCAACGTCTCCGTGACCGTTTCGACGTCTTCTCGCACGTGCTTATGCACGATAATCTCTTCGACGACGACAGGTCGCTTGACGATGAACGCTCGCTCCTCGATGACTTGAATCCGAAGATGATCCCCTTCGTCAATCGTCCGGATGCCCGGACGGTCAAAATCATAGTCTTCAAGCTCTTCTAGCGATCCGTCCTTGCGCTCTACGTGTAACTGTTCCCTCCGAATCGGGATTTCAATCTCTTGATCGGTCTCGGTGACACGTTTGTTCACGACGAGCTCACCGGTTTGGACCGCTCGCTTCTTCACATCGAGTCGCTCCTCGTGCAAGGCGAGCGTTTGTTCTTCGGCGTCTGTCACTTGATTTCGGCTGGTCGCGCTTTCCGCTTCGAGCCGTTCGCCTTGTTCCGCGTCGACATAGAGAAACAACTTCCCTTGCTCGATCGCCTGAGCGAACGTCTCTTGTCTTTCAGGCGTCAAGCGCATACTGCCGAGCCATCGCTCGATCGGTCGCTCACTCGACGTGACGAGTGAAGCGATCGCCTGCGGGTCATCGGCGACGAGAACGTATAAATTGGATTGCCGTTTCACGGCCTCCCCCGTCTCTTTTCGTTTGACGAGCACGAACATGTCACCTTCGTCATAGCCTTCTCGTTTCAAGTCGACCGTCCGTGTGAGCAACGCTGTCGCATCATCGAACAGTTCGGAAATGATCGCTTGTCTCATGTCTCATTCCTCCTATGCGTATCGATAGAAAAAAGGATGGCCCCTCAGAGAGAGCCATCCTTCTTCAGGTACTTGGTCAAATTAGATGCGGTCGCGGTCGTCACGGCGTGTGTGATTGCCGTCGCGTTTACGGAGGTCATCCTCACCCTCGATATGGGCTTCTTCTTTCCGGACTGTCTCACGTACTGTTTCAGTATCCTTCACTTTTTCCTTACCGACGACAATCTCTTCAGCGACGACATCTTTCTTCGTCACGTCCACGCGTTCTTCCGTCACCGGTACACGAATCTCATCGCGGTCCGTTGTCGCATCGAACGAGTGGTCTGTCGCGGCGCGGTCTCCATCGACCGGACGTCGTTCCACGTATACTTCGTCACGTTCGACTTCGACGTCGACGCGCTCTTCACGTTCGACAACATCTTTCTCGACGCGAACTTCACCAGTTTGGACGCGTTCTTTGTTCACTTGCAGACGCTCTTCATGCAACTGCAACTTCTGCTCGTCCGTCAAGTCCGTGCGGTTACGGATATCCTCGTCCATGTCGTGGTGACGCGTCGAATCATGATGCGACCCCGTCGCGTCAAGACCTGTACCGGCTGCTCCGACACCTGTACCTAGCGGGTCACGAGCCGTCATGTTGCCAGCCTCGTTTCCTTCTGAGCCGTAGCCTGCTGACGTACGTCCGTTATCAAGGACACCGCCGTCCGTATCGAGCAAGAGGACGAAACCGCCGTTTTCGATATCTGAGTGGTGGCGTGCCGTCTCTTCTTCTGAGAACCCGAGCTTGTCGAACGTATGTCGGACTTCGTCCGCCCCGTCTGCGACTCCGAAGAAGCGATCGAGCCACGATGCTTTCGTTTCTTTTACTTCTGCGCCCGTCTCGCCGCGAACCATCGAAAGGTTCGATTTATCTTTCACAACGACGTACAAGTCTTCTTCACGATGACCTTGAGCACGGAGCTCATCAATTTTTGACACGAGTTCTGACTCCTGGTAGTAAGTTCCTACGTAACGTTTGTTATCCATGATTGTATCTCCCTTTCAAATTCTATATTTTTTTGGTTATTGGCTGGGCTGATTCGTTATGATCTGCCATCCGGCCGGTAGTGGTAATGTTCCCTCGCACCCTGTTTTCAACCTATCCTTTCACATTTGTAACCTGTTTGTAACATCAGGACTTTCGGTGGATTGCAACGTCTTCTATTATATGCATGAAAAAACCTCTCATCCGAAGACGAGAGGTTTACAAATTACTCAGCCGGCTGACCGGCATTTTTTTGTCCGCACGACTGTCTGACGACGAGATAGTGCGGCACGATGACGCGTTTTCCATACGGCGGCGCACTGTCTCCGATCTGTTCGATCAAGCAGTTCGTCGCTTCGAAGCCGAGGCCGAAAATGTTGATTTCGACCGATGTGAGCGGCGGGTTCGAATGTTCGGCGATGTAAACGTTGTTGAAGCTGACGACGGCGACGTCTTCAGGAATTTTCAGCCCCATCTCGCTGAGCGTACTGATGACGCCGAGCGCCATCATGTCATCACTGACGACGACAGCAGTCGGCGGCTCTTCGATGTGCAGCAACTCACGGACGGCCTTCGCGCCGCCTTTTGTCATAAACTCAGCGCGGGCGATATAGTCTTCACGCACCGGGATACCGGCTTCCATGAGCGCGGTCGCGTAGCCGTTCCGGCGGTCCTGGGTGACGGCAAGTTTATCCGATCCGCCGATGAACGCGATCCGGCGATGGCCGAGATTGTACAAATGTTTCGTCACTTCCCGGCCAGCCAAGTAATTGTCCGTATCGACGTACGTGATCGATGAAGCATCCCCGAACGGCTTTCCGACCACGACGAACGGGAATTTCGTTTGACGCAAATACTGAACGACTTTGTCGTCTTCGCGGGAATAGAGAACGATGACGCCGTCGACCCGACGACCTTGCACCATCTCGATCACACCCGACAACACTTCTTCTTCGGTGACGCCGGTCGTCATATAGAGTGAATACCCGTTTTGATGCGCTTTCGTGCTGATCCCCCGGAGCACTTCCGGGAAGAACGGGTTTTGCAGCGTTTTCGTCGCCGCGCTCGGCATGACGAGACCAATCGACTGCGTCGAGCGGTTGGCAAGACTTCTCGCGTGAATGTTCGGATGATACCCGAGTTCCTCCATCGAACTGCGCACGCGCTCTTTCGTTTTTTGACTGATCCGTGGACTGTTCGCGATGACGCGAGACACCGTCGACGGAGCGACGTTGGCGTGTTTCGCGACGTCTTTAATCGTGATTTGCATGGTGCTCCCCCTTGCTTCCGTTAGTTCTAACTTCCCTGACATCGGTCAGTTCGCGCCGCGGCGCCGCTTCCACATCACAAGTCCCGTCAAAAAGATCGGGATGGCGATGACGAGCAAGCCAATCGTCCACATGTTCACTTCCGATTCCTCGACGATGTAGGCGTTGGCGCTCTCGCCGGAAAGTTTGATCGTGAACGTACCGCGTTTTTCAGTGACGAGTTGTGAGAACAGGAGACCGCGAAGGCGTGTGTCTTCACCGACTTCGCTTACCTCGAATTGAATCTCTCTGTCTTCTTCGTTCATATTGATGGCATACAAGGCGACGTCATCGCCGTCCCGGCGCTCGAATACGGCCATCCCGTCCTCGGACGCGATAAGTCGCTGTTCGCCGGTTGCGAACACAGGATATTCGGCACGCATTCGATTCATCGTCGCGACGTATCCTTGCAAGTCTTCATTTCCAGGGAAATCGGTCATCTCCCGGTTCGCCGGATCGGCGCCGCCTGGCTGCGCGTTCTCCGTCCCTTGAAAGACGATCGGCATACCCGGCGACGCGTATAAAGCGAACAATCCGAGTCGCAAGCGGCGTTCAGCCGACTCGGCACCGCCGCGTTCGGCGACGTGCATGAACCGTTCCACGTCGTGGTTGTCGAGGAACGTCGCCATTTGGTTCGGGTCGTTAAAGAACGTCTGGGCGTAGCTCGCGGCCACGTCGATTTCATCGACGTTCGCCTGTTTTTGAGCCATCGTCTTGGCGACGCGGTCATAAAACGTGAAGTTCGTGATGCTGTTAAAGCCTAGGTCATCGTATTCGGCCACATATTGAGGGTTAGGATCGAACACCTCTGCGAGCAAATAAAAGTCAGAGTCGACTTCTCGGACCGCTTGCACAAACTCTTCCCAAAACGGCTTGTCGACGTGACGGACCGTATCGAGACGATAGCCGTCGATGCCGGTCTCTTCAATCCAGTACGTCGCCGCCTCGATCAAATAGTCCTTCACTTCCGGGTCTTCCGTTTTAAAGTCCGGCAAGTCAAAGAGCCAATGGGTCTCGACTTGTTCTTGATCGTTCCATAAAACGATCGGTAACTCGTCATGGAACCAGTCTGGCTTCTCTTCGACCCAAGGATGACCCGGGCCGACGTGGTTGACTACGAAATCGAGGATGACTTTCATGTCCCGTTTATGTGCCTCGTCCACGAGTTCCTGTAAATCTTCTTTCGTCCCGAACTGCGGGTCGATTTCATAAAAATCTTTAATCCAATAGCCGTGGTAGCCGTCCGGCATGTTTTCAAATACCGGCGTCAACCAAATGGACGTGAAACCGAGCGACTCGATGTAATCGAGCTTTTCAATGACGCCTCGAATGTCTCCGCCATGGAAGGCTTTCGGGTCATCTTTGTCGACTTGGTCGTTGTTATCGGAATTCCCGTCAACGAACCGGTCGACCATAATAAAGTACATGCGTTCCTGTTCCCATGTTGCTGCTTCTTTCGCTCCGACGACTGTAGGAAACAAAAGAAGCGACAGGAGAACGAGCACGACGCCTCGCCTCATATCGCTTCCCCCTTAAGTGAGTATTATCCTTTCGTACCACCTGCAGTGAGACCCGAGACGAAGTAGCGCTGGAACACGAAGAACAAGAGCACGATTGGAAGGGCCGAAAGGACGGCGCCTGCCGCGAACAACGTGAAGTTGTTGTCGAACTGTCGAGAAATCATGTTGTAAAGACCAACCGCAAGCGTCTGTTTCTCCGGTGTACGAAGGACGAGCGATGCCAAGATGAAGTCGTTGAACGGGCCCATGAAGTTGAAGAGGGCGATCGTTGCGACAATCGGCTTCGCGAGCGGCAAAATAATTTGCCAGAAGATACGAAGGTGACCGGCACCATCCATCCGAGCGGCTTCATCGAGCTCTTTCGGAATCGTATCGAAGTAACCTTTGGCGAGATACGTGTTCATTGGAATCGCCCCGCCGGCGTACAGCAGGATGAGCGCCGTATGCGTGTCAAGAAGACCGAGCATGTTCAAAAGCACGTAAATCGCGATGATCGCCACGAATTGCGGGACCATTTGCAAGACGAGGAACAAGATGAGCGAGTTCTTCCGTCCGACGAAACGGTAACGCGAGAATACATAGCCGGTGATCGTGACGAGAATGACCGCGAGCGCCATCGTGATGAAGGCAATCTTCAATGTATTCACATACCATAAACTATAATCCGAAATCGTTAGATCAAACAAGTTTTTATAGTGAATGAGCGTCGGGTTGTCCGGAATGATTTTCGATGTAATCGTACGACCCGGGTTAAACGACGTCCCCACTACCCAAAGCATCGGATAGAGTATGATGATCGACGCAAGCGTCAAGATGACATACGAGAGCGCTAGATTGATTCGTCTTTGTTTTTTCATATCAAATCATATCCTCGTCTTTGAAAGATTTTGTCCGACGGAACTGGATGACGGCAAGTGTCATGATGAAGAATGACAAGATGAGCGTGATCGCAGCCGCAAGTCCGTATTGCGGGTTGGCACCGAGAGACAATTTGTAAATCCATGAGATCAAGATGTCGGTACCGCCGGCCGTCTGTCCTGGCACAGCTGGTCCCCCACCGTTGAAGAGATAAATCAAGTTGAAGTTGTTAAAGTTGAACGTGAACTGCGTGATGAGAATCGGTGCTGTTGCGAACAAGAGCATCGGTAATGTGATCAAGCGGAACTTGTCGAAGATCGTCGCGCCGTCAATCGTCGCGGCTTCATACAAGTCACCCGGGATCGACTGCAACACACCGGTCATGAGCGTCATGATGAACGGGAAGCCGAGCCACCACTGAATCAAGATGAGCGCGCTTCGCGTCGCCGTCGGATCGGTCATCCAACTGATCGGATCAAGCCCGAACGCCGGAAGGATCGTCGTGTTGAACACGCCGAACGATTCGTTGAACATCGAGCGGAAAATCAAGATCGTGATGAACGCCGGTACGGCCCACGACAAAATCAAAATCGAACGGAACAAACGACGGAACTTGAGCCCTTCTTGGTTCAAGAGAACCGCGAGGAAAATCCCGATCGCGATGACACCGACCGTTGAAGCGACCGTCCAGACGAGCGTCCAACCGAGAACGCTGACGAACGTATCACGCCAGATGTCGATTTGGAAGATGCTCGTGAAGTTGCTGAACCCGACCCACTCGACGAGTTTCGCCGGTGGTGCGTTGTTATAGCGGTAGTTCGTGAAAGCGATCAAGAACGTGAAGATAAGCGGTAAGACGACAGTGAAGACGAGCAAGATGAGTGACGGGATCAACATCAAGTATGGGAATCCGTGGTCACGCAAGTTGCGAAGCTGCACTTGGAACGATGGCACGTTTAGGTGCTGATCACGAATGCGACCGACTCGGTAAGCGTCACGAATGTTCCAGATATAAAACGCAATCCCGAAGAACAGTAAGATTAATGCGACAATACCTTCTACCATCAAGAAGATGGAGTGGTCGTTACGAGGTCCTGCTACTTCGCCAAGCGTGATCAATCCCCAAAGGCCACCACGGTCGCCAGGTCCTGCGCCCGCGCCTTTGAAAAATAGATCGTAGTTTACTGCGAAATAAGACATGATGACGATAAAGAAAGCGATCGCTTTCGCACGTTGATTATTATAGAACTGTCCGGCTCCCGGAATGATCGAGAGTAATGCGGCGTTCCGAGCATGGTTGGTCGGTTTGTCCGGGCGTTGCTCCGGCGTTTTAGGGTTCGCAATTGAAGCCATCCTCAATTTCTCCTTTCAATTTGAGCAAATCAATCGAGCAAGCGTTTGCTCAATTCTAGAAAATGAGGGGGAACGCCAGTCGGCGTACCCCATCATTTCAGTTCCTTATTGGTTGTTCGCTTGGATTTGTTGCTCGATGACTTTTACAGCATCGTCAGCTGATTTTTGTGCATCTTGCTTGCCAGTTGCCACGAGCTGAAGTGCTTGTGCCATTGGCTCCCAAACTTGTCCCATTTCAGGAATGTTAGGCATTGGGATCGCGTTTGTTGCTTGATCGAATACCGCTTTCGCTACTTCGTTCGACGTGATTGTCTCGTTCGACTCAAGAGCAGCTACTGGTGGGATCTCGTTGTAAGCTTCAAACATTTTCAATGCGTTCTCTTCGTTCGTAAGTTCTGCGAGGAACATTTCAGCCCACTCTTGGTTCTCTGTGTAAGCTGAGAGCGCGTACGTCTTCACGCCCATGAACGTCTTGATTGGCTCACCGTTCGGAAGTGTTGGCATTGCAGCCGCTCCGAGGTTGACGCCGGCATCTTGGTAACCAGCTACGGCCCATGGTCCGTTCATGACTGTGTGTGCTTTCTTCTCAGTGAAGAGTTGGTCCATCGCTTGGCCGCCAGACTCGCCGATCAACCCTTTAGGGAAGAGGCCTTCTTGGTACCATTTGCCGATGTAGTCAAATCCTTCAACTGCGCCTTCGTTGTTCAAGCCGATGTCGTTAGGGTCGAGCGCGCCGCCATCTTCTTTGAACACGTAACCGCCGAAGCCAGCGATGACGCCGTGTGCGAAGTAGAAGTTATCCCAAAGACCGAGGAAACCGTACTCGCCATCACCTTTTACGTCGTTCGACAATTCGTACAATTCATCCATTGTCGCAGGTGCTTCAGACACTAAGTCCTTGTTGAACATGAGGACTGGTGTTTCAACTGATTTCGGGTAACCGTAAGCTTGACCGTCGAACATGACAGCTGACTTCGAAGCGTCTGTGAACGCGTCAAGTGCGCCTTCGTCAGCGAGCGGGTTCAAGTGACCTTGGTCAGCGATCGTTCCGATTTGGTCGTGTGGGACGAGGACGATGTCTGGACCTTTACCGGCCGGACCGTCAAGCGCGAGTTTGTCTTTTTGGTCTGTCATTTGTACTTCGACAACTTCGACTTTCACGCCATGCTCTTCTTCAAACGCCTTCGCAACTTCTTTCGTCGTTTCCGACTTTTCAATATCTTCCCAGATTACGATTTTTTCTGGCTTGTTCTCGCTAGAAGAACCGCCTTCGTTCGTCGAACCGTTATCCGTACCGCCACCACATGCAGCAAGTGCACCGAATGCGAATACTGCTGTTGAAAGTCCTGCTACCATCTTTTTCATCTTCATGATGAAAAACCTCCCCAAGGAAATTAGTATGGTCAGATTTGCGCAATCGTACCGAACGACTGATTTTATTCAACTCCGCTACGAAATCAGTCGTTCAGTGAAAACGTTTGCATCCTCACCTCAATTTTTATTATACAGTTGTGTAAGCGTTTTACAAGTCTTTTTTTTAGGATTTTTTATTGCCATTAACCCATTTATCTCTTTTTTAATTTTTTGCCGCCGTTTCTTCAATAATTATCGAAATGTACGATTGACAAAATGTAAACGCTTTATTAACCTTTGCTTGAGCAAACGTTTTCGCAACTGTTGTTTCATTTCAGAACCGACAGTGTAAAATGGTTATATCCCCAATAGAGAAAGGAACGATTTCACTTGATCAAAGAAGCTATTTATCATCGCGCCATGTCCCCTTTCGTTTATAAGTATGACCGGGAGACGATTCACATTCGTTTTCATACAAAAAGAAATGATATCCAATCAGTTGACTTAATTTGGAACGACCCTTACGACTGGCACTCGGAAGATCCAGCCATGTGGAACTTCGACCCGGACAAGCCAAGCTACTGGCGCACGTTCGAGACACCGATGGAGAAAATCGGCCACGATGACCAATACGACTATTGGTTCATCGCAATCAAGCCTCCGTTCCGCCGTCTCCGCTACGGCTTCCGTCTTCATGACGGCAACGAAACGGCCGTCTTCACAGAGAAAGGCTGGTTCGAGGATAAACCGCTCGACGATACCGGGTACTACTTCTGTATCCCGTTCATCAACCCGATCGATATTTTCCACGCACCTTCTTGGGTGAAAGACACGGTATGGTATCAAATCTTCCCGGACCGGTTCGCAAACGGTGATCCGTCGCTCAATCCAGAAGAGACGCTTCCGTGGAACAGTACCGAGCCGACGATCACAAACTTCTTCGGAGGGGATTTCCAAGGGGTCATCGACCACATCGACCATCTCGTCGACCTTGGGATTACCGGCATTTATTTCTGCCCGATCTTCAAAGCGACGACGAACCATAAATACGACACGCTCGATTATATGGAGATTGATCCGCAGTTCGGGACGAAAGAGAAATTTAAAGAACTCGTCGATTTGCTTCATGCGAACGGGATCAAAGTCATGCTCGACGCCGTGTTCAACCACGTCGGGTACCACCATCCGTGGTTCCAAGACGTCGTCGAGAACGGTCCCCACTCTGAGTATCGAGATTGGTTCTACTTGCGTGACTTCCCAATTGAGACGACGCCGAAGCCGAACTACGACACGTTCGCGTTCGAAAAGAACATGCCGAAAATTAACACCGAGCACCCTGCGCTCAAAGCTTACTTATTAGAAGTTGCGCGTTATTGGATCGAGGAGTTCGGCATCGATGGGTGGCGCCTAGACGTCGCTAACGAAGTCGACCATGCGTTCTGGCGAGACTTCCGCAGTACCGTGAAACAAGCGAACCCGGACGCCTACATCCTCGGCGAGATTTGGCATGACGCCCAACCATGGCTTAAAGGCGATCAGTTGGATGCAGTCATGAACTACCCGTTCACGAACGCGAGCTTGAACTATTTCGCGCTCGACCGGACAACGGCGTCCCAGTTCCGAGACGAACTGACGCGCGTCGAGATGATGAACACGATGAACGTGAACGAAGTGACGTTCAACTTGATTGACTCCCACGACACACCACGTGCCTTGACGAGAACGAAAGGTCATAAAGGCAAGTTCAAACTCCTCATGACATCGATGCTCACGTATACAGGCAGCCCATGTATTTATTATGGGGATGAGATTGGACTCGAAGGAGAACAAGATCCAGGCTGCCGACGCTGCATGCCATGGGACGAGGAACAAGAAGACCGCGAGTTGTTCCACTTCACGAAGAAGTTGATCCAACTGCGCAAAGACCATCCGGTACTCGCCAATTCCGGCACGTATCGCTTTAACCTCGTCGATGACGAAGACAATGCACTTATCATCGAACGGTGCACGAAAGACGAGACGTATTTGATATACTTCAATAACTCAGACACGACATCAATCCTCAACCCGCTCGGCCACACAGGAAGCGCTTACGACTTGCTCAACGACCGCGATTTGGAGTCGCTTGAAGTCGAACTTGCTCCTTACGGAACGACGATTTTGAAGATGAAATGATTTTCTACAAACACCTGCTTCGGCAGGTGTTTTTTTTGTTGAAAATAATTTACCAAATCCCTTTCTTTTTCATTTCAAAAGGAGTAACATGACATTTGTGAATTTTAAATCGTAAATATTTCATAGAGAGAATTGTAGAAACAAGGGAGAATACACATGCCGAACAAAGACACCGAACAGCTCAGCTTATTCAAAATATCGTGGCCGATTTTCATCGAGCTCGCGCTCCATATGGGGACAGGGATCATCGCCACGCTCATGCTCGCCCATTACTCCGATGCCGCCGCCTCAGCGGTCGGGGTCGCCAACCAATTGTTGAACGTCTTCTTGATCGTCTTCAGCGTCACCTCAGTCGGTGCGACCATCTTGATCGGTCAGGCGATCGGTGCCGGTCGGATGAAGAAGAGCCGCGATTTCGCTCGTTCCGCCGTCAGCCTGAACATGTGGCTCGGCGTCGTCATGGTCGCCGTCGTCTTCTTGTTCGGTGAGACGTTCCTTCGTCTTTTCGGCTTATCCGATGAGCTGTTCGCCCACGGTCTGTTGTTCTTGCAAATCGTCGGCCTGTCCCTCTTCACCGAAGCGCTCATCATGGCACTGAGCGCCGTCCTTCGCAGCCACGGCATGACGAAACACGCCATGCTTGCGACGCTCCTCATCGACATCATCACGGCCATCGGGGCGATGCTTGCCGTCACCGGATGGTTCGGTTTGCCGGTGACAGGCGTCGCCGGTGTCGCATGGGCTATCGTCATCGCACGTTTTGCGGCGATGGTACTCTTGTTCTGGATCGTCAAACGGCGTCTCATGCTCCGTTTCCCGATCAAAGAGTTGATTCGCCCGCAAGGTGATGACATCAAGGCGCTCCTTCAAATTGGGGTACCATCCGCCGGTGAGAACTTGTCGTATCAGTTCTCTCAAATCATCATCACCGGGTTCATCGCCACGATGGGAGAAGCGTCACTGGCCGCCCGTGTGTACGTCATGAACTTGTCGATGCTCGCGTTCCTGTTCACTGTCGCCATCGCGCAAGGGACACAATTGCTCATCGCCCGGGATATCGGCGGGAAACGGTTCAAGGAAGCCTACACCCGCGCCGTCCGGACGCTGAAGATCGCCATGTTCTCGTCACTCGTCGCATCGCTCGGTCTCGCCGTGTTCGGAAAGTCGCTGCTCGGCTTGTTCACGTCGAACCCGGATATTATCGCCGTCGGCATCCCAATCCTGTGGGCGACACTCATCCTCGAGCCTGGTCGTGCCATGAACATCGTCTTGATGGGATCGCTTAAATCGGTCGGTGACGTCCGCTTCCCGGTCATGATCGGAATCGCCTCGATGTGGGGCGTCGCCGTCGTCTTCAGCTACGTGTTCGGTCTCCAAATGGGGCTCGGCATTCTCGGTATTTGGCTCGCCTTCTCACTCGATGAGTGGTTCCGCGGCTTCTTCGCCTTCCGTCGCTGGAAGTATGGGACGTGGCAACAGAAAGGGTTCCAATTCGAACCGAAACCAGCTTCATAATCAAAATAAGAGAAGCGGTCGTGTTGACCGCTTCTCTTATTTTTTGCTTAAAAACGCTTGCATCGCCTGTTGATGGACTTCGGTCTTGCCGCACTCGCGTTGCCAGTGGATTTCTTCTTCAAGACTTTGTTCGAACGATGTCGTACGAAGGAGCGCCTTCATCCCTTGCACGGCCGGCGGCGACTTCGCTGCGAGCGATTCGGCGTAATCCGTGAGACGTGTTGGATACGCCTCATCCTCGACGAGTTCGGTGACGAGTCCGTACCGTTCCGCTTGTTCCGCATCGATCGTCCGACCGCTCCACATCCAATCGAGGGCGAGATCCGGACGCATCAGCCGGCTCAAATGATATGGCCCGCCGGCATCGGCGACGAGACCGATTTTGATGAACGCTGAGCTGAACTTCGTCGAGCGGGCGACGATGCGGACATCGGCCGCAAGCGCTAGACTGAGTCCCGCCCCTGCGACGACACCGTGAATGCCCGCGATCAAGGGCTTCTTGCATCCTTCGAGTGCCCGCACGAGCGGATGGTACACGTCTTCTAAATACGTTCCGTAGTCGGCATCGCTCTCGATCGTCAAGTCTTGCCCGGACGAGAAGGCGCGTCCTTCCCCGACGAGCACGATAACACGCACTTCATCGTCAGACTCGAGCGCGAGGAGCCCCTCGGCCGCTTCTCGTAAAAGTGTCGCGTTCAAGGCGTTCAATTTTTCAGGACGATTCCATTTGAGCCACCCTACCCTGTTGCGCCGTTCGACTTGAATCGTTTCCATATCGTCATTTCCCCCTTTATAAATGAATCACTATTCATTTCGCTATCTTCCATTCTGTCTCCTTCCTGTCACGAAAACTTTGCGAGTTCGATTGCCCGACACTGCCACTATTTGCTATTCTTAGAGGAGTCATTCATGGAAAGGGTGGGCTTGATGCAACTGACGAACGCCGCTCGGCAATTGAAGCAACGAAAGATTCCGTTCACGTTCCACACGTACGACGTGGACCCGTCTGACGTCTCAGCCAGTCACGTCGCAGCGTCGATGGGCAAGCCGCTCGACCAATTATATAAAACGATTTGCCTCGAGAATGAACAGAAGCGCCACGCCTTCTTCCTCATCCCGGGAGACCTAGACGTCGACTTGAAAGCGGCGGCGAAAGCATGGGGCGCCAAGAAAGCCTCCCCGGTCCCGATGAAGGAACTCGAGGCACTCACTGGATACATCCGCGGGGGCGTGTCACCGATCGGCTCGAAAAAAGCGTTCCCGGTCTTCGTGCACGAAAGTGCCAAACAGAAAGACACGATCATCATCTCAGCCGGAAAACGCGGCGCCCAACTTGAACTCACGCCAGACGACCTGCTCCGTTTCATTAACGGCCGCTGGTTCACTCAATGAAAAAGATGGAGGCAATATTATGTGGAAAGAAAGAATCCGGTCCTGGGTTCCTAACTCGTTTACGTTCGGTAACTTATTTTGCGGCGTCATCGCCATCGTTTACGCCGCACGAGGCGATTTCTCGAATGCGACGCTCCTGATCATCATCGCGATGATGCTCGACAGCCTCGATGGCCGGCTCGCCCGCATGCTCGGGGTGGCAGGTGACTTCGGGAAAGAGCTCGACTCACTCGCCGACGTCGTCACGTTCGGCGTGGCTCCGGCCTTGCTCGCCTACTACACGTTCTTCATCGACTACGGCAACTACGGCCTCTTTTTCGCCGCCTTGTTCCCGTTGTTCGGTGCGTACCGTTTGGCCCGCTTCAACTTGTCGGCGACAAACGTGACCGCAAGCTATTTCTCAGGTGTCCCGATCACGGCCGCCGGTGGCTTGCTCGCTGTCGTTACGACGTTCGGCGACCGCGTCAGTGAACTGCTCACCCCGATTTTCTTCACGGGGCTCGCTTTGCTCATGGTCAGCCGCGTGCGGATCCCAAGTTTCAAAGACGTCCCGCTACCGCGCCACTCGTTCATTATCACGGTCAGCCTCGTCTACTTGACGTATATGATTTTCGCAAGATGGAAGGAATGGCCATCGTTCTGGTTCATCGCCGTTACGTTCTACGTTCTGTTCATCGCCTTCTCGTTCGTCAAAAAACGAAAAAGTATGGCTAACTGACGAGCTCCTACAACAGGAGCTCGTTTTTTGTGCACGCATTCATTAGACGCCCGCTGAAAACCTCTTTAGAATGGTAAGAGAGGTGATGAAATGAAAGTTTATCCATGGATTTGGAAATGGTTTGTCGTTTGGTATGGAATCGGCCTCATCTTGGTCGGTTTCGATTTACTCCCGAGTTGGCTCGAATGGGCGAACCCGGTGTTTTTATGGCTTGCCGGCGCTATCGGGGGCTGGGTCATCGCGGACGGGGTCCGTCATGCCCGCTATATCGTCCCGTTCATCTTTTTCGGGTCGATCGCCGTCGAGACGCTCGGTGTCAAAACGGGATTCCCGTTCAGTGAATATTTGTACGCGGAGGCGTTCGGGCCGACCGTGTTCGGCGTCCCGGTCACGATTGGGGCGGCTTGGCTCGCCGTCATCGGTGCGAGCTTCGCCGTCGCTCGGTCGTTCAACTTCAAACGCCGCACGCTTTGGCTCGTCCCGTTCCTTGCTGTCTGGCTCGACATGGCGATCGATCCGGTCGCCGCGAACGTGAAAGGTTACTGGGAATGGGCGAACGACGGGTTCTATTATGATATCCCGACCCAAAACTTTGTCGGCTGGTTCGGTTTGTCGCTCATCTTCTCTTGGCTCCTTGACCGATACGAGGTCGAGGCCGAACCGCTCTTGTTGACGCACGGACGCTATTTGTTCGTGATGTTGCACGCCTTGTTCGGCGTCACGGCGGTGAACGCCGGGTTGTACGGCATCGGCGTGCTCAGCATCGTGACGGCCGGCGTCATCTTTATCGAACGGAGGGTACGACATGATCGAAGCGAACAAAAAGAAATGGTTCAATGATGTCTTTTCCGTTTTCGTCAAAGAACGGCAAATCCGCCCGTTCTTCCATACGATCTACGTCCGGGCCGACGACGTCCCGACACCCGGTCTATTTTTAGCGACCCATAGTTCGTGGTGGGACGGGCTCATCTTATTGATGTTGAACGAACATTACTTACGGCATGACGTCCACGTGTTGATGGACGAAGACGGTTTACGGCGTTTTCCGTTCTTTCGCCATTTAGGGGCGTTCTCAATCAAGAAAGGAAAGCTCTCTGACGTCCGGGCGTCGCTCGCTTACGCGGCGTCCTTGTTAGACGATGGGAAATCCGTGTGGATGTTCCCGCAAGGACGCGAGTACCCACAAGAGCATCGCCCCGTCGAAATCGGTACGGGGGCGACGATGTTGCTGTCAAAATCTGACGTGAAACTGTGCGCGATTTATTATGCGTTCGAGTCTCACGCTTCTCCGGTCGTCTACGTCCGCTTCCGAAACCATACGGTCGTCTCGGAGACGCGACGGCTTCAAAAACAAGAACTCGCCGAAGCACTCGAACGGTTGTATGACGATACACGAGATGACGTGATTTCGAAGTCAGACCGTTACGTCGCACTCTTCCCGCCAAAACGCAGTCTTAGCGATTGGACGGAGCGCCTGCTTCAGATTGTGAGGGGTGGCCGATGATCATTTTTTCGCTCACCTTGCTCATGCTCGTCTTCACGCTCGTTAACTTATTTTTCTTACGGCCGCTCACCACACCGGTCTCAGCTCCACCGACCGCCGTCTGCATCCCGCTTCGTAACGAAGAGCGGAACGTGCCGAAGTTGATCGCGAGCCTGAAGTCGGCCCTGCCGGCAAGGTGTCACGTCTACCTGTATGAAGATCGTTCGGAAGACAAGACATACGACGCGCTCATCCGCGAAATCGATGGCGATGAACGCTTCACCATCTTCCGAGGCGTCCCGCTCCCCCAAGGTTGGGCCGGTAAAGTGCACGCCTGTCACCAGCTCGCGTCACGGACGGCCGAACCGTATCTTCTCTTCCTTGACGCCGACGTGACAATCGACCCCACGTTCATCGGGCGTATGCACGGGACACTCATCCGCGAACATGCCGTCTTCTTGTCAGGCTTCCCCCGCTTCCCGACACCGACATGGCTCGGCAAGTTGCTCATTCCGATGCAACACGTCTTGATCGCCCAACATTTGCCGTTGTTTTGGCGGAAAGTCCGTCACCCTGCCTTCGCCGCCGCGAACGGGATGAACGTTCTCGTCGAACGAAAGAGTTATGATGACGTCGGCGGCCACGCCTCGATTCACGACTCGTTGATTGATGACATCGATTTATGCCGGGAGTTCAAACGCCGGAAGAAAGTGACATCGCTCGTCCAAGTGTCTCCTTACATCACGTGTGACATGTATGCGACGAACGAAGAAGTGTGGAACGGGTTTTCAAAAAACGTATTCAAGGGAATGAATGAATCAGTGGGCATCGCCCTTTATTTCTTTATGTATTACGGTCTCCAATTGTCAGCGTTTGTCGCGCTCCTCTTCCGACCCGACTTGATGTCGCTCGGGGCAGTGCTATTTGTGCTCCTCGCAAGACTCGCCATCGACTTGAAATCCGGCGGACGATTCTTTTGGCTCCATCCGTTCAGCCTCGTCGCTTACTTGGCTTTATTATCGAGCGCGGTCATCCGAAAATGGAGACGACAACCGATCACATGGAAGGGCCGGATGTACCCTTAGAAAAACGTCAGGAGGCAGAAAGCCATGAAACAGATTGCCATTATCGGAGCCGGTCTCGGCGGCCTTAGCGCCGCCGTCACGCTTGCGGCTCGCGGTTACGATGTGACCGTCATTGAGAAAAATGAACACGTCGGCGGAAAGCTCATGCCCGTCATCACGGACAGCCACCGCTTTGACTTCGGCCCGAACACGATCACGATGCCAGATGTGTTCCGTTCCGTCATCCGAAACAGCGGGGCCAGCCCGGAAGACTACTTCGAACTCGTCAAACTCGATGCGCATACGGTCAATCATTTCCCCGACGGGTCGACGCTTACGTTCCACTCGGGCCGCGAACAGATGGAAGAAGAGATTCGGCGTTTGACCGGGGACAAAGCCGACAAGAACCAACTCGCCGAATACTTAGATGAGGCCGAGAAACTGTTCGATATCGCGAACAACCGCTTCTTCACCCGAATGGAAACGAAGATGGATACGGGTCTCTGGGCGGACATGATGAAAGTCCATCCGTTGAAGAGCTTACACTCGCTCCATAAAAAGTACTTCAAAGACCCGCGTATCATCCAAGCGCTCGACCGCTATGCGACGTATATCGGCAGCAGCCCGTATGTGACGCCGGGCACGTTCGCGCTCATCTCGCACCTCGAATTGAACGACGGCGTCTACTATGCGAAAGGCGGCAACTGGACGATCGCGAAAGGGTTCGCCAAACGGGCGAGCGAGCTCGGGGTCGAATTCAAGCTCGGTCACGAAGTCACAAAAATCGAAGTGTTAGACGGCAAGGCCCATGCCGTCGTCATCGATGACGAGGAAGTGCTGTCGTGTGACGCGGTACTATTGAACGGTGAACTGCTCACCCAATATCCACGACTCGTCGAAACAAAACACCGACCGTCGTTCCCGGTACCGACACGCGATACGGTCGAACCGTCCGTTTCGGCGTTCGTCATCATGGTCGGACTGAACAAGCGTTTGAACTTGGCGCACCATAACGTCTATTTCTCAGACGACTATGAGGCCGAGTTCCAAGCATTATTCGAAGAAGAGCGCTATGCTGACGAACCGACGATTTACATCTCGAACTCGTCTTACACGGACCCGGCGATGGGCGAGGCCGGTGACAACTTGTTCATCCTCGTCAACGCCCCGGCCAACTTGACGGACATCGATGCCGAGACGTATGAACACTTGATCCGCCGACGCCTCCGAAAGTTCGGGGTCGAGTGGGACGATGCGGACGTCATGTTCCACCGCCGCGTCACCCCGCACGATTTAACGCGTGACTTTTATGCGTATTACGGTGCACTCTACGGAACGTCGGCCAATTCTAAAAAAGGTGCTTTCTTCCGCCCGTCGGCCCGGTCCGAAGACGTCTCGAACATCTGGTTCGCAGGGGGTTCGACCCATCCTGGCGGCGGCAGCCCGATGGTCACGCTTTCAGGACAGTTGGCGGCCCGCTCGATGTTGGAGGACATACCTCTGACAATTTGAACATTTTGTGAACAGAAGATTCGACACTTGTCGACAAGTTGCAGACGTGATAATATCATATTCGAGTTCAAGCAGTTTTGTAACGTCTGTTACACCTGTAGCGATCGAATGGCTTCCCCGAGCCAATCGCGTTTTGAACTTGTCACACCCGAGAAAAAGTGATGAGCGAGTTTCCCCACTCGTATACCGCAGCTGGATCAGCATGCATCTGATGTTCCCCCTTAGTCCATCAAGCATCCTGTTTCAGCGAAGATGCCCCATCGTGTCATTCCCCATGAGACGAGGCACATCTTTAGGTGTTCATCACAAACCGATCCGTTCGTTTCCCCGATGAACGGGTCAACATAACGCTTACGCCACTTTTGGTCCCCCGCCAAAAGTGGTTTTTTTGTGCACAAAAAAAGCGACCGCCAAAGCAATCACTTTTCTCGTTCATAACTTGGCCAACAACTTTCCTTTTTGAAGCGTCGACACGTAGGCCCGTTTCGTGAAGACGTCGTAATCGTTTCGACGGGCCGCATCTAATATCCCTTCGTACAACAACGCCGCGGCCTGAACGGGCTTTCGGCTGGCCGGCGGATAGAGGCGGTGCGTCTTCCGGGCGCTCGCGTAGAGCGCTTCAGCCCGCTCTGCTAGCGTCTCCCAGACGTTGATGAATGCAGGCGAGACCGTGCGCGCCAACAAATCCGCTTCGGTCATACCATGTCGTTCGAGTACGTCACGGGGCACATAAATACGGTCCCGGTTCAAGTCCTCACCGACGTCACGCAAAATGTTCGTCAATTGCATGGCGATGCCGAGGTCAATCGCCCCTTGTTTCAGTTCAGCCTTCATCGCCTCTTCTGGATGCGGCACGAGGATTGGCAACAGCATCAAGCCGACGGTGCTCGCCGCGTAGTAACCGTATTGCTCCGTCTCTTCTAGCGTCGCGTAGCGCGACTTATGTAAGTCCCACTTCATGCCTTCGGCGAGTTCAAAGAACGGTTCGACGTCCATGTCATACCGCCCCCATACGTCGCGGAGCGCCACCCATAAGGCATCCGTTTGTTCGTCCCCGGCCAAAAAGCGGTCGAACGCCTGCAAAAACTCCGCCAAGCTTTCTTCTGGTCGATCTGATTCATCCACCGCATCATCTAACGTTCGACAAAACGCATAGACGGCTGTCACTGCTTGGCGGTCAGGCTTTGAGAGCAACGAGAAGGCCCGATAAAACGTCAACGAGCCTTTCTTCATGATTTCCTCACATTGACGATACGCTTCTTGTGTCGTCATGATACGATGCCCCCATTTCTTCTTCCATTCTCTTTACTAACAGCTGCGACCCGATCATGACGATCGGTACCCCGCCGCACGGATGGACCGATGCACCGACGGCGTAGAGCCGATCGATATGCGCATACGGACGCGCTTGCGGTTTAAATGCGGCCGATTGGGAAAGTTTCGGGGCGATGCCAAAGCTACCGCCTTCAAACAACCCAAACCGTTCCGCGTCCATCGGTGTGCGAACTTTCATCTCGAGGACACGGTCCGCAAAGTCCGGCACCATCGCTTCGATTCGCGAGACGAGATGATCGATCGTCCCACTCGCTTCAACATGTTCGCGCTCTAACTTGCGCGGCACCGGTACGAGCACATAAAGCACACTCGTCCCGTCCGGCGCGAGCGTCGCATCGATGCGTGACGGATTGAACGTATACATCGCCGGATACTCGCTTAGTTTACCATCTTCGAAGATCGTCTGCATCGAACCGGCGAAATCATTCGGCAAATCAAATTGATGCACGGGAAGGTCGATCTCCCCGGCTACGGTGAAATACAAGAGCAACGTGCCGCTCGACGGTTCATACGCCTTCGGTTTGACGCCGTCAATGAGTCGTTCCATGAGCGGGAAATCGCCGTTGACGACGACCGCGTCATACGTTTCGCGCACGCCGTTGACGATGAGTTGTTTAGCTCGACCGTCCTCGACGACGACACGCTCGACGGCCGCGTTCATGCGGAACGTGACGCCCCGTTTTTTCAACTCACGTTCTAGTTTCGTCGCCAAAGAGAAATATCCTCCTTTAACGTACCAGATGCCTTCTTCTTGCTCCCGATACGGGATGAGTCCGTACAGCGATGGTGTGGCATACGGGTTCCCGCCGATATAGAGGGTCTGGAGGCTATAGGCGACACGCAGACGTTCATCTTTGAAGAAGCGTTTCATGTTCTCATGGGCGGTCTCATACGCTTTCAAGCGCATGAGGAGGAGCAACAACTTCGGTTCGAATAAATCCGACTTCGCCTTGTAGCCGCGGTCGAGGAACGTCTCGAATCCGATCGCGTACTCTTCCCGCTTCTGCCCCATGTAGCGGCGGAACCCGTCCCCTTCGCCGAACATGCGCTCCACTTCCTCGGCCTGACGCTCGATGTCGCGATACTTGTAAAACGTCGTCCCGTCTTCGTAGCGGAGACGATAAAGCGGGTCGACTTCGAGCAGTTCGAGCTCGTGCTCCGGAAAGCCCGCTTCTCTCAACTGGCTCTTCAGTTTGCTCGGCAACAGCACAATCGTCGGACCTTCATCGACGCGGGCGCCGTTTTCAAACTCGACGTAGTTGAGACGGCCCCCGACTCGATCTTCCTTCTCATAAATCGTGATGTCGAGCGACGGATGCTTATGGGTCAGCAAGAGAGCCGCGTAGAGCGACCCGATGCCGGCCCCGACGAAACCGATCTTCATTGGCCGACACCTGCCCGGTCCCTAAGCAAGTTAGCTGTGATGCGCGCCGACTCAAAAATCGTCGGCAATCCGCTTCCGGGATGCGTGCCGCCGCCGACGAGCCAAACGTGGTCAAGCTCTTCGAATTGGTTGTGCGGACGGAAGTACATCATTTGCGACAAGTTATGCCCTAAGTTGAACGTCGCGCCTTCATACACGCCGAACGCTTCCCAATCGTGCGGCGTGAGCGCCTGCATCACTTCGATATGGTTGCGGACGTTTCGATACGGTGAACGCGTCTCGAGCGCATCGAGCACGCGCTCGGTCATCTTCGCCTCAAGCGTCTCCCATGGCAAGTTGGACAAGTTGTTCGGTACCGGGACGAGGACGTACAATGACGATTTACCGGCCGGTGCGAGCGTCGGGTCGATTCTAGACGCGTTTTGAACGTAGAACGAGAAATCGTCGCTCAATTTTAAGTCTTGCGTCATCTCTTTTACGTTCCGTTCGTAGTCGTCGGCGAAATGGATCGTATGGTGACCGACGTCATCATACAACCGGTCGAGACCGAGGTAGAGCATGAACGTCGAGCACGAATAGCGCTTCTTCTGCAACTGTTGCGGGCTCCAACGCGTGAGCGTTCCTTCCGGGACGAGCGACGTCATCGCTTGGGCAAAATCGGCGCCGATGATGACTTCATCAAACGCATAATGGACGTTGTTCGCGACGAGCCCGTTCACACGTTTCCCGTCGAGCAACAACCGGTCGACCGATTCGCCGAGGCGAATCGAACCGCCTTCTTCTTCGATGACACGGGCCATCGCCGTACAAAGCTGGTTCACGCCGCCAATCGGATGATGCACGCCATACGCGTGCTCCATGTACGATAAGATCGAGAACCCGCCCGGACAGTCCCACGCCGACATGCCGAGGTATTTAGCCTGGAACGTGAACGCGTACTTCAGTTCTTCGCTCGTGAAATAGTCCGACAACACATCGTAAAGTGATTTGCCGATTGATAGAAACGGTAACGCCTTCAACACGCGTGTCGAGACGTAGTCCGTCAACTTGTCATGCGCCGTCTGCAGGACCGGCATCAATTTCGAAAGTTTGATCGCCTGTTCGGCCATGAACCGTTCGTACCCTTCACCGTTTCCAGGGAACTGTTCCTCGATCGCCTGGTGCATCTCGTCGCGATCGGTCGTCATCGATAAGACGCGTCGTCCTCGGTCAAAATAAAGGTCATACATCGGCTCTAGCCGTCTCATGTCGACGTAGTCGTGGAGGTTTCGACCCGTCTCTTCAAAGATCTCTTCTAAAATGTAAGGCATATTCAAAAAAGTCGGGCCACGATCAAACGCGAACTCCCCGACTTGTAGACGTGACGTCCGTCCACCGACGAACGGCTGTTTCTCGAACACGGTCACTTCCACACCGCGGCTCGCCAACATCATGGCGGCGGCGAGACCTCCTGGCCCGGCACCGATGACTGCAACTCTTTTATCCGACACGTTGAACAACTCCCTATGTGAATAGTCTCTTATGCTTCTACTCCATTATAGAAATGAGTCGAGACAAGTTCAAATCTGAATCGGCTCGCCATGTGTCCGCGATGTGTCAAACGCCTCGCTCGGCGATGACGATGTACCAAGAACCTTCCGGGATGAACGGGATGAAGCGGACGTTCTCGAAGCCGACTTGTTGCATTTGGCGACGGAGCGCACGAATCGTCGGGAGTGGATATAAATTGTCATGAAGCGTCATGAACGCGTTGAACGCCGAGGCGAACCGAGCACCGAGCGGCGTCTCGGCGAGCGGGGTGACGAGGACAGCCACGCCTTGCTCGTCCAAGTTTTCGAGCATGCGTCCGAGCAACTCGATCCGTTGTTCAGGAGAAAAGTAATAGAGCATGTTGTTCATCATGACAGCATCGAATCGCTCGTCATGGTCCCATTCCATAAAGTCGGCCACTTCGTATCGAATCTCGCCCGTATCCTCTTGTTCCCGCGCTTCTTCGATGACGTCTTCCTCTAAGTCAATGCCGGTCAACTTCCAATCCGGCTCGAGGCCATGGAGCTTACGCAAATAGCCGCCGTGACCACAACCGATATCGAGCATCGTCTTGACGTCGGCTTGACGCAACAATTGTTGGACGATCGGGAACGCGACCGTCTCGACGAGTGTCGACGTCTGGGCGACGACTTGGCCGTGCGTCGCTCCATCGAACGTTTTTTGCTTGCCCGACTCTAAAAAGTCCGGATAGGCGATCAAGGCTGGAATATGAAGTTCCATCATTTCTTGCAGCATGAACCCGATGCTGCGCTCGTCTTCATGGGACAGTTGGTACTTCAGACTGCGCGTCGGGTAGTAGCGCCATCCTTTCTTCTTCAAATGACGGACGGCGACACCGACATCGAGCCAACGCTCGAGCGCGAGTTTCGTCAACGGCTGCTTCAAGCGGAGCGTCATTTCCGCATAGCTCGCCCCGCCTTGGAGCGCATCAAATAAACCGTACTTATATCCGATATAGCCGTGCCATAACGGCAAGAACGACTCGGTTTGCTTCATCCATCTCCGCGCATGGAGCACGCGCGACCATTCATTCATCTGTTGATCCATCGTTTCACCTCATCATCGTTATCACTGATTTTTTTATTTTCCCCTAATAATTTGAGGACAAACAAAAAAATCCCACTTCGATGTGCGAAGCGGGACTTTGACTTAAATAAAGTTGCTGAAAAACGACTGGCCGTACGGCAGCGCGTAACCGATGAAAATCGTCACGAGCGAGAGTACCACGAAACCGCCAAACATGGCAGTTGTAGGTTTTCTTTTTTTCAGACGGATGAGTGTCATCTCCCCGAAGATGAGCGTCAACAAACCGACCGTGATCTTCACGTGGTAGAACATACCGCCGCCGTTCAATTGCAAGTACAAGTAAAGACCTGTACCGAACGCGACGAGGAGCATGAGGCGAAACGCCATATGCGCGATCTTACCGCTCTTGTTGCCATTCTTGTAGCCGATGTAGGCGACAGCGAACAAGACGAGAAGTAAGATCCAGCTCGTCACGTGTGTGTGTAGGAATGCAGTCAATGGCATTCATGAATCCCCCTTTTAGTCATATACAATTCTTATTGTACACGAATAAACCGGTGACCGGTCAAGCCGAGACATAAAAAGAGAGGTATGCGGCCGCATACCTCTCAAATATTTTCGATCAAGCCGTCGTCTGCGCTTCTTCGCGGACGGCGTGCTCGTAGCTCGGGATGACGACGGTGAACGTCGATCCTTGGTGTTGGACCGACTCGACGTGAATCTGACCGGCGTGGCCGCGGACGATTTCCTGGCAAATCGGGAGTCCGAGACCTGTGCCGCCGATTTCACGGCTGTCCGAGTTGTCGACACGATAAAACTTATCAAATAGGCGATCGAGCGCATCGCTCGGGATGCCGATTCCTTCGTCTTTCACTTTGATTGATACCGACTGGTCATGATGTGCTAGCTCAACCGTGATTTTTCCACCATGTGGTGAATACTTCACAGCGTTCGAGAGCAAGTTGCTCATCAACTGTTTGAACTTCTGACAGTCGGCGAACAATTCATATGGCCGGTCGTCGACCGTGACGAGCTCGAACTTGTGTTTTAGCGATGACGCCTCATAGAACGTCATCATATCGCGGATGACCGGCTCGATGTCGAGCTGTTCCCGGTCGTACATCTGGCTGCCGGCTTCCATGCGCTGAACGTCGAGGAAATCGTTGACGAGGTGCGTCAACCGCTCCGTCTCAGCGTGGATCGTCTGCAAATATTTCGCTTGTTTCTCGTTTGGCAACTGCTTCTTGACCATGAGCTCCGTGAATCCATAGATCGACGAAAGCGGAGTGCGCAACTCGTGCGAGATCGTCGAGATGAACTCGCTCTTCAAGCGTTCCGCCTCGGTCTCACTCGTGATGTCACGGAAGACGAGAAGCGTCCCTTTCGAGAGACCGCCGACGACGATGCGCTCGGCGTACATCTGTAAGTTCATCTCTCCTTTGCGGATCGAGAAGCTGACGCTGTCATGCGGGAAGTCGTCCGTGAACAGACGGTCCGTATACGTCATGAAATCATCTTCTTGGTCGACCGTCGTGGCGATCGTCTCACGCCACTCGTTCCATGATAGTTCGGCGAGCTCACTTGACGTGATGTCGTCAAGCTCCGGGAACATCTCATAGAGCGGCCGGTTGACGAACACGTCGTCGGTCGAATGCTCGACGTAAATGACCGCCTCGCGGATCGAATCGAGGATTCGTTCCGTCTTCCCTTTTTCCCGCGTCATCTCTTCGAAGAGACGCATCCGCAGAAGCGAGAGCGAAAGCTGACGCGCGAACGACATGATGTCGCCCATCTGCGTCTGCGTGAAACGGTCTTTGTAGCGGACGAGATAGATGAACGCGATGATCGAGTCGTCCGTCGGGTCGTGGACCGGGACGGCCGTCTCATACATGTAGTACGGATACGGCAGCGGGTGGTCGCTCGCGACTTGTTTCGACGAATGGACCGTCGTTCGGAGCGTCATCGCCCGTGTCAACACCGAGTTCTCACTGTCAAGCAACTGACGTGTGAGCGTCTCGTTCAAACCGTGGCTCGTGACCGAGAACGACCCCGTCGCATCGACGAAGACGAGCGCCCCGACTTCGGAGTCGGTGATGGCGACGAGCTTCTCGATGATTTCCGGATAAGCCGTCAACGAGTCGCGCGCTGCGAGCGTCTCCGTCAACTCGTTCCGGTACGCCAAGTGCTGCTCGTTCTGTTGGGTCTGCTCCAAAATCTCTTCGAGTTCTTGCTGTTGCGCCTGGAGCTCTTCTTGTTGGGCGATCAACTCTTCTTGTTGTGCCTGTAACTCGTGGTTCTTTTCAATCAAGTGACGCTCGTTGTCACGAAGCGTCTCGGCCATCTTATTGAACGAGCGGGCCATCGTCCCGATTTCGTCTTCCCGATCCATCTGGTCGCTTAAATCGACGATTTCTCCTTTGAGCAAACGGTCGGATGCGACCGAGAGCCTTGAAATTAAACGGGATTGGCGTCGTAAGAACGGTTGGACGAACAAGAGGATCAAGACGGCGAACGAGACGATGCTCGCAATCCATAAGAACTGTAAAATATTATTGTTTTGTCGCCATTCGGCGTATACTTTTTCTTTCTCGCTGTTCATGAGCGTCTTGTAATCCGTCAGCGACGTCTCGATCTGATTGATCGGTCCGAGCGTGTCGATACCACGTTCCGGACTGAACTGGACGACTCCTTGATCAATTAAGCGCTGGGCTGTCGGGAGGGAGGCGATCGTGTCCGGATCGATGAATATCTCACTCACTTCCCCTTCCGTCCGTGACTCGCCATACTCATACGTCACAGGCAGAATCACATCAAAGTAAAAGTCGTGGAAGTTTTGCAAGTCTTCCGCGAACAGTTCTCCTTGGCGCGTTTGAACGACGCTCTTGAACCAATTGATTTCTTGTTGGAACTCATTCTCTTTGGAACGTGCCCGCTCAAAGGCTGTTATGTCGCCAAACAACAAATACCCACGCGAATCGTACTGCGCTCCTTGCCATTCATCCCAAAGCACATTCAATCGGTTAATGCGCTCGTCGACTTCACGAAGACGGGCCTCGTTCGCTTCAAGACGATCCTCGACGTACCAGTAGGCAATCCCCGAGCCGATTAAAGCGACCGTGAGGAACGTATAGAGGACGACCATGATGTCACGTCCGAGTTTTTGTTTAAACCATCTGTTCAATTCACGATGCCTCCTATGATCTTCACAAGTTCGAGTGGACTAAACGGCTTTGAGATAAAGTAATCGACTCCAATCTCGTTCGCGCAATCACGATCAGATTGTTGACTCTTCGCCGTCAACATCATCACTTTCGTATGTTGGCGTCCCGGCAACTTTCTTACTTTTTCAATGACTTCAAGTCCGGTCATCCCAGGCATCATATGGTCAACGATTACGAGGTCGTATTCGTTTTGTTCAATCAAGCGATATGCTTCAAGACCGTCTGGCGCCTCATCGATGTCGTAGCCTTCGTCTTCTAACGTATCTAGTACGAGCATGCGTAATACTTCTTCATCTTCTGCGAGTAGAATTTTTACCATGACGATTCCTCCATTTTCATTCCATTTCATTATTTTAACGGATTTATTTCATAAGCACAAAACAAAAGGCGTACGGTTTATAACCGTACACCTTCCAACGTATCACGTCTACATTATAGTACAACAACATCTTGTAAGTCTAATGAGTAAATGAGCGTCTGGCCGACGGTGATGCCCCAAATCGACTCGATGGCCTCACGGTACAGCGACAACTGCACCGTGTACCGGTCGACGAGCTTTCGGGCTGCCTCTTCGCGTGACGCGCTCATCGCCAATACCGAATCCGATTTGTAGTCAAGGAGGACGTACGTGTCCCCGTCATTGTACAGACAGTCGATGATCCCTTGGATGAGCACACGCTCATCTGAGAACGTCTCGTTCGGATTGACGCGGTCTGCCGGGACCGTGTATGTGAACGGCAACTCGCGCCAAGCACGGCCTGCGCGAAGCGCCTCTGTCAGCGCTTGACCGACCGGAGCGTCAAAGAACGTTTCGATATCCGGGATGGCGAGTCGTGCCGTCTCTGCTTCGATCGGGCTCAACATGTTATGCGTCTCGAGCCGGTCGATTTGCGGGGCGATCGGCACGTTCGGGTCGAGCAATTGGAACAAGAGGTGCAACGTCGTCCCGCGTTCAGCACCGCTCTGTTTTGTCTGTTTCCATTTTGGCTCCCGATACGGTGTGTCGGTCGGACGGAACGTCTCTTCAAACGCCGCTTGTTCAAGTTGCATCGCCCGCTTCAACTCGGTGACGGTCTGCTTCGCTGCCGTCTCCGTCGCCACTTGGGCCGGATAGATGTAGTCGAACGCCCGGCGGACAGTCTCTTTCACTTCTGCTTCTCGTTTGACCGGGAAGTCGATTGCTTCGAACCGCTTCACGTGATGGAGTTGAGCCATCATCTCTTGCAGTGTCGCGACCTCGGCCAAATCATCTTCCCCGATGACACGATACGTCCATCTCGCCGCTTCCGGTGTTCCGGACAAGACCGGCAGTCCGAACCGTTCAAGGAACGGCGCCGCTCCTTCTAATTTCAATAGCGCCGGGGCGACCCAGTCTAAATACGTCTTCGCCTCGCGGCGTGCGTCGGCCGCAAGTGTCGCACCGGTCTGTTCGACATGGAGCCATTCGTTTATTTGTTTCGCCGGATCGGCGACGGTGCCGACCAATATCAGTTTTTCTTTTGCCCTCGTCAACGCGACGTACAGGACACGCATCTCTTCGGCTTTCATCGTCCGGTCGAGGTCGCGGCGAATCATTTCTTTCACGAACGTCTCGGTGCGCGTCCGCGTGACGACATCAATCGCATCGAGTGAGATGCCGTACTGTTTATGGAAGATGACACGTTGCATTTGATCGCGTTTGTTGAACTGTTTCCCGAGCTGGGCGACGATCGTCACCGGGAACTCGAGCCCTTTTGATTTATGCACCGTCATGATGCGGACGACGTTCTCTTCCTCTCCGAGCGAACGGGCTTCCGATAAATCCTC
>NZ_JAFIFD010000032.1 GCF_020832205.1 Exiguobacterium sp. | reverse complement strand
CCATCACCAATTCATCTTCTTTGGCCGCTACCATTGCAAGGCCCAACGACCGGGCTGTGAAGAATGTCCACTTCTTCACATGTGCCGGGAAGGAAAAAAACGGATGAAGTCACGTCAAGCGACCGATCCGTCATGAACGACTCACCTTCTTGATGAAAATTCGAGAAGGTGTTTTTTATACGTATAGGGGTATTTTTGTGATACACTCAATCTGCAAAAAAAAGTCAGCACTTCACAACGGTGGAGGGTGGTAAGGGGATTGAGGCGTGATGAATCAAACACGGATCGGAATACAGGAAAACCGATTGAACTTTATACTGCTCGTCGTAACGAACTTTTTCGTCGGATCGATGGTCGGGCTCGAACGAACCCTTCTCCCGGTCATCGGTGAAGAAGATTTCGGGCTCGTCTCGACGAGTGCGGCACTTTCGTTCATCGTCAGTTTCGGATTTTCAAAAGCGATCGTCAATTACTTTGCCGGAGCGATTGCCGACCGGTTCGACAGAAAGAACGTGTTGTTGTTCGGTTGGTTCGTCGGTTTGTTCGTACCGCTGCTCGTCATATTCGCCACGTCTTGGTGGATGATCATCGTCGCGAACGTCTTGCTTGGGATCAACCAAGGACTGACGTGGTCGATGACGGTGAATATGAAAATCGATTTGGCGAAACCGACAGAGCGAGGTCTCGCCGTCGGGATGAATGAGTTCGCGGGCTACGTCGGCGTCGCCGTCATGGCGGCCGCGTCGGGCTACGTCGCGACGACCTTTTCGAATCGTCCCGAACCATTTTATATCGGGGTCACGGTCGCCATTACCGGGTTCCTCTTATCCATGTTTGTCAAAGATACGAGCGGGCAGCTCAGTCTTCAAGGGAAAGGGACACGAGAGCGCCGTTCTGCCAAACAAGTGTTCATGCAGACGACGTGGAAAGATCGGTCACTCTCAAGTCTCACTGCCGCTGGTCTGTCGACGAACTTGAAAGACGGTATGGCGTGGGGATTGTTCCCGTTCTATTTCGCCTCGAAAGGGTTGAGCTTATCGGAGATTGGTCTGATCGTTGCGATTTATCCAGCGGCATGGGGGGTGTTCCAACTGTTCACCGGCGTGTTAAGTGATCGCATCGGCCGTAAAGGATTGATTGTCGGAGGCATGTTGGTCCAAGCGACATCGCTTTGGATGATTTTGCTCGTAGACGACTATTCGCTCTGGATGGTCGCTGCACTGTTGCTTGGCATCGGGACGGCGATGGTGTATCCGACGATCCAAGCCTCGATCAGCGATGTCGCCGAACCGAATTGGCGCGCCTCGGCGATGGGCGTGTATCGTTTTTGGCGGGATAGTGGATATGCGTTCGGTGCGTTGATTGCCGGGCTATTGACGGATGTGCTGTCCATTGATTGGGCGATCGGTCTCGTGGCGGTGATCCCATTCCTGGCCGGTATCGTCGCCTTCGCGCGTTTGCGTGAGACGTTGCCTGGACTGCGTACTGAGGACTGAAAAAAACCGGCCCCGTTGATGACAACGGGGTCGGTTTCAATGATTCCACGGATGGTCGCTCCATTCGCGGCGTTTTTTCGTGATCGGTACTTTTTTGAATCCCCAGTTGCGGAAATCCTGGTCCGGACTTTCTTTACGAATGTAAATCTTGTCCTTGATCGCTTTAAAGATGCGGTTTTCATCCCCATAATGGACGAACCGTGGTTTGACTTCGATGACGCCGCGACGGACGCGTGAGAGCGGCAGACAGACGAGGTCGGCGATTTCGAGACCCGACTGATAGATCGTGTTCTGCTTCTCGGAGAAGATGAACCCTTTAATCTTTTGTCGACTCTTTTCGACATCCAAATGAACTGTTCCTGAGTTGAAAATGTCAAAGAATGCCTTTTGGATAAGAAGATTCTGGTAGTCATCACGCGATTCGAGTACGACTCGGGCGCTGACTGCTTCCGTTTCTTCTAAAAATGCGTAGAACGATTTCATCAAGTGGGCGAACGCGACAACGTAAGGATCTTTCGGCGTGGAATAGAAGTCATGCAGCTTCTGCTTATCGACTTCGACGCTGATGATCGTACAGTTGATGTCACGTAGGAAGTCCGGCAGTTTGTTCCAAAAATCGCGGAGCATGTCGATCGTGATACCGTCTTCTTTCCCGTACGGGTGCTCAGCTTTCAAAATCTCTTTCAAATGGAGCGGGATGTTCTCGGTTTTGAACACATCGCGTTTGAACGCGTACAGCCGTCGTTTCAACTCACAAGGCATGCCGGCCTCGTCCGCGTCAATAGCGTACTTGTATTCCATGAGGACGCCCGTTAGATTGAATTGCGTGTTTCCTTTCGGCGTGCCCGTCTCGTCGACGAACATGACGTACTTCTTTTGTGTTTCCATCGTACCCCTCCAACACAGCTACATCTCATTGATGTCCAGCTTCGCTCTTTTTCTTCATCATTTAAAACTTTCATCAATCGGGTTTACGCCGATCGTAAAATGGCTAATTAGTAGAAGACTTATTGTAGAAAAATATTCATTGGCACAGTAACAAGCTTGTGTCAATTTGAATACACAATACACTACATACTAGTTTAACACACAAGAGTTTGGTACGATATGCATTGCGGAAAATCCACGACAGAGTCGAACGACAGAACTCGACAATCAGACCTTAGACGGAAGGAACGAGTGGGCCGACCTGCTAAAATGAGTTGTAGGGGTGACGACATTGTTCCACTATCCAAATGGAAAGAAAGCTGCATCGTCCAATCGGACAACGAGCCGACCTGAGACCCCGACGTACGCGAACCGGGGAATGAACTTAGAGACGTTGCTCAACGATACGAACGAGTACTATCGGTTGCACGGCAAAGCCGTCATCCATAAAAAACCGACGCCGCTGCAAATCGTCAAAGTCGACTATCCGAAGCGAAGCGCCGCCAAAGTGACGGAAGCGTACTTCAAACAAGCCTCGACGACCGATTATAACGGCGTGTACCGAGGGAAGTACATCGACTTCGAAGCGAAAGAGACGAACAATAAGACGTCTTTCCCGCTCGGCAACTTTCATGACCACCAAATCACACACATGCGTGATTGTATGAAACATGGAGGGATTTGCTTTGTCATCATCCGGTTTAGCCGCTATAATACGCAATATGTGTTGTCGGCAGACCAGTTGTTAGACTGGTGGGGACAACGTGAGACGGGACGTAAATCGATCCCGCTCAGCTATATCGAACAACATGGAATTGAAGTCCCAACCCGGGCAATGCCATCTGTCGACTACTTGACGGCGCTTGAGGCATGGCTCGATTGAATAGAAGGAGTGAAACGTGAATGGAACGAAGTCGGGTGGCACGTCGACAAGACACGACGACCAATAAACAGAAGAAGACGACGAAAAAGTCGAAACCAAAAACGAAAAAGCCAATCTGGCGCCGCATTCTTTTAATCGCAACATTACTATTCATTATCGGCGTCGTCGTTGCGGGCGCTTATTCAGCCTACGCAATTGCAACCGCACCACCGCTTGACGAAGAGAAATTAGTGAAGACATACCCAATCCAATTGATCTCTTCGAACGGGGAACCACTCGAGAGTGGGCAAGTGCGCGAATACGTTTCAATCAACGACATTTCAGAAGTGATGCAACAAGCTGTCGTATCAATTGAAGACCGTCGTTTCTATGAACATAACGGGATTGACATTCGCCGAATCGGCGGCGCGGTTCTCGCTAACTTGACAGGCGGGTTCGGGTCCGAAGGTGGATCAACGATCACGCAACAGCTCATCAAACAATCGATGCTCACGAGTGAGAAGAGTATGAAACGTAAGATTCAAGAGCAATGGCTCGCCATCAAACTCGAACGTGAATATTCAAAAGAACAGATTCTTGAAATGTATTTGAACATCAACTATTACGGTTCAGGCGGCTACGGGGTACAGTCGGCCTCGAAAGCCTACTTCAACAAACCAGTCTCGGAAGTGAACTATCAGGAAGCTGCGATTCTCGCGGGCCTTCCGCAACGTCCGAGTGCATATGACCCGATCAGCGGTGACCAAGAACTGACGCGTTATCGTCAAGAACAAGTGCTTGCTTCGATGAAGCGAGACGGTCATATCACGGAAGAGCAATACAATGAGGCGCTCAACGTCGAGATCGCGGACGTCATCTCGCCGGCACCCCAGACGGACGGCGAATCGTATACACGTGCCATCTACGCCCGCGTCCAAGCCGAGCTTGAGGAAGACTACGGCCTCGAACAAGCGGACATTTACGGGGCAGGTTTAAAAGTGTACACGTCAATCGATAAAGACTTGCATACGAAATTTAACAGTGACATCAAATCGGATAACGTCGACATCCCGAACGGCGCCTTCCCGGAAGACCTCCGCATGGGTGCGACCGTCCTCAACACGAAGACGGGTGAAATCGTCGCCTTGATCGACAGCCAACAATCCGAGCAAGGCGAGAAGAACTATCGTGATTTCTCACGCGAGAACCGCCAAATCGGTTCGACGGCGAAGCCGTTCTTCGACTACGGTCCAGGGATTGAGAATGGACAGTGGTCGACGGGGAAAGTACTCCGTGACGCTCCGTTCGAAGACGAAGATTATAATCCAATCAACTACTATGAAGGTTATCGTGGCTCAAATACGATGCGTTATTTCTTGACGGTTTCGGCGAACACACCGGCCGTCCGTGCCTTCTATGAAGTACGTGACGAGTTCGGGCAAGACGCGATCAAATCGTTCGTCGAGAACGTCGGCATTGAGCCCTCGATGTCTGGCGACGAGATGAACGCCTCGAACGCGCTCGGTACGGCCGAAGCGAGCACGTCGCAGATGGCAGCCGCTTATGCTGCGCTCGGGACGAACGGCATGTATACGAAGCCGCACTTGATTCAAAAGATCGAGTTCAACGACGGCTCGACGATCAACTCGCCGGTGAAAGCAAAACAAGCGATGGAAGACTATACGGCGTACATGCTCACAGACATGCTCCGTGACGTCGTCAGCGGTTCAAACGGGACGTATCAACCGGGTGCTTTTCCGTATGACGTCGCCGGGAAAACAGGGACGACGAATAACGATATGGATAAATGGTTCACCGGCTATACGACCGACTACTCGATTTCCGTCTGGACCGGTCGTTCGAACGAGACGCCTGATACGGTAATGAAACCTAACTACGCGCAGTTCTACTTCGAGTATATGATGCAAGAAGTAACAAACGCGAACGGTCGTCCGGCATCGTTCCAACAACCGGACTCGGTCCTGTCGCTCGGGAACGAACTGTACGTCAAAGGCACGAAACCGAAAGATTTAGAACCAGACAAACTTCCTGCCCCGACCGGCGCATCGATCAATTACGATATCCCGGCGGACCGCGGAACGTTGACATGGTCGTATAACAAAGAAGCGGTGCAAGCGGACGGCTATCAAAATCTTTCCTTCACCGTGACGGAGAAACGGCCAGACGGCAGTGAACGCGTCGTCGCCACGACGTCGGACACGAGTGTCGATATCTCGGGTCTGACAAACGGAACGACGACGTTCACGATTGTCGCCACGGCGACGAATCCGCTCGTCGGCGAACAACAGTCGAGTCCGCTTCAAACGCAGTATACGGTTCAGCGCAATCAAGAACCGGCTGAGGAAGAAGAAGAGCCAGAGACGGAACAGCCGACTGAAGAACCAGCCGAGGAAGAACAGTCGAACGACAATAACGGTAACAACAACAATGGAAACAACAGCAATGGAAACGGCAATGACAACGCAACGGATTCGGAAGAGACGACGGAAGAGCCAGCGACGGAAGAAACACCGCCGGCTGAAGAAGAGTCTGGGACCGATCTTGAGCGTCAGTCTAACTCGGAATCGACTGAGTCGAACGAGAGCCGTGGAAACGGGAATGGCGACCGTGGAAACGGGAACGCTGACCGAAACAATGAATAACGACCGACAGGGTGATTTCGATCGCCCTGTTTTTCGTTGTCGTTTGTTATAATGAAAAGAAAGCGAATAGGATGGTGACAAATGGTACAACTCTCTCTTAAACGTAAGATGAAAGTGTTGTTTGTAATCGATCGGCTGCAAGATGATGATCTTGGTCTTCCGCTACACGGTATTAACGGCTTGAAGATGGGACGCACCCTATTGGGCGATTCGATTCCGTTCGGGAGGCTGCTCCACGATCAAGCTGTCGCCGATGCAGCGGGCCATCCTCATTTGAAACGAATCGGCGTCGAGACGATGTTTCTCGGTGACGAGTCATTTTATGCTGAACTGTTACGCGGGAAGCGTCAAGGACTCTCCGCGCGTGAAGACTATTATAAAACGGTGCAACGCTACACGAAACATTTACAGGCGGTCCATTCGAAATGTACGAAGCTACATACGATCGTCTTATTCGGCCGGACGACACATCTGTTATATGCGGATGCGATCGAGCGGCTCGAAGAAGAGAACGAACATGTGGCGGACGCCTTCAAATCGATGCACGTCCTTCGCCTTCCGGCCATCCACCGGCTCGTTCGCGATGAACGGATCGAACAAGTGAAAGAAATCGTGGAGCGGCTCGCACCTTCGAAATCGTAAAAAAGAAGGTGAACTTATGCGGAAAAAGCGTTCCGTCGAAGAAATGATTCATACGCTGAAGACCGACCCCGGCTTCTCGAGCCACGTCACACATTGGCACACGGTCGACGCTCATCCGGCGAAATATGCTGAGATTCCGTCGAGCGTCCCGGCCGACCTCGTCCGTGTGTTGAACGAGCGCGGCATCAAACAACTTTACACCCATCAGGCTGAGGCGATCGTACAGACGGCACGAGGCAACTCGACCGTCATCGTCACTCCGACAGCTTCCGGGAAGACGCTCTGTTATAACCTTCCCGTCTTGTCGAAGATGATTGAACGACCGACCGCGCGGGCGCTTTATCTTTACCCGACGAAAGCGCTCGCTCAAGACCAAAACACCGATCTCATGTCGATGGTCGAGGCACTCGAAGGAGATTTACGTTGTTTCACGTATGATGGTGACACGTCACCAGCTGCTCGGACGAAAGTTCGCGATGCTGGAAATATCGTCATCACGAACCCGGACATGCTCCATTCGGGAATACTTCCGCATCATACGAAGTGGATCCGTTTATTCGAGAATTTGGAGTATATCGTCGTCGATGAGCTTCATACGTACCGCGGGGTGTTCGGCAGTCACGTCGCCAACGTCTTTCGGCGATTGAAACGGATATGCGCTTACTATGGGAGTCACCCGAAGTGGATTATGACGTCAGCGACAATCGCCAATCCGGTCGAACTCGCTGAACTATTGACGGAAGAAGACGTCGTGCTCGTCGATAATAACGGTGCCCCGCAAGGGAAAAAACACCTCATCTTTTATAACCCGCCTGTCGTCAACGAGGCGCTCGGTATTCGACGGAGCGCAACGCTCGAGACGAAACGGATCGCCTCGAAGCTCGTCGAGGCCGACATCCAGACGATCGTTTTCGCCCGCTCGCGCGTCCGGGTCGAAGTGTTGTTGACGTATTTACAGGAACTGACTCGACGTGAACTTGGTCCGAAATCAATCGTCGGTTACCGCGGCGGCTATTTGCCATCGGAGCGGCGAGAGATTGAGCGCCGGCTCCGCGACGGAGAGATCAAGGCGGTCGTGTCGACGAACGCGCTCGAGCTCGGTGTCGATATCGGTCAACTGCAGGCGTGCGTTTTGAACGGATATCCGGGCACGGTGGCGTCACTTTGGCAGCAAGCCGGCCGAGCCGGGCGCCGGAATTCCGAAGCGCTCGTCATTTTTGTCGCCTCGTCCTCATCGCTCGACCAACTCGTCGTCGACCAACCGGATCTCATCTTGGACCGGTCGCCCGAGGCGGCGAGACTTGACCCGAACAACTTGATCATTCTCGTCGATCATATAAAATGTGCCGCATTCGAATTGCCGTTTCATAAAGGGGAGCGATTCGGCACGGTCGAGACCGAAGACGTTCTCGAGTTCTTGACGGACGCCCACGTATTGCACGAGCGGGCCGATAAATATTACTGGATGACCGATTCGTTTCCGGCCCATGAGATTTCACTCCGGACGAGTGACCAGGAAAACGTCGTCATCGTCGACCAGACCGCGAAAAACCAAGTCATCGGCGAGATGGATACGTTCAGCGCGATGACGCTCTTGCATGACGAAGCCATCTACTTGCACGGTGCTGAACAATATCAAGTTGAAAAACTCGATTTTGACGAAAAGAAAGCGTACGTCCGTCAAGTCGATGTCGACTATTACACGGACGCGAATTTGGCTGTCGAACTGAAAGTGTTGGAAGAGAACAAATCGGATGGCGTCAAGACGTTCGGTGAGGTGTCGGTCATCGCGATGGCGACGCTGTTCAAAAAGATTAAGTTCGGCACGCACGAGAACATCGGATCGGGTCCAATCCATTTGCCCGAACGTGAGCTTCATACGACGGCAACGTGGTTCACGCTCGACGAACGGTTCGCCTACTCGGAAGCTGATATGGAAGACCAGCTCGAGGCGGTCAGTGATTTGTTGCGACGCCTCGCCCCGCTCTATCTCATGTGCGACAGTCACGATTTGTTTACGACGCTTCAAATGAAAGCGACCCATACGAATAAACCGACCGTTTTTCTATACGACCGTTATCCGGGCGGCATCGGCTTAAGTGAGGCGCTTTACCGGGACGCTGCCGTCATTTTAGATGCGGCGATGCGTACCGTCGAGGATTGTCCGTGTGTGAGCGGTTGTCCCCGATGTGTCGGCATGATCGGTTACGGCGACTTTAAACAGCAAGTCATCAATCAGTTGCATGCTTTGAAAGGAACGATATGAAAGCAAAATTAGCACGACTCATAAAAACGAATGAACCGAAACAAGTGACCGTGTCACCCGACGAGGTCGAACAAGAGAAGTGGAAATCACTAGGCGGTGAGATTTTGACGTTCGAGCGCGAGTGGTGTGTCCGTTTAAAAGAAGTCTATCCGCTCGAAACGACATACCATGATTATACGTACGCCGCGGCAAAACAAGCGTTATCCGCGGCAGTGCACCCGTTTTTCGCTGTCGACGTCCCGGCCCGGCAAGTGCTGTTCATGGACACCGAGACGACCGGCCTTCGCGGGTCCGGAACGTCCATCTTTTTGATCGGCTTCGCCCGGGTACAAGAAGACCATTTGGAAATGGTGCAGTACGTCTTGCCGCACCCAGCGTTTGAGACGGCGTTTTATTATCATTTCTTAAATGATATCGGGGACGAGGTCCGGTTTGTGACGTACAACGGGAAGTCGTTTGACTGGCCGCAAATCAAGACGCGTCACACGTTCGTCAAATCGAAAGTGAAGGCACTGCCCGCCGTCGGACACGTGGACTTGCTGCATGCGTCGAGACGACTGTTGAAACCGACGCTCGAATCGGTATCGCTCAAAGCGGTCGAGGCCCATTTCGGACACGAACGAACAGATGACTTACCTGGATTCTTGGCACCGATGCACTATTTCCAGTACGTCAAAGACCGCGAGCCCGAAATTTTGCAACCGGTCATCGAGCATCACCATGCCGATTGTTTGAGCCTCGTCTCGCTCTATACGAGACTCACCCATCTCGTTGAAGGAGAAGGGACGTCGTTTGGCGAGGAACGGGCTCATTGGCTAAACGACCTCGGTAATCAAGAAGCCGCGCTACAAACGTATGAACGGCTCGAAAACCCGTCGAAACGAGCACGTCTCCGGCAAGCGATGTTGTTGAAGCGCAGTGGACGAATCGAGGAAGCGTTGCCTATCTTTGAACAAATCGGGACGATCGAGGCGTTGACTGAACTGGCCAAGCATGCGGAACACCGACAAAAAGACATTCCGCTTGCCATCCGCTATACGGAACAGGCGCTCGAGTTGGCTGAACAGAGACGGACCGTCTTAAAGCAGACCGCGTTTAAAGAACAACGCGAACTGAAGCATCGTCTGGCCCGATTAGAAAGGAAGAGTTTATGAAAGTCGTTGCGATCACCGGTTACCGTCCGCACGAACTCGGCATCTTTAAAGCCGACCATCCTGGAATCGAAATCATTCAAGAAGCGTATCGCCGAAAAATTCTCGAAGCGATCGAACTGGGGGGCGAATGGTTCATATTTAGTGGCACGAACGGTTGTGAATTGTGGGCCGGACAAGTATTGTTAGAGTTAAGAGAAACATACCCCATCAAGATTGCGGTGTTCCCGCCATTTTTGGAAATGGAGGAGCGTTATAAACCGTACGAACAAGAGTTGTTTATCCAGCTCCAGCTCGAGGCTGACTTTTTTGAGCCATTGACACAGCGACCGTACGAAGACCCGAGCCAACTTCGGGCGAAAACCGCGTTCTTTTTGGATAAAGCAGCAGGACTAATTACGCTCTTTGACGAAGAGACGGGAGGAAGCCCCCGTTTTCTCGTCGAAGGGGCGAAACGGAAACACCAAATGGAGTTATTTATGATTACACCTGAAGACTTGCGGGTCATTGAAGAAGAAAAACAGTGGGAACAACAATGGGAGTGAAGACGATGCAAACGGAATTAACAGCAGAAGCCATATATAAACAAGAATTCAAGACCGCCCTCCGTGGCTATTCACAAGAAGAAGTCGACCAGTTTTTAGATGTTGTCATCCGTGACTATGAGAAGATGGCCAAAGAAATCGAACGTCTGCAGCAAGAGAACGATTCATTGCGACGCGGGGCAACCGATCAGCCTGAGCCGGTGAAACAAGTGCAACCGGTCGCTTCGAACTATGATATGTTGCGGCGCATCTCAAATCTAGAAAAAGCGGTCTTTGGTAAACAGGTAGGACCGAGCGAATAACGAGAGGAGGTGGATGGGATGTTACAAGTGTTGACGGCCGTTCCGAAAGAACCGGTGAAACGACAGACGAAAGGGCTGTTCCGTACGAAAGTGGAAGTGGTGGACCCGCCAAAATCGTACACGGATGAGATTGTAGAGATCGTTCGGCATACGTGTCGATTCGATTGGATGATGATTGAGCATGTGGAGATTGCCTCGACTTTGTTCGATTATGTACTCGTCGGTCCGAAAGGCGTGTTTTTAATTCGAATCAATCGGACGACATCGGCCGTTCACATCTCGAACCGGGAGTGTCGCCTCGAGACATCACTCGGTTGGAAAAACATTCATCCGCATCCGGTCTCAGAGCTCGAGACGGTGACGAAACAAGTGCGGAGTCGATTGAAAAAAGAATGCGGGCAGGCCGTACCGGTCACTTCATTCCTCATTTTTCCTGAGACGAGCCGATTGAAAGTCGAACGAGTCCGGGCCAACTGTGCGGCGTCGTTTGATACGATTGATGACGTCATCTCACGCACGAAGCTCGAACTGTTGACAGAACCGATCATCAAACAAGTCGCTTATTACTGTTCGGAGCGTCAGTTACATAAATAAGACAAGGTGCCGCGTGGCACCTTGTCTTATTTTAATAACTCTCTAGCCGCAGCCTCGTCTTTTCGGTGAACGAACAAGGCGACACGGTCATCTAAGTTTTTAGCGAGCGGACGGAACAGCCGTCCGGTCGGCAATCCTTGTTCGACCCGGCATTCAATGCCTTTCTCGGTCAAATACGCGTAATCTTCAAGCAATGACTCACCTTGTTTCCCGAACGCTTCGCCAAAGCGAACCCAACGGACGTTTCGAATCGTTCGAATCGTCACGAGAATGACGAACAACGTACCGAGCGCAAGAATCATCACGGTTCTTAAATCATTCCATACAATATCCACATCGTTCCACCCCTTCTTTACATAATTTTATCGATGTGGACAGTTGAAAGCAACCGACTTCGCCCGTTATACTCAAAAGGAAGAGGAGGATGACTGTGAAAACGTCTATTCAATCACGCCGCGAGGCCGTGAAACTACTTGAAAGTGAGCATGTGCTCTACATCCGTATCCATAACGGACAAACGGGGATGATCAGATCGACCGCCGAAGGAATTATCGTCGCCATCCCGAACAGCGAGACGAACAAGATTGACTTCCGAAAACTAGAAGACATCGAGGCGTTCGAGGCGTTTTATGATTTGACGCTCTCATCTCCAGGCGTCTTGTATTACAACAAAGAAACGCTCGACTCAAAATGAGAGTCGAGCGTTTTGTCGTCTAAGCGTAAGGTAACCAGTCTTGCATCGTGTCGCTTAGGGAAGCCACACGCAGATGGCGTTGCTTATGAAGCAAATAGCCGTCCGGTCGAATCACGAGCACGCCGCGTCGCATGAAGAGCGATTTGGCGAGTTCGTTGCCTTGGTCAAAGAACGGCCGGCTCGTCTTCGATAACGTGATGATTTGAAAGTAGGCTTGATGGGCATTCAAATAATCATAGAGCTCGGTCGCGTCGCGGGCCCCGTCATCGAGAACGAGCACTTGAAAGCGCCCGTCGGCGACTTCTGATATTTTTTGCCGCATCCCGTCGTCGGTACGAATCATTTCAATCTCCGGGAAAATCTTTCCTTCGGCGACACGTTGGAACGGGACACGAGAATGAGAGGGATAAGACAAGTGAAGCTGAGCAATTCGCTCGGTAATTTTTTGATTGATCAAATTGACACGGGTGAATACGTCGGCGCCGAGCGCTTGAAACGGCAATAAGACCGGAAGGGTCGTTTGAAGCACCTCGGTCGCCACGTTTGTCGTTTGAAGCACGTTCCTTGCGACGTGCTCGCGTTCATCGCGGTATGTCGCGACGACGCGAAACGGGGCGCCCGCCTTAAGATGGAGCCACAGTTTCCAACCGAGGTTGAACGAGTCGGCAATCCCCGTATTCATACCTTGTCCGCCGACCGGTGAGTTAATGTGCGCCGCATCTCCCATTAAGATGACGCGGTTATGGATGAACGCATCGACCATCCGATTGTGGACACGAAACAGGGAGAACCACTCGACTTCATCGATTTCGACAGGCATGTGACTGCGTTGTTCGACGAGTTCGCGTAACCGGGACTCGTCGAACGCTTCGTCGTTCGCGAGGTTACCGGTAATCCGAATCGTATCGTCTGTCAGCGGGAAGACTTCGAGTACGCCGCGATCCGAGAAGAAGATATGCACTTCTTCGCGAGAGATGTTCCATCTCGCCTTCATATCGGCGAGCACCCACGACTCTTTGAACGATTTGCCGCTGAACGGAAGGGCGAGCATGCGCCGAATTGAGCTGTTGGCTCCGTCAGCCGCGACGACGTACTTCGCTTCAATCGTCCGGGAGCGCGAGGAATCGGATTCAAGATGGGCTAAGACACGTGACGGGTAATGGGTCAACGACATGAGCGATTCACCGCGTCTCACGACGTGTCCGTGGGCGTTGAGTGCTTGTTCGAGAATCGCTTCCGTCTCGTTTTGACGGAGCAGCGTCACGAACGGATACGGGGTGACGAGGCGAGAAAACTCAAGTTTGGCCGTCCATTGTCCTGAAAAGTAAAGATTTCCTTTTTCAATCGTCCGGGCCCGGTCGAGCACTTCTTTGGCGACGTCAAGCCGGGAAAAGACTTCAATCGTGCGCGGCTGAATC
>NZ_JAFIFD010000031.1 GCF_020832205.1 Exiguobacterium sp. | reverse complement strand
GTCGAGCGAAGGAAACGCTTCAATCATGAAATAGAGCACATAGGTGAGTAGCGCGAGACAGGTCATGATGAATGGAGCGAAAAATTGCATGGGCCACAACCTTTTCCATTTTTTCTCATCTTATCATGCGGCTCGCTCGGCTTTCATCGAATTCACAACTGCTTCGTCGTGATCTTCACCGGCTCACCGGCGAACTCCCCGTACGCCTCATCCATGTTTTTCGTGTACAGCTCAATTACGTTATGGCTCGGGTCTTTAAAGTAGGCCGAGCGCTCTTTGCCGTTGACGGTCTCGTCTTCATCCCACGTCCGGAGTTTTGTCGGGATGTCGGACGAATTCAACACGTCGAGCGCTTGGTCGAACGAGTCCATCGGCACGTAAAAGGCGCAGTGGACGTGGGCACCGCCCTCGTCATAGAGCGTGTCCCATTCGGTGACGTCTTGGTTCCGGTTTGTGTTTTCTTTTTCCGTGAAGTTTCGTTTCAGCCAAAGACCGAGACGGGTGTTTCCGCCGACGTATAGCCATGTCGCCCACGGCTCATCCGCTTGTTCTTGCGCTTTGCTCGGCTCGGCGTCGTCACCGACCCATTGTTCGACGATGGGGAGACCGAGCTTTCCGTGCCAAAAAGCGACGGCTTCGGCCATATCGGTCACTTCTAGTACGAGCTCACATAGTCCGGTGACCGGGATTCGTTTCGTCATGTGTCATTCCTCCTTCGTAGGTTCACTCGAACAGTTCCCCGTTTGATTCGCTGAAAAACGTGCATAGCCGTCCGAGTGTTCGGGAAATGAACTATCAATGTGAGAGGGGAGAAATCATATGCGTATGTATAGTTTGGTCAGTGTCCTTGTCTTCTTCATCATCGAATGGTTCATGCTCGGAAGATTGTTTGAAGCGATTGATGTCCGGCTCGCTTCTGGCGAATGGACGAACAATCTCTTGTTCCGCGTCGTCGTCGAGTCAGAACGGGCGACGACCGCACTGCTCCTCTTGTTCGCGACGTTTTTCGTTATCGGGATCTTTATGCATTGGGTATTGTCGACAAACCGGTCTTGGATCAGAACGCTCGGAGACGTCGGAATCGCCTGGTTTGTGCCGCTTTTGTTGGCGATCGTGGCGTTCTTCGTTCCGAACGCCTATGTACAACTCGCGCTCGTGTTCTTGCAACTGTCGTTCATCCCGCTCATTCCGTTCGTCGGCCAGGCGGTAAGACTCGGGCACGTCGTCTTCAATTGGACCGTCCACGTCGCAGCTGCTGGTCTCGTCTTTCTTGTGCAGCGTCCATCGCTTGAGAAACTGTTCCGGGTTGAACGGACCGAGCTGCTCGAACGGTTGGAAGGGTACGTCAACAGTGGCGAGCTGGAACGGTTCGAACGGCTGCCGGAACGTGTCGATTTGGCACAGCTCGAACGCTTGTTCAATACGGTCGATATCGACCAGCTCGAGCGGCTGTTGAATCGGGTCGATATCGATCAACTGATTCGCATCCTTGAACGGGTCAACCTCGATCAACTGGAGCGGATTCTTAACGTGTTCAACTAGGCCATTTGTTCTCACCTTCCGAATCGGGCTATAATGGGGGATGGAAAACTAGCTGGGGGTGGCTCACATGATGGCAGCACCTTACGAGTTGACAGGAAAAGTCATCCGCGTCCTGTTTCAATCGGAAGAAGAAGCGCATACGATCGCGCTTGTACGTATAAAAGAAAAAAACTTTGAGACAGACGAGACCGAGATGGTCATCGCCGGTGTCGGTGTCGGCATCGAGAAAGGCGAGACGTATAAGGCGCATGGACGCCTCGTCGATCATCCACGGTTCGGTAAGCAGATGAAGGCGGATTGGATTCGCCGCGTCGTCCCGATGACGAAACGCGCCGCCATCCGTTTTTTGACGAACGGCTCGTTTCCGGGCATCGGTCAAAAGACGGCCCAAAAAATCGCCGACACGCTCGGTGACGACTGCATCGACCAAATCGTCAAACACCCGAGCGTGCTATCGAACGTGGACGGATTGAAAGAAAAGCAAGCCCGTGTCATCACCGAACGGTTGAACGTCTTGTACGGCGTCGACCAACTGCTGTTGTTTTTGGCCCCGTTCGATGTGACGCCGCGGCTCGCCTCAAAAATTCATAAAGAGTACGAAGGCCGGGCGATGGAGACGATTGAAAAAAATCCATACGCGCTCATGTATGACGTTCAAGGCATCGGTTTCAAAACGGCCGACGCCATCGCCGCGCATTTTGGCATTCAAGGCATTCACCCGGAACGCATCGCCGCGGCTGTCCTATACGTGCTCGAACTCGAGCAAGGGAACGGGCATCTGTTCGTCACGGCGGACCAACTTGCGAACGACATGCCGCGCATCATCGGTGGTGATCCGGGAGAAGCGCTCGTATCGGCGCTTGAGACGCTCGCGAACGATGAGCGGATCATCATCGAGGACGGCGTCGTCTATCATCCGCGCGTCTACCGGGCCGAACGAAAGGCAGCAGAAGAACTCGCCCGCATCATGTCGACGTCAACGACAGAAGACGTCGACATGGCGACGATTTTCGATGCCGTCGGCCGCGTCGAGGAGATGTTCTCGATCGAGTACGCCAAACAGCAACGGGAAGCGATCGAGCTCGCGTTGAAGTCGCCGCTCATGGTACTCACCGGCGGACCGGGTACCGGAAAGACGACGGTCGTCCGTGGAATCATCCACGCGCTTAGTGACGTCTTCGATTGGAAACTCGAACCGGTGCCGAATCAACCGTTCCCGTTCGTCCTCGCCGCACCGACCGGCCGGGCCGCGAAGCGTCTCAGTGAATCGACGGGCTTGCCGGCGTCGACGATTCACCGTCTGTTGAAGTTTGACGGCAGTTCGTTTCAAGTCGATGACACGAACCCGCTCGTCGGGAAAGTATTGATTGTCGATGAGGCGTCGATGATCGACATTTTCTTGTTCCGCAGCCTGCTTCGTGCCGTGCCGAACGGGATGAAAATCTTGTTCGTCGGTGACCGGGACCAGCTCCCGTCGGTCGGACCGGGCCAAGTGCTCGCCGACTTGATGGCGACAGATGGCATTCCGGTCGTCCGTCTCGACGTCGTTCATCGCCAGGCGTCCGAATCGAGCATCTTGCGTCTCGCGCACTCGCTGAACGCGAAACAAATGCCGGATGACTTGCTCGCCTCACTCCCGGACCGCCGTTTCTACACGGCGAACCAAGAGACGGCGCTCCAAGCCATCTGTCAGATGGCAGGGGCCGCGCTCCGGAAAGGCTACTCGCCGTTTGACATTCAAGTGCTCGCCCCGACGTATCGCGGCGTCTGCGGCATCGACGGATTGAACGAAGCGCTGCAAAACGTGTTCAACCCGAAATCGGCCGCCCGTGAAGTGAAACATGGCAACCGGACGTACCGGAACGGGGACAAAGTGCTCCAACTCGTCAATAACGCCGAGGAGAACGTGTACAACGGCGACATCGGCGAAATCACGAACATCTTTTTCGCGAAAGAGAACGTCGACAAAGTCGACAAGATTTACATCCGGTTCGACCAGACCGAAGTCGAATATAACCGGAGCGAGTGGGACCAGTTCACCCACGCCTATGCCATCACGATCCATAAGTCGCAAGGCTCCGAGTTTCCGATCGTGCTCATGCCCGTCTTTTTCACCGGCGGCTTCCGTTCATCCCGCAACTTGATTTACACGGCCGTCACCCGGGCGAAGAAGAGCTTGCTCTTGTTCGGGGACGTTCGAGCGCTCGAGGCGGCGACGCGGGAAGAGGAGCCGGTACGACGGACGAAACTCGTCGAACGGCTCGGTGGTAAGTCTTGACGGACGTATGAACACATGTGATAATGACGAATAGAAAACTGAAACGATTAAAGACGATGAAAGAACCGAGTACGTCGTCACCGCCTCATCAGAGACATCTTCCTAGGCTGCGAGAAGATGGGGGCCGGCCGACCGAAGCTAGTCTGGAGTCCCCACTCACCCTGGGCGCCTCATCCGCGTTATCGGATGTTCGAGGCACGGCTTTGCCGTGCGAACGAGGGTGGTACCACGAAGCGATGCTTTCGTCCCTTTCCATAGGGATGGACATCGCTTTTTTTCGTTTCGTTCAGAATAAGGAGGAATTGTTGATGAAACAGCTCAAACCATTAACTGGCGCACAGATTCGCCAAATGTATTTAGATTTCTTCAAATCAAAAGGGCATAGCGTCGAGCCGAGCGCCTCGCTCGTACCGGTCGAGGACCCGACGTTACTTTGGATCAACTCCGGCGTCGCGACGCTTAAAAAATATTTTGATGGACGCGTCATTCCAGCGAACCCGCGCATCGTCAACGCGCAAAAATCGATTCGGACGAACGACATCGAGAACGTCGGGAAGACGGCGCGTCACCATACGTTCTTCGAGATGCTCGGGAACTTCTCGGTCGGGGAGTACTTCCGTGAAGACGCCATCAAATGGGGTTGGGAACTGTTGACGAGCGACGAGTGGTACGGGCTTGACCCGGACCGTCTCTCCGTGACGATCCACCCGGAAGATGAAGAAGCGAAACAAATCTGGCTCGAACTCGGCGTGCCGGCAGACCGCATCATCCCGCTCGAAGAAAACTTCTGGGAAATTGGGGAAGGCCCGTCTGGACCGAACACGGAAATCTTCTTCGACCGCGGACCTGCGTTTGGCGACGACCCGACTGACCCGGAACTGTATCCGGGCGGTGAGAACGAGCGTTACCTCGAAATCTGGAACATCGTCTTCAGTCAATTCAACCATGACGGACACGGCAACTACACCGAGCTCCCACGGAAGAACATTGATACGGGGATGGGCCTCGAGCGGATGGCAAGCGTCATGCAAGACGTGCCGACGAACTTCGACACGGACTTGTTCATGCCGATCATCCGTGAGACAGAGAAAATCAGCGGCGAAACGTATCGCGCTGACAACAGCAAAGACGTGGCGTTCAAAGTTATCGCCGACCATATCCGGACCGTATCGTTCGCGATCGGTGATGGGGCTCTTCCATCGAACGAAGGCCGCGGCTACGTCCTTCGTCGTCTGCTCCGTCGTGCCGTTCGCTATGCGAAGATGCTCGGAATCGAGCGTCCGTTCATGTTTGAACTCGTCGACGTCGTCGGCGATATCATGGTCGACTTCTATCCAGAAGTACGCGAGAAGAAAGACTTCATCAAGAAAGTCGTCAAGAACGAAGAAGAGCGGTTCCACGAGACGCTTCATGACGGCCTTGCCATCTTGAACGAAGTCGCGAAAGCGCAAAAATCGGCCGGTTCGAACGTCATCAGCGGTGAAGACGCGTTCCGTCTCTATGATACGTATGGGTTCCCGCTCGAATTGACGATCGAATACGCGGAAGACCACAAACTTTCGGTCGACGAGGACGGCTTCAAACAAGCGATGAACGCGCAACGTGAACGTGCCCGCACGGCGCGTGCCGACGTCGAATCGATGCAAATCCAGTCAGGCGTCCTCGCGGATATCACACTCCCGTCGACGTTCACGGGGTATACGCACCTCGAGACGGACGCGAAAATCATCAGCTTGATTCACGACGGCGAACTCGTCGATGTCGTCGGAGCCGGTGAAGAAGCGCAAGTCATCCTTGACCAAACGCCATTCTATGCGGAAAGCGGCGGTCAAATCGGTGACAAAGGCCAAATCCAAGGCCCAGACTTCGTCCTTCACGTCAAAGACGTCTCAAAAGCACCGAACGGACAGAACTTGCACACGGTCACGGTCGTCTCAGGCGTTGCCAAAGCGGAAGTTGCCGTCACGGCGACGGTCGACCAAGCGTCTCGTCAAGCGATCATTAAAAACCATACGGCCACGCACTTGCTTCACCGCGCCTTGAAAGACACGCTCGGTGAACACGTCAACCAGGCCGGTTCACTCGTCACGCCAGATCGTCTGCGCTTCGACTTCTCGCACTTCGGTCAAGTGACGGCAGAAGAACTTCAGTCGATCGAGCGCCAAGTGAACGAACGGATTTGGGCGTCGATCGCTGTCGATATCGAAGAGATGAACATCGCCGATGCGAAAGCGAAAGGTGCGATGGCGCTCTTCGGTGAAAAGTATGGCGACGTCGTCCGTGTCGTCGCGGCCGGTGACTCGGTCGAACTTTGCGGCGGTTGCCACGTCGGCAACACGGCCGAGATCGGTCTTTTCAAAATCTTGTCAGAGTCAGGCATTGGCGCCGGGACACGCCGGATCGAGGCGGTCACAGGAGCTGGCGCGTACGAAGTGATGAACCAACATATCGAGACGCTCGAGTCAGCGGCTAAACTGCTCAAGACAAAACCGCTCGAAGTACCGGCTCGCGTTCAAGCACTTCAAGCCGAACTAAAAGACGTGGAACGTGCAAGCGAGTCACTGAAAGCAAAACTCGCCAATATCGAAGCGGCGTCACTCACGGATGCGATTGAGACGATTCAAGGCGTTCAATTGATTGCCAAACGGGTCGACGGCCAAGACATGGATGCGCTTCGCGGCATGGTTGATGAATTGAAAGGAAAACTCGGTTCAGCGGTCATCATTCTCGGCTCGGCGAACGGTGATAAAGTCAACCTCGTCGCCGGTGTGACGAAAGACTTGAACGACCGTGGCTTCCACGCTGGAAAACTCATCAAGGAAGTCGCGACTCGTTGCGGCGGTGGCGGTGGCGGCCGTCCAGACATGGCGCAAGCCGGAGGCCGTGATGCGACAAAACTGGACGAAGCATTGAAGTTTGCTTCACATTACGTCGAATCACTGGCATAATAGAATGTGAAGTGCAAACGGAAAGAGGTGGATTCTTGTGAGCCAAATGGATCGCACGATGCAATTCAATTTTCCAGAAGATGATAATCGCGCCAACACTCGGGAAACGCTGATCACAGTGTACAAAGCACTCGAGGAAAAAGGCTACCAACCGATCAATCAAATCGTCGGATACTTGTTGTCAGGTGACCCTGCCTATATCCCGCGTCATAACGATGCGCGAAACTTGATTCGCAAAATCGAACGAGATGAACTGCTCGAAGAGTTGGTCAAATCGTATTTGAACGATCGTAGAGAGGATTAATATGAAGCGAGTCATGGGGCTCGATGTCGGTTCGAAGACGATTGGGGTCGCTGTGAGCGACCTCATGGGATGGACGGCGCAAGGTGTGGAGACGGTCTATTGGACCGAGCCGGACTTTGATGAAGCCGTCCGTCTGCTCCGTCCGATCATCGAGCAGTACGATGTGTTAGAAGTCGTTGTCGGTCTCCCGAAGAACATGAACGGGACGATCGGGCCACGGGGCGAGGCGTCAGAGGCGTTTGCCGCTGCGCTCACCGAGGCGACGGGCTTACCGACGATTCTCGTCGATGAGCGCCTGACGACGATGCAAGCGGAACGGATGCTCATCTCAGCAGACGTCAGCCGTAAAAAGAGAAAGGCCGTCATCGATAAGATGGCAGCCGTCATGATTTTACAAAACTACCTGGATCGTTCCGGGAAATAAGGAGGAATTACTCATGGCAGAAATCCGTCGTGAAGAAGAAATGTACCGTATTCCAGATGAAAATGGAGACGAGCATTTATTTGCAGAAATTTTCCGTATGACGAGCGACCGCTCGAAAAAGACGTTCGTCGTCCTCGAGCCGGTCGGCAACCCGGAAACAGAAGATGAAGACACAATCGAAGTATACGCATTCGAAATCGAAGAACTTGAAGATGGCGAGTTCATCTTGAAGCTCGTCGAAGACGATGACGACTTCGAGGAAGTCATGGAAGCGTTCGACATCGTCAACGACGAAGTCGGTTTAGACTAATACGTGGAGGGGCGACTAGGGGAAACCCTCGTCGCCCATCTTCATAAAAGAAGAACAGGGGAGACACATGCATGAACTATCCATCGATGCCAGATGAGAAGCGTGCACGAAGCCGGATCGTTCGTCGAATCACGGTCATCATCCTTGCTGTCTTTCTTCTTGTCATCGCCACCGGTGCCGCCGTATCGTACGCTTTCGTGAAGCGGTCACTTGAGCCAGTGGACCCGGCCTCGACCGAAACGGTCGAAGTCGAGGTGCCGCTTGGTGCCGGCTCAGGTTACATTGGCGACCTACTCGAAGAGAATGGGCTCGTGAGGAATAGCGCGATTTTCCGTCTTTATACACGGTTTAAAAATGAATCATCGTTCCAAGCGGGGACGTATACGTTGTCTCCGTCACAGTCACTTGACGAGTTGATTGCCACACTGAAAACGGGTAAAGTGATCGTCGTACCGGACATCAAGCTCGTCATTCCGGAAGGGTTCACGATTGACCAAGTCATTAAACGGCTTGCGAATGTCGCAGAGCTCCCAGAGGAAGAGATTTCAGCTCAGCTAAGCGATGAGGAGTATATCCGTTCGCTCGTGGCTAAACATGAGATGTTGACCGACGAAGTGCTAGCGGACGGGATTTACCATCCGCTCGAAGGGTATTTGTTCCCGGCGACGTATGAGTTTGACAAAGGTGTCACGCTCACACAAATCATCGAAGAGATGCTGAAGCCGACAGAACAGCTTTATTTCGAGAATAAGGCGGCTCTTGAAGCGGCAGGACGTACGTTCCATGAGACGCTCGCCCTCGCTTCGGTCGTTGAGAAAGAAGCCGTCTCGACAGAAGACCGTCAAGAGATTGCCGGTGTCTTTGAAAACCGTCTTGCTGACGGCATGAGACTGCAGTCTGACCCGACCGTCTGGTACGGAACGGGGGAGACGTCGATTTTCACATCGTTCAATGACCTCCAAAACGATTCACTCTACAACACGTACAAGTATGCCGGCATCCCGATCGGTCCGATCGCATCGGTCAGCCGAGATGCGTTCACCGCGACGCTCAACCCGAACGACACGGAGAACGTCTATTTCTACGCACGTCCTCCACGTGAAGGGTTCCCGAACGGAGAAGTATTGTTTGAAGTGACGTATGAGGCGCATCAACAAAACGTCAACCAGTACCGACCGGAATGGGAAGCGTTTGAAGCAGCCAACAACAATTGACGGATCGACCGGAAGCTTTCGCTTCCGGTCGTTTGAATGAATAGAGAGTAAGAGGTGTCAACAGTGGAACATTCATCCTATGAAGGTTATGTGGAGAATTTGGTCACGCCTCGGTCACCGCTTTTAGCGGAGATGGAGGAGTTCGCCCGCGTTCATCACGTGCCGATCATGGACTTGACCGGGTCGGAAGTGTTGCTGTCGCTCCTCGCGATGCAACGCCCGGCCCGGATCCTTGAAGTCGGAACGGCGATCGGCTATTCGGCGATCCGAATGGCGGAGCTGTTGCCGTTCGCTGAAATCGTCACGATCGAACGAAACGCACGCCGGCACGAAGAGGCGCTGTCGTTCATCGGTCGTTCCGACGTGAAACATCGGATCACCGTCGTACACGGCGATGCTGTCGAATTGATCGGGTCGATCGAAGGCCCGTTTGACGCGGTGTTCATCGATGCGGCGAAAGGTCAGTATCAAAAATTTTTTGATGGGTATGGCGCTTTAGTACCAATTGGTGGTACGATTTACAGCGATAATTTATTTTTACGAGGAGACGTGCTGCTCGAAGACGTGTCAGTACTTGACCGCCGACGTCGCCGGCTCGTCCGTCTCGTGAAAGAATTTACAGAGCAATTGATGGCACGGACCGATTATCATACTGCAATTTTGCCCCTTGGTGATGGCCTAGCAATCAGTCGTAAATTACGATGAGGAGGATTTAACTTTGATGCAACATAAACCCGTCATTATCGGCGTGGCCGGGGGGACCGGATCAGGCAAGACGACCGTGGCCCGCGCGCTCGTGGATGCGTTCAAAGGACAATCGGTCGTCATGATCGAGCAAGACGCGTACTATAAAGATCAATCGGAGATGACGATGGAGGAACGGTACAAGACGAACTATGACCATCCGTTCGCTTTCGACAACGATCTATTGATCGAACACATCAAGCAGTTGCAGACGCATCAAGCGATTGAAAAACCGGTCTATGATTATGCGGCCCATACACGCTCGGATCAAACGATTTTGATCGAGCCGGTCGACGTCGTCATCGTCGAAGGGATTTTAGCGCTCGAAGACGACCGTCTTCGTGATTTGATGGATATTAAAGTGTTCGTTGACACGGATGCGGACGTCCGAATCTTACGTCGGATGCAACGTGACTTAAACGAGCGCGGCCGCTCGATCGACTCGGTCGTCGCGCAGTATACGAACGTCGTCCGCCCGATGCATTTGCAGTTTTGTGAGCCGACGAAGCGTTACGCGGACATCATCGTCCCGGAAGGCGGCGAGAACTTTGTCGCCATCGATCTGCTCGTGACGAAAATCCGCTGGGTGCTGACAGAACGCAACCGCACATACTAAATAAATCGTTTTCAATTTACCCCTAGCTGTAATATACTAGGAGACAATGAAGGAGTGACAGAAATGGCTGAAAAACAACATTACATGACGTTAGACGGAAAAGCGAAGATCGAAAATGAATTGAACGAACTGAAGACGGTGCGCCGTAAGGAAGTCGTTGAAAATATTAAAATCGCTCGTGACTTCGGCGATTTGTCGGAGAACGCTGAGTACGACGCAGCAAAAGAAGAACAAGCAATGGTCGAAGGCCGCATCGCACAACTTGAAGAGATGCTCCGTAACGCCGTCATCATCCAAGATGACGCAGCGGACAACTCGATGGTCGCAATCGGCAAGACCGTGACGTTCTTTATCCAAGCAGACAACGAAGAAGAGACGTACACAATCGTCGGTGGCGCCGAGGCCGACCCGTTCACAGGGAAAATCTCGAACGAATCACCAATCGCGAAAGCGGTTCTCGGCCGTACGGTCGGAGACGTCGTGAACGTGCAAACACCAGGCGGCGACATGGTCGTCGAAATTAAAGAAATCAAGTAAGGACAAACGAGCGACATCCATGTGGAGGTCGCTCTCTTTCTGAGGAGGCAACATGATGAAAATCGGGATCATCGGGGCGATGGAAGAAGAAGTGAACTTGCTCCGCAACGAATTGACAGAACGGACAGACACAGAAATCGCGAACTATCACTTTTATGAAGGTTACCTCGGGAACGTCGAGGTCGTCATCTTGAAGTCGGGCATCGGTAAAGTGAATGCGGCGATCGGAACGACGCTCTTGATTGACAAGTTCAAGCCTGACGTTGTCATCAACACCGGTTCGGCCGGCGGTTTCAAAAAAGGAATGAAAGTCGGCGACGTCGTCGTCTCGACAGAAGTCCGTCACCACGACGTCGACGTGACGGCGTTCGGCTATGAGTACGGACAAGTGCCGGGCATGCCTGCCGCTTACCCGGCGGACGAGTATCTCATGGATGTATGTAAAGAAGTGATCGAGAGCTTGCATGACGTGAACGTCCACACGGGACTCATTGTGACGGGCGACTCGTTCATCAACGACTCGAAACGCGTACAAGACATTCTCGGACATTTCGAAGGAGTGGCCGCGGTCGAGATGGAGGCGGCACCGATCGCACAGACGTGCTATCAGTTCGGCGTCCCGTTCGTCGTGACGCGTTCGATCTCAGATAGTGCCGATGAAGAGGCGAACTTATCGTTCGATGAGTTTTTGGAGACGGCAGCCATCAACTCGGCGAAAATGGTCATGGCCGTCACGAAACGGCTCGGTCAAAGTGAATAAATGAGAGGGATGCGTTGACATCCCTTTTTCATTCCCTTATATTAGTACCAGATACTAAGAATAGGGGTCAACATTATGAACATTGGAATCATTGGGATCGGTTCGTTCCTTCCGGCTAACCGGGTCACGAACATCGATTTGGAACAACGAATGGATACGAGCGACGAATGGATTCGGACCCGGACGGGCATCGAGGCCCGCCATTTGGCCGATGCGGACGTCACCGTGGCCGATATGGCGACACAGGCCGCCGAACGAGCGCTCAAGAGTGCGGGGATTGACATCGATGAGATCGACGCCATCGTTTGTGCCACGGCGACGGCGCCATCTTTCCCAGCGACCGCGTGTCTCGTCCAAGCGAACCTTGGGGCCAAGCGTGCCGTCGCTTTCGACGTCAGTGCGGCATGTAGCGGCTTCATCTTCGCGATGGACACGGCGAAGAGCTTGATGGTGTCAAAAGGCTTCAAGCGCACACTCGTCATCGGTGCGGAGAAGATGGGCAATCTGATTGATTGGGACGACCGTTCGACCGCCGTCTTGTTCGGCGACGGGGCCGGGGCCGTCGTATTAGGGGAAGACGACGTCGCTTCGATCGATTCGATCGTACTTGGCAGTGACGGTACGGGCGGCAAATATTTGTATGAGAATGACGAAGGCAAAATCGTCATGAACGGGCGTGAAGTATTCAAATTCGCCGTCCGTAAAATGCCAGACATCGTCCTCGAAGCGCTCGAACAGGCAGGGAAGACGATTGACGACATGGATGTGCTCGTTCCGCACCAGGCGAACCGACGCATCATCGACGCGGCCATCGAACGGTTAGGACTCGCTGAAGAAAAAGTCGTCGTCACGATTCAAGACCATGCGAACACGTCGGCCGCCTCGATTCCGCTCGCACTCGCCGCAGCGGTGCAAAACGGGAAAGTCGCGGCCGGACAGACGGTCGTCATCGCCGGCTTCGGAGCCGGGCTCACTTGGGGAGCGAGCTGTATCACTTGGAATAACGCTAACATCACGGAGGAGATTAGTTCATGAAACGAGTAGTCATTACAGGGTTAGGTGTCGTATCACCGTTAGGCAATGATGTCACGGAAATGTGGACACGGTTATTGAACGGGGACAACGCCGTCGACACGTTGACAAAAATCGATATCGACCAGTATCCGGCGAAAGTCGGGGCTGAAGTCAAATCGTGGGATATCAGCCATTTGGTAGAGCCGAAAGAGATCCGCAAGATGGACTCGTTTATCCAATATTCGATTTTAGCGGCAGACGCCGCTCACAAAGATAGCGGACTCGATGTCGCAGCCGCTCCTGACAAAGTCGGAACGTGGATCGGAAGCGGGATTGGCGGCGTCGAGACGATCGACAAGCAGTCGGCCGTGCTTCACGAGCGCGGGCCGCGCCGTATCAGTCCGTTCTTCATCCCGATGATGATCCCGAACATGGCGAGCGGCCAAGTGTCGATCTACCTCGGGGCGAAAGGACCGAGCAACTGCTCGGTGACGGCTTGTGCATCGGGCACGAACTCGATCGGGGAAGCGTTCCGTGTCATTCAACGTGGTGACGCGCTCGCCATGTTTGCAGGCGGTGCCGAGGCGCCGATCACTCCGCTCTCGTTCGCAGGATTTTGTGCGAACAAAGCATTGTCGACGAATCCAGACCCGGAAACGGCGTGCCGCCCGTTCGATGAGAACCGAGACGGTTTCATCATGGGAGAAGGCGCTGGTGTGCTCGTTCTCGAGGAATACGAGCATGCGAAAGCGCGCGGTGCGAAAATTTACGCTGAAGTCGTCGGCTACGGCATGAGCTCGGACGCGTACCATATCACGGCGCCGTCCCCAGAAGCGGAAGGCGGTTCGAAAGCGATGAGCGAGGCGCTCCGCGACGCAGGAATTCGCCCTGAGGACGTCCAGTACATTAACGCCCACGGGACGAGCACGCCGCTCAACGACATGCTCGAGACGAAAGCGATTCGGAACGTGTTCGGGGAACATGCCGATAAACTCGCCGTCAACTCATCGAAATCGATGATCGGGCATTTGCTCGGCGCGGCCGGGGGCGTAGAAGCCGTCATTACGGCGCTGTCGATCCATGAAGGGAAGATTCATCCGACGATCCACTGTGCGTCACCCGCAGCGGATTGTGACCTCGACTACGTTCGAGAAGGAAACCGGGAACTTGATATCCAGTATGCACTGAGCAACTCACTTGGCTTCGGGGGCCACAACGCGACGCTTGCTTTCGCGAAAGTGACAGACTAATAGTAGAAAATCGTACCAAAAACGGGTAGGGTATAAGGGTTGGTCTAACAGAGAGGAGAATGCGAGATGAAACGATTTTTCATCGGTGCCGCCTTGTTAGGTTCAGTCCTTATCCTTTTTTTCATCCTTTGGTACGGACAACGAGACACGGCACGAGAACTGGCATCACCAGAAGAACAAGTGATCACGATCCACGGAGAGACGTTACCGGAGCAGCCGAACACGCTACTCGCCATCGATCCGAGCTCGCAGACGATCTTGTCCCACATTTATGAAGGGTTGTATCGATTCGGAAACGACGGTTCAGTCGAGCCGGGGCTCGTCGAATCGATGTCGCGGTCGGATGACGGGACGACATATACGTTCACGTTAAAAGACAGCCAGTCATTCAACGGCGAGGCGGTGACGGCCGAGACGTTCGTCGAGCGATTCCGCATGCTCGCCGACGATGACACGAATTCCCCGTTCAGTTTCTTCTTAGAAGATGTCGTGAACGGAAAAGCGGTCAGCCTCGGGACGAACGAACCGGAGACGCTCGGTGTTCGGGCGCTCGATCCATCGACACTTGAAGTGACGCTTGAACGGCCGATGGAAGGATTCGAAGAAATCCTCGCCATGCCGGCTTTCCTACCCCAAACAGGGATTGGCGAATGGCAAGAACTTGACGGGAACGGCCCGTTCCATATCGAGTCGATTGACGCGGCCCAGATGACGCTCGTCAAAAACGAAAAATATCACGAAGCGGATGATGTCATGATCGAGAAAATTACCGTATGGGCCGATGCGGCACTCGATCAAGAGACGACCGGCATCCATCCAATCCCGTACGGTACGGAAGAAGCCGCTTTCGAATCGTTCGAAGGGGAAATCGTCGATATCCCGCGGAGCGGCGTCTTCTATTTAAAACCGAACGTCGACGAGTATCCGTTTGATGACACCGAGTTCAGACAAAGCCTCGCCCTTGCGCTTGACCGGGAGGTGATCGCTTCGAAACTCGCACGGGCCGAGCGGCCGACGGAGCGCTTGCTCGTCATCGATGAGACGGAAGCGAACGCCGCACTCGAAGGGGATGCGGCCGAAACGTTCGAAACCGTGAAAGAACGGTTGCAACAAGAAACGATCGAAATCGAGCTTCTCAGCTTCGTCGACGATGAAGCGAGACAAATTGCCCAGTCGATCAAGCAAGACTTTGAACAACTCGACGGACTCACCGTCAACATCATCGAACTTCCGCTCGGTGAGAAAGTTAGGAAAGAAGTCGCAGGGGATTATGCGTTGTCACTCTCGGGATGGCAACCGGACTCCCCCGGGCTTAGCGCTTATTTGACCCAGTTCGAGACGGACAATTATTTAAACTCGAGCGGTTACGCCGACGAAACGTACGATCAACTGATGGCGGACGCTCGGGCGACAGAGGCGTTGGCAGCGCGCGATGCGAAGTATCGGCAAGCTGAACAGCACTTGCTCGATCAAGCTGTCGTTATTCCAATCTATCAAGCTGGAAGAACGTACGCGGTCGATGGCAAATATGCGGAAATTGGATTTCCAGTCATCGGTCCTTCGTACGTCCTACATTTTTCGAAAGTTTATAAAAAATGAGCAAAAAGCCCGTCTTTTTAGGCGGGCTTTTCGACTATGGTAAAAATTTTTTAGAAAAATCAAAATAAATACTTTGCAAAATTATCAGAATATTGTATTATTGCTTCAACGGGATTGTGGTAGCAAATTTTGTAAAGTGGAAAATGACTGAATTTTCTACCATCGTTCATTCTGTTAAACCGAAAAAAATCAGGGGGTCATCGCAATGAATAAGAAAAAAGGTTTTGCTTTAGCAACGTCAGTCACGCTCATCTCGAGTGCGTTTCTAGCAGCTTGCTCGGGTGGGGACGACACGACTAACAACGAAACAGGTTCAAACGGATCTGGTTCAGAAGGTACGCCGGATGAAGCGCAAGTCCTCAACTTGCTCGAAGGTTCAGATATTCCTTCACTTAACCCGACGCTCGCTACTGACTCAGTATCGTTCAACGTATTGAACAACGTTATGGAAGGTCTTTATCGCATGGACGAAGAAGACAACCCAACACCTGGTATGGCCGAATCACACGAAGTATCTGAAGACGGCTTGACTTACACGTTCAAAATCCGTGAAGGCGCTACTTGGTCAAACGGAGAGCCTGTAACGGCTAACGACTTCGAATACGGTTGGAAAGAAGTATTGAACCCGGATAACGGTTCACAATATGCATACGTCATGTCACCAATCGAAGGTGCTGATGAATATAATACAGGCGATGGCGAGCGCGATGCAGTCGGCGTCACAGCTGTCGATGAGCAAACACTTGAAGTTAAATTGAAAGCACCAGCTGATTACTTCCTCGGTCTCACAAGCTTCGGCGTATTTATGCCTAAACTTGAGTCATTCGACCAAGAGCAAGGCGAGAACCTCGGGACGTCTGCAGAGACAACTCTTTACAACGGACCGTTCAAACTCGAAAACTGGGAGCGCGAACAAGGCTGGAAAATGGTTAAAAACGAAGAGTATTGGGATGCAGAATCAGTCAAACTTGACGAGATCAACTTCCGCGTCGTAAAAGAAGTCCAAACGGGCGTTAACTTGTACGAGAACGGTGACGTTGACCGCACTGGCTTGACTTCTGAGCTCGTTGCCCAGTTCCAAGACAGCGAAGACTTCTCAACTGTCGTCGAACCTACACTCTTCTACCTCCAATTCAACTCAGCTGTAGAAGCGCTTGACAACCAAAACATCCGTAACGCGATCGACCGCGCTTACGATAAAGCAGCAATCTCAGAGACGCTCCTCGCGAACGGATCGATCCCTGCGAACTACCTCGTACCGAAAGACTTCGTAACAGGTCCTGACGGCAACGACTTCCGTGACATCAACGGAGACATCGGCGGCTACGACCCAGAAGAAGCGAAGCAACTTTGGGAAGCTGGACTTGAAGAACTCGGTACAGACACAGTTGAACTTGAGTTCTTGAACTACGACTCAGAGACTGCGAAGCAAATCGGTGAGTTCATCAAAGGTGAACTCGAGAAGAACCTCGAAGGTATGACTGTCACAATCAAGCAACAACCGTTCAACAACAAACTTGAACTCGAAAGCGCTGGCGATTTCGAAATGTCATTCGCTGGTTGGGGACCTGACTACCAGGATCCAATGACATTCGTTGACCTCTTCGTCACTGACGGACCATACAACCGTGGTAAGTGGTCGAACGAAGAGTTCGATGCACTCATCGAATCGGCGAAAACAAGCACAGATGCTGAACAGCGTTGGGCTGACCTCGCAGCAGCAGAGAAAATCGTTCTTGAAGAGAGCGCAATCTCACCAGTTTACCAACGGGGATCGGCTCGCCTCACGAAGCCATACGTGAAAGACATCGTTGAACACGCGTTCGGCGCTGACTACTCGTACAAGTGGGCATTCATCGAAGGTAAAGAATAAGATTACACATCACTGAGAGAGACAGGGACGCCTGTCTCTCTTTTTTGTGCGTAAAAAAACACCGCTCGAATGAAAGAGCGGTGCGGCAGTTTATCCTTTTTTCACTTTGGCACGTTTGCGGCTGAGTCCCATCGCTTTCTCGATTTTGGCGAGGTTTTTGTTGGCGACGGCTTCTGCCTTTTCACGTCCGGCATCCAAGATGGCATCGAGTTCGGCTGAATCGACGAGTTCGTGGTAGCGGGCTTGGATCGGTTCGAGCAAGGCGACGACCGCTTCGGCGACGTCTTGTTTGAACGTGCCGTAGTTCGAGTCTTTATATTTTTCAACAAGTTCTTCGATCGGCGTGTCGGTAGCGAGTGAGTAAATCTCGAGCAAATTCGAGATGCCCGGTTTGTTCTCACGGTCAAATGAGATGATACCGCTTGAATCCGTGACAGCCCCTTTGATTTTTTTGCGGATGACGTTCGGTTCATCGAGCATCGAAATATACCCTTTCGCGTTCGCGTCCGATTTTGACATTTTCTTCACCGGGTTCGTCAAACTCATGATGCGGGCGCCTTCTTTTTGAATGAGCGGCTCCGGGATGGTGAACGTCTCGTAATAACGTTTGTTGAAACGTTCCGCCAAATCACGCGTCAATTCGACGTGTTGTTTTTGATCGTCTCCGACCGGGACGAGCTCCGTTCCGTAAAGAAGGATGTCCGCGGCCATGAGCGTCGGATAGATGAAGAGACCGGCCCCGACGTTATCGCCGCCTTGCGACTTGTCTTTGTACTGGGTCATGCGACCGAGTTCACCCATACCAGAGATACACGTCAACATCCAGCCGAGCTGAGCGTGCGCTTTCACTTCGGATTGGACGAAAATTGTCGCTTTCTCCGGGTCGAGGCCGCAGGCGAGATAGAGCGCGGCGAGTTTCCGTGTGTTGTCCATCAATTCGATGCGGTCGAGTGGGACGGTGATTGAATGCAAATCGACGACGCAGTAAAATGCGTCGTGCTCGTCTTGAAGATCGACGAACTGTTTCATCGCGCCTAAATAGTTGCCGAGCGTGACAACGCCGGTCGGTTTAATACCTGAAAAGATTTTTGCCATGATTGCACCTCCAAAGAATATAAAAAAACCGCGGTCTTCCGCCCGAATAGATCGGGACGAATTACCGCGGTGCCACCCAAATTTGCATGAACCCATGCCACTTGAACGCGTTAACGGGCGTGAACCGTCTCGCCATACTCTAAATTCAAGCGAGCCATTCCGAAGTCCATTCACTCGATCGCTTCCATCTACTCACAGCAACGTAGACTCTCTGGGGGACAGCGGGTTCGACCTACTTCTCTTCTTCCATATGTTTCTTTTATTCTCATTTCAGTTTAGCATACGGACGAAAAAACGGGAAGGTCAAACGAACGAGAGGGCGAACGAGACGAGAATACTCACGATGCCGATATAAATCCAACGCCGAGCGTTTTGTTTCCGTTCGGTCCGTTCCTCCGGTGTCGCATCTTCGTCTTCTTCATAGTCCGGATCGATTTCTTTCAATTTCGCTCGTCGATTCCGCTTGAAGCCGTACATGATGCCGTCGAATAGACCGGATGCGCTCATTTGTGAGAACATGCCGATCGCGAAGACGATCATCCCGCCGACGAACAGTCCACCGCTCACATGGAATAAAAACGTTTCCGGCCGATAGTACGATGCATACGACCAAATCGTGTATGTAATTGTGACAATCCCTAAAACGATTAATATCGCTCTAAAATTTTTCAATGTGTCAAACTCCTTTCAACCGGATGACTTAAATCGGCTCCCATCCTTCATGGCTCTATGATACTAGTAGTTCTATCGTTCTGGCGAGAGAGAAGTTTGAAAAATGAGAGCGGTTTATCAACTAGTTGACAGTTTGATTAAAAATTTTTTACAATAGCCCTAACGTTCTTTCGTCGGATACTTTATGAAATATTCAGAAAATTAAAGAAAAAAGTAAGATGTTACGTTCCGACGATGCGCCAAGCAATATAGTTTCAGAAAGGGGATATCACTATGAAGAAAAAATCGATCTTGCTAATGATGACACTCATCTTAGCGCTCGGTTCAGTACTCGCCGCTTGTTCGACTGGCGGAGACTCTGACGGCGGTTCATCTTCGAACGGAGAAAAAGTACTCCGCTTGACAGATACGTCTGACATTACGACAGCCGACCCGGCACTTGCAACAGACGCGGTCGCATTCAACTTGATTGCGAACACGATGGAGGGACTTTACCGCCTCGATAAAGACGGTCAAGCCGTACCAGCGATGGCAGAAGGCGAGCCGGAATTGAACGAAGACGAGACCGTCTACACGTTCACACTTCGTGACGCCGAGTGGTCAAACGGAGAACCGGTCACAGCGAACGACTTCGTCTACGCATGGCAACGCGCCGTCGACCCTGAAACAGGTTCACAATACGCTTACATCATGAGCACGCTCAAAAACGCGGACGCGATCAACGCGGGCGACGTTCCAAAAGAAGAGCTCGGGGTGAAAGCTATCGATGAGAAGACACTCGAAGTCACACTTGAGCGTCCAGACCCATCGTTCCTCTCACTCACGTCGTTCGGTACGTTCACACCGGTCAACGAAGCGTTTGCAACTGAAAAAGGTTCAGACTTCGCGACGAACGTCGACAACCTTCTTTACAACGGACCGTTCACATGGTCGCAATGGGATCGTGAGCAAGGCTACGTTTTGACGAAAAACGACACGTATTGGGACAAAGACAACGTCGCTCTCGACAAAGTCGATGTTCGTGTCGTCAAAGAGACATCGACAGTCGTCAACTTGTTCGAAGCTGGTGAAGTCGACTACGCCGGCCTCGCTTCAGAGCAAGTCGCTGCCTTCCAAGACAGCGAAGACTTCAACACAGGTCTCCGTTCAGCCGTCGGATACTTCAAGTTCAACCACGAAGATGAAGTGTTCGCTGACGTGAACGCCCGTAAAGCGGTCGCACGCGCGGTCGACCCGTCTGGGATCATCGACCAACTTTTGAACAACGGTTCGATTGCAACGACATCTTTCATCCCGAAAGACTTCATCAAATATGAAGACGGAACGGATTACACAGAAGGTCTTCAATACTTTGAGACGAACGCAGACGAAGCGGCGACGCTTTGGGAAGAAGCGACGGGCGGCGAAGCGCTCACAATCGAACTTCTCTCATTCGACTCTGAAGTATCGAAACAAATCTCTGAGTACATGAAAGGCCAAATCGAGGCAAACTTGCCGAACGTGACGGTCAACATCGCTCAACAACCGTTTAACAATAAACTCGAGCGTGAAGCGAGCGGGGACTACCAGATTTCATTCGCCCTTTGGGGTCCTGACTATCAAGATCCGCTCACAAACCTTGGGATCTTCACATCGAACAACGGTCAAAACGACATCAACTACAGCTCGGCCGATTACGATCGTCTCATCGACGAAGCGTCAGCTGAGACGGCAATTGATGCCCGTTATGACAAGTTTAAAGAAGCTGAACAATTGTTGATCGAACAAGACCAAGCGATCATGCCGATCTATCAAGCAGGTGTCGCTTACTTGATTCGTCCAAACGTCGAAAACTTCAACCGTCAACTATTCGGTGCTGACTACCAGTACAAATACGTCGACATCAACTAAAGAGCGCGGGGGCATGCGACAGCATGTCCCCCGTTTTCTAAAAAAAAATTAGAAATAAGAGAAAACACTATTCAAATGTTTTGTTGGTAAAGTATAATGTAGTAACAGTGAAAATTCAGAATACTTCATAAAGTGAGTACTTTGCGATTTTCATGTGCTGTACTAAGAGCCTTGAGATGACGTTTGACCTATTCTTTCAGAAAATTCCTTTCATTTTGTGAATTCAAGAATAGGGAAATATGTCATAGTGACGCTGTTGGTGCAAGCATAGATATATTTAGAAAAACAGGGGGTTTTTATTTATGGGACGTTATCTTTTGCAACGGCTGACTTACGGCCTCATCACGTTCTTCTTGATTGCGACGTTCACATTTTTCCTGATGGACCTGTTACCGGGTTCGCCGTACCAAAACCAGGAGAAATTGACGGATACGCAAATTCAAATCTTGAACGATCGTTACGGACTCAACGATCCACTTCCGGTTCGTTATGCGACTTACATGGGGAACCTGTTACAAGGTGACCTCGGCATTTCATTCCGTACGGCTAACCGTCCAGTGACGGAATTGATTATGGAACGAATCGGTCCATCGGCCCAGTTAGGTGCTCAAGCGTTGATACTCGGTACGTTCGTAGGACTATTGCTCGGAATCGTGGCGGCAATTCGTCATAACACGTTCATCGATTATGGTTCAATGTTCGTCTCTGTTATCGGGATTTCCGTCCCATCGTTCGTCTTTGCGGCCCTCCTTCAGTACTATGTGGGCGTAAAGTGGGGCGTATTGCCTGTTGCGTTCTGGGATTCTCCGGCGCACACGATCTTACCGACCATCTCGCTCTCGCTCGGGGTTACGGCTTCGATTGCCCGTTTCGTCCGGACTGAGATGCTAGAAGTCACCGGTCAAGATTACGTCACGCTCGCCAAGGCGAAAGGGCTGACGGGGAATGCCATCGTGTGGAAACACATGGTGCGTAACGCCATCATTCCGGCCATCACGATTCTTGGCCCGATGACAGCTGCCTTATTGACAGGGACGTTCGTTATCGAGAAAATCTTTGCCGTGCCAGGACTTGGTGAATTGTTCGTTACGTCGATTACGTTGAATGACTATTCGGTCATCATGGGTACGACCCTGTTCTTCTCGGCGCTCTTCATCTTGATCATTTTACTCGTCGATTTGCTCTACGGAGTCGTTGACCCACGTATTCGTCTTGGGGGGGATAACTGATGATTGAAAATAAAAAAAAATACGAGCAGTTCGACCAAGACATGTTCCAACCGGTCGAAATGAACGAACAGCTCGCTGAACGGATCGCAGGAAAAAGTTTAAACTTCTGGCAAGATGCATGGATGCGCTTAAAGAAAAACAAAGCAGCCATCATTTCGCTATCGGTCATTTTAATTCTCGTCGCACTCGCGCTCTTCGGACCGATGCTGTCAGGACGCGACGCGTATACACAAAACATCGCGCAAGCGAAACTTCCGCCAAAAGTCACAGGACTTGAATGGGCCGGATTTGACGGCATGGCTAACCTCGGTGGCCGTGATATCAACTTCTATGAACAAAAGAACGTCGAAGAGAACTACTGGTTCGGGACCGACTACCTCGGCCGTGATCTTTGGTCACGGATTTGGGAAGGGACACGCATCTCGCTCTTTATCGGTCTCGTCGCCGCGATCATCGATACGGTCATCGGTGTGGCGTACGGCGGAATTTCGGCTTACTTCGGTGGCCGCGTCGATAACATCATGCAACGGTTCGTAGAGATTTTGACAGGTGTACCAAACTTGATTTTGATCATCTTGTTCATTTTGATCTTTGACCCAGGGGTCTTCACCATCATCTTGGCGATGACCATCACCGGTTGGATCGGGATGAGTCGACTCGTCCGCGGGCAGATCTTGAAACTAAAAAACCAAGAGTTCGTTTTGGCTGCCCGCACGCTCGGTGCTTCAAGCAATCGTTTGATCTTCAAACACTTGATCCCGAACACGCTCGGCGCCATCATCATCACACTCATGTTCACGATTCCATCTGCCATCTTCTTCGAGGCGTTCCTCAGCTTCATCGGGATCGGACTTCAACCGCCACAAGCGTCACTCGGTACGTTGATCAATGACGGATATAAAGAGCTACGGACGTTCCCGTACCTCCTCGTCATCCCATCGACGATCATCGTCTTGCTCATGGTCAGCTTCAACTTGCTTGCCGACGGCTTGCGTGATGCGTTCGACCCGAAAATGCGTAAATAACTTAGAAAGAGGGGGACTCGTGCATGGAAACGATTTTATCTGTCCGAGACTTAGCGGTCTCGTTCCATACGTACGCTGGTACGGTACAAGCCGTTCGCAACGTATCGTTTGATTTGAAAAAAGGCGAGACGCTCGCAATCGTAGGTGAATCGGGTTCTGGTAAATCCGTCACGTCGAAAGCGATCATGCGTCTCATCCCGAACCCGCCAGGTGAGATCACGAACGGAGAAATCTTGTTCGAAGGAAAAGACTTGGCCAAACTTTCGGAAAAAGAAATGCTCAAAATCCGCGGTCGCGACATCGCGATGATTTTCCAAGATCCGATGACGTCGCTCAACCCGACGATGACGATCTATAAGCAAATCGCCGAAGGATTGAAACAGCACCAAGGGCTTACAGGGGAAGATGCGAAGAAGCGTGCGCTCGAATTGCTCACGCTCGTCGGCATCCCGAACCCGGAAGCTCGTCTGAAGCAATATCCGCACCAATTGTCAGGTGGGATGCGTCAACGGATCGTTATCGCGATCGCGCTCGCATGTAACCCGAAAGTGTTGATTGCTGATGAGCCGACGACAGCGCTCGACGTAACGATTCAAGCGCAAATTTTAGAATTGTTGAAAGATATTCAACAAAAGACAGGTACAGCCATCATCTTCATCACGCACGACCTCGGTGTCGTCGCGAACATGGCTGACCGTGTCGCTGTTATGTATGCCGGTAAAATCGTCGAAAAAGGAACGGTCGATGAGATCTTCTACGAGCCACGTCACCCATACGCATGGGGACTGCTCGGCTCGATGCCGCGTCCGACGGATGATCCGAACGAAGCGCTCCCGGCCATCCCGGGTACGCCTCCTAACTTGTTGAACCCGCCGACAGGCGATGCGTTCGCACCGCGTAACCCGTACGCGATGAAGATTGATTTTGAGAAAGAGCCACCGATGTTCCAAATTAGCGACACGCACTACGCGGCGACATGGTTGTTGCACCCGCAAGCACCGCAAGTGACGCCGCCACAAGCGATCATCGACTTGGCGCTCAAATATCGTCCAGACAGCGCGTTCGCGAAATCGCTAGTGAAAGGTGGTGCTGAATAATGGAACGTGAGAAATTATTAGAAGTACGAGACCTGAAGCAGCACTTTAAAATTGGTCGAGGCCGTGTCGTCAAAGCGGTCGACGGCATCTCGTTTGATATTTACAAAGGAGAAGTACTCGGTCTCGTCGGAGAATCTGGTTGTGGAAAATCGACAACTGGACGCACGATCATCGGACTTTACGATGCGACAGACGGAGACGTCATCTTCAAAGGCGAGAACGTTCACGATAAGAAGTCGAAAGCGGAGAAGTTGAAGTTCAACCGCGCGATGCAAATGATCTTCCAAGACCCATACGCGTCGCTTAACCCGCGGATGACGGTCGCTGATATCATCGCGGAAGGAATCGATATCCACGGTCTCGCGAAGACGAATGAAGACCGGATGAACCGTGTCTATGATCTTCTCGAGACGGTCGGTCTCACGAAAGAACACGCGAGCCGTTACCCGCACGAGTTCTCGGGCGGACAGCGTCAACGGATCGGGATTGCCCGTGCTCTCGCGGTCGAACCGGACTTCATCATCGCCGATGAGCCGATTTCGGCACTTGACGTGTCGATTCAAGCACAGGTCGTCAACTTGATGAAAGAACTGCAACGCGACCGTGATCTCACTTACTTGTTCATCGCCCACGACTTGTCGATGGTCAAGTATATCTCGGACCGAATCGGCGTTATGTATCAAGGTCACCTCGTCGAGCTTGCTCCGGCGGAACTCCTGTACGATAACCCGATTCACGCTTACACGAAGTCGCTCTTGTCGGCGATCCCGCTTCCGGATCCAGAGCATGAGCGGACCCGTAAACGGATCGTCTATGAGTCGAAGTCACTCGGTGCCGTCGGACGTTCGGATGAAGATTCAAGCATCCCGCCGCTCCGTGAAGTCGAGCCAGGTCATTTCGTCTCGTTGACAGATGAAGAATATGAGGCTTATAAAGCTCAGCTCGTTTAATGGAGCAAACCCCGAATCGATCGATTCGGGGTTTTTTGCACAAAAAAACACTGCCGGAAGTCCGGAAGTGTCAGGCGTTGGAGATGCGCGGCAAGTTCGAGAGCCGGTCGACAATCGAATCGATGATCCGAACGCGGGCGAGCGCGTCCTCGATGTCCATCGTCTCATAGTGATGGAGTCCGCCCGGTTGTTCGACGAACGTGTCGGCGTCGTGGACGAGTTGTTGGAGCGGGGTGCGTTGGATTCGGCTAGGCGGCAAGTAAGAGTCCGTGTGAAGTAAAATCATGACGGAGATCTCTTTTGCCCGCGCCGGGTCTTCCCCGAGACGAATCAACAGTTTATGGGCCCGTTCGGCTCCTTTGATCGCGTGAATGTCGTTTTGACGGTACAAATCATAATTCCACTTGCCTTCGGTATACCACTCGTAATGACCGATGTCGTGAAGCAAGGCGGCTTTCGTCGCCAAATCCGTGTCGAGTCCTCGTCGTGTCGCCAATTCGAGAGCGCGCTCACAGACGTCGACGGCGTGTTTTAAGCCGGATCTTGTTAAATATTTCTGGGTGACCGGGTGCTGCATAATTGTTTCTAAAGTGATTCTCATCATCGCTCTCCTCCTTGGTGATTTCAAAGGTTATTTCTATTAACTATACGGGAATCGAGAAAGAAAAGCAAATTTGTAACGTGGGAAATGATGAAAAAATTGAAGAATGTGCAACATTTTTCAAATGAATATGCTATAATTTAATTGTAGATTTAGTGCAAGTTTAAGATTTTCAGATTCAGTAATGGTCGTGCTGTTGCTTCAGGCAGTGGGGGTGAGAGACCATGAAAGAGCGTGACAAAGTATTGCAACGGAAAAAGAAACTGTTGAAAGAAGTACTCAAGAAAAAGTTGAAAGACTTACAAGTGAAGCCTGGTAAAGAAACGGTGTCACAACCGGTTTCTCGGGTACCGGCTTCCTAGTCGATCAAGGTCGCATCCGTGCGGATGCGTCCTCTTTTCTTACCTCAATGAGAAAGAATATCATTGATGTTTTAATAAATAAGAATTATTATAATTAAGTGGACGAGTTTTTGGGTATACAAGAAGAGTCACTAAAAAAGAAGTACGAACATTTGATCAGGGAGGAACGAACATGGTCACATTATATACGTCCCCGAGCTGCACATCGTGTCGCAAAGCACGGGCTTGGCTCGAAGAACATGACATCCCATTTACGGAACGGAATATATTTTCAGAGCCGCTCTCACTCAATGAGATCAAACAAATACTACGTATGACAGAAGACGGGACCGATGAAATCATTTCGACCCGCTCAAAAGTTTTCTCGAAAATTGATGTTTCTGTCGACGCGCTCTCGCTCCAGCAACTGTACGATTTGATTCAAGAATATCCTGGACTTTTACGTCGTCCGATCTTAATTGACGAAAAACGTCTCCAAGTCGGATATAACGAGGATGAGATTCGTCGGTTCTTGCCGCGTAAAGTTCGGACGTTCCAACTACAGGAAGCGCAACGGCTTGTCAACGAATGAGAAAGCACGCTGTCTAAGCAGTGTGCTTTTTATTATCCCGTTTTTCCGATAAAATAAGAGTAACAACCCCATCATCTGAAGATTGACACATGTAAAAGAGGGTACTATGATAACAAGACAATTTCCCCTCTCCTCCTTAACAATCGTAGTAGGAGTGAGGTGAGAAGGGAGTGGACAATCGTGAAAATTGAGCGCATCAATGACAACACCGTCAAATTTTTCATCACCTATGTCGATATCGAGAAACGCGGTTTCGCCCGGGATGAAATCTGGTACAACCGTGAACGTGGTGAGCAGCTGTTCTGGCAAATGATGGACGAAGCGCATGAACGAGAAGACATCTCGTTTGATGGTCCACTATGGATACAAGTACAAGCTTTTGAAAAAGGACTCGAAGTGACCGTCACGATCGCTAAAAATGTGATCGACGCGGAAGATGATTCCGAACTCGGTTCGCTTTTACGTTCGGCCATCGACGATGCACGCGAACAACAAAACGTCTTGGATCAATTGAGTGAACTTGATGAACTTGAAGCCGAGCCGGAGGCGTGGGCTCCGCTCGCGATGGACACTGACGATTTCGAATCGATCATCGCCCTCAGCAAACGGGCCGGTGATACGTTAAACAACGTCACGTTGAAACTATTCCATTACGATAATCGCTACTATTTATGGGTCGATTTCCCGGACGAGATGGAGCCGGAAGAGGAAGAAAACGTCCTCAGCCTGCTCGCAGAATACTTGTCGTTCAGTACGCAAACGCTCGCGATGCTCGAGGAGTACGGCAAACTTATTCTCGACGGAGATGTATTCGCGAAAGTACGTCACTATTTTTAAACCCCCAATCGCCTGTTCAAGTGGACAGGCGGTTTTTTACTATTCGATACATAATGAAGAGGTGACCTGATGCTAAAGCGGATTCAATTGATGTTATCAGACAGTGCATGGTTCGTCCCGTTCTTATACGGGTTCGGGGGGGCGTTTTGACGTTTCTCACGCAATCCTTTGGTGGCTTTTTCCGAGAACTGTTGCCGGAAGCGTTCTACTTAGAGAAAGATTCGGCGGCGAACGTGCTGTCCTCGTCGTTCACAAGTTTGATGACGATGATGACGTTCAGCTTCTCGACGATCCTCGTTGTCTTGACGACGTATTCGTCCCAGTTCTCGCCACGGACGGTCAACAATTTTTTGACGAACGCAGCAGCGAAGCATACGCTCGGATTGTTCATCATGACGACCGTCTACGGCATATCGAACTTGTTTTTAATCCGGACGGCCGATGATGATTCGGTGCTCGCCTCGGGGGTGAGCGTCCTCCTCGTCATCGGTTCGATTTGGGCGTTCGTCAAGTTCATCCAGACGATCAGCGTTTCGATCCAAGCGGAGCGGTTGCTGTCGGCGTTGCATCGAGAAGCGCTCTCGGTCATCAAAAGCCAACGCAAGGCGGTCGAATGCGACGAAGTGAGCATCGTGCCGACGCGTTCCGTCCATGCGTTCGAAGGGCAGGCCGTCTATGCCTCGCGCACCGGTTACATCCAACTGTTCGCGAGCGAGAAACAAGAAGATCGGACATCTAGTTTTGAGTCGGTCGTCGCCGTCGGGGATTTCGTTGCGAAAGGGGATCTGCTCGGCTATTGGGTCGGTGAGGAAGCGGATGACGTGGAACTGTTTCAAATCGGAGAAGTCCGTTCGTCGATCCAAGATCCGGCGTTCGTCATCGAGAAGCTGAGTGAGATTGCGCTAAAAGGTGTCTCGCCGGGAATCAACGACCCGAATACGGCCATCCATGCCATCCATTACATCGGCGACATTTTACGCGAGCTGAGCCGAATGCCAGAAGGCGACTTCGTGTTCTCAAACGGGAAGAGCGATTGGCATGCAAAACGTAAACCGCTCGACGCCACGTTGTTCCAAGCGTTCGCTCCTATCAAAACGTACGCGAGCCACGACATTTTCGTCATGGCCTCCGTATTCGAAGCGATCCGGATCGCCCGTCTCGAAGCCCATCCGTCATCGTTTCAGGCGTTCGAAGAAATCATCGACTATTTTGATGACGTCATCGACTGGGGCGATCTGCACGAGCGAGAACGCGCGTATTTACAGAATCAGCTCATGCGGTCCAAAAAAGTAAACGCATGAAACAAGCAGGCGAGCGTTCGCCTGCTTGTTTGTGTCACGAAAGACTATATCCGCCGTCGACTGTGATGGCTTGGCCGTTCAAGTAGCTCGACCCATCGGTCAACAAAAACGTGACGACCGGGGCGACTTCTTCCGGTTTGGCGGCATTGCCCCGGAAATGATGGGTCATCGCTTCATTGAACTTCGCCTCGCCGCCGTACAGTTTATGGCTGAGCGGCGTGTCGACAGGACCGAAACAGACGGCGTTGAAGCGGACTTTGCCTTTCAGCCGATGGGCGAACGTCTTCGTCAAAGCGATGACGGCCGCTTTAGAGGCAGCGTATGGACCGAGCATCGGCGGAAATTTGACGTGACCGACGATGGCAGCGTTGTTGACGACGCTCGCTCCTGTCGAACAGAGCGGCAGCGCCCGCTGAATGATCCGGTTCGTCGCTTTCACGTTCAAGTCGAACACGTCGTCAAACGCCGAAGCCGGTAGCCGTTCCGGTGTCCCGGGACGGCCGAACGTGGCAGCGTTGTTGAACAAGCCGTCTAGCGTGATGTTCCGGTCTTTCAATCCGTCCATCAGCGACTCGACTTCGTCCGGATCGGATAAATCACATTTCAAAAACGTGATGCGTGGTGAGGCGGCCGCGATTTCTTCCCCTCGTGCCTCGTCCCGTCCTACACCGAACACGTCATGTCCGTCCTCCGCTAAGCGCAAGGCGACAGCGCGTCCGATGCCGCTCGTCGCCCCGGTAATGAGAAAAGTACCCATATTTTTTCCGCTCCCCTCTAAATAATGGCGTTACGTTGTATAATTAATGATAATACATGACAGAAACGAGGTCAGTTTATAATATGTTGCGACGCATACAAGTACTCTTATCCCTTATTTTGCTCGCAGGACTCATTGCCGTATTATCATATTACTGGAGCTCGCAAGTGATCGGCTTGTTCTCGATTTTAGTCTTTTTGACGACGTTCAGTATTTTGCTCGTCATCATGCTCGAGAACCGTAACCCGCAGCGGACGCTCATTTGGGCAATCGTCATGATCGGTTTTCCGGTCGTCGGCTTGTTCGCCTATTTCGTATTCGGGCAGAACTATCGCCGCAAGCGCATGTTCTCGGAAAAGGCGATGCTCGATGAAGAGACGTACCTCGCTTACCGGCAAAAAGCGATGACGCTCTCTCCGTCCCTCATGTTCACACATGACGATTATGAGAAGCTTATGCATTTGACGTCATCACTTAATCAGTTGCCCGTTTCTTCGAACACGTACACACAAATCTTGACGAACGGTGAACAGAAGTTCTCGAAGCTGTTGCCGGCGCTGAAAGGGGCGACACGCCATATTCACCTCGAGTACTATATTTTCCGGGAAGACCGTATTTCTCGGGAAATCCAGCGAATTTTGATCGACAAGGCACGAGCGGGCATCGAAGTGAGGTTCTTATACGATGCAGTCGGCTCGATTCATACGAGCGGCGCGTTCTTCGATGAAATGCGCCAAGCGGGCGTCCATGTGCAAGCGTTCTTTCCGGTCATCTTGCCGCTCGTCTCGAGCAAGACGAACTATCGAAACCATCGTAAAATTGTCGTCATTGACGGGACAGAGGCGTTCACCGGTGGGTTGAACGTCGGGGATGAGTATTTAGGGGAGCACTCGAAATTTGGTTTCTGGCGTGACACGCATCTGTACGTCAGAGGAGAAGGCGTGTCGGAGTTACAGCTCATCTTTTTGCAAGACTGGTACTACATGACCGGGGAACGGCTGTTCACGCCGTTTTATCTCGAGCCACTTGAAACGGTCAGAAGTGCGAGCGGCGGCGTGCAAATCGTCGCGAGCGGCCCGGATGAGCCGTATGAGACGATGAAATCGATTTACTTCGCATTGATCAATGCCGCGAAGAAGTCGGTATACATCTCTTCGCCTTATCTCATCCCCGATGAAGATATCATGAGCGCGCTCAAGACGGCATCGCTATCCGGCATCGATGTCCGTATCGTACTGCCGAGTTACCCGGACCATAAAATTGTCTTTTATGCGAGTCGTTCCTATTTCGAGGAGTTACTCAGTGCCGGGGTCAAAATTTATTTATACGAGGAAGGGTTCATGCATTCAAAAGTCATCGTCGTCGACGATGGGCTCGCGACGATCGGGACGGCGAACATGGACTTTCGGAGCTTTCACTTGAATTTTGAAGTGAACGCGCTTCTCTATAATACGAATTCGGTCCATCAGCTGAAACAAGACTTGTATAAAGATTTCGAAGGGTCACACGAACTAGACTTGGCTGTTTTTTCAGAACGGCCATTTCTCATCAAAGTGATCGAGTCGTTGGCTCGAATGTTCTCACCATTATTATGAGGGGGAAGCGATATGCGATGTGCAATCGGTCGGACAGGGGAGTATGTAGACACCCGGATCGCGAACCGGAGGCAACTCGAAGCGCTTGCCCCTTTTTCGTGCCCGGACTGTCATGAACGCGTCATCTTGAAGGAAGGAGTGAAACGTCGTCTCCATTTCGCCCACGTCCATTCATGCGGACGTGGAGAATCGGCCGCTCACCAACAGGATAAATGGAACGTCAGGCAGTGGTTGCAACAACGGGGCTATGATGTCGACCAAGAAGTGACCGTCGGCGGGAGGCGGGCCGATTTGGTGGCGTCAAAGGATGGCGAGACGTTCATCGTCGAAGTGCAGGCCTCCCCGCTCGATGCAGAGACGTACCGACAACGGACAACGCATTACACGGCTGCGGGCTTTTCAGTCGTCTGGCTCGCGAGCGGGATGAGTCCGGACCCGATGCCTGCGTTCTCACCATGGATGCGGGCCGAGTTGGCGCGGAACGAGGCGCTCTTCGTTCCGGCGGGTGGGAAGCTTTACCGGTTCGTCGGCTGCCCGACTACGCTTCGGAGAGGGCAAGGCAACTGGGTCCCGGCAGACGATTTTAACACGTCACCGTTCGAGGCGTATTATCGGTTTGACGCACATCGCTGGACGCAACGCGTACGCCGGAGTCGGGTCACACCGCCTTATCCGTCTGCCGTGTATCGGCGCTTGGTGCTCGAGCGGCTCTATCCGATCGGGATGTTGCCATCGTTACTGCCGACGTGTTGCTATTTGCCGCTCCCGGCGCTCTGGGGAATTCACATTCACCCATTCGATTATCAAGTCGTCTTATACTTGAATCGGCGTTCGTTCCCGAACGACTCGGTCCGGTGGAGTATCGAGAAGACGAGTCTCCAGTTCGGTGTGACCCCGACAAGCGACTTTATTGAAGGGTTTGAAGTACAATGGAAACAACTCTTGAACGTGTTCGATCTGTCGCCTGACGTGAAAGGGTGGCCCGTGCCGAGGACACTCGAGGCGGCGCTTCAAAGCGATTTTCGATTGTTTCAAGGGTTTCAGCGATTTATGGCGAAATCGTATACAAACTGAGAAAAGGAAGTGGACATATGTCAGAAGTACTTACACGACAACAAGTGCCCGTCGAGGAGACGTGGAGCTTAGAGACGATCTATGCCGACGATCAAGCTTGGGAACAGGATTTTGAAGCGCTCAAAGCGAACGTACCGGCTCTCATGGAGTACAAAGGGAAGCTCGGAGAATCGGCCGACACGCTCTACGCCGCGCTCAGCCTGCGAGACGACCTCTCGCGGCAACTGCATAAACTTTATACATACGCCCACATGCGTTACGACGAGGATACGGCGAACAGCCATTACCAAGCGTTGAACGATCGCGCGGGGACGCTGGCGGCCCAAATTTCGGCGCAACTCGCTTTCATGACGCCAGAACTGCTCGCCATCGAGGAAAGCCAAATCGAGGCGTTCATGAACGAACACGATGACCTCCGCGTCTATCGGCACGCGTTCGATGAGTTGGCCCAAGAGCGCCCACACGTCTTGACAGAAGCTGAAGAAGCGCTGCTCGCTCAAGCGGGAGACGTGCTCGGACAATCGAGCTCGACGTTCGGCATGCTCAACAACGCCGATTTGAAATTCCCGAAAGTGAAGAACGAGGCAGGGGAAGACGTCGAACTGACACACGGCCGCTACATCACATTTTTGGAGTCGAGCGACCGCGATGTGCGGGAGACGGCGTTCAAGGCGATGTACGGCACGTATAAAGACTATTTGAACACGTTCGCCTCGACGCTGTCGGGAAGTGTGAAAAAAGATAACTTCTACGCGACGGTCCGGAAATTTGAAAATGCCCGTCAAGCGGCACTCCATCACAATTCGATCCCCGAATCGGTATACGACGGTCTCGTCGAAGCGGTGAATGAACGGCTCGACCTGTTGCACCGTTACGTCGCGCTCCGGAAACGGGCGCTCGGAGTCGACGCGTTGCATATGTACGACTTGTATACGCCGCTCGTCAAAGACGTGGAGATGAAAATCTCATATGAAGAAGCGAAACAGCTGATGGTCGATGGGCTTGCCCCACTCGGTGACGAGTACGTTCAAATCGTCAAGGATGGGCTCGACTCGCGATGGGTCGACGTCCGGGAAACGCGAGGGAAGCGTAGCGGCGCCTACTCGTCCGGCGCATATGACACGCAACCGTTCATCTTGATGAACTGGCAAGACAACGTCAACAACTTGTTCACGCTCGCTCATGAGTTCGGGCATTCCGTGCACAGCCATTACACACGGGCGACACAACCGTATCCGTATGGAGACTACTCGATCTTCGTGGCCGAAGTCGCTTCGACGACGAACGAGGCGCTCTTGAACGATTACTTGTTGAAGACGCGTACGGACAAGGCCGAGCGCCTGTACCTTCTCAACAATCAGCTTGAAACGTTCCGAGGCACCTTGTTCCGCCAAACGATGTTTGCCGAGTTCGAGCATATGATTCACCGGGCGGCCCAAGATGGCGTCTCGCTCACGCCAGAATATTTGAACGAGACATATTTGGAACTGAACAAACGTTATTTCGGCGACGACATTGTCATCGACGAAGAAATCGCATATGAGTGGGCCCGCATTCCGCACTTCTACTACAACTATTACGTGTACCAGTACGCGACGGGCATCTCGGCTTCAGCTGCCTTGTCCCAGCAGATCATGGAAGAAGGAGAGCCGGCCGTTCGCCGTTATATCGATCAGTTCTTGAAAGCGGGATCAAGCGATTATCCGATCGAAGTGTTGAAAGCGGCCGGAGTCGATATGACGACAAAAGCCCCTGTTCTAGCGGCGTTGGATCAATTCGAATCTGTCCTCGATGAGATGGAGGCGCTCCTGTTCTCATAATCGTCACGCTACGTGAACATTATGTGACAAAGTGAACAAACAGCTTGTCAATGAAGGCGTTGCTCGGTATATTATAAGTGTGAAATCAATCACAAACCCCTTTATTGACCGTAAACTTTCTCCCGTCTCGACACCTTCCCCGGGTGTTGAGATCGACGCCTCTTGTCCCCGCTTGAGACGTCAAAAAACCCACGGCTCCCCGGCCGTGGGCTTTTTTTCGTTTCGTCTTACTTTTTCGTCGCCCACGCTTGTCCGCTGCACCCTGGTACGGGGCGGCAACGTTGCTGGAGCGACAACTTTTTCAGTTCTCGTTCGATGACCGGCTTCTCGAGTTCTAAAATGAACGCAAGTTCGGTAATCGTCGAGGCGTCATAATGGCTGAGCACTTTTTCAACGTTCCAATCGGTTTCACGATTCGGGACGTAGCCAAGCAGTTCGGCCATGACGGCTTGATAGACGTCGTAAGGATAGACGCCTTCGATTTTCAGCGCTTCGTCACGTGTGACGAATGTGAGCGCCGGCAACGTCTCGATTTCCCAGTCTTTTAAAATCTGGTGGTCGACGGCGAGGGCGCTTAACAGTTGGTTGGACTGAATGTCAGCCGCCAGCTCATCGATGTCGAGACCATATCCGGAAAACGAACGAGCGATTTCCCATAAATCAGCGTCGTGCGTCGTTTTGTTCAAAAAGATGTCGTTAATATGCAAGTGACGCAAAAAGCGCATCGCATGACGTTTCCCTTGTAATTCCATAGCCTTGATCATCGTGAGAAGGCGAACCTCTTCTTGACATCCGCCAACACAACTTGGAACTGTCGAGACCATCCGAAAACGAATCAAATGACCGTATTCGAGCTCGAGCTTTTTAATGAGTGTCATCACGTGAAGTCCATCCGGGTCCGATATATCCACGAAATAGAATAGCTCTAATGGTTTATATGTGACTTGGATAGCAGTTTCTTCCAGTGAACAGGATGACTCATTACATTGTTCAAGTTCCATTGTGTCGCCTCCTCTCGTAAACAGAATCAAATATATCGTATGCTCATTGTAGCAACGACAAAAAAAGGTTGGCAATGTATCTGCTCAACCTTCACTCCGGCCCATCTTTTCTTCCATGAACCGAACAATTTTATTTTTGGCGGGACGCAGCGGGATGCCGTGTTCGGCGAGGAGGCGCAGGAAGGCGATCCGGCCGGCTGTCTCGTTCGTCACTTCAAATTCTATTTCATAGTCACGAATCTCCAAATAATTACTTTCGTCAAGGACGAGCAACCCTTCTGCCGTCTCGATTTCGGCCCGTTTCGTCTCGAGGCGTCCGAGGTGTTCGAGCGGACCGGTCAGATGGAAGGGGGCGAGTGCTTCTTTCATCTGCTCATCGTGGACGATCCCGTACTTGAATAAATTTTCGGCCTCCTCGTCCGTGAGCGGAGCGTGCGTCTCAAGCAGTCCGACGTCGTGTGGTTGTTTGAGCGTCAAGACGAGACCGGTTTTCTTCTCGCGGATGCGTAAAGCCGCACCATGGTTGCGCAGTTCAAACGTCGGCGTATCGAAATAGTCGTTCGCTTGCCATTTCACTTCGTCTGCGAGTTGATAAGCGTCGAGCAACGTCTCGTACTCGTCTTTCGTCAACATCGATTTAAATTCAATTTCCACTTCTTGGGTCATTTGTCGTCGCTCCATTCTATGAACAATTGTTGGTTTATGATACCATACTATCGGATACATACGGAAAAAAGCACGAATTTCCGAAACGAACGAAAGTGGTGACAGCCTATGCAATCAATGGATTGGGATCAATTTTTAGTACCGTATCAAATCGCGGTCGACGAGCTGAAAGTGAAGTTCAAAGCGATTCGGAAGCAATATAACTCACAAAACGATCACTCTCCGATCGAGTTCGTCACGGGACGCGTCAAACCTCTCGGCAGCATCCTTGAGAAAGCGAAGCGGAAACAAATCGCATACGACAACTTGGCGACCGAGATGCAGGACATCGCAGGTCTGCGCATCATGTGCCAGTTCGTCGACGACATCGTCCACGTCCTCGAACTGCTCCACCATCGGACAGACTTTAAAATCGTTGAAGAGCGCAACTACATCACGAATCAAAAAGAGTCGGGGTATCGCTCGTACCACATCATCATTGAATACCCGGTCCAGACGATTCATGGGGAGTTCCCGACGCTCGTTGAAGTGCAAGTGCGAACACTCGCCATGAACTTTTGGGCGACGATCGAACACTCGCTTAATTATAAATACGATGGGGACATGCCGAAAGAAGTGCAGGAACGGCTTCGCCGTGCCGCCGAAGCGGCTTTCTTGCTCGATGCCGAAATGAGTCAGCTCCGAGTCGAGATCCAAGACGCACAGCAAGTGTTCCGGGATAAAGAAATGAACGTCCAAACGGACCAAGACTAGGGGGCAGAGAGTATGCAGTTTGCGATTGTGGCAAGGGGAGACGCGCGTTCGGCTGACATCGCGCGTGAGTTGACGGACAAGTTGACGGCAGCAGGACATTCTGTGTCGAACGAACCGCGCATCGTCGTGTCGGTCGGCGGGGACGGGACGATGTTGCAAGCGTTCCACGAATACGTCGACCGCTTGGAAGATGTGCTTCTCGTCGGCATCCATACGGGACATCTCGGCTTTTATGCCGACTGGCAACCGGACGAGCTCGATGAACTGACCGATATGATCACGAGCGAATCGTTCGAGCCGGTCTCGTACCCGCTCGTCGAGGTGCTCATCGATTATGAGGACGGGACGACCGAACGCCAGCTCGCCATGAACGAGTGCACGATTAAAAACTATAAGCGGACGCTCGTCTGCGATTTGTCGATTCGAGACGACTATTTCGAGACGTTCCGGGGGGACGGGTTGTGCATCTCGACACCTTCAGGGTCGACCGCTTACAACAAGGCGCTCGGCGGGGCCATCGTCCATCCGTCGATCGAGGCGATTCAAGTGACGGAGATGGCGTCGATCAACAACCTCGTCTATCGGACGATCGGGTCGCCGCTGCTCTTGCCAAAACACCACCAAGTGAAGATTGCGCCGCACACGAAAACGGAGTTTGAATTGGCGTTTGACCACCAAGAAGCGTTGTCATGGTCGAACGTCCGCTCAATTCGTTGTGCGGTCGCGAAAGAAAAAGTGACGTTCGCCCGTTTCCGCCCGTTCCCGTTTTGGAGACGAGTGCGCGAGTCGTTCATTGAAGAAGGGAAATAACCGATGTACGGATTTACGCTACATCGCGTCGCGGAGACGAACGTCCCGCTGCGCGATTTTTTAATGACAGACTGTGGCATCTCCCGGAAAATGTTGACCCAAGTGAAGCATGGCGGTCTCATCCTCGTCAACGGGGAACCGCGGACCGTCCGTTATGATGTATCGCCAGGCGATGCGGTGACGGTCCATTTCCCGGTCGAACACCCCGCGGCGACGATGGTCCGCTCGACACGTCCGCTCACCGTGCTGTATGAAGACGACTATTTGCTCGCCGTCGATAAACCGCCCGGCATCGCGACGATCCCGTCGCGCCTCCACCCGGACGATACGCTCGCGAACGCCGTGCTCGGATATTATGAACAGATCGGTTTATCGTCGGCCATTCATGTGATCAACCGGCTCGACCGCGATACGTCCGGCGTCGTCTTGTTCGCGAAGTACGCGTACGTCCATCATCGTTTCAGTGAGCTTCAGAAAAAGGGCGGATTGACACGGACGTATGTCGCGCTCGCCGAAGGCGCCGTCGAGCCGCAAACGATTGACGCGCCGATCGGTCGAGCCGAGCATTCCATCATGGAACGGGTCGTCACCGAAGCAGGGCAACACGCCGTCACCCACGTTCGAGCAGCCGTCGTGCACGGGGGTGTCTCAGCACTGACGATCCAGCTCGAAACGGGACGAACCCATCAAATCCGTGTGCATATGCGTCATATCGGTCATCCGCTGCTTGGAGACACGATGTACGGGGGCACACCGGTCATCGATCGTCACGCCCTGCACAGCGCGTCAGCGACGTTTTCGCACCCGTTGACGAAAGAAACGCTCACCGTTCAAGCGTCGCTCCCGCAAGATTTCATCGACATCACCGGTTAACAAAACAGCCCCGGCTCGAATGAGCCGGGGCTTGTTGTTTAATCATCATCGAACATATACGTTTTCGACTTCGAGGCGACGTTCATGACGAGGCCGACGGCAATCATGTTCATAAGCAACGATGTCCCGCCGTAACTGACGAACGGGAGCGGAAGTCCCGTGATCGGGAGGACTCCAATCGTCATCCCGATGTTTTGGAACACTTGGAACGTGAACATGGCGACGATCCCAGTGACGATATAACTTCCGAACGGACTGCTCGATTCGAGCGCGATATGAATCATGCGATACAAGAACAAGAAGAAGACGATGATCACGATCGCAGCCCCGATGAAACCGTAGTGCTCGGCGATGACGGCGAAGATGAAGTCGGTCTGGGACTCGGGCAAGTAGACGAGTCCTTGGCCGTATCCGGCACCGAACATTTGACCAGAGCCGATCGCTTGGAGCGACTTGATGAGCTGGAACGCGAGGTCATCCGAATACTCGTACGGATAAATCCAGGCTTGGAAACGGTTCAAGGCGTGTCCTGGGAAAATTTTAGCCAGCGTCTCAAATTGGAAGAAAAACAAATACATGAATCCGCCGATGGCTAGCCCGGCGGCACTGAACAGGCCGAGGAGCCATTTCCAGCCGATCCCGGAAACGATGATAACCGCCCCGAGCATCGTGATCAACACGAGACCGATCCCAAGGTCCGGTTGGGTCACGATGAGCCCAAGCGGTGGGAGCGTCACGAGAACGAGCTTCACGAGCAGCCACGTGTCGAGCTGTGACGTGCCGAACCGCTTGTTATGGTCATAGATGATCGTCGACATCGTGATCAACAAGAACAGTTTCATGAATTCAGCCGGCTGGAAGCTGAAGCCCGGCAAGTTATACCAGCCGTACGCGCCGTTAATGTTCGGAACGAGCGTCGTATCGCGGAGCGGGATGAGCCCGCCGAGTAAAATCAGGCCGAGCGCATATAAATACCAATGGATCTTCCGAAGCTGCTCGTATTCGATCGTCATGACGACGAGCATCGCCACGAAGCCGATGACGTACCAGGTTGCCTGTTGGAAAGCGAAGTTGATCCCTTGCAGACGGACCGGAAGCATCGGTTGTGCCGTGTAAATTGCGCCGAGACTGATGATCATCAATAGAAAAACGATTGTCAAAAGCGTCGCGTCTAAGCTTTTAAAATATGATTGAATGCGGTTCATGAGGAGTCGTGTCACCCTTTCTATACGTATTTTATCTTACAATAACCAAAAAAAATCGCAATACGTTCCGAGTCGGTTGACAAAACAGACACCATTCTGTAATCTAATAACAGATGTTATCACCAGGTACTAAAAAGGGGAGTTTACGATGTCAATCTATCCAACGTTAACGAATAAGACGTATGTCGTCATGGGGATCGCCAATAAACGTTCAATCGCCTGGGCGATTGCGAAGACGCTTGATGAGGCGGGTGCGAAGCTCGTTCTCACATATGCGGCCGAACGGTTCAAATCCGGTCTCGAATCGCTCGCAGCTGAATTGAACGGAGAAGCACTGTTGCTTGAATGCGATGTCACGAACGACGAAGCGATCGAAGCGACGTTCCGGACGATCCACGAGCAGGCCGGGACGATTCAAGGGATCGCCCACTCAATCGCGTTCGCCGACAAAGAAGCGTTACGCGGTGAGTTTTCGGAGATGACGCGCGGTCAGTTCGCTCAGGCGCTCGATATTTCGGCGTACAGCTTGACGGCGGTCGTCAAGGCGGCGAAGCCTTATTTCGCAGAAGATGCTTCAGTCATCACGCTCACTTACCTCGGTGGCGAACGAGTCGTCCCGAACTATAACTTGATGGGTGTCGCGAAAGCCGCGCTCGATTCGAGCGTCAAATACTTGGCGAACGAGTATGGCCCGCATGGCGTTCGGGTCAATGCGATTTCAGCGGGACCGATCCGTACGCTCTCGGCCAAAGGCGTCGGTGACTTTAACAGCATCTTGTCTGAGCTCGAGCAAAAGGCACCGCTCCGACGCAACGTCTCGGCAGAAGAGGTCGCCTCGACCGGCTTGTTCTTGTTGTCTAGCATGGGCAGCGGTGTGACGGGAGAAATCATTCACGTCGACAGCGGCTACCATATTTTATAAGTTTGGTAAAGGGCGCATTAAAGCGCTCTTTTTTGTATTATCGTGAAACGGTTTCGGGTAAGGACTTGTGAGGGAGGGGAAGTCATGGGTCCTTATCAGATTGATTTCACGGTCGTCCAATACGGGAATCGCCAAGTCCAACCAACTGAACGGGCAAACATCGAACCAGTGACACGCATTAAGCGGGTCCAACGGATTCGGCCTCGGCAAGACGAATGGTTAGAAGCAGAACAACAGAAAAGCCCCGGTCGATTCGTCGACCGGAGCGTTTAATATTATCCGCGGAACCGGAACGTCTCATAGACGTTCCACGTTTCGTTTTCAAGCTCGTACATGACGGCCATCCGGGTGATCGTTTCCTCGAAATGGACTTGTTCCATCCGCATCCGTTCGAGCACGTCGAACAGCTCGGCATCGGCAAGGTCTTGTCCGATCGTAATATGCGGGAGGAATTCGTATTTCGGCGGTTGGTCAAGCACGCCTTCGTGCAACTTTTGTTGCAACGCCGCCAGCTCACGGGTCGGCAACACTTTTAAGTAAAGAACGTTGTTTGTCGGCGCGAACGCACGGACGCCATCAATCTTCAGTTGGATCGGTTTCGTCGCGTCGGCGACTTGTTGTAAATACTCGAGCACTTTTGGCAAGTCGGCTTCGTCCACTTCGGTCCGCTCTTTGATAGTCACGTGTGGTGATATCAAGGCGTACTTCGTATCGTACCGCTTACGGTACGAGTTGGCGAAGTCTTGAACTTGTTTTGATGGAAATAAGACTACCCCAATCTTCATTCCAGTTCCCCCTTTAATAGTGGTCTTCTCATTTATGATGAACGATTTAAGAAGGGAAGTCAAAGCGGGCTTAGTCTTTTTTTCAATTTTTCAGTATAATGGAATCAAGTACGGTGAGAGCGTGAACCGCTCTCGATACGAAAGGATGTGTAGCGGGACCAGCGCCCGCGCAAACTATGAAAAATGTACCACACTCACGAGACGTCAGAGAGGCCGCCCGGGCCCGTTTGCTTGAGCGCGGCGTATCCATCGAATCGATCGGTGAAATCGTCTATCAAATGCAAGCCCCATACTCGCCCCATTTATCGCTAAAAGATTGCATGGACTCGGTCGAGGCCGTGCTTGAAAAGCGTGAGCTCCAACACGCTATCCTCGTCGGCTCGGAGCTCGACATGTTAGCGGAGCGCGGACAATTGTCGGAGCCGCTCCTATCGATTGTCGCCTCGGACGAAGGACTGTTCGGGGTCGATGAGACGATTGCCATCGGAGCCGTCAACACGTACGGTTCGATCGCCGTCACGACGTTCGGTTACTTAGATAAAGCGAAAATCGGGATCATCAAACAGCTCGATACGAAGATGGAGGACGGTCAAGTCCATACGTTCATGGACGACCTCGTCGGCGCCATCGCCGCGAACGCCTCAGGCCGTCTCGCGCATCGGTTGCGGGACATGACCGACTTCGGTGAAGAAGAGATGCGGGAACGAAAAGGATTGTATTGATGAACGACCGAGCGAAGATGCTGACAATCGCCGGGACGATGGGCTACGCTCTCGTCTCGGTGATTGTCGTTTTAGGAGCGGCCATCCCGATCGATGACTTCATCTATGAGGCGGTCGCACCGTTGTCCGGACCGACGTTCGCCTATATTACAGAACTCGGCAGCGTCCGCGTACTGATCGGGCTTTCATTCGTCGGGATGTTGTATTGGTTATGGAACGGCGAGAAAAGCGAGGCGTTCCGGTTGCCGCTCGTCGTCATCGGGACGCTCATATTGACACAAGGGCTGAAGCTCGTCTATGGGATTGAACGTCCGCTTATCGATGCGGCGCTTGACGCCACGACGTACAGTTTCCCGAGCGGACACGCCTCGGGATCGCTCGCCCTTTATGGATTGTTCGCGTTTACGATGTATCGCAACGACAGATCGATGTGGGGGATCGGGCTCGTCCTGTCCCTTGTCGTCCTCGTCTCATTCAGTCGGGTCATTTTAAACGTCCATTATTTCAGTGACGTCCTCGGAGGATGGCTTGTCGCGGTCGTCGTCATCGCCGCCTCGGAGTGGTGGTTAGGGAGGAAACGTAATTGATACTTATAGCAGAAGTTGAACACTGGTTGTTCATGGACCGCCACGCAGCGGATTTGGCTGACGTGCCCACGATTTTAGTAGAGAAAGATCAAACCGGAGCCCGGTCGTTCGCTCCGATGCGGACGTTGTTCCAATTGAAGAAGTGGACGGCAGCCGAACGGTTCATTCCGTTATTGTCATGCGACGAAACGGATTATAAAGCGTACGAAGTGTTCCATGTCGACGCGTTGCCGCCTTATGCGTTGCTTCAAGGGGGACGCGTCTTGTTGGAGCGTAATCAAGCGGACGCCGAGTACGAGGCGGCACTCGTACAGGCCGGTGCGACGACGGACGAAGAAGCCGTCGCCTTCGCGGTCCGTTATTTACAGCATAAGCTCGGAGACGACGTCATGTTGGCCGGCAACGGCAAGGTTCCGGACGTCGCCCGCGTTCCGGGTGATTTATATATCGACGGGAACGTCGTCAAAACGGGCGAGCGGTTGTTCGCTTGGGCGAATGCGCAGAATGAGAGGGGGAACCTGACATGAACGAATGGGAACAACGCATGCGCGCGTTGCTCGACGGTTCCGTCGAGGAGCTCACGGTTCCGAAAGAAGATTTTTTGACCGTGCGTTCGATGTTGATTGAAAAAGAATGGTTGTTTCAAGTCGTCGGAGAGGCAAAGCATGGTGGTGTGACGATTTATCGTCGCAACGAAGCCAGCCCGATGACAGAAGCGTGATGGTGGCGAGGGGACAGAAGTCCCCTCGCTTTTTTGCATGTACCCTTCAGACAGAATTTTTGGACGAACGACCCGAAAATCCTGTCGTAAACGCTTACATTTTTGTTCGCTCCGTATCGTATACTAAAGGTGTAGGAGGCCTCTACCCATGTTACTAAACGAAAAAAGCAAACGGATCTTCCAAGTTCTCATGCATGAGAACAACGTGACGTTGCAGCTGCTGACCGTCATGTTGCCTTATTCGAAACGGACCATCGAATACGAATTGGAGCGGATTCAAGAATGGTTGCGCGGCAATGACCTTCCTCCGCTCGTCATCGAGAAGACATCGATTCAACTTCGTGATGACCCGCGCATCGTCGAACAGATCGAACGCGCCGATCTCGTCTTTTCGGAGGAAGAACGGGAATTGTTGATCGTATTTTATACGTTGACGAGCCGTGACTTCTTATCGGCCGTCCATTATCAACAGTTACTCGACGTATCCAAGTTTACCGTCCAGGAAAGTTTGAATGCAGTGAAGAAAAGCGCGGCTCATTTCGGTCTCGATTTTGCCTATACGCGGCGACTCGGGTACCACTTTAACGGTCATCCCCAGACGTTGGCGCTTTACATGTATCGAGCCGTCGAACGGATGATGGAGTTATCGACGAAAGAACGTCTCGTCAGCGCGGTCATCGCAGAGTGGCGAGATGAACTCGGACGGTTGCAAGAACAGATCGAGTCGTACGAACAGATGCGTCAATTTCAGTTCGTGGAGAGCCACCGGGAAAAGCTCGCTTACTTCCTCTTGATCGGTCAACGTCTCTCGAGCATCGAGCCGCTCGATGAAGAGGACGTCATTTTAGCCGAAAACACGGATGAGTCGCTCCGGCAACATTTTAATCAAGTGCCACACTTGTGGGTGACGCTCGACATGCTCGTCAAGAGCGGTCCGAAAGTGGAAGAAGAGATGGAAGCGGAAGTGCAACAAAACTTGGCGGCAGCGATGATGGAAGTGATCGAACGGTTCGAGACGTTGAGCTGTACGTTCATCATCGAACGGGAAGCGCTGTGCGAGAAGCTCGTCCTTCATTCGAAAGCGACGATGCAACGCGTATACACCGGCCTGGAGGCACCGAGAGAGTTGGAACGGTACGTGATGAAAGAGCACCAAGTATTGAACGTTCTCGTGGAACGGTCACTCGACCCGTTCCGTCAACGGTTCGGCAAAGACGTCCCTAAAATCGAAGTGATGTATTATACCCTTCACTTCGCAGCCCACCTTCATCGGCAAGGGCAACACCTCGATGAGAAGATGAAGGCGGTCGTCGTCTGTCCGAGCGGGGTCAGCGTGTCTCATATGCTCGATCACATTTTGAAAAACCAGTTTCCGGAGTTCATTTTTTTGCCGCCGATTTCACAGCGGGACGTTGAACGGTTCGTCCCGCTCGTCGACATCGTCTTCACGACCGTGCCATTGCCTCGCGAGATACAGCGGTTGGCCCACGTGATGCTCGTCCCGACATTGCCGACACGGATCGAACAAGTCGCCTTGAAGCAAGAAGTCGGTCAACGTTTCTTCAACCGCATCTCAGACGAGCCCATCCAAGTGGAAGACGTCATGGATATCGTGAAAAAATATGCGAACGTCACGAACGAAAGGCAATTGAAGCAAGCGTTGCGGATGTTGCTCAATCCGAATAAACACCTGATGAGGTCAGAGGGGGAACAACCAGTGTTGAATGAATTGATCACGCACGACCAGGTCCAACTGCTCGAACGGGTGGACGATTGGAAACAGGCGATTCGGGTCGCCGCTCAACCACTCGAGACGAACGGATCGATTGAAGCGAGATATGTCGAGACGATGATCGAGAACGTCGAGCAGCATGGTCCGTATGTCGTCTTGATGCCTGACGTGGCCATCCCGCACGCAAGACCGGAAGACGGGGTCCGCCAACTCGGCATGAGCGTCTTGAAGCTCGAAGAACCGGTCGTCTTTCCGTCTGACAAGTCGGTCCGTCTCTTCTTCGTCCTTGCGGCCATCGATCAGACGACCCATTTAAAAGCGTTGGCGCAACTGACAGAGCTGCTCAGTAACGGTCCCGATTTAACAGAAGTCATGCACGCTGAATCGATTGAACAAATGTTACAAGTCATCACTAAATATTCTGAGGAGGAATAAATCATGAAAAAGATTTTAGTTGTATGTGGAAACGGGTTAGGGTCGAGTTTCATCATGGAGTTGAACGTGAAAAAAGCGCTCGATCAGATGGGGAAAGAAGCGGAAGTGTCGCACACGGACATCGCTACGGCTCGAACGGAACCGGCTGACATCTATCTCGGCGCACAAGACATCATCACGACGCTAGATGACGGGACACGGACGATCGTCGCACTCGAGAACGTGATGGATATCGAACAAATCAAAGCCGAGTTGAGCGACAAGCTCTGACGTACAATTTCGGGACAGGGAGGGGGAATAACGTATGCTTGATTTGATTATGCGGGACATATTGGGAACACCAGCGATCTTGGTCGGTCTGTTCGCGTTGATCGGTCTCATGCTTCAAAAGAAAGACGTCGCGTCCGTCGTTTCGGGGACGTTGAAGACGATTATGGGATTCGTCATCATCGGAGCAGGGGCTGGTGTCATCATTGCGGCGCTCGACATCTTTGGTCGGATGTTCGACGAAGCGTTCAGTATTCGCGGTGTCATTCCGAACAACGAAGCCATCGTCGCCGTCGCTCAAGACGCGTTCGGCGTTGAGACGGCGATGATCATGGTATTCGGGATGATCATGAACATCGTCTTGGCCAGATTCACCCCGTTCAAATATATTTTCTTGACGGGTCACCACACGCTCTTCATGGCGAGTCTGCTCGCTGCGATTCTTTCGGTATCAGGATTGGACGGTGTCGTCCTCGTCGCGGTCGGTTCGGTGTTGCTCGGACTGTGTATGGTTCTCTTCCCGGCGCTACTTCAACCGTTCGTGCGTCAAATCACGGGGTCGGATGATTTCGCGGTCGGACATTTCGGGTCGCTTGGTTACTTCGTTTCCGGAACGATCGGGAAATATGCCGGGAACAAAGAACATTCGACTGAACAGATCAAAGTACCGAAGCAACTCGGCTTCCTTCGAGATACGTCTGTCGCCGTCTCATTGACGATGACGCTCTTGTTCATCGTCGTCGCCCTGTTCGCGGGTCCGGCCTTTATTGAGAGTGAGTTGTCGGGCGGGTCGAACTATATCGTCTTCTCGGTCATTCAAGCGATCACGTTCGCGGCCGGTGTTTACATCGTCCTCGCAGGTGTCCGCATGTTGATCGCGGAGATCGTCCCGGCGTTCAAAGGGATTGCCGACAAGATGGTGCCGAACGCGAAACCGGCGCTCGACTGCCCGACCGTCTTCCCGTTCGCTCCGAACGCCGTCATCATCGGCTTCTTGGCGAGCTTTACGGCCGGATTGATCGCCATGTTCTTCTTACCGCTCTTCGGTCTTGCGGTCATCGTGCCAGGGCTTGTGCCTCACTTCTTCACGGGAGCGACGGCCGGCGTGTTCGGAAATGCGACCGGGGGACGGCGGGGTGCCTTGCTCGGAGCGTTTGCGAACGGATTGTTGATCAGTTTCTTGCCGGCGTTGCTGTTGCCGCTTCTTGGCAATCTCGGTTTCGAGAGTACGACGTTCGGAGACTCCGATTTCGCGCTCGTCGGGATTTTGATCAGGTGGATCGTCTCGTTGTTCACGTGATGCCACAATCACAGAAAAAGCCGTCTCCTTTATCGGGAGCC
>NZ_JAFIFD010000028.1 GCF_020832205.1 Exiguobacterium sp. | reverse complement strand
ACACTGAACAAAACACGAGAGGATGAAGACGATGCAACAAACGACCCGTTGCCCCTGGTGCGGCGTCGACCCGCTGTACGTCCGGTATCATGATGAGGAATGGGGAAAGCCTGTCCATGACGACCAGAAACACTTTGAGTGCCTGACGCTCGAGAGCGCCCAAGCCGGGCTGAGCTGGCTGACGATTTTGCGGAAGCGCGAACATTACCGTGATGCCTATTGCGGGTTTGACGTCTCGCGTGTCGCCGCTTTCACGGAAACTGATGTCGAACGGTTAATGAACAATGCCGGAATCGTCCGGAACCGCCGCAAAATCGAGGCATCTATCAACAACGCCAAACGTTTTCTTGAAACCCAGTCCGAGTTCGGTTCGTTCGATGCCTACATCTGGTCGTTCGTCGATGGCAACGTCATCCGTAATGAATGGCATTCTGTCGAGGAGATTCCCGCCGTGACCGAACTGTCCGAGCGTGTCAGTAAAGATTTGAAGCGCCGTGGATTCAAGTTTCTCGGCCCGACGACCGTTTATGCCCACCTGCAAGCGACAGGTCTCGTCAACGATCATCTCGTCACTTGTCCCGCCAAATAGTTTTTATTTTTTTGGTCAATCATGAAAGTAAGACGTGCAACCTATTCATTTTTGTGACAAAATTTTGTCAAGACATGATATATATATTTTGTAAGCGTTTTCAACTCATGAATGGTAGGGGGAAAGACAATGAACGGTATTTTAATTTCCATCACGATTTACATGGCGCTCATGGTGCTACTCGGGATCGTCGCTTATCGACGGACGAGCAGCATCGGAGACTACATGCTCGGCGGTCGCGGACTCGGGCCTGGGGTCGCCGCCTTATCGGCCGGAGCTTCGGACATGAGCGGCTGGCTCTTAATGGGCCTTCCGGGTGCGATGTTCGCGACCGGTATTTCGAGCGGATGGATCGTCATCGGGTTGACGATCGGCGCCTATTTGAACTGGTTGCTCGTCGCGCCACGTCTGCGGACGTACTCATACTTGTCGGAGGATGCGATCACGATCCCTGACTATTTTGAGAAGCGATTCAAAGATTCACGCGGAACGCTTCGGACGTTCTCCGCAGCGGTCACACTCATTTTCTTCACGTTGTACGCGACGAGCGGGTTCGTCGCCGGCGGCCGGTTGTTCAACGCCGTCTTCGGGATCGAGTTCGTCACGGGCGTATTGATTTTAGCTTCCATCATTATCATCTATACGTTCATCGGCGGCTTTTTGGCCGTCAGTTGGACCGACTTCGTCCAAGGGCTCATCATGTTGTTCGCCCTCATCTTCGTTCCGGCCATCGCCATCACGGCTACGGACGGCGTATCGAGCGCGTTCCAAACGATTGGCGATATCGACCCGGCACTGCTTGACCCATGGACAGGCCAATCTTTGATCGGAATCGTCTCTTTGTTCGCTTGGGGGCTCGGGTACTTCGGTCAACCGCACATCATCGTCCGTTTTATGGCGATTGAGAAGTTGCAGGATATTAAGAAGGCGCGACGCATCGGCATCTCATGGATGCTGTTCACCGTCGTCGGGGCGATGGCGACCGGTCTGTTCGGCCTCGCCTACTATACGCAACAAGGGCTTGACATCGACAACCCAGAAAACATCTTTATCAATTTATCTGACTTGTTGTTCGTCGATTTGATCACCGGGGTCCTGTTAGCGGCGCTCCTTGCCGCCATCATGTCCACGATTTCATCGCAGCTGCTCGTATCGTCAAGTGCGGCGACGACAGACTTCTATCAAAAATTCTTCCGTAAAGATGCAGGCGACCGCGAACTCGTCATGATCGGCCGCATCACCGTCATCCTCGTCTCAGCCGTGTCAATTTGGCTCGCTCTAGGTGCGGATGACTCGATCTTGAATCTCGTCGGATACGCCTGGGCCGGTTTCGGGTCTTCGTTTGGCCCGCTCATCTTGTTCAGCTTGTTCTGGAAACGGACGACGCGTCAAGGCGCGCTCGCGGGTATGTTGACCGGCGCGTTTGTCGTCATCGTCTGGAAAAACTTCGCCGCCGATTGGTTCGGGACGATCGGGGAACTGTACGAAATGATTCCGGCGTTCTTTTTGTCGGCACTCGCTATTTACGTCGTCAGCTTGATGACGCCACCGCCGAATGAGAGAATTACGGCCGAATTCGAAGAAATGGAACACATCCTGAAACGCGAGCAAGTGTGAGTCAAGTGTACATTTTTTGTACCAGGCAATTCGCCTGGTACATTTTTTTATAGCGTGAAAAGGAATCCACCCCCGTCCCGTCGAATGATGCCATATACATGTCGTTGTGCGCATTGATCATTCTGAAAGGACGTGACTTGTCACTTGAAACGAATTCCTGCTTCCTTAACGTTCACATTGCCGTTATCCTTGTTCCTTTTAATCGGATGTACGACAGCCGAAGTCGAACCGACCGTCGTCGATCAGCCCGAGACCCCTCCGGTCGAGACCGAGCAACCGACTGATCCGGAAGTCCCTGTCGAACCCGAACCTGTCGTCACGACCGCTTCCTTGTATGCGATCGGCGACATCTTGCTCCATGACACGGTGTATAACGCCGCAAAAGCTGGAGAAGGCTTTGACTTCAACCCTGGGTTTCAAGAAGTGGCCCCGATTTTACAAGACGCTGACATCGCCATCGCCAACCAAGAGAGTATGATCGGCGGCAGCGAAATCGGTTTGTCGAGTTATCCGGCCTTTAACAGCCCGTACGAGATCGGCGACGCCCTCAAAGAGGCCGGAATCGATCTCGTGACGACGGCGAACAACCACACGCTCGACCGTGGTGTCCGGGCGATCGAGAACTCGATCAACTATTGGAACGAGATCGATATGCCGTATACCGGCTCGTTCATCTCTGAAGAAGACAAGGCGACGATCCGCACGTTGACCGAGAATGACATCTCATTCGCCTTCCTCGCCTACACGTACGGGACGAACGGCGTCGTCGCGAAACAGCCGTATCACGTCAACTATATCGATATGGAGTTGATTCGTTCCGACGTCGAGAAAGCCGAAGACGCCGCCGATATGACCGTCGTGTCACTTCATTTCGGCAACGAGTATGAAGTACTCCCGAACGCATCTCAAGAAGCGCTCGTTCAAGACTTGGCCGACCTCGGCGTCGACATCGTCATCGGTCATCACCCGCACGTCCTGCAGCCGATCGCCTGGGTCGACGGTGCAAACGGCAACCGCACGTTCGTCGCCTACTCGCTCGGCAACTTTTTATCGGGTCAGCAAGGGGATGATCGGAACACAGGCGGCATCGTCGGCATCGATGTCGTGAAGACGACGCTCGGAGATGAGACGACGTTCGAACTTGCCAATCCGGTATTTTATCCGACGTTCACCCGTCGAGCGAGTGCAGGTTATTTCGAAGTCGTCCCGCTCGAAAAAGCGAAACCGGAGCTGTTCAACCCGACACGAGACCATATGACGCAATGGATGGAAGAGCTAGACATTAGGCAATGAAACGAAGGCCACTTTTAAAAGTGGCTTTTTTTTGTGGAAAAAGCTTGCTTTCCATTGAATCATCCGTTAAAGTAAGTCGTATATTTATAAACACAGATGAATAATTATGTATAAGGGGTGTATCGATTATGAAACAAAAACTCGTATTAGCTTACTCTGGTGGTTTGGACACATCGGTCGCAATCAAATGGTTGGATGAACAAGGTTATGATGTGATCGCGTGTTGCCTGAACGTCGGGGAAGGCAAAAACTTAGAACAGATTCAACAAAAAGCGCTTAAAGTCGGGGCTGTCAAATCGGTCGTTATCGATGCGGTCGACGAGTTCGTGAACGACTTCGCGCGTTATTCGATGCAAGCCCATACGATGTACGAAGGCGTCTATCCGCTCGTCTCGGCGCTGTCTCGCCCGCTCATCTCGAAAAAGTTAGTCGAAGTCGCGCAAGCGGAAGGTGCCGTCGCCGTCGCTCACGGTTGCACCGGGAAAGGAAACGACCAAGTCCGCTTCGAAGTGTCCATCCACGCACTCGACCCGTCGCTTGAAATTGTCGCTCCGGTCCGGGAGTGGAAATGGTCACGGGAAGAAGAAATCGCTTATGCGGCCGAGCACGGGATTCCAATCCCAATCGTCCAAGAAGAACCGTTTTCGATTGACCAAAACATTTGGGGGCGTGCCGTCGAGTGTGGCATCCTCGAAGACCCATGGGCGGCTCCTCCGGCAAGCGCGTACGAATTAACGGCTCAACTTGAAGACACACCGAACGAACCGACGCTCGTCGAGATTGAATTCAAGCAAGGCGTTCCTGTCGCCATCGACGGCAAATCGGCTTCCTTCACATCGATTTTAGAAGAGTTGAATATCGTAGCCGGC
>NZ_JAFIFD010000023.1 GCF_020832205.1 Exiguobacterium sp. | reverse complement strand
TGCATTTGATTGCGATCAACGCGAAAGACGAGACTCAACTTGAACTGTCGAACCGTCTTTACGAACAGCTGTCAGCGAAGTACGATGTGTTGTACGATGACCGTAAAGAACGGGCCGGCGTCAAGTTCGCCGATGCGGATTTGATCGGCTTGCCGATTCGGATCAACGTCGGGAAAAAAGCCGGCGACGGCATCGTCGAAGTGAAAGTCCGTGCTACGGGCGACGTGATTGAAACAACGGTAGATGAGTTGCCGCAAGTGATTGTCGCGCAACTGAACGAGACGCATTGATCGATGAAGGTGACGGTTTCTTGCCGTCACCTTCATTTTTCGACACTGTAGGATTAAAGGGGGGGACTACTTACCCGTGGAAGCAAATCAGAAGATGTTATTGTTATTAAACGACCTCGGCATCACGACCGAGACCGACCAATTTGATGGTGCTGAACTGACACGACTCGTCGTCAATAAGCAACGGCGCACGTGGACGTTTCATTTTCGCATCCATCATGTACTCCCGTATGACGTTCATCAGTTATTCATGAGTCGTCTCGAGAACCGATACGCGACGTTCGCGGACGAAGTGTACGCGCGTTTCACGACCGAGACCGGCGGCACCGAGACGGATTACATCGATTATTGGCCGCGCATCGTCAGCGAATTGAGTCAAGTGTCGGGCGCGATGCGCAGTTATTTTGCTTCGGTCAGACCACGTTTCGAGCAGAACAAACTGCTCATCCCAGTCCGCTCGGCTCCGGAGGCGACTTATGTCGATAAAGAGCTGTGCCAAGAAGTGCAGGCGCTCTACAGCGCGTACGGGTTTACGAAAAAGCCGTGCCAGGCGCACTTCTCTGAAGACGAAGAGGCGAATCAGGCGCTCCGTGAACAAGTCGTCCAAGAAGACATCGAACAAGCGAAACTCGCCTTGGCCGCCCAGTTCGCCAAGACGACCGAATCAAACGAAGAACCCGTCACTGAAGTACGCATGGGAGCGTTGATTAAAGACGAGATCGTTCAAATCAAGACGATTATCGAAGAAGAGCGTCGTGTCGCGATTCGCGGCCTCGTCTTCTCAGCGGAACGGAAAGAGCTGAAAAGCGGTAAAAAACTGTTCACGTTCAAACTGACCGATTACACGGATTCCCTCATCGTCAAAGTGTTCGCGCGCGATGACGATGACGACCGGATGCTGAGTGCTGTCAAAAAAGGCATGTGGATCCAAGCGGCCGGGCGCGTCGAAGACGACAGCTTCATGCGCGAACTGTGCATGATGGCCTCACAGCTCCAAGAAGTGAAAGTCGAGCCTGCCCGTGACGAATGGGAAGGGGAGAAACGCGTCGAACTTCACGCCCATACTCAAATGAGCCAAATGGACGCGGTCACGAACGTGTCGGCACTCGTCGCCCGAGCGGCCAAGTGGGGGCACCGCGCCGTCGCGATCACCGATCATGCGGGTGTACAATCGTTCCCTGAGGCGTATTACGCCGGGAAGAAGAACGACATTAAAATTTTGTATGGTGTCGAAGCGAACGTCGTCAATGATGGTGTCCCAGTCGCTTATCATCCGACCGACGTGGCGCTCGATGAGGCGACATACGTCGTCTTTGACGTCGAGACGACGGGGTTATCCGCCGTCTACAATAAAATCATCGAGCTCGCCGGCGTCAAAATCAAAGACGGCGAGATCATCGACCGGTTCGAGGCGTTCGCCGACCCGAAACATCCGCTCTCGGCGACGACGATCGAGTTGACGGGGATCACGGACGACATGGTTCACGGACAACCGGACCCGGAAGTGATCACGAAGCAGTTCGTCGACTGGTGTGGTGACGGGATTCTCGTCGCGCACAACGCATCGTTTGACATGGGCTTTCTTGAAGCGACGCTTCGAAGCGGCGGCCATGAACCGGACGACTATCCGGTCATCGATACGCTCGAACTCGCCCGGACGATCTTGCCGACGCTCAAGAACCACCGGCTCAATACACTCGCTAAGCGATTCGATATCGAACTGACCCAGCATCACCGGGCCATTTACGATGCCGAGGCGACGGCGTATTTGCTCATGAAGTTGCTCGACCTTGCCAAGCAAATGTTCGAGATGCAGACGCACCGCTCGCTGAACGCAAAAGTCGGGAGCGACGTCTCGAAGATTCGTCCGTTCCATGCGACGATTTATGCGAAGAACAAAAAGCCGGGTCTGCGCCATTTGTACGAGTTGATCACGTTGTCGCATATCGATTACTTGTATCGTCAAGCTAGGATGCCGCGCTCAGAGATCATCAAGCGGCGAGACGGACTGCTCATCGGCTCCGCATGTGACAACGGGGAGATCTTTGACGCCGCTCTCAACAAGTCAGACGAGGAGCTCGAGAAGATGATGGCGTTTTATGACTTCATCGAGATCCATCCACCGGCGCTCTATCTCCATCTGATTGATAAAGAAATCGTTGCGAACGAGCTTGAACTGCGCGATATCCTCAAACGGATCATCCGCGTCGCCGGGCAAGCCGGTTTGCCGGTGTGCGCGACCGGGAACGTCCACTATCTTGACCGGACGGACCGGTCGTACCGTGAGATTTTGATTCGCACGCAAGGCGGCGCGAACTTCATCAATACACGGAAAGAACTACCGCACGCCCACTTCCGGACGACGAAAGAAATGATGGAAGAGTTCAAGTTTTTAGGGGATGAACTCGCTCGAGAAATCGTCATCACGAACCCGAACGCCATCGCCGATCAAATCGAGACGATTCAAATCATTCCGGATGACTTGTACACGCCGAAAATCGAAGGGGCGGACGATGAAGTCCGCGATATGAGTTACGGTATGGCCCGCTCCATTTATGGAGAAGAACTCCCTGAAATCGTTGAGGCCCGACTCGAGAAAGAATTGAAGTCGATCATCGGACACGGTTTTGCCGTCATTTATTTGATCTCGCACAAACTCGTGAAAAAGTCGCTTGACGACGGTTACCTCGTCGGTTCCCGAGGGTCTGTCGGATCGAGTCTCGTCGCGACGATGACCGAGATCACGGAAGTCAATCCGTTGCCGCCGCATTACGTCTGCCCGAACTGTAAACATTCCCATTTCTTTAACGATGGGTCGGTCGGGTCCGGATACGATTTGCCGGACAAACAATGTCCGGAATGCGACTCGTGGTATACGAAAGACGGCCACGACATCCCGTTCGAGACGTTCCTCGGATTCAAAGGGGATAAAGTGCCAGATATCGATTTGAACTTCTCTGGGGAATATCAACCGCACGCCCACGCCTACACGAAAGTGTTGTTCGGGGAAGAGTTCGTCTATCGCGCCGGAACGATCGGGACGATCGCCGACAAGACGGCGTACGGTTACGTGAAAGGGTATGCGACCGAGAATGATAAGATTTATCGCAACGCTGAAGTCGACCGTCTCGTCTCGGGCGTCACCGGCGTCAAACGGACGACCGGTCAACACCCGGGCGGAATCATCGTCGTCCCGGACTATATGGACATCGCCGAAATCTCGCCGATCCAATACCCGGCCGACGACAGGACGTCTGAATGGAAGACGACCCACTTCGACTTCCACTCGATTCACGACAACTTGCTCAAACTCGACATTCTCGGACACGATGACCCGACCGCGATTCGGATGCTCCAAGACTTGTCTGGCATCGATCCGTTGACGATTCCGACCGATGACCCGACCGTCATGAAGATTTTCTCATCTCCGGAAGTGCTCGGTGTCACACCGGAACAAATCGAATCGAAAACAGGGACGCTTGGCATTCCGGAGTTCGGTACGAAATTCGTCCGGCAGATGCTCGAAGAGACGAAACCGTCCACGTTCTCGGAACTCGTCCAAATTTCCGGACTGTCTCACGGGACGGACGTTTGGATCGGCAACGCGAACGAACTCATTTACAACGGGACGTGTGAACTGAAAGACGTCATCGGCTGTCGAGACGACATCATGGTCTATCTCATTTACGCCGGCCTCGAACCGTCGTTCGCCTTCAAAATCATGGAGTCGGTACGGAAAGGGAAAGGGTTGAGCGAAGAGATGGAGTCCGAGATGCGGGCGAACGCCGTTCCGGAATGGTATATCTCGTCTTGTAAGAAGATCAAGTATATGTTCCCGAAAGCGCACGCGACCGCTTACGTTCTCATGGCCGTCCGGATCGCTTACTTCAAAGTCCATCACCCGATTCTTTACTACGCGACGTACTTCACGGTCCGCGCCGGCGATTTCGACTTGTCGGCGATGATCAAAGGATCGCAAGCGGTAAGGAAAGCGATGTCTGACATTCGTGAAAAAGGGTTTGAAGCGACGGCGAAAGACAAAGGCCTCCATACCGTGCTCGAACTCGCCCTCGAGATGCTCGAGCGCGGGATGAAGTTCCAAAACATCGACTTATACCGGTCGAGTGCGACCGAATTCTTGATTGAAGGCAATACGCTCATCCCGCCGTTCAACGCGGTCGACGGACTCGGCACGAACGCGGCGAAAGCGATTGTCGAAGCGCGTGCCGAAGGTCAGTTCTTATCGAAAGAAGACCTGCGGAAACGAGCGAAACTATCGAAGACGATCATCGAGACGCTCGATACGATGAAATGTCTCGAAGGTCTCCCGGACGAGAACCAACTGTCATTCTTTGATTTTGGGGTGTAAGTTGCAGAAAAACGGGAAAATATGATATATTAGTATCGAACAAAGTTGGATACTACGACGGAAAGGAGTAGGGAACCCTACTCCTTTCTTGTATGTAAAAGCCAGAAGGAGGGATGAGAGTGTCCAAAATAACAGAAGTCGTCGAAGCCATCGCTTTGCCGATCGTCGAGCAAGCAAACATGGAATTAGTCGACGTTGAATTCGTGAAAGAAGGTCCAGACTGGTTCTTGCGCGTCTATATCGACAAGCCGGGGGGCGTCGATTTAGATGATTGCGTCAACATCAACGAACAGCTCTCGGAAAAACTAAACGAAACCGACCCGATCGAACAAGCCTATTATCTTGACGTCTCGAGTCCCGGTGCGGAGCGCCCGCTCAAGAAACCGGTCGACTTTGAACGGGCGATCGGAAAGAATGTCTACATTAAGACGTTCGCCCCGATTGAAGGTGCCAAAGAGTTCGAAGGCGTTTTGACGTCGTACGATGGTGAGGCAGCCATCGTCGAGACACGGATCAAAACACGTAAAAAAGCGATCACGCTACCAGTAGACAAAATTGCACAAGCCCGCCTAGCGGTCACGTTTAGTTAAGGAGAGGTAAAGATGGGGCCACAATTACTCACAACAATCGAACAGATTGCAAATGAAAAGGGAATCGAGAAAGACATCATCATCGATGCACTCGAGCAAGCGCTCATCTCGGCGTACCGCCGAAATGTCGCGAACCCGAACGAACACGTAAAAGTCGAGTTCGACCAAGTGACGGGTGACATTCGCGTGTTCGCGTTAATCGAAGTCGTCGAGCGTCTCACGCAGCCCGACCAGCAACTTTCGCTCGAAGAAGCGCATGAGATCGACCCGAACTATGAACTAGGCGACTTCCATAAAGAAGAAGTGACGCCGAGCGACTTCGGTCGTGTCGCTGCGATGACGGCGAAACAAGTCGTCACGCAAAAGATGCGTGAAGCCGAGCGCGAGCGGATTTATAATCACTTCGCTGACAAGGAAGACGAGATCATGACAGGGATCGTCGAGCGGTTCGACCCGCGCAACTTGTACATCGGTCTTGAGAACAACATCGAAGCGGTGCTCACACCGAACGAGCAAATGCCGAACGAATCTTATCAGATTCATGACCGCATCAAAGTGTACGTGACGAAAGTCGATTCGACGACAAAAGGTTCAGGTGCGGCGATTCAAGTATCGCGGACGCATCCAGGACTGCTTCGTCGCTTGTTCGAGCTTGAAGTGCCGGAAATCGCGAGCGGGACGGTCGACGTCATGTCGGTGTCACGCGAAGCGGGAGACCGTTCAAAAATCGCCGTCCATTCGGACATCGTTGACCCGGTCGGTGCTTGCGTCGGTCCAAAAGGGCAGCGCGTCCAAACGATTGTCGATGAGTTGAACGGTGAGAAAATCGACATCGTCCGTTGGTCAGAAGACCCGAAAGAGTTCGTGAAGAACGCACTCAGCCCGGCACAAGTCGTTGCGGTGTACGTGAACGAACCGGCTAAATCGACGACGGTCGTCGTACCGGATTATCAGTTGTCACTCGCCATCGGGAAGCGTGGACAAAACGCGCGTCTCGCGGCCAAGTTGACAGGTTGGAAGATCGACATCAAGAGCGAGACGGACGCGGAAGCGCTCGACTTGTTCGATACGTATGCCGAAAAAGTTGAATCGGAGCCAGAAATTGTTCACAATGAAATGGAACAGGCTGACTCAGTTGACGTAGCAGTTGAACCAACCGCGGTAAAAGAAGAGGAATGACCATGAAGCAAAAGAAACTTCCTTTGCGCAAATGCGTGGTCACGCAAGAAATGTTGCCGAAGAAAGACTTGATTCGTGTCGTACGGACGCCAGAAGGCGACGTTGTCATCGACGTGTCAGGAAAACTGAACGGTCGAGGCGCTTACTTGTCTAAAGATATCGATGTGATTCGTCTAGCAGAAAAAAAACGGACGCTTGATCATCATTTGAAAGTGAAAACGAGTGAGACGCTCTATGAACAGCTCAGACAGTCTGTTGAAGGTGACGTTTCATGAGTCAGTGGGAATCATTGTTAGGCCTCGCCGCACGGGCGAGGAAAGTAACGATGGGAGAAGAGTTTGTGTTGAAGGATATACGGGCTGGCCGCGCCAAGCTCGTCATCCTTGCCGGAGACGCGGGAGCGTCGACGAGAAAACGGGTTACCGACAAATGTACATCGTATGGTGTTCCTTTCGTTGAAGTGAGCGACCGATATACGATCGGTGCCGCGATAGGGAAAGATATGCGTGTCGTCGTGTCAGTGACAGAATCCGGATTTGCGAACAAGCTTAAGCAACTTCTCTCGTAACTATTAACGGAGGTGGATGCTTTGGGAAAACGCGTCTATGAATTTGCAAAAGAACAGAACGTAACAAGTAAACAAGTCATTACCCAGCTCGAAAAATTGAACAAGCCTGTGAAAAACCACATGGCTGTTCTCGATGAGGAGTCGGTCAAACAATTGGATCGTATATTTAACCCTGAGAAGTACCGCGCAGAAGAGAAGAAAGCCGAAGTAAAACCTGCGGCTGAACAACCGAAGCAAGAGAAAAAAGAAGCGCCGCAAGCACGCCCACAGGCGTCAAGCACGCCGCAAGGCAACCGTGGCGGCAATCGCTTCAGCAACAACCGCAACGACAACCGCAACAAGAAGCGCGGTAAAGGCAAAGGCAAGCCGGCGAAAGCGGCCATCCCGCAAGAAGCGGATCCGAATTCGAAGACGAGCCAACGTAAAGCTGCCCGTTTAGCGCAAGAGTCTGAAATGGGTAACGTCATTAAATATGACGATGTCCTCAGCGTATCGGACCTCGCTGCGAAGATGGATAAAAAGCCAAACGAGATCATCATGAAATTGATGGGTCTTGGCGTCATGGCGACGATCAACCAAACGCTCGACGACGAGACGATTGAATTGCTCGCTACAGAGTTCGGCTACGAAGTCGAAAAAGAAGTCATCGTCGATGAGACGGACTTCGAAGAAGTAGAAATCGACTTCTCAGCTTACGACCTTGAAGAGCGTCCTGCTGTCGTCACGATCATGGGTCACGTCGACCACGGTAAAACGACGCTTCTCGACTCGATTCGTAACACGAAAGTCGTCGCTGGCGAAGCCGGTGGAATCACGCAGCACATCGGTGCGTATCAAGTTCAAGTCAACGATAAGAAAATTACGTTCCTCGATACACCAGGTCACGCCGCCTTTACGACGATGCGTGCCCGTGGAGCTGAAGTGACGGACATCGCGATCATCGTCGTCGCAGCCGATGACGGTGTCATGCCACAGACGGAAGAAGCGATTTCGCACGCAAAAGCAGCGAACGTTCCAATCATCGTTGCCGTCAACAAGATGGACAAAGAAGGGGCGAACCCGGACCGCGTCAAACAAGAGTTGACTGAATTCGGACTCGTACCGGAAGAGTGGGGCGGCGAAACGATTTTCGTACCAATCTCAGCTTTGAAAGACGAAGGAATCGACGAGTTGCTCGAAATGATTCTTCTCGTGTCAGAAGTCGAAGAGTACAAGTCAACGCCTGATATGCCAGCTCGTGGTTCTGTCATCGAAGCGAAACTCGACAAAGGTCGCGGTCCTGTCGCGACACTTCTCGTCCAACACGGGACACTCCGCATCGGAGACTCGATCGTCGTCGGTAGCACGTTCGGACGTGTCCGGGCGATGGTAAACGATATCGGTCGCCGTGTGAAAGAAGTCGGTCCGTCGACTCCGATTGAAATCACAGGCTTGAACGACGTCCCACAAGCAGGCGATCAGTTCATCGTCTTCGAAGACGAGAAAAAAGCACGTGCCATCGGGGAAAAACGTTACCAACGTTACCTCGAGTCGCAACGTCGTGAATCGGCGAAAGTCAGCCTTGATGACTTGTTCAGCCGGATTCAAGAAGGCGAAGTGAAAGACTTGAACGTCATCATTAAAGCAGACGTACAAGGTTCGGCTGAAGCGCTCGCTGGATCACTCCGTAAGATCGACGTCGCAGGCGTCAAAATCAACATCGTTCACCAAGGTGTCGGTGCGATCACAGAAGGTGACGTCATCCTCGCTTCGGCGGCGAACGCGATCATCATCGGATTCAACGTCCGTCCTGATGGAAACGCCCGTTCGATGGCTGAGCAAGAACATGTTGAAATGCGTCTGCACCGTATCATCTACAACGCGATCGATGAAATCGAGAGCGCGATGAAAGGGATGCTCGACCCTGAGTTCGTTGAAGAAATTACAGGTCAAGTCGAAGTCCGTGACGTCTTCAAAGTCTCGAAAGTCGGAACGATCGCTGGTTGCTACGTCACAGAAGGTAAAATTTCACGTGACGCCGGCGTCCGCATCATCCGTAACGGCATCGTCGTCTACGAAGGCAAACTCGATACACTTCGCCGCTTCAAAGACGACGTCAAAGAAGTCGCGACAGGCTATGAGTGTGGAATTAAAGTAGAGAAATTTGATGACATTAAAGTCGAAGATGTCATCGAAGCGTTCATCATGAAAGAAGTTGAACGCAAATAAAGCGAGGAGGGAACACGTATGAACATTCGTGCCCAACGCGTCGCTGAACAGATGCGTAAAGAAATCACTGACATTCTGTTGCGTGAAGTAAGCGATCCGCGTACGAAAAACGCCACGATCACGAGCGTGGACGTGACAGGAGATTTGCAACAAGCGACAGCCTACTTCACAGTGCTCGGAGACGACGCTGAAGTGAAGGCTGAGACGCAAGCCGGTCTCGATAAAGCGAGCGGATTCATCCGCCGTGAAATCGGAAGCCGGATCCGTCTTCGTAAAACACCAGAATTGTCATTCGAATACGATTCATCGGTCGCATATGGTAGCCATATCGACTCGTTGATTCGTGATTTGAATAAAGACGAATAAACTGAAGGGGGACTCGCGTCTCCCTTTTTTCATGTGGAGGGAATGAGATGGAACCGACAGGAGTATTGATCCTCGATAAAGATAAGGGCATGACGAGCCACGACTGCGTCTTTAAATTACGGAAGTTGTTTCAGACGAAAAAAGTCGGACACACCGGGACACTCGACCCGGAAGTGACCGGGGTATTGCCGATTTGCCTCGGACGGGCGACGAAACTTTCACGCTTTTTAACCGATGAAGGCAAGCGCTACGAGGCCGAAGTGACGATTGGGACGGCGACAATGACGGAAGACGCCCACAGTGAAGTCGTCGACAGCCGTCCGGTCGAAGCCGATGCCTTCACGACAGAGCAAATCGATCGTGCGTTGCAGGGGTTGACTGGGCGGATCGAACAAATCCCGCCTTACTACTCCGCTGTCAAAGTGAACGGGAAGAAATTATATGAATACGCACGGAAAGGTCAAACGGTCGAACGGCCCCGGCGCATGGTCGACATCCATCGTTTGACGCGGACGAGCGATCCGGTGTTCGCCGAGGGCGTATGCCGTTTCCGTATCGACGTCGAATGCGGGAAAGGTACGTTCATCCGGACACTCGCCGTGCAGATCGGGGAAGCGCTCGGCTACCCTGCCCATATGAGCGACCTTCGCCGGACTCGTTCGGGCTCGTTCGACGCGCCGGATGCGGTCACCCTCGAGACGCTGCAAGCACTCGAGACGGTCGAAGAACGGATGCGATACCTCATCCCGCTCGAAGACGTCATCAAACGCTGGCCGGCGATGACGATTCCAGCGAACCGGGAACGTTATATTCGCAATGGCGGCAAGCTAAACGACGTCTCGCTCGAATTTGAACTGTTTACTGTCTATAATGAAGAAGGAATTCCGCTCGCCCTTTACCGACGGCTTGACGGAACGACAGACGCTACAGTCGAGGTCATGCTGACCATCGACTAAGGGGGAAATGGAAGTATGGAAACGATTCATCTCACACATCCCGAGACGCCGGACTTTGTCCCGTCGGTCATGGTGCTCGGCTTCTTCGACGGTGTGCACAACGGACACCAGGCCGTGATTCGTCATGCAAAAGAGCAGGCGGAACGGCTGAACGTGCCGGTCACCGTCGTCACGTTCGACCCGCATCCGAAACAAGTGCTGTCGAATCAGCCGGACGCGGTGCGCTACATCACGCCGCTGTCGCGTAAGTTAAAGCGAATCGAGGCGCTCGGCGTCGAACGATGCCTCGTCCTCACGTTCACGAAACAGCTCGCGAGCCTGTCGCCGCAACAGTTCGTCGATGATTATTTGATCGGCGCCGGAGCGGTGCATGTGACGGCCGGTTTCGATTATTCATACGGCAAATTCGGAGAAGGAACGATGGAGACGATGCCGTACCACGCCCGGGGACGGTTTACGACGTCTGTCGTTGCTGAACAGACAGACGGTGGTGAAAAAGTATCCTCGACTCGCATCCGTAAGTTGCTCGGAGCAGGGGACGTCGATGTGGCGGCGACGCTTCTCGGTGCCCCTTATGCCATATGCGGGGAAGTCATCCACGGGGACGCGCGTGGACGAACAATCGGATACCCGACGGCGAACGTCGTGATGGACGCCTCTTACGTCATGCCGCGACTCGGCGTCTATGCGACGCGTGTGCGGCTCTCAGACGGACGCACGTTCGATGCGATGACGAACGTCGGCCGGCGTCCGACGTTCTATGATACGGGTGACGTGTCCATCGAGAGTCATTTATTCGACTTCTCGGAGGACTTGTACGGTCAGACGATTGAGATCGAATGGATCCGTTTCATTCGGAACGAACGCGCGTTTGACGGCCTCGACGCGCTCGTCGCCCAGTTGAGAGAGGACGAGACGACGGCACGAGCAATCCTATCTTGACTTTAAACAGCCGTTCATGTATTCTAATTTGGTACGCAAAGTACACCGTTTCGCTTGGCTGGACGATTCACCAACGCCGGCTCGGCAACGCGGCAATTTTCTATTAAATGGAGGTGGAGAGGCAATGGCACTCTCAAAAGAACGTAAGAACGAAATCATCGCGGAATACGCGACAAAACAAGGTGACACTGGTTCACCGGAAGTTCAAGTTGCAGTATTGACTGAACAAATCAACACTTTAAACGAACATCTTCGTACACACAAGAAAGACCACCACTCACGTCGCGGTCTTTTGAAAATGGTTGGACGTCGCCGTAACTTGCTTACGTACCTTCGTAACAAGGACGTTACACGTTACCGTGAATTGATTCAACGCCTTGGTCTCCGTCGTTAATCCGAGCGGACCAAATGACGGGCTGGGACACTTGTTCCTAGTCCGTTTCTTCTTTTTTTAAAGGAAAATCATTAGACATTCCTAGGAATGAGTTACATAATAAACTAGATAAGGTTTGAGAGGAGAATGTTCATGTTAGGTACGAAACAAGTATTTTCTACGGAATGGGGCGGACGTCCGCTATCTGTAGAAGTGGGTCAGCTCGCGAAACAAGCGAACGGCTCGGCGCTCGTCCGTTACGGCGACACAGTTGTGCTCGCGACAGTGACGGCATCGAAAGCACCAAAAGATTTAGATTTCTTCCCACTTACGGTCAACTACGAAGAAAAACTATACTCGGTCGGTAAAATTCCAGGAGGTTTCCTTCGTCGGGAAGGACGCCCTGGTGAGAACGCGATCTTGACGTCACGCCTCATCGACCGTCCGATTCGTCCACTTTTCCCTGACGGCTTCCGTCACGACATCCAAGTTATGATTTACGTCATGTCAAACGACCCGGATTGCTCGGCCGAGATGGCCGGTATGCTCGGAACGTCGATCGCCTTGTCGATCTCGGACGTCCCGTTTGACGGACCGATCGCTGGAGCGACGGTTGGACGCATCGCTGGCGAGTTCGTCGTCAACCCGACGACCGAACAACTCGAGAAGACAGAACTTGAACTTCAAGTCGCTGGTACAGCGGACGCGATCAACATGGTTGAAGCGGGTGCGAACGAAGTGTCTGAAGAAATCATGCTCGAATCGATCTTGTTCGGTCACGAAGAGATCAAAAAGCTCGTCGCTTTCCAAAACGAGATCGTCGCAGCAGTCGGGAAACCGAAGTTCGAATACACGGTCTCGAAATTCGATGAGACGTTGTCACAAGAACTCGAAGCAGCTCGTCCTGAAATCGTCAATGCGGTTCAAGTCGAAGAGAAACATGCGCGTGACGAGGCGATCAACGAAGTCATCGCCAAGTACGTCGCTTCATACGAAGAGCGTCTCGCAGACGAACCGGCGAAGCTAAAAGAAGTGTCTGGCATTTTGAACAAGTTCGTCAAAGACGAAGTCCGCCGTTTGATCACGGTCGAAAAAGTTCGTCCAGACGGCCGTCGTCCAGACGTCATCCGTCCGCTCGCTTCTGAAGTCGGTTTGTTGCCGCGTGCGCACGGCGTTGGCTTGTTCACGCGTGGACAAACCCAAGTTATGTCGGTCGCGACGCTCGGCGTCATCGGTGACGCCCAAATCATCGACGGCATCGGCCTGGAAGAGAATAAACGGTTCATGCACCATTATAACTTCCCGCCGTTCTCAGTCGGTGAAGCGCGCCCGGTGCGTGCACCAGGTCGCCGTGAAATCGGACACGGGGCGCTCGGTGAACGTGCGATGTTGCCGGTCATCCCGAATGAGGCCGACTTCCCGTACACGATTCGTCTCGTCTCAGAAGTGCTTGAGTCGAACGGGTCAAGTTCACAGGCGTCAATCTGTGGTTCAACGCTCGCGCTTATGGATGCCGGTGTGCCAATCAAGGCGCCGGTCGCTGGAATCGCGATGGGTCTGATCATGGAAGGTGAGCACTACACAGTACTCACGGACATTCAAGGACTCGAAGATCACCTCGGGGACATGGACTTTAAAGTCGCCGGAACGAAAGACGGGATCACAGCCTTGCAGATGGACATTAAAATCGCGGGCATCACGCGGGACATCTTGGAAGAAGCGCTCGAACAGGCTCGAACAGGTCGTCTCCATATCTTGAACCACATGCTCGAGACGCTTGACGCACCGCGTCCGCAGTTGTCGCAATACGCTCCGAAGATCATCACGATGACGATCAATCCGGACAAGATTCGCGACGTGATCGGACCGGGTGGTAAGATGATCAACAGCATCATCGACCAGACGGGTGTCAAGATCGACATCGAACAAGACGGTACGGTGTTCATTGCCTCGACCGATCAAGAAGGGATCGATATGGCGATGGCGCTCATCGGCGATATCGTCCGCGAAGTCGTCGTCGGCGAAGTGTTCGACGCGACAGTGCGCCGGATCGAGAAGTTTGGCGCGTTCGTCGAGTTGTTCAAAGGCAAGGACGCTCTCGTCCACGTCTCAGAGTTCAGCCTAGAGCGTGTCGCGAACGTCGAAGACGTCGTCAAGCTCGGTGACACGATTAAAGTCAAAGTCACAGAAATCGATGACAAAGGGCGTGTCAACGCCTCGCATAAAACGCTCATCCTCGAAGGGTTGTCCCCGGAAGAGCGGGAAGCGTACGAAGCGAAACGCAAAGCGGCGCGCGAAAGCCGTCCGCCACGTGACAGTCGTCCGCCGCGTCGCGACGGCGATCGTCGCCCGCCAAGAACGACAAACTAATTAATGATGGCCATCGTCTGTTGCGATGGCCTTTTTCATAGGAGTGATGACATGGAATGGATCACGTTACAAAACGGCGTCCGCATCGTAATTGAACCGATGGCCGACGTCCGCAGCACGTCAACCGGTGTGTTTATCAAAGCCGGGACACGAACTGAAACAACGACCGAGATCGGCATCAGCCATTTGATTGAGCATATGCTGTTTAAAGGAACGAAAACGAAGACGGCCAAAGAGATCGCTTCGTTCTTCGATGAGCTCGGCGGCAGCGTCAACGCGTTCACCTCGAAAGATCACACGTGCTATTACGTGAAGACGCTCGATGAGCACGCCGTTGTGGCGTTTGCCGCGCTAGCTGATATGTTGTTCGACTCCATCTTCGACGAAGTCGAACTCGAGAAGGAAAAACGCGTCGTGCTAGAAGAAATTAAAATGTATGAAGATACACCGGAAGACCTCGTACATGAACTGCTCGCGAAAGCCGTCTATCAAGACGACGTGCTCGCCGAGCCGATTCTCGGGACGGAAGCGAGCGTGCTCGGGTTAACGCGCGAACAGTTGCTCCGCTACGTCGCGACGATGTACACGGGGAACCGTGTCGTCGTCTCGATTGCCGGTCATGTGCCGGACGCCCTCGTCGACGCCGTCAAGGCGAGGTTTGCCGACCTCCCATCAGGGGAATCACCGAAAGAATCAACCGTTCCGACGCTCCACGCCGAGATCGTCCAAAAACAGAAAGAGACCGAGCAAGCTCATCTCTGCTGGAACTATGAGGCCATCGCTGCGACCGATGACCGGTTGCCGCATCTTGCACTCCTGAACAATGCGATCGGAGCGACGATGTCGTCCCGCTTGTTCCAGTCGATTCGGGAAGAAGAAGGGTTGGCGTACTCCATTTATTCGTATTACACGACGTTCGATGACCACGGGACGTTCACGATTTACATCGGCACGTCACCGGACACACTTGAACAAGTCGAAACGATCATGGCGCGTGAACTGGCAGAGCTGAAACAGTCTGGACTCACCGATGAAGAAGTCGAAAAAGGCAAACGACAGTTGAAAGGTTCACTCGTTCTCGGCAATGAAAGTACGAGTGCACGAATGAACCGGAACGGGCGAAACCTCGTCTTATTGGATGAAGTGGAGCCGATTGACGTCGTCCTCGACAAGGTCGATCGGATTGAGACGCGCGACGTCAACGCCTTGATTCGGGAAGTGCTTAGCCACGCCCCTGCCAAATCATACGTCCTTCCGTCCGAAGACCGACTTGAAACCGAATTGTAAGTTCTCTACACTGATTAAGAGGTATTCTTTACTTTGGACAGGATACAGGTGAAAGAAGGGAAAGACTTGAACTTAACGGATTTAATTAAAAAGATACAAGTGATCAACAAACTGCAAACAACTGACATTGAAGTAACCCATGTGACGACCGATTCACGGGAAGTCGTACCAGGGACGCTGTTTGTCGCCATTAAAGGCTACACAGTGGACGGGCACGACTATGCGACCACGGCGGTCGAACGAGGAGCTGTAGCGATCGTGAGCGAGCGGCCGCTCGATGTGGCCGTGCCGAACGTGCTCGTGCGTGACAGTTCGCGAGCGGTCGGTTTATTAGCGTCGGCTTTTTATGGCTATCCGTCCGAACAGATGCGTATGTTCGGCATTACCGGCACGAACGGCAAAACGACGACGACGACGATTTTGCGCGACGTCCTCACCGAGCTCGGTCACAGCACCGGCCTCATCGGGACGGTCGAGGTTCGCATCAACGATACGGTCGTACCGAGTAAAAACACGACGCCGCAAAGTTCGGAACTGCAACAACTGCTCGCCCAAATGAAAGATGAAGGGGTGACCGATGTGATGATGGAAGTATCGTCACACGGGCTCGAGCTCGGCCGCGTCATCGGGACCGACTTTGACATCGTCGGGTTTACGAACTTGACGCACGACCACCTCGATTTCCACGGGACGTTCGATAACTATGCCCGGGCCAAAGGACTTCTTTTTGCCCAGCTCGGACAGACGGCATCACGCGATAAAGTGGCCGTCTTAAACGCAGACGACCCGTACAGCAAGCTCTATGAGACGATGACAGGGGCGCGCGTGATTACATACGCCATCGATACCCCGGCCGACGTGACGGCGACAGACATTGTTCAGACGCTGTCAGACACGAGCTTCCATCTCCACTACCAAGGGGAAAGTCTGCCTGTGACGGTGCAGTTCATCGGCCGTTTCAACGTCTACAACATCTTGCTTGCGACCGGGTGTCTCCTTGCCGCCGGCTATTCGCTCGGCGTCATCATCGAGGCGCTTGAGGCGATCCATCCGGCCAAAGGACGGATGCAACGTCTCGACGTCCCGGGTTATAACGTATACGCCGACTATGCGCACACACCAGACGGTATCGAACAATGCTTGAAATCGCTCGTCGGCGTCCCGAAAGAAGACATCATCTTCTTGATCGGGACGGGCGGCAACCGTGATGTGACGAAGCGGCCGACGATGGGCGAGATGGCATCGAAGTATGCCGGCACCGTCGTCATCACGACCGATGATCCACGCTTTGAGTCGTACGACTCGATCACGAGCGGGATCGCTTCCGGCATGACGCATGACAATTACGTCGAGATTGGGGACCGGGAAGAAGCGGTCCGCTACGCGGCACGTCTCGCCAAACCGGACAACATCGTCGTCTTAGCCGGAAAAGGACACGAGAAATACCAAATCATCGGCAACGAGAAAGTACCGCTCGATGAGGAAGTAATCGTCCGAACGACAATTTTAAACATGGAGGAATAAAGATTTATGGCAGTACAACCGATCAGCTTGACAGAGAAAGAGCATGATGATTTCGTCAAAACACACGACCGCGGAGATTTGTTGCAACTCTCAAGTTGGGCCAACGTGAAACGTCAAAACGGTTGGTCCGGGGAGCGCATCGCCGTCGCCACGGACGGGACGGTGACAGGCGTCGCCCTCTTGTTGTTCAAACAAGTGCCAAAACTGCCGTTCACCCTATGTTACGCGCCGCGCGGATTCGTCGTCGATTACGACGATGTGGCCTCGTTGCGGGCTCTGACGGAAGAAGCGAAACGAGTCGCGAAGGCGAGACGGGCGATCACGATCAAAATTGACCCGAATGTCGACCGAGACGAAGTACCTGGGTTGTTGACGGAGATGGCAGATCTCGGCTTCACCCATAAAGGGTACGGCGGTGGTTTTGACTACGCCCAGCCCCGCTTCACGATGGAGACGGATTTGCGGCCGAGCGAGAAAGACATTTTCGCGAAGTTCCACCATAAGTTCCGTTACAACGTCCGGCTTGCCGAGAAAAAAGGAATCGTCTGTACGGAAGTCGGGCGGGACGGCTTGAAAACGTTCGCCGACTTGATGAAAGTGACGGGGGATCGGGACGGTTTTGCCATCCGCGGCCTCGATTATTTTGAGAACTTATACGACTGTCTCCAACCGGGGGACGCCCGGTTGTTCTTAACGAAACTCGAACCGAGCATCGCACTCGACCAACAGCGGGCGACACTCGACAAAGCGAAGCGCGAACTTGAAAAGATCGAGCGCGCCCTTGAAAAAGAGACCGTTGAGAAAAAACTGACGAGTTTGTCGAATCGTCAAAAACAGACGAGCGACCAGATTGAAAAAATCGAGACGGCCTTGCCGGAACTCGTCCAACTACATGAAAAATATCCGAACGGTCTCGTCTTGTCAGGCGGTTTGCTGACGCTCGCGGGACGTCGTTCATACTATTTATACGGTGCCTCATCCAACGAATTCCGTGAATTCATGCCGAACCATCTCATGCAATGGACGATGATGCAAGCAGCCAAAGCGAGCGGGGCCGAACGTTATGATTTCGGAGGCGTCTCCGGCAGCACAGCGCCGGACGACGAATATGCCGGGCTCTATGCGTTCAAATCCGGATGGGGGAGCGACCAGATTGAAAAAGTCGGCGAGTTTGACCTCGTCATGAACCGACCACTCTATTTCGCCCTCGAAACGGGACTTCCGCTCGTCAAAGGACTCCGTAAACGGTTGAGACGATGAAGTGGTCCGGTATGTTGACGTTCGCCATGGTCGCATTTTTAGTCGGGATTTTTTTGGCGTATTCGTACTCGCAGCCGGGACCGATGCCGTGGGTCGATGAGCCGTCGTTTGAGGCGGGCATGTGTGAGCGATCTCCTCGTTCGGAGCAGACGATCGTCGATCGAAGCGACAAGGCGTTCGTCAACTTGCATCCGCACGTACGGGAACGGAGCGAAGCGTTCGTGCGTCTCGCTCATTCGTGTCTCGGGCTCGAAGTGCGCTTGACGTCCGGATATCGCTCGGCTGAAGAACAAAACGCCTTATACGCCCAAGGACGTTCCAAACCGGGACAAGTCGTCACGAACGCCAAGGCCGGTCAAAGTTATCATAACTACGGCCTCGCTGTAGATTTCGTCATCATCCATGACAACCGGGCCGATTATGATTTGTCCTCAGATCATAACCGCTCGGGTGTGCCGGATTGGCAAGAACTCGGCGAACTCGGCAAAGCGCTCGGGTTCGAGTGGGGAGGGGACTGGCGTAACTTCCCGGACTACCCTCATCTGCAAATGGACTTCGGGTTATCGATTCGACAGCTCGCGGCCGGCAAGCGACCGGCGGAACAAGCGACCGTTCCGCTCGCCGATGTTTTACAACCTCTAGTCGATTGAACGGAAATGTTGGCAATGAAGCCGTTTTCCGATACAATATTCAGTAGCGATAAGTGGACGAACCAGAATATGAATCATCTAGGAGGTTTTTGTTAGTGTCAAAGAAGAAGACAGAAAATATTAGCGTCTTTGCGCTTGGTGGCGTAGGCGAAATCGGGAAGAACATGTACGTCGTGGAACTAGACGACGACATCTTCGTCATCGATGCCGGCCTTATGTTCCCAGGCGATGAGATGCTCGGGATTGATATCGTGATCCCAGACATTACGTACTTGAAGGAAAATAAAGACCGTGTCCGGGCGATTTTCATCACCCACGGGCATGAAGACCATATCGGCGGACTGAGCTATGTGCTCCGCGATTTGAAACACGTTCCCGTCTATGGGACGAAATTGACACTCGGTTTGATTGAAATCAAACTGAAAGAAGCAGGATTACTGAAAGAAGTCGACCTTCGGTTGATTGACGCCAAAACGAAATTGACTATCGCTGATCATTTCATCACGTTCTTCCGCGTCAACCACTCGATTCCAGACTGTGTCGGTGTCTGCATTCAAACGTCTCAAGGAGCGATCGTCCATACGGGCGATTTCAAGTTCGACTATACACCGGTCGATGGGAAACAGTCGGACTTCAATAAATTGGCTGCGATCGGGCAGCGCGGCGTCCTCTGCTTGCTGTCGGATTCGACGAACGCGGAACGACCGGGTCAAACCGGTTCGGAGTCTCTCGTCGGCGCCGAGTTGAACGACGTCATTTATCAAGCGGAAGGCCGCGTCATCGTCGCTTCGTTCGCCTCGAACGTGCACCGCTTGCAACAAGTGTTCGCGGCGGCGGAAGCGAACGACCGTAAAGTCGCGGTCGTCGGCCGAAGCATGGTCAACATCGTGGAAGTGGCACAAAAGCTGAACTATCTTCGCTTCAAACCGAAGACGCTCGTTGAATTGTCACAAGTGAACCGGCTCCCGGACAACAAAGTCGTCATTTTGACGACCGGTTCCCAAGGTGAGCCGATGGCAGCGTTGACACGGATGGCCCGTAACGCCCACAAGCAAGTGAACATTCGCTTGAGCGATACGGTCGTCATCGCGGCGACGCCGATTCCTGGAAACGAGAAGTCCGTGTCGAAAACGATCGACTTGTTGTTCCGTTCAGGGGCGAACGTCATCTACAATCAACGTAAAGTCCACGTTTCGGGACACGGTTCGGCCGAAGAGCTCAAGCTCATGTTGAATCTCGTCAAACCGAAATACTTCATGCCGATTCACGGGGAGTACCGGATGCAGATGGCCCACTCGAAACTTGCTGAACAAGTCGGTGTGAAATCGAACAACATCTTTATCGTTGAAAAAGGAGATGTCGTCGAGTTCACAGGTAGAAAAGCGCGGATGAGCCGAAAAGTACCGGCCGGGAACGTCTTGATTGACGGGATCGGTGTCGGCGACGTCGGAAACATCGTGCTTCGCGACCGCCGCCTCTTGTCTCAAGATGGTGTCGTCCTCTGCGTCGTCACGTTGAACCGTAAACAAAAGAAATTGATTTCAGGACCTGAACTCATCTCACGCGGATTCGTCTATATGCGTGAATCTGAAGAGATGATCTCAGAAGCGAACCGTATCGTCACGAAACAGATCGAGAAGAGTCTTCAAGCTGGAAGTGACTGGACCGAATTGAAATCAAATATTCGTGAGCGGCTCAGCGTCTTCTTGTTCGAGCAGACGAAGCGTCGTCCGATGATCTTGCCGATCATCATGGAGATATAATGAATTGAGGCAAAAGTCATCTGACTTTTGCCTTCTTTTTTTAGGAGGAATGGAAAGTGGCACAAAAAAAGGTGGCTCCAAAAACGAGAAAGACGCCGACGACGAAACGGAAGCGTCCGGCGACAAGGTCGCGCAAACAGCCGATCCCATGGCGTACATATGGCTGGGTCGCTTTCGTTCTGGCGATGACGGCGTTTATTTTTTCGTTGTTCGAGTTCGGGTTGGTCGGTACACGGACGTCATCGCTCGCTGTGACGTTGTTCGGCGGCTGGGGCGCATTGACGTATTTGGCGATCGCGTTCACGTTGCTGATTTTCTTAAACGATTGGCGTCCCGGACAACGGGCCGGGATCATGCTTCTCTTTATCGCCTTTTTGTTGTTCGGTGACCTCGTCTGGGGAAGCGAACGAGGAGCGGTCAACGGTGCGCTGTACGATTTGAACAATTACTTACTATCTGATTTTGGCATCGTCTTTCTCGGTGTCATTTGTCTGGTCGTAGGAATCTCACTCTTATCTCCGACAATTTGGCGGAGCGTCGGACGCCGTCTGCTCGAGACGGCGCAAGCGATTCGACAAGAATGGCATGACCGTGAGCGACCTGCCGCGAAGCAAAAAGCCCCGCGCCGGAAGAGACAAGATCCGGTCGAGGTGAAGTCGGAACCGGACCGTGCTGTCCAACCGGACATCGAGCCGGAAGCAGACGCCGTGACGATGCACGACATCCCGATTGTCGGCTTCAGTGAAAAAGTCGTCGCCGAAAAAGGACAACCTTCAAGCGACGCATCGTCCCTTGCGGAGACATCAACCGAAACGGCGGACCTCCCGACCGAGGATATGATGATGACGGCCGCCCAAGACGTGTCCGCCACGTATGAGCTGCCGGCGTTCACGAGTTTGCGTGAACCGGTCGTGACCGATTTATCGGGTGAGAACGCACGCTTGAAAGCGAATG
>NZ_JAFIFD010000016.1 GCF_020832205.1 Exiguobacterium sp. | reverse complement strand
CTCCGTGAAGCGCCACTTTCGTGGCGCTTTTTCAAGGCGTGTACGTCGAGACACGCGATTGGGCGTGGCCGTTGGCAGTCTTATACTCGATTTGATGACCGTCGACCGACTTCGTCACACGAAACGTGTAGTCGGTGTCTGGTTCGTCACGGAACGTGACGTCATACACGTAGCCGTCCCGCCCGAGCGTCCCATCGAGCGAATAAGTCTGCTCCGGAATGTTATAATGGGTGGCAAGATATTCTTCGAGAGCGCGTTCTCGTTCTTTCATTTCCGTATCGTAGCGGATGTACAAAAAAGTCATGAGGGCAATCGCGACAACTAGCGTTGAGCGGACGATCGTATTCCAGTTGCGACGTGGCATGGGACAGCCTCCTTTCGTTGAATCGAATTAGAAGGTATTTTACGGAAAATTCAGAAAAATAACAAGTCATTTTTAAAAAGGGGGGGATGACATGCCCAAGTTTTATTGGCTCGGTACGTTCGTGAGCGGGATCTTCCTACTATCCATCGGCGAAACGGACGGTGTCCCGCGTGTCTTACCGTACGTCCTGATGGCGATTGGGGCAGTCGGGTTTCTCACGCAGTCATGGTACGAAAACAAGCGACGCCGTCAATGACGGCGCCGTTTGTTTTCACATGGATTCGAGTAATTGAAGGACCAACGAATCAATCTCTGATTGCAGGGCATCAATCTGTAGTTGCAACGTCATGAGTTGCTCCAAGTCGTTCGTGTCATTCATTTGAGTGATGAGCGACTGATGGAGCGCCTCGAGCTCGGACAGACGCGCTTCTTCACGGGACGTGTCGATTTGCCTTGTTCCCGTCGTGTTTTGCTTTGGCGTTGCTTTCTGTTTCGGCGTCGCAGTCACTGCCTCAGGTGTTTCGCGACGTTTCTCGAGTGCGTACGTCACGTTCCCTGAGAAACGCGTCGTCGTCCCGTCGAGCCAGTACGTGATGGGGAACAGTTTGTTCAAGAAGTAGCGGTCGTGCGACACGGCGACGAGCGTCCCGTCGAAACGGTCGAGTGCCTCTTCAAGCGCCTCGCGCGCTTCGATATCCAAATGGTTCGTCGGCTCGTCCAAGACGAGCACGTTCATCTCTTCGTGCATGAGGATTGCGAGCATGAGCCGCATTTTCTCGCCACCGCTTAAATCCTTGACCGGTTTGAACACGCTCGCACCGTAGAAAAGAAATTGAGCGAGCAGCTGTCGTGCTGTTCCTTCATCGACCGGGATTCGGTCCCGAAACGCCTCGATGAGACGATGCGATTGATTGAAATCGACATGTTGAGACAAATAACCGATTTTTGCGCGTTCCGCTCGACGTACCTCGCCTGAAGTCGGTTCGGTTTGGCCGAGCAACACTTTCAAGAGCGTAGACTTGCCGCTCCCGTTTGGGCCGACGATGGCGATGCGCTCGCCGTGGCTTGCGTAAAATGAGACGTGCTCGAAGACGGTCTGGTCAAAGCGGACCGTCACATCGGTCGCCTCAAAGACATCACGACCGGTCCGACCATGTGCCATAAACTGAATATCGGGTTGAACGGCCTCGAGCTGCGGTCGCTTGATCGTCTCGATTCGGGCGAGTGCTTTCTCCATCGATTTGGCGCGCCGGTAGAACTTCTCGTTCGGAGGGTGTCCTTCGTTCGCCCACTGCCTGAGCTGGCGAATCGTCTCTTTCATCTTCTTGATTTTCTTTTGTTGCTCCGTGTAGGCATGGAATTGGTCGAGTAGCCGTTTTTCTTTTTGGGCGACGAACGCGCTGTAATTGCCGTCAAAGCTTGCCAACTCACCATCCTCACATTCGACGATACGGGTAGCGACGGCGTCCAAAAACACACGGTCGTGCGAGACGAGGAGGAGCGTAGACGGACTGTCAGACAGGAACGCCTCGAGCCAAGCCATCGCCTCTAAATCGAGATGGTTCGTCGGCTCGTCTAAGATGAGCAGGTCCGGTTCTTGGAGCAACGCCAAGGCGAGTCCAATCTTCGTCCGCTCGCCGCCGCTGAGCGTGTCGAACGGCCGGTCGACGAACCGGGTGAGCCGGAGCCCGTCAATCATCGCGTTCACTTTCGAGTCGATGGCGTAGCCGCCGTTGTTCTCAAAACGAGTCTGCAACGCTCCGTACGTCTCGAGGAGCGTCTCGATGTCGTCACGTTCGGCCATCGCTTCTTCGAGCCGGCGCATCTCGTCGCCGAGTGTCACGAGCTCAGAAAACGCGGTATAGAGCACGTCCCGACCGGTTTTATCCGGGTAGGCCGGAATCTGGGCCAAATAACCGATCGTCAATCGCTGTTTTCGGTAAATCGTACCGCCATCCGGTGATTCTGTCCCGACGATGAGGCGGAGAAGTGTCGTTTTGCCGCTCCCGTTTCGTCCGACGAGTCCGATTCGTTCACCCGCGTTCACATGAAGGTTGGCGTCGGTCAAGACGGCGTGGCCGCCATATTGCTTTTGGATTTGTTGTAATTCGATTAACATGAATCGTTCCTCCTAGAGTAGAGGCCTATCAAAAAAACCGAGCGCAAAATAAGCGCTCGGTTAGGAAGAGAGGCGCTTTGTTGGTTTTCAGCAATGTCTAAAAAAGGACAGACGGGTCCTGTGATTAGGCGACATCGTGAAAAATCGCACGCAAAATGTACAAATGTTCTGTTGACCAATGCGTACGTCCGACAAAGTTCACCTTTCTCCCTCCTTTCAATCATCGTTATCATCAGTTTAAGCGATTTCTGGATATCGGACAACTAGAGAAACAGGAATTTGATGCCATGCTGTCGTATTGTTTAGGCATTAGGGGAGGAGGGACACGATGCGAAAGGAATGGTTCGGTGCCATCAGTTTGACGCTCGCCGCGAGTATTTGGGGCGGCATGTACGTCGTCAGTAAATATGCGCTCGGCTTTATCGAGCCGTTCACACTCATTTGGATGCGCTACTTCGTGGCCTTCATCGTGTTGTTTTTGGCATGGTGGCTGTTCGGAAGGGAGCGAATCAGCCGGAGTGATTGGAAATGGATCACGTTGATTGGAGTCATCGGCTATGTCGCTTCGATTTCCTTTCAGTTCATCGGGACGAAGCTGTCGGACGCGCATACGGGATCGCTCGTCACGGCGGCGACGCCCGCGTTCATGGTGCTGTTCGCCCGTTTGATTTTGAAAGAGAAGTTGACACCGATTAAAGTCGGGTCACTCATCTTGGCGACGATCGGGGTCATCATCGTCGTCGGTTGGCACGTGGAAGGGACATATTTCATCGGTAGCTTGATCTTAGTCGGGGCGGCGATCACATGGGCGCTCATGTCGATCTACGTCAAAATCGCGTCAGCGACATTGTCGTCGTTGACGATCACAACGTTTGCCATCGGCATCGCGTTTGTGTTGATGACACCGCTCATGGGCGTCGAAGTGGCCGATCGCGGACTGCCGACGATGACTGGCGCGCTTTGGCTCAGTGTGCTATACGTCGGGATCGTGTCGACGGCCGGGGCGTTCTTCTTTTGGAACAAAGGGCTTGAACTCATGGACGCGAGCGTCGGGTCGCTCTTTTTCTTCTTTCAACCGCTCGTCGGCGGATATCTCGGCTGGCTCGTCTTAAATGAACAACTCGATCGCAATTTCTTCATCGGCGCGGCCTGTATCGTGACGGCCGTGACGTGGTCGACTCTCGTCGAGCGACGGCAACAGCGCAAACTGGCAGAAACCTCGTACGATCAAACCGAACGCTTACGCAAACAGTCGGCCCGATAAAGGCCGACTGTTTTTCAAAAACCGTGATGATTTAAGTTGTCGTGCTCAACGTTGAGACGGTTGGTCTCTTCTTCAGCGATTGAATAAGTCGGTGACGAGTTGCTGTGTCATAAGCGCCTCGCGACCGTCCGTCAGTATCGGCGTGTCGTCGGTCACCGCCTCGATGAAGTGATCGATGGCCCCTTGGAATCCGCGTTGGGTAAGGAGCGTGTCCCACGAGCCGAACGTCTCGGTCGTATGCGTCCCGTTCCTGTGGCGGTGGAGTGTCACCATCTCATCGACGGTCAGACGCAAATCATCGGTGACGGCGATGACCCCTTCATGATTGACACCAGCCTTCCGGTGCATGGCCGTCGTATGTAAGCCGTGGTCGTCTTGCCAGACATGGCGGGCAAAGTGGAGACCGTTCGTTTGCGTCGTCTCGAGCTGACCGGTCACGAGGCGTAACGTCCCGCTCGATAAGTAGCGGAGCGTATCGACGACATGCAAGTAATCGTCGAGCAACGTGAATTGGTAGTCGTGTCCACGCAGACCGTCACCGCGATGTTTGACGAAATCGATCATATGAAACGGGCCTGCTTCTTTGACGTGTTGATACATCGGAGCGAAGCGTCGATTGAAGCCGACCATGAGCTTTCGTTTATTCTTGTCTGCGATGTCAACGAGTCGCGAAGCGTCTTCGATCGTCGCGGCGAGTGGTTTGTCGACATAGACGTCGACACCATGTGTGAGTAACGTCGAGACGACGTCGTAATGGGTATCGGTCGCACTGTGGACGAACACCGCGTCGACCGATGAGGCAAGCTCAAGCAGTCCAGAGAACGACTCCATCCGGTAAGCACGACAAATCGCCTCACGTTTCTCGACGGTCGGCGAATAGGCCCCGACGAGTTCGAACGACGTACTGTTCGTCAAAATCGGCAAATACGCTTTTTGGGCAATGCCACCGAGACCGACGACCCCGATTTTCGGTTTTCGCATACAATCACTCCTTTTTATCAATCATAACGAAAAAGAGACCAGATGACACCTATGCATAGTGTCATCTGGTCTCTTCTTATAAGCTGGCACTGAGTACGGTTTCGCCTTCGGGAGCTGTGTTACCTCGTTCAGGTTCTTTCGTGACAGCGACCGTGTCCCAATCTGTCGCTGACTCGGTTGAGTCGAGCGTATAGATGACGGTGCCGTTGCCTTTATCATCTGTGACGAACGCGCCGGTCGGGATCGGGGAATCGTCTTTCAACAGCCAGACTTGATACACTTCATTCGCCTCGAGCGGGGCGAGGCCGTTCGTTTGGACGATGAGTTGGCGTTCGCCGTCTTGTTCGGCCAAATAAGCGACTCCTTCCGACTCGCCTTGAAGCGGGACTGTATCGATCAAAGCGATTCCGGCCGGTTCGTTTTGATTGAGCAACAGATAGCCATTGCCAATCAATGACAAGGCGAGCGCGGCAGCGAGCGCGAAGGCGCCCCACGGTGTCTTCCGTTTTTCTTTAGGTGCGGTGAACGGCGTCACGGGCGCAGGTGTTGGCTCAGGGGCGGGTTCCGCCGCTTTTGGGTTGTCGTCTTCGGCAAAAACGTTATCGAGGATGCGGGCCTTCATTCCACTTGGGGGTTCAGCCGGTTCAGAGAGGAACGCGACGCCGCCGACGAGTGCCTCAAGCTGTTCGAGCTCTTGTTGACACGTCTCGCATGTGGCGAGGTGCGCCTCGAAACGGAGGCGTTCCTCTTCCGTCAAATGTTGGTTGAAGTAATCGATCAATTGGTCGCAAGCGTTCATCGTTCCACCTCCTTATCATTCGTTTCATGGGATAAGTGCTTTCGTAACTGTTTCAATGCTAACCGGATCCTGCCTTTCACGGTACCGAGCGGGATGTTGCACGCAACGGCGATCTTTTGTTGACTGAGCCCATTGAAATACATGAGCCGGACGACTTGTTGCTGTTCGGTCGGAAGCTCGGCCATCGCCGTCTCGATTTGGGCCCGTTCCTCTTGCCATTCGACCTCGCTCTCGACGGAACGATCGGTGGATGGGATTGTTTCCGCATAAGACTCGTCGAGCTGCAGGTCCGGTTTACGTTTTCGAATCAAATCGATGGCCACGTGGCGGCCCATCGTGAAGAGCCACGACTTGAACTTGCCTTTTGATTCGTCGTAAACGCCGCCCCCGCGCCAGAGTTTGATGAATACTTCTTGCATCGCTTCTTCGGCGAGGTCGCGGTCTTTCGTCAACTGCATCATGAACGCGTACAAAATACGTTCATATCGATCGTATAAGATTTCGAGCGCTTGCTTGTCTTTTTGCCTGACACGCTCGTACAATTCATAATCAGTCATGGCTTGCTCCTTTTCTCGTAAAGGGGTCCCTTGTATTCATCTAACGGATGAAAACGTAAAATGGATGCTTATGTGAGGTGACAAATACGTGAACAGTGTGATTTTGCCCGTGCCTTCAGCGTGAACAAGCCGAAGCGGCACCCCCGATGCGTCGGAAAATAAATAAGTTCAAGCGGTTGAGCAGCTGATAGGTCGTACAGCTGAAAAGCGTCGCCGTCACGAGCATCATCATGAACGCCAAACCGTTCGATAACCACTGTTGCCAAAACGGAAACGTCCGGACACCGAACAAAAAGGCGAAGACGAGACCGAATCCGGTCGCGATTCCGCTATACTGACAATAGGATCGACTAAACCAATTTCTCACATCGCTCATTCCTTTCGTACTTCAACTATACGAGATGGGGTATGGCGACACAAGGAGGATGACTATGGAACGATTTTCAAAAGAAGGCCGGACGCTCGTCTGTTTCGATTTCGATGAGACATACTTTCCCCATGCGTGCACGGCAGAACAGCTCGAGGGGGTACGTCGCCTCGAAGATTTTCTCGAACAGAACGCGCATCGCTTCTCGACGATGTGGGTGACCGGCAGCTCGTTCGATGCGTTGACTGAAAAAACAAACCGGGCCTCGATGCGCTACTTCCCGCATCGGATTGCCTCAAGTCTCGGCACGGAGCTATACCACGTCAGCGACAAGGGCGGCCTTGAACTAGATGCGACGTTTCAGCAGCTGTTTCCGTCCGATTTTGTCGAGCGCGTCGGTCGAACGATCGAGGCGATGCGACGTCACGGTATCGAGCTCGAGCCGCAGTCGAGCGTCGGCCAGAACCCGTGGATGCACAACTATTACTATCACGGCGACGACATGGCGACGTTGCAGTTGATTCGCACGCTCGTGGAAGAAGCGGGCATCGCGGCGAACGTCAGTCGTTGCAATCCGCTCGCTGGAGATCCGTCCGGAGCGTACGACATCGATTTCATTCCGCGGGGGGCCGGGAAGACGGCAGCGGTCGACTACGTCTGTGAGCACTTCTCGTTCCGTGCCGAAGAAGCGTATGCGTTCGGGGACAGCGGCAACGATTTAGAGATGTTAAAACGAGTCGGAAACGGCTACGTGCTCGGAAACGGCACGGAGCAGGCGAAGAAGGGACATCACCGCGTGACCGAGAAGCCATACGCGGCAGGGATTTTAGAAGTGTTGATACGGGAGATCGAGTGACGCTCAAGCGCTCTGTAGCAGCTGGCGAGCGGCCGTCTCGGCCCGGGCGAATAGCCTGAGCCGCAATGATGTGGTTTGAATATCGAATGTCTGTGGGGCGCGCCACAACTCGTTAAACACTTCGAGCAGTGCGGCTTCGGCTAATTCGGCCCGTGTCGTCAAACGGAGTGCGGTTAAGTAGAGGACCCGCTCATATCGGTCGTAAAGGAGCTCGAACGCAGAGGTGTCTCGTTGAATGATTCGTTCGAATAATTCGTGATCAGATAAGAATGACATCGTGAACTCCTTTGAAGGCATGGCGCCCTTTGTATGAAATCGAAATTGGCAATAATGTTGTTATTTCCAAATCCAATCGGATGTAAACGATTTCTGCTGCTGCCGAGCACATTCGGAGTACGTCGGACTTTCATCGAACGATGCTTCTCTTCTTACCGCAAACAGCGCGACCGTCCCGTCAATAAACGGAATGGTCGCTCTGTTTTTGTTTCACGCGTCGACGGCTCTTGTTGGCCGCTCTGACGTTTCCCGTCAAAATGAGGTGTAACAGTGCGGACACGTCTGCGTGTTCCCGCCTGAACGTTTGAACGTCTTTTTGCAGTTCGGACAAGTGACGGTCTCACTGTCCGCACCGAACAGACTGCCCCGGTTGTATAACACATTTTTTAAATTCGGCAATGCCTTGGCCGCAAATACCATCGAGATGAATAAGATCAAGGCTAAGATTCCGAGCATGACATACGTCGTCATCGACAACGCTCCTTTCGTGTGAATGCGCTACTCACAGCATACTCGAAAACGGTGCAACATACACCTCCAGACTGGAAATACGAACTTTTGTTCGGTATAATTGAAACATGAAGGAGGGAGACGAGATGAGGGACGAACTGTTGCGCGACATGCGAATCGGCCGGGTGGTGGAGTTGATGTATATCGATCGGCACGGTGTGATTTCAAAGCGGCGGGTCAAACTGCTGAAGCTGCAAGGGGAGCGGGTCATCGCTTGGGATGTGGCGAAACGGGCGCGCCGCTCGTTTTATATCGATCGCGTCCTCGCCTGTCTCCCGACGATTGAACGAGATCGAAACGAGCGAGAAGGACGGCGTGTGACTCGTCCGCGTCTCGCCCGCTAAAGGATTTTTGCACGATGATGACGAATCCATGTCCTAAACTCAGAAAACGGGTTTGGGATTTTTTTGATGGGACGGTTGTTTTCCTATGAAAAAGGGAAGTAATATATTTGTCATCTCCATTACACCTAAAATCTAGTACCATGACGATAAGGTTTGCGAACCTAGCGACACCCATGAGAAAGGAAGTACACAGCATGAGGACGAAACGTTTATCCGCCATTCTAGGAAATGAGATGGATGACATCGAATGTGATCCATGGGTGACCGGAATTGAAACGGATTCCAGGAAGGTCAGTCCAGGGAATTTGTTTATTTGCATCCGCGGTTATACGGTGGATGGGCATGAATTCGCGGAAGACGCCGTGTCGAAAGGCGCAAGCGCCATCATCTCGGAATATCCGCTTGAGCTTGATGTGCCTAACCTCGTCGTCGCGGATACGAAACGAACGGCCGGTATCGTGGCCAGTGCGTTTTACGATCATCCGTCGCACCGCATGCGCGTCTATGGCGTCACCGGCACGAACGGGAAAACGACGACAGCGACACTGACGTACGACTTGTTCCGTCTATCGGGACGACCGGTCGGGATCGTCAGTACGATCGGCGCCCGCTATAAAGACAAGACGTTAACAACACCAAATACGACACCAGAGGCCGTCGTCTTGCACCGAATCTTGGCTGAAATGGCCGATGCCGGTGTGACCGACTGCGTCGTCGAGGTGTCTTCACATGCCATGATGGAAGGACGCGTCGAAGGCGTTCATTTCCACGCGGCAGCGTTTACGAATTTGACGCATGACCATCTGGATTACCATCGCTCGATGGACGAGTACGCGCGGGCGAAAGCTCGTCTGTTCGAGCAAGTCGAACAGACAGGTGGCGATGCGATCATCTTGAACGCCGAGGACGAAGCAAGCGAAATCATGGCGTCGTTCGCACCGACACGACGGCGTGTCATGTATAGCACGCACACGAACGTACCGGCCGATATTCAAGTCATCTGGCTAGACGATACGGTGCGTGTCAAAGTGAACGCCATGACAATTGAAGTGCCTGTTCAGTTCATGGGCGCGTTCAACGCCGCCAACTTGGCTGCGGCCATCGGACTCGTGTCGACGTCTGAACTGATGCTTCGAGCCATCATTGCCAACGTCCCGGGACTCACGCTTCCAAAAGGCCGTCTGGAACGGCTCGACACGGAAGATGCTGAAATTTATATCGATTACGCGCACACGCCGGACGGGTTAGAAAAATGTTTGTCGACGCTTCAAAAAGGCGAACGGCATCTCGTCGTCGTGTTGAGTGCGGCCGGGGATCGTGACCCGACGAAGCGAGCTGAGATGGGACGGATCGCGAGCCGCTATTCGAACGATTTGATCGTGACGGTACATGACGTCCGGACCGAGGACCCGAAACAGATCATCGATGGGCTGTTAAAAGGGGTCGAGGCGGACACGCAGTACGTCACGTTTGAAGAGCGCCGCGCAGCACTGCGCCATGCGGCCGTTCAAGCGCTCGAAGGGAAACGCGTCGTCGTCGTCGGAAAAGGACACGACCATGTCGAACGGATCGGCAGTGAGGCGGTCCCGTTCAATGAATCGGATATCTTATTGGCGGAACTGAAAAAATTAAAAGGCCAAGAACCGGCCGTTTGACGAAACGATGACAATTGTCATCGTTTTTTAATGTGTAGCTTGGAGGAAAACAGGAAATACCTATTACTGTAACGCTATTGAAGGAGGAGAATAGACATGTCAGTTTTGTACAAAGAGTTTACAAACGATGAAGAAGTCGTCACCGCCATTCAATCGATGAAAGCAAAAGGAGTCGACGACTCGCATATTTACGTGATCACGCACGATGACGATCGGACGGATCGTGTCGCGGACAACGCCGATGCGAATACGGTATCCGCGTCGGACGTCGGTCTCGGAACGGCCGCAAAAAACTTGTTCCGTAAAAAAGGGGACGAGTTGCGGGCTCAATTCGAACAGCTCGGCTTTGCGGCCACAGAGGCGGACCAGCTCGAGAAGAAGTTAGATCAAGGCAAAGTCATCGTCGTCGTAAAAGACGCACCGAACGGCTTCACGTTATAACCTTACCATGGAGAATACAGAGACAGGGCTGAATCGGTTGATTCAGCCCTGTTGTTTTATGCATGGAGTCGAATGACGGTCCGACCGCTCAATTCGCCGCGAATCATCGCCTCGGCATGCCTTGGCACATCATGGAGCGGGATCTCGTGGACCATATGATTGAGCACCGTTTCGTCGACGAGCTCATGCAGCCGTTCCCACGCCGTCACTCGTCTCGTGATCGGTTGCATGACCGAATCGATGCCGATGAGGCGGACACCCCGCAAGATGAACGGGTAAACCGTCGTGTGAAGCTCGTGTCCCCCGGCGAGCCCGCAGGCGACGACGGTCCCTTCGTAACGGGTCCGGCTTAAAATGTTTCCGAGCGTCTCGCCGCCGACCGAGTCGATGGCGGCGTCGAACCGTTGCTTGTCAAGCGGACGGGCAGGGCCTTCGAGTTCGCTCCGGGCAATGATGTTCTCGACGCCGAGGCTTCGTAAATAAGACGGGTCGGTCTTTCCGGTCGAGGCGAGCACGTGATAGCCGAGTTTATGCAAGATAGCGATGGAAAAGCTGCCGACCCCGCCCGATGCGCCGGTGACGAGCACTTCTTGTCCCGGATGGATCTGTTCATGCTCGAGCGCCTCGACGGCAAACATGGCAGTCAGTCCAGGGGTTCCGAGCGTGATGGCGTCCCGCATCGACATCCCTTTTGGCAGTTTGACGAGCCAATTCCCTGGGACTTGCGCGTAACGGCTGAATCCGCCAAAGTGTCGCTCGCCGATGCCAAACCCCGTCGCGATGACTTCATCCCCTTCTTTGAAGTCGAGATGGTCGGAGGAGGCGACGGTTCCTACGAATTCACAGCCGGGAATGAACGGATAGTTGTTGATGATCGAGCCGGAACCGGTCAAAGCGAGCGCGTCTTTATAATTGAGCGCCGAGTAATGGACCTCCACTAAGACGTTGCCGTCTTCTTCTTTCGGCAATGCCTCTCGTTGCACGTCTTTCACTTCGGCGTGCAGCCTGTCTTCTTGCTTGTCGAGGACGAGTGCTTGGAATGTGTCGTTCATCGTCAAATTGCCCCTTTCTCTGTGAGAGATGCTATCACCATCTATCATTCCCGTCTGTTGAAAATATATACACGAATGTTTCGTTATGAGCAGATGTGGAATGGTATAATGGAATAGATTCAACTAGAGTGAGGAGGAATGTAGCATGCGGCACGATGACTATGAGTTTGATGAAGAAGTAGAAGAAGGCGAATTGTTTAACGTATACGACATTCTGCCGCCAGATGGTACGATTCTCGAGATGGCGACTGCCGAAGAGATGGTCCGAGCGGCGGAACTTGAAGCGAAGCATCACGCGCTTCAACGTATCCAAGACTCAAACTTCCAGTTATCCGGAGTAACGTTCAAAGAATTGCTCACAGAGTTCGAGCAATACGAGCAAGAATCGATGGAATTCTGGACGGGCGTGTACAGCCGATTGCGCATTCCGTGGGCGTGGACGATTCGAATCGATGTGGCCAACGGTCCGATTCACGTCGTCAACGATCGTGATATCTTTATCGACGAAGAAGACTTCGAAGAGTATGATTTCGAAGAGTTCGCTGACGATGAAGACGACGAGAATTGAATCCAAAACGTCTTTCCCTCATTCAGCAGGGAAAGACGTTTTTTTGACGGTTTGTAAGTCCGACCGCACCCGGACGACTTCCGTCGCCCCGAACCAAAGCCCGACGCTCGAGAGAATCGACACGCCGCTCACCATCGCTCCGACGATGGCCGTGTCGCCGATCATCGTGAACGACAAGGCGAGACAGAACAAGCCAAAAAACAGGAGGCCTCCAGCAATCGTTTTCATCATGACGTCATCCTTTCTTCATTCATTTGACTTTAGTGTAGTCGGTTCGAACGAAGAAGGGTGGCGTTTTTTCTTTCCTGGTAAAAATTTAAATGAGGTCATAGATGGAGTACATTCTCCCGTTCTCAAACGGCTGGTCCACCATCTGCTCGACGAGGACGCGGGCGACCGTTTCTGGCGCTCGGAGACGTCCTTCCGCGACGTAAGCCTGGAACTGCTCGACGTCACGAAACGCCTCTTTTGATGAAGACCGGATACTAGCTTGCATCGATGTGTCCATCACGCCGGGGTTGAACAAGGCGGCCCGGTGTTCTGTGCCGGTGAGTTCAAGGGCGACCGTTTCGGTAAAATGATCGAGCCCGGCCTTCGTCGCACAGTAGGCGCTCCATCCGGAGATCGGACGCTTGGCGGCGCCTGACGTCACGTGGATGAGCGAGACAGGCAAGTCGTAGGCAAGGACGGCGTTGGTGATGAGCATCGGTGCGAGCAAGTTGGCTTGGACGTGAGCCGTCAGTTCGTTCGTGTTCAGCTGGCCAGCTTGATGAATCGGTTCAATCAATGCCGCGTTTTGGACGACGAGTAGAGAATCGGCTTGTTCGATGAGCGGTCCGACTTGTTCGAGAGCGGCGAGCGTGCTCGGACCGTCTGATAAGTCGACCTCGATTTGTCGGAATGAGGCGTCGTTCGCACGTGTCCGTGAGAAATTGATCACCTCGTAATCACGCTTCAGTAGTTCCTCGGCGACGGCACGGCCGAGACCGCGCGAGGCACCGGTGACGAGAGCTAGTTTCATCATGTTTCCTCCTATTCGTGAATCGTTTTTCGAAAGCCATGAAACGGACGGAAGCTCAATCGTTCATAATACGTATGCGACGATGCGCTCGCGAGCAGCTCCATCCGCGTCGTCGGGTAAAGGGAGTGGACGTGTGTCAATAACTGTTCACCTAAACCGAGCTGGCGATGGGACGGGGCGATGAGCAACTCGCATACGTACAGACTGACGGCCGAATCCGTCAGGCCACGAATGTAGGCGACGATGTCGCCGGCGTCTTCGATGACATAGGCCACGTTCGAGTGGTCCCACGCCTGTCTCGTCTCGTCCGATCGCGCGACGAGCTGTGTCCAGCCTTCCGCCTCGTTCAGCGCTTGAATCTGATTAAAGTCCTGTTCCTCATAAGGACGGATTCGCTGTTCCATGTCTGCCCTCCATCATTCCTATAGTTTGGCACATCACACACAAAAAATTAAAAATTCATTCCCCTAAATAATGGATGCAGCGTAGGTGGCCGACATTCTCCGTGATAAGATAGACAAAGATTTTAGACGAGGGGAGGGGACGTCATGATCGAGTTGTGGGGCGGGATTGTCATTGGCATTAGTTTAACATTCATCGTGTACAAAATCCGTGATCAAGCGAAGCACTCAGATGAGCCGTTGAGCCGTTTCACTGATCAAATGAAAGACGTCATCTATATTTTTGACGTGAAGCCCGTCTTTCGGTTTCGCTACATCAGCCCTTCCCTTGACGACTATTTAGGAGAAGGAACGGTCTCCCAAAACTACGACGATCCATACGATTGCTTTCGTCGCATCCATCCGGACGACTATGAGCTGCTCGTGAATAAAGTGACTGGTCACGTCAACTACGACGAGCCGATCTTGCAACGATGGCGAACGAACGATGGGCGCTATTTGACGTTCGAGGAATATACGACCCCGATCTATGAGGGGGATGAGCTCGTAGCCGTTCAAGGCGTCATCCGGAACGTCGAGGCTGCGGTAGCCGAGCGGGAGGCGCTCGTGTATGAGAGTCGTCACGACAGTTTGACGGGGGTATGGAACCGGCGCGCCTTTGACGAGACGATTGACCGATGGAAGGATAAAGCAATCGCTATCGGTGTGATCATTGTCGACTTGAACGACTTGAAACGAGTGAACGATGAAAACGGTCACTCGGCCGGCGATCAATTGTTGCAACGGACAGCCCACGCGTTGACGAGCCGTAGCCCGAAAGTATATCGACTCGGCGGGGATGAGTTCGTCGTCCTTGTGAGCGATGTGACCGAATCATCATTTGAACAACTAGTCGCCGACATTCATGACGCGTTGGACGAGGCCGAGATCTCGGCTGCGCTCGGTTCGGCGTGGGATAGGCACGTGTCGGATTTTAAGGAGCTATACGACGAAGCTGACCGTATGATGTACGTCCATAAGCATAGATTGAAACAAGACACCTCACTCGTCCATTGACAAGTGAGGTGTTTCAATCGTTTATGATCCGCTCGCTTCTTCTTCACGTTCGGTTTCGGTCGTGCCGAGGTTATTCAAATACACCTCATAGCGCGGGAGCCAGTAGCGATACGAGGCAAAGACGAGGCCGCCTGTCATCACAAACAAGCCGAGTGTAGCTGGCCAGAACCAACCCGAGACGATGCCATCCGCGTAGGCGAGCCCAATCGGAGAGAACACGAAGTAGACGAACACCATGGATGCGACCAACAGAATAGACGTCGAGATCGCATGACGCCACGGTTTGACACGACCGAGTTCGATGCGAATCGGGTTGATGCGTTGCATCGGACGCAGTTTGGCGAACAGAAGCATGATACTCGTCTCAATGACGAATAAGATGCCGTAAATGTGAATGAAATTGATACCGAGGTCAAACCCGAACCATTGATTCGTGCCCCAGACAAGGAAATAATACGTGATGACGTGGAACACGATCACGATTTTAGCAGCGATGGCAGGCACACGCTTCGCGAGCATCCCGATCAAGACGATGACGAGAATCGGGATGTTGAAAAATCCGGTGAAGCGACGAATCAAGTCCCACAGTCCGTCCGGTGCGTACATCAAGTTCGGGGCGACGAAGAACGACACGAGCGCGACGAACGTTCCGAACCACTTACTGACGCGAATCAAGTCTTTGTCCGACGCGTCCGGCTTGAACTTCGGCTTGTAAATATCGAGCACGAACAACGTGGCAATACTGTTCAGCAACGAGTTGAACGAGCTGAATACGGCGCCGAGCAAGACGGCAAGGAAGAAGCCCATGAGCCACATCGGCAACAAGTCGGCGATCAGACTCGGATAGGCGAGGTCGGCTTTATCGACGTTCGAACCGTATAAATGGAATGCGATGATGCCCGGAAGCAACATAAAGATCGGCACGAGCAACTTCAAGTAACCGGTGAAGAGCACCCCTTTTTGTCCTTCTGCCAAGTTTTTAGCACCGAGGGCACGCTGAATGACGTACTGATTGAGCGCCCAGTAGAACAAGTTCGCAAAGATCATCCCTGTAAAAATAGAGAGGAACGGAACCGAATCGCTTGATGACCCGATCGCATTCAACTTCTCAGGGTTTGACGTCGCGATCGTCTTCATCCCGTCGACGAGACTGCCGTCACCGAGAGCGATAAATCCGAGCGTCGGGACGAGAAACCCGATGATGACGAGTCCGATGCCGTTCAGCGTATCTGACACGGCGACGGCTCGGAGGCCACCGAAGATGGCGTAAACGGCCCCGATAATCCCGATAAACCAAATGACCATCCATAACGCTTGTTCGAAGCTGACCCCTAACAGTTCAGGCACGTCGAACAGTTGTAAGACGGCCAACCCGCCTGAATAGAGCATCGATGGAATCGTGACACACATGTATCCGAACAGAAATAATAAGACGGTCAACCGGCGAACGTCCTCATCGTAGCGTTGGCTCAAAAATTCCGGAATGGTCGAGATGCCGATCCCGAGAAAGCGCGGCAGTAAAAAGAGTGCCATGATGATGGCGGCAATCCCGGCCGTCACTTCCCATGCCATCGCAGACATGTTGCCGGCGAACGATTGTCCGTTCAACCCGATCAACTGCTCGGCCGACAAGTTCGTCAATAAGAGCGACCCGGCGATAAAGAGGCCGGTCAATCCGCGTCCGGCGAGGAAGTAGTCATCGGCGCTTTCAACTTTTCCTCGTGTCATTCGATACGAGACGTAAGCGACAAGTCCCATGAACAGGGCCCCGGTAATCAATATGTAGATGACTTGCTGAATGGTCATATTCGTTCCTCCCGCAGTTCTTTCTTATTTATAAGTATTTGATAGTGATACCCTCGGGTGAAACGAATTATTTCCCGTTTTTCTATTTGTAAACGAAACGTAATAAAAAAAGACGCTTGCCGAAGCAAACGTCTCGTTTAGAGGAACTGCAACATCGATGTGGCGACTGTGAAGTAAATGATCAAGCCGAGGTTGTCCATCAGTGTCGTGATGAACGGGCCTGAAGCGACGGCCGGATCGAGTTTTAACCGGTTGATGAGGAGCGGGATGAGCGTCCCGACGGTCGTCGCCACACTGAGCGCAGCGAATATAGAGATACCGACGATGAGGCCGATCAAGGCGTTATCATAAAGGAACGTGATGACGCCGAAGATGACGACCATACAGACGAGGCCGAGAATGACCCCGGTCCCGAACTCACGTCGTACCATTTTGATGACATTTTTCCGATTGATCGTCCCGAGCGCAATCGAGCGAACGGCAACGACGAGCGATTGGGTGGCCGCGTTTCCGGCCGACCCCATGACGAGCGGCATGAAGACGGCAAGGAGGACGATCGTTTCGAGCGTCTCTTCGAAGCCGCCGATCGTCGAGGCGGTGATCATGCCGAGAAACATAAGGCTGATGATCCACGGGGCTCGTTTTTTCGCTGCTTCGAGCGGTCCCATATTGATGTCGGACGATCCTTTCGTCGCGGACAGCTCCTCGAAGTCTTCTGTCGTCTCGCGCTCGATGACGTCCATGACGTCATCGACCGTGATGATGCCGAGCAATTTCTCTTCATCGTCGATGACAGGCAGGGCGAGAAGGTCATACTTTTGGACGGTCCGGGCCAAATCTTCCTGGTCGGTGAGCACGTTCGCCGAGACGACACGGCTTCCCATGATGTCGGCGATTCGAGCGTCTAACGGTGACACAATCAAGTCACGGAGTGAGACGACGCCGACGAGGCGTCCCGACGCGTCGATGACGTATAAATAGTAAATCGTCTCGGCATCTGGTCCGAGGTCGCGCAGCTCTTCGAGCGTCTCACCGACCGTCTTGTCTGATTTCAAGACAACGAATTCGGTCGTCATGACCGCTCCGGCCGTATCGTCCGGGTAGCGCATCAAGTCTTTGACTTCGGTCGCTTCGGTCTCATCCATTTGTTCAAACAGTTCGTTCATAAAGTCGTCAGGGAGCTCGTTCATCAAATCGGCCGCGTTGTCCGAGAACATGTCGTTCAAGACACGGACGGCGTATGGGCGCGGCATCTCTTGGATGAACCGCTCCTGATTCTCGAGTTCAAGTTTTTCAAACAGATCGGTAAACACTTCCGGCGTCAACGCTTGATAGACGAACTGTCGCTCGGGTTGCTCGAGCTCGATAAACAAGTCGGCTTGTTCACCGGGGTGTAACGTGAGGAACAGGTCGCGGAAATCGACCGGGTCCCCCTTTTGAATGAGCGCGGTCACTTGAGCTTGGTGACGCGCATGTTCTGTACGTTCGATTGCCATCGACTCACTTCCTTTTCTTCAAAATCTTGAGGCACGTCACTATCTTACCTTATCCGTCTAAAAATAAAATAATGAATTTTTTTCACAATGCATACAACGATTATTCATAGGCGCCTTTTCTAACCGCTTGTTCAGTCGTTCACAACCGTTTGTTCATTCAATTTCCTCAATCTTTCATACATTTGACTGTGGAATCCGCCACACGTGTCTTGTCGGACTTACCCATCCCGATATTGGGTAAGTTGATAATGTAAGGGTAGCAACACACCCGAAACACTAGGAGGAAGCGAGATGATAACGATGATGGATCAACGGACCTCACGGGATACAACGCTGAAACATCCAATCCACGTGTATTCAGAAATTGGCGAACTTAGGACGGTGCTTCTAAAACGTCCGGGCCGCGAGCTTGAAAATTTAACCCCCGAATATTTAGAGAGACTCCTCTTTGACGACATCCCACACTTACCGGTCATTCAAAAAGAACATGACTACTTCGCGAGCGCGCTCCAAAACCGCGGCGTCGAAGTGCTCTATTTAGAAAAACTAATGGCAGAGACGCTGTCGCTCCCGGGTGTGCGTGAACGTTTCGTCGCCGACATCTTGTCGGAGTCAAAATCAAACATTAACGGCTCATACGAGACGCTCAAAGAATATTTGCTCGCTTATGATAATGAACAATTGATCGAGACGGTCATGGCTGGGATCCGGAAGTCGGAAATCAAGCCGGAGAAGCGCCGTCATTTGCATGAGATGATCGAAGACACGTATCCGTTCTATCTCGACCCGATGCCAAACCTCTACTTCACGCGTGACCCGGCTGCGGCCATCGGCAACGGACTATCGATCAACCGGATGAAAGAGCCGGCACGCCGCCGTGAATCTTTGTTCACGCAATATATTATGAAATATCATCCGCGCTTCGCGAAACATGACATCCCGATTTGGTCGGACCGGGACTATCGGTTCGCGATGGAAGGCGGGGATGAGCTCGTCTTGTCGAAAGAAGTCGTCGCCATCGGGATATCGGAACGGACGACCGCCCAAGGAATCGAACGGGTCGCACTCAACTTGCTCAAAAACGGCGGCACGTTTCAAAAAGTCATCGCGATCGAGATTCCGAAGTCACGGGCGTTCATGCACCTCGACACCGTCTTCACGATGGTCGACCACGACAAATTTACGATCCATCCGTTCATTCAAGGCCCAGAAGGCAAAATGAACATCTTTGAACTGACATTGAACAAAGAAGGCGAGCTTCATATCACGCAACATACCGATTTGTTGCAAGTGTTAAAACGTGCCCTCGGGCTTGATGAAATCGTCCTTATCCCTTGCGGTGGCGGAGACCCGATCGCCGCGGCGCGTGAGCAGTGGAACGACGGTTCGAATACGCTCGCGATTGCTCCGGGCGTCGTCGTCACATACGACCGCAACTACGTGTCGAATGAACTGTTGCGTACGGAAGGCGTCGAGGTCATCGAGATCATGTCGAGCGAGCTGTCGCGCGGTCGTGGGGGCCCACGTTGCATGAGTTGTCCAATTATTCGCGAAGATATTTGACGAGGAGGAAACGAGCATGTCCACAACGTACAACTTTGACTTGAAAGGTCGTCACTTTTTATCGCTCAACGAGTTTTCGGGAGACGAATTGAACTACTTGATCGATTTGTCAGCCGCGTTCAAACGACAAAAACAACAAGGAATCCCGCACCGGATCTGTGAAGGCAAAAATGTCGCCTTGCTGTTCGAAAAACCGTCGACGCGGACACGGTGTGCGTTCACAGTCGCAGCTGTCGACCTGGGCATGCATCCTGAATATCTCGGTAAGTCGGACATTCAATTCGGTAAAAAAGAGTCGGTCCGTGACACGGCGATCGTCCTCGGACGGATGTTTGACGGGATCCAGTTCCGCGGCTTCGCCCATGCGACGGTCGAAGGACTCGCGCGCGATGCTGGCGTCCCGGTATGGAATGGGTTGACGGACTTGTACCATCCGACACAAATTTTGGCCGACTTCTTGACGGTGAAAGAACAAAAAGGGGATCTTGCCGGCATCCGTTTCGTCTATGTCGGAGACGGCCGCAACAACATGGGCAACACGTTATTGATCGGCGGTGCGAAAGTCGGAATGGATATGCGCATCTGCGCACCGAAATCATTGTGGCCATCTGATGAGGTCGTCGAGTATGCGCGGTCCGTGGCGGCAGAGACCGGGGCGGTAATCACGTTGACCGAGAGTATCGACGAGGCGGTCAAAAACGCCGACGTCATCTATACGGACGTTTGGGTGTCGATGGGAGAAGAAGCGGAGTTCGCAGAGCGGATCAAGCTCCTTCGTCCGTACCAAGTGAACATGGAGATGCTCGAGAAGACGGGAAATACGGATGTCATGTTCTTGCATTGCCTGCCGGCGTTCCATGACTTAGAAACAGAGGTCGGTCGCGCGATCTTCGAAGAGCACGGCTTGAAAGAGATGGAAGTGACGGATGAAGTGTTCCGCAGCCGCCACTCGTTCGTCTTTGATGAGGCGGAAAACCGGATGCACACGATCAAAGCGGTCATGGCGGCGACTCTCGCCGACACGTCTGAGTGGCTTGAACGTTGAAGAAGGGGAGGGTCTCCTCCCCTTACTTAATCGAAAGGGATGAGTTAAATGTCTACGAAAATAGATCATGACTCAAGCGGTTCCGTTGGCGCAAGTCCTAGTCCGAAAGACAAACGGTTAGGGCTCGGGGCCCTGACGGCACTCGTCGTCGGTTCGATGATCGGCGGTGGCGCCTTCAACTTGGCAGCCGACTTGGCCCAAGGAGCGAACGCAGGTGCGATTCTCATCGGCTGGGTCATCACCGGGATCGGGATTATCACGCTCGGTCTCAGTTTCCAAAACTTGACGATGCGGCGTCCCGACCTCGACGGCGGGGTATACAGTTACGCCCGGGCCGGTTTCGGTCAGTTCGTCGGGTTCAACTCGGCCTGGGGCTATTGGCTCTCGGCTTGGCTCGGAAACGTCGCCTACGCGACGCTGTTGTTCAGTTCGGTCGGCTATTTCTTCCCAATCTTCGCAGGCGGTCAAAACATCGCCTCCATCATCGGGGCATCGATCATGCTCTGGCTCGTCCACTCACTCATTTTACGAGGCATCCATGAAGCGTCGATGATCAACATCATCACGACGATTGCGAAACTCGTTCCGATTTTTGCCTTCATCACCATCACTTTGTTCTTCTTTAATTTAGACAACTTCACGTTCGACTTTTGGGGCCAAGGCGGCTTCTCGTGGGGCAGCGTAAAAGACCAAGTCGTCTCGACGATGCTCGTCACACTCTGGGTGTTCATCGGGGTCGAAGGGGCCGTCGTCTTGTCCGGCCGGGCCCGGAAACGCTCGGACGTTGGGAAAGCGACGGTCATCGGTCTCCTCGGGACGCTCGTCATTTACTTGCTCATCTCGATCATGTCGCTCGGGCTGATGAATCCAGAAAACGTGGCGAACGCTTCTCAACCGGCGATGGCTTACTTGTTAGAATCTGCCGTCGGACCATGGGGAGCCATGCTCATCAACGGCGGTCTCGTCATCTCCGTTCTCGGGGCGTGGCTCGGTTGGACGCTCCTTGCAGCCGAGATTCCTTACGTCGCCGGCAAAGACGGTGTCTTTCCGAAATGGTTCACGAAAGAGAATAAGAACAACGCGCCGGTCAATGCGCTCTGGCTCACGAACGGTTTGATTCAATTGTTCCTCTTCACGTTTTTGTTCTCGGACGCCGCCTATAACTTTGCGTTCTCGCTCGCCTCGAGCGCCATCTTGATCCCGTACGCGTTCTCCGCGTTTTATCAAGTGAAAGTGGCGAAAGGCGGCATCGGGTATAACGCCGGTGAACGACGGACGCGTGACTTGATCATCGGGGCGGTTGCTTCGATTTACGGCATCTGGCTCATCTACGCGGCTGGCGTCGATTACTTGTTGTTGACGACGATGCTGTACGCACCAGGCACGCTCCTTTATGTGAAAGCACAACGTGAGAACGGCATCAAGACGTTGACGAGAACAGAATGGATCGTCGCCGGCATCTTGACGGCGCTCGCCATTTTAGCAGTCGTTCGCATCGTCACAGGAAACATCTCAGTCATTTGATCGGGGGAAACAGACATGGTGAAAAAACGAGTCGTCATTGCGTTAGGCGGAAATGCGATCCAACAAGGAAAGGATGCGACGGCCGAAGCCCAAATTCGTGCTGTCGAGACGACCGCTGATGCGCTCGCAGGATTGATTGAAGAAGGGATCGATGTCATCATCACGCATGGGAACGGCCCGCAAGTCGGCAACTTGATGTTGCAACAAGCGGCTGCCGACAGCGAGGCGACACCGGCGATGCCGCTCGACGTCTGCGGCGCGATGACGCAAGGCATGATCGGTTATTGGTTTGAAAATGCACTCACAAAAGCGCTTCGGGCCCGTGGGCTCGAACGTTCAGTCGCCCCGATCGTCACCCGGGCCGTCGTCGATCCGAACGACAGCGCCTTCAGCCACCCGACCAAACCGATCGGCCCTTTCTACTCGCAGGAAGAAGCGGTGCGCATCGAACGAGAGAGCGGCTACGTGTTCAAAGAAGATGCCGGTCGAGGGTATCGCCGCGTCGTCCCAAGTCCGTTCCCGGTAGCGATTTGTGAGCACGCCGTCATCCGCGACCTCGTCGAGCGCGAACATATCGTCGTCGCCTCAGGCGGTGGCGGCATCCCGGTCGTCGATACGCCGGACGGTTACGTCGGGGTCGAGGCCGTCATCGACAAAGATTTCGCCGCCGCGAAACTGGCCGAACTCGTCGAAGCAGACATGCTCCTCATTTTGACAGCGGTCGATCACGTGTACGTCAATTTCGGGACGCCTGAAGAAACGGCGCTTGAAGAGACGACGAAAGAACAGCTCGAGACGTACATCGCGGAAGGACAGTTCGCACCGGGCAGCATGTTGCCGAAAGTTCGGGCCGCCCTTCAATTTGCGGAAACCGGGGAAGGTCGTGTCGCGGTCATCACATCGCTCGCTCAAGCCCGGACAGCCGTTCGCGGCGATATCGGGACCCGCGTCCGCCTCGCAGCGACGCTCCAACAATAAGCACGAAGCCGCGATGATCAAAATCGCGGCTTTTTTTGTGAATCGGCCTCTCCTCGTTTTCTCCGCTCTGACATAGGGAACGAAGGTTGTATGTCGAACCAGACATGGTGATCATCAATGGTGTAAACGGTTGTACTATATTTGGGAAGGAAGTGACGAAGAGCGGCAACGCTCGACACTATGCGCTTATTTGAACAAGACAACGTCTATACGAAACAAATGAAACCGCAGGCGGACGAACGTGCCATCGTTCAAGGACATTGTTATCGCTTCACCGTGCTCACGAGTCAATTGATTCGGATGGAGTATGCCGAGGATGGTGTGTTTGAAGATCGACCGACCCAAGTCGTCTGGAATCGCGAGTTCGACGTCCCAGATTTTCGCGTCGTGGAAAATGAGCATGAGCTGCAAATCATCACGGAGCACGTTCATTTGTATTACGTGAAAGGCCCGTTCGCACCGAACACGCTCTATGTAGACGTGAAGGGGAACTTTAGTACGTATTACAGCCGTTACACGTTCCATGGGGTAGAACGGACGCTAAAAGGAACGGCCCGGACACTTGACCACGTGGACGGTGCGGTTGAGCTTGAAGAAGGAATCGCCTCAAAACAAGGCTATGCCGTGATTGACGACTCGACATCATTCATCATGACAGACGATCGGTTCGTGGAACCTCGTCGTAAAGGCATCCATGATTTGTATTACTTCGGTTATGGCCACGAGTATCGGCAAGCACTGCGCGATTTCTATCAATTGACAGGCCCGACGCCGCTTCTGCCGCGTAAGGCGCTCGGCAACTGGTGGAGCCGCTACTGGCGATACGATGAGACGGAATATAAGAGCCTGATGCATCGATTCAGAACCGAGGACATTCCGTTCTCCGTCAGTGTCATCGATATGGATTGGCACGTCACGGATATCCCCGAAGAATTCGGGAGCGGTTGGACGGGCTATTCGTGGAATAAAAACTTGTTCCCGGACCCGAAAGGCTTTTTGAGTTGGTTAAAAGAAGAAGGGTTCCTCGTGACATTAAATCTGCATCCCGCCGATGGTGTCCGCGCATTTGAAGATCAGTATGCGGCGATGGCGGAGGCGATGGGCATCGATCCCGAGACCGGTGACCGGATTCCGTTTGACTTCTCCGACAAGCGTTTCATCCAATCCTATTTTGAGCAGATGCATCATCCGCATGAAGCGGATGGCGTCGACTTTTGGTGGATCGACTGGCAACAAGGGTCGACGTCGAAGATGGAAGGACTCGACCCGCTTTGGATGCTGAATCATTATCATGCGGTCGATATCGCGCGCGACGGCAACCGGCCGCTCATCTTTTCGCGTTATGCCGGGCCGGGGAGTCACCGTTATCCGGTCGGATTCTCGGGCGACACGCTCATCTCGTGGGCTTCACTCGCGTTCCAGCCGTACTTCACGGCCACGGCCTCGAATATCGGATACGGCTGGTGGAGCCATGATATCGGTGGGCATTACCGTGGCGTGAAAGACGATGAGCTCGCGGCACGTTGGGTCGCTTTCGGCGTGTTCAGTCCGATTACGCGACTCCATTCGACGTTTAGCATTTTCAATGGGAAAGAGCCATGGCGATTCGGTATGGAAGCCGAACAGGCCATGAAACACTTCCTTCGGCTCCGACATCAACTCGTGCCATATTTGTATACGATGAATTGGCGCAATCATAGGGACGCGACACCGCTCATCTTGCCGATGTATTATGACCATCCGGAAGACGAGATGGCATACGAAGCGCCGAATCAGTATTATTTCGGCAGTGAGTTAGTTGTGGCCCCGATCGTCGTCAAACGAAACGACCGCCTCCACGTCGCTCCGGCGAACGTTTGGTTACCGGAAGGCGACTGGTTCGATTTCTTCACCGGACATCATTACGTCGGTGGAAAATCCGTGCGTGCTTTCCGGCGACTTGACGAACAGGCCGTGTTCGCGAAAGCCGGGGCGATCGTCCCGATGGCGGCACACCATACCGGTAGCAACAATACGGACAATCCGGCCGAACTTGAAGTCGTCGTCTTTCCGGGCGCCTCAAACACGTTCACGTTGTTTGAAGATAACGGAACGGATCGCGCCTATGAGACCGGTGCCTATGCGGAAACGACATTCACCCTTGATTGGGAAGCGAGACGCTTACACATCCGCGTGACCGGGGACACGACCGTCTTACCGGAGGAGCGGAACATCACCTTGCTCGTGCGCGGCGTTAAAGCAGAAGGCGAATATGAGCGGGCGACACAGACGCTTCGTGTCGAACTCGGTCCGATTGAAGAAGAGCTGACCGTCGAGCTCCCGGTCGAGCTGACGACGAATGATAATCGTCTCGATCGCTTATATCAATTTCTTGATCGAGCCGAGATCGCGTATGATTTGAAGGATCGACTCTATCGGTCGGCCGCGGCGAAAACGCGGCTTGAAGCTTGGCTCTTTGATTTACATGCGCTCGAATTGGATCGCGACTTACAAGATGCAATCATGGAACTGATGCTGGATTGAAGAGGGGGGTAGCCCCTCTTTTTTCTTGTCAGAAAACTGTCGGAATTTGAAAGCGTTTACATAAGCTCAATCCCTTATACTGAGAGAGAAGAAGTTGATTGAGGAAGTGAGGGATGCACGATGTCACAGCGATGGACGATCGACGACTTGAGACAAATCGATGTTTTTCAAAAGAGTGCCAGTCGGGAATTAGAGGCGCTCCTGCCCCACGTCTACTGCCGCACGTATCGGAAAGGACAGATTTTGTTCATGGAAGGGGACCCGCGCGAGCGTGTCTATTTTTTGATGGACGGCTACGTCAAACTCGAACGTTTGAATGAAGCGGCGACCTATCAATATGCGGACTATTTGAAACCGAAGCAACTGTTCCCGTACAGCGGCATGTTCACAGAGACGTATTATCGGCATTCGGCGGAAGCGCTCACCGATATCTCGGTCATTTATATGCCAACCGACCGTTTCGAACAGCTCGTCTCGAGAAATGCGACGATGCTCCTGCACATCGTCGGACAAATGAATCGGATTCTTGATTTGCACGAGCGGCGTGTTCAAGAGATCATCACACCGAGTGCGACCGACCGCGTGTTGAACACGATCCACTATTTGATCGAAGACCTCGGGGAACGCGATGCCGACGGGGTCCGGGTCCGTTGTCCGTTCACGACGGTCGAGCTGTCACGAATCTCCGGGACGTCACGGGAGACGGTCTCGAACATTTTGTCCAAGCTCCGAAAAGAAGACATCCTTCAATTGGATGCCCGCCAGCTCGTGACCGAGCATCCTGAATACTTCGAGCAAGCGAGCCATTGACACCGTTCGAACCGGACGGTGTTTTTTGCATGTCCTGCTAAGCGAAGCGTTCGCTATGGAGCGATGCATACGATATAATTAGTGAGAATCATCACAAAGAAATGATGTTACGGATTGTTAGAAAGGATGAACGCAGTGAAACGACTGCAAGCTCTCGCTTTAGCCGAAAAACGGCATATCGTCGGGCTCGTCATCGCGGCCGTCATGATCGGGTTGTCGATTTTGGCCCAAGCCTATTTGATCGTCGATGTCGTCGATCGTGTTTTCTTAAAAAATGAATCATTTGAAAGTGTCCTCCCGGCGCTCGGTTGGCTCGTCCTCGCCTTGCTCGTACGGGCGATGTTCGGTTACGTCTCGGGCCGAATCGGGGCAAGTCTGTCGGAAAAGGCGAAGCGGACGCTCCGGCGACAGTTGCTCGATCGCTACACGTCGAATCCGATCGAGACCTCACTGTCCGGTCAGTCCGGAAAAAAAGTGAGCGTCTACATGGATGCGGTCGATGAAGTCGATGCCTACTTCAGCCAGTACTGGCCGCAAGTCATTCAAACGTCGATCATCCCGCTTCTCATCCTTATCGTCGTCTTCAGCCAGCATTGGATCTCGGGCGTCATCATGATGGTGACGGCGCCGTTCATCCCGATCTTCTTTATCATCATCGGGATTGCGACCCAGAAGAAGTCTGAGCAACAGATGGAGAAGATGAATCAGTTTTCGGGTAAGTTTTTGGACGTCTTGCAAGGGTTGACGACGCTCAAGTTGTACGGGCGGACCGAACGGGAAGCCCAAGCGATCGAGAAGAGCAGCCTTGATTTTCGGGACGCGACGATGGTCGTCTTAAAGACCGCCTTCTTGTCCGGACTCATGCTCGAATTTATCTCGATGCTCAGTACCGGTGTCGTCGCGCTTGAAGTCGCGTTGCAGATGGTCGTCTGGCAAAACTTGACGTTCTTCGCAGGGTTCTTGATTCTCGTGTTGGCACCTGAATATTACCTGGCCATCAAAGACTTGGGCGGTGCGTTCCATACCGGACGCGGCAGCATGGGCGCGGCCGACCGGATTTTCGAGGCGCTCGATGCCCCGGAAGAGCGCATCACATGGGGCGACCGTGAACTGTCGAACCGGACCCCGGACCTGTCACTTGAAGGTGTCTCGTTTCAATATGAAGGCGGGCGCTTCACGCTCCATCCGCTCAGCGGTCAAATCCCGGCTCGTTCCCACGTCGCCTTGGTTGGGGCGAGCGGATCAGGGAAGACGACCGTGTTGAACGTCTTGTCCGGACTCGTCAACCCGGATGCCGGGCGAGTGCTCGTGGACGGCAAGCCGCTCCACACGTATACCGATACGTCTTGGTATGGGACGGTCGGATACATCTCACAAAACCCTTACTTGTTCGCCGGGACGCTCGCCGACAACATCGCGCTCGGCGAAACGGCCGATGAGGCAGCCATCTTGCGCGCGGCAGAAGCGGCAGGACTCGTCGACGTCATCGGTAACTTGCCGGACGGGCTCCATACCGAGCTCGGGGAAGGCGGTTACGGACTTTCCGGCGGTGAACGGCAACGACTCGCGCTGGCCCGCGCATTCTTGAAGCGGCCGGGAATTATCTTGTTCGACGAACCGACGACAGGACTTGATTTGATGACCGAACGAATCGTTCGGCGGTCGATCGAGGAGTTGTCGCGTGACGCGACGCTCGTCACCGTCGCGCATCGCCTGCACACGATCAAACAGGCTGATGCGATTTGGTTCATGGAAGAAGGCGAGCTCGTCGCGAGCGGGACGCATGAGCAAATGCTCGATGTGCCAGCCTATGCCGAATTGTTTGCACTGCAGAAAGGAGTGAGCGGATGAGTTCACTTTGGACAATCACCAAATGGATGATGAAAGAGAAGAAGGATATCGTCCTCTCGATCTTCTTCGGTTATGTGGCCGGCCTTGCCGCCGTCGCGTTATTCGCGGCGAGCGGGTATCTCGTCTCCCGGGCCGGGCTTGTGCCGCCTCTTTACGCGCTCATGATCCCGGTCGTCTTGATCAAGTTGTTTGGCGTCATCCGGGCAAGTGCTCGTTACCAAGAACGTCTCGCCTCGCACCGGGCGACGTTCACGATTTTGAGCGAACTTCGTGTTCGGTTTTATCGCCAACTCGAGCCGCTCGTCCCGAACATTTTCGCCAAGTACCGAAGCGGGGATTTGCTCGCGCGTGTCGTCGGAGACGTCGAAAGTTTGCAAAATTACTTTCTGCGCGTGTTCTATCCGCCTATCATCTTAGTGCTCGTGTTCTTGAGCACAATCTTTTTCGTCACGTACTTCTCACTGCTCGTCAGCCTATGGATCTTGTTTGGCGTGATCGTGACCGGGTTTTTGATTCCGGCGTTGTTCGCAGGCGTTCGCGCCAAGCATGACCAAGAGATTCGGACGCTCCGCGGAGACTTGTCGAGCGGGATGACCGAGATGATGTACGGGTATCGAGACCTGTTGCTTCATGATCAGCTCGGACGCACACGAGACGATCTGCTCGACCGAAGCGACCGTTACGCCGCAGTTCAACGGCGAGACGTGACGAATCAGTTCTTCAACTCGTCGCTCGTCGTCGGGGCGTCTCTCCTCGTTTCATGGGGTGTGCTCGCCATCGGGGCGTATCTCGTCGTCGGAGGGGATCTCGACGGTCTCTTCTTGGCGATGCTCATCATGATGTCGCTCACGGCGTTTGAGAATGCGACGCCGATGGCGGTGTTCCCAGGTCATTTTGCGGACAGCAAACAAGCGGCTGACCGATTGCTCGAAGTCGTCGCCCCGAGCGAAGCGATCGAGGCGGCAGAAGCCGCACGTCATCCGATCACGCTTGAGGCGGCGCCGTCGCTCAAAGTCGAGCACGTGAGCTATCGCTATCCGGACACGTTCCGAGACGTTCTCGTCGACGTCGATGCCGTGTTTGCGAGCGGAACGAAAACGGCAATCGTCGGACCGAGCGGCTCGGGGAAATCGACGTTGTTACAGTTGCTTCTCGCTTTTGTCCGCCCTGACGAAGGGAACGTCTTCATCGATGAGGCACGCCTAGACGACGTCACGCAGGCGTCGATTTGGCAACATGCGAGCGTCGTTCTCCAAGAGAACCACTTCTTTTTCGGAACGATTCGTGAAAACTTGGCGCTCGCCGGAGACCGGACCGACGACGAGATGACAGCGGCGCTCGCGAGCGTCCGTCTCGGTTTCTCGCTCGACGAGCCGGTGCTTGAAAAAGGCGCGAACTTGTCCGGCGGGGAACGGCAACGACTCGCCATCGCTAGAGCGTTGTTGAAGAACGGCGAGGTGTGGCTGCTCGATGAGGCGACCTCGGCGCTCGACGCCAGGACCGAAGCCGCCGTCTATCAGGAAATATTTCGGACGGCAGAAGCGGCGACGCTCGTCATGGTCAGTCACCGGTTGAACGGGCTCGAAGCGTTCGATCAAATCATCGTCATGGAAGCCGGCCGTGTCATCGAGGTCGGTTCGTACGAGGACTTGATGCGAAGCCGCGGCACGTTCTATGGATTGAAGCAAATCGAACAAGATGTGTTCGCCTAAATGAAAAACGAGCGGCTCCGTCGGAGAGCCGCTCGTTTTTTTATGGCAAATCTGGGTGCAACAAATGGGGGTTGTCGCAATGCTTTCAAAAAGAGTGTCGTGGAGGGGAATCCACGTGACGCATGCGTTTGGGGAACGAAGGCGTCAAGCTTTTGGGAGCTACACGTTGAGTATAAATGATAACGATTCTCATTGTCAATTAAAATTCAAAAGAAAACTGCGGCCGGTATGGGCCGCAGTCATATGAATCGAATCAGCTAGATGGAACGCCTTTACTTAGTGTAAAGCGAAGCAGGCTGAACAAGTATCGGATATAGAATAAAGCGAAGGCATAGAATACAGCGATAACCGGTGAGCCGATGTCGACGCCGGGAATATTCAATAAAAACTCTAAGACGAGAATCGAAAGCAAAAAGATATAGAGTCCCGCATCAAGATAGAGTGGCATCAATTTACCGCGCTGGTGCCAAAACGTTCGGACGAGCGGGGCAACAATCATCCCGATGATGCGCTCGGCGAACCCGATGCTCAAGACGGCAATCATGAAAGCGGCGACCGTTTCAAATCCGACGAGACGCGGGAAGGCGAGCATCGAGAGGAGGAGGAGCGGTCCGATGAAGATGGTCATGGAGATTGAGGTGCGCAAAAAGATGAATAAGTTCCGTTTTAAAGTATCGACTCCCCCAAAGAGCGACTGGCGGAACGTCTTACCACGTTGATAGTCGAGGACGAACGATCCCACGAACATCAATCCGAATAATGATAACAATACTGCCATGAAATGTGTTTCCCCTTTTTCTAGTCAAATCGATGATTATCTCGTTTACGTAACCAAAGTCTAGCCTAGTGTACCGATTCGACCAAGGAAAGTAAAGCGGGAAATCCGGCGAACGTGTTAAACCTTTACGAACGTTTTATGGCGTCATGAAGCCAATATGAAACGGTTGCGTCCCGATTCCTTTGCGTGGTATAACGCTTCATCGGCATGTTTTAACACGCTGTCGACCTCGATATCGTTCGAATGGCAGGCACCGAGCGAGACGGTGATGTGAAGCGTGCCGGCACTCGTCTCAAACGGGAACGTCGAGACTTTTTCTCGTATAGATTCGGCCAGACGGGTCACTTCGTCTTTTTGAGCGTTCGGCATGATGATCAAAAATTCTTCGCCTCCGAAGCGGCCGACGAGGTGGTCGTCGTGACTTTCCGAGACGAGGAGCATCCCGAGCTCCCGCAAGACGTCGTCTCCGACGTCGTGTCCGTACGTGTCATTGACGCGCTTGAAATGGTCGATATCGACGAGGATGAGCGCATACTCTTCCGCCTCGACGGTCAAGTTCGCCATCGCCTCGTTCAACAGCCGGCGGTTAGCAATCCCGGTCAATGCATCGGTGCGGGCGAGCTGTTGCTGGTGCTGGACGTTCTCGAAGTGACGGCGCAACTCATGGAGCAGACGGTAAGCGGCGCATGCGCCGACGTATACCATCACGATGTAGACGAACAGGATCGGATAAAACAGTTCGAGCGGCAACGCATAGTATAGCGCCGATCCGAAAACGACGACACTGATCGTAGTGAAAATCAACAACGTGTTCCGGGTGTTATCTAGTTTGAAGCGCAACAGGCTCGTCGGCAAGACGAGCGCGACCATCGTCAAAACCGCCAAGTAAAAGCCGACGAACTCGCCGTCGGTGATCATGAAAAAGCGGCCGATCAAAAACAAGCCCCCGGCGATGGCTCCGCTGACCCAGCCGCCGAACAAGACGGCGAGCGAAATCGGGATGGCCCGCAAATCGATGAGCACGCCTTCGAGATGGAGGGCGTTCGCGAGCAAAATCAAGGCGACGAGCCCACTTTGAATGCCAAGCAGCACCCGGCTCTTGAGCGGGCTGTTCGGAGTCAGGCGGGGCCGGTTGCGATACGGCAGAAAGGAAATGGTGAACAGCGTGAACAAAATACATAAGTCGATGAAGAATGAATTGATAATCGTGAGCATGGACACAGTCCCCCTGCTTGAAATGGAAAGAATTACTTTATTTTATCATAGGAAAATGGCGCTGGCTCCGTTCGAGTTGGACGAACCTGTTCACCACTCACGCCACTCCTCGGTCACGTCTTCGTCCGTCTCATACCCGGCGAGCGTTGCTCCGGCCGCGATGAACTCGTACAGTTCTTCTCGTTCTAACGTCTCGATGAAATAGTCGTGCTCTTCATCCAACTCGTTCAAGCGCAAGACGACGTCTCGAACAGCGGCCAACACAGAGGCCTCTGAACCGTCCGAATGCGTCAATGCGGTCACATAGCGTTTAAGGGCGGCATCGACGGCAAGGATCGCCGATAACGTATAGATGTCATCCCCTTCGTTCAATCGGTCTTCCCAAACGAGCGTCGGGCGGTTGGCCCATAGCGTGGCTACATCCATGTTGTCGTCTCCTTTGTCATGTTAAATCGAGCTTCCCTTCTATCATATCAAAAATGTTTGGTATGATAGAGAAAAAGGGGGACTGTCCGTGCGTTATTGGGATCACTTCAAACGAGCGTTCATTCCGATCGCGCTCATTTTGATCGGGCTAGCAATCTTTTATACATTATCGGCACGCGGCAACTTGGCGTTGACTGTACTCGGCGCCGGAATCGTCGTTGTGATTTTATTTTTAGTGATGCGGCATATGAACCGCGTCGAAGACTGAAGGCGAGAACACGTTCGTGGTTCTCGTTTTTTGTTGTCGCGCCATTTTTTTGGGTACACTACATAGTAAGGAGGGATTCAACATGGCAAAAGCTACGTTTGCGGGAGGCTGTTTTTGGTGCATGGTCAAACCGTTTCATAAATACGAAGGAGTCGAACGCGTCATTTCTGGTTATACCGGAGGACATGTCGACAATCCGACGTATCAACAAGTCTGTTCTGAGACGACGGGTCATTTAGAGGCGATCGAAGTCACCTACGATCCCGATGTCATTTCCTACGAGGAGCTGCTAGACATCTATTGGCGTCAAATCGATCCGACGGACGGTGGCGGCCAATTCAATGATCGCGGCGAATCCTATCGTCCGGCCATCTTCTATCATTCAGAAGAGCAACGTGACGCGGCCGAACGCTCTAAACAAGCTGTCGAGGATTCGGGTCGGTTCGACCGTCCGATCGAGGTCGAGATCCGTCCGGCCAAAACGTTTTGGGAGGCGGAAGACTACCATCAAGACTATTACAAGAAAAACCCGTTCCGTTATGAGATGTACCGGGTCGGTTCGGGCCGCGCCAAGTTCGTGAAAGAGGCGTGGAGCGACAAGAAACAACAGAAAGAATTGAAAGAACGGCTCACACCGATGCAATATAAAGTGACGCAAGAGAATGGGACCGAGCCGCCGTTCCAAAACGAATATTGGGACGAAGAACGGGAAGGACTATACGTCGACATCGTCGACGGCACACCGCTCTTCACTTCGCGTGACAAGTTTCAGTCCAATTGCGGTTGGCCAAGCTTTGCCCGGCCGATTGAAGAAAAACGGCTCGATATGAACATGGACACGACACACCATATGGTTCGCACGGAAGTCCGTTCGAAACGGGGCGACAGCCATCTTGGCCACTTGTTCGATGACGGTCCGAAAGAGCTCGGCGGTTTACGCTATTGCATCAACTCGGCCGCCTTGCGCTTCATTCCGAAAGAAGAACTCGAGTCAGCCGGTTACGGGGAGTACAAGCACTTATTTGATGCGTGAAGGGGAGAATCCGATGTTCACTTCGGTCAAACAACAAATTCGTCGGGAGACAATCGCGACCGTCCTGGATTATTACGATACGTCGGTCCGGCATCTGTCGGAGGAAGCGAGACGGGAAAAATATGAGAAGATGAGCGCGAGTCCGTTTTCCTTTTTTCGGGGCAGCTCACACTTGTTTTACTACGATTTCGCGAAAGTGCCGCTCGCGTTCGACACGGGAGAAACGTATCCGACGTTCATTCAAGGTGACCTTCATTTCGAGAATTTTGGTGTTTTCGAAGACGGTGCCGGTACGATCATCTATGACGTGAACGATTTCGATGAGGCGTACCTCGGCTCTTATTTGTTCGATGTGTTGCGGATGGCGATCTCGGTCGATTTGTTCGCTGCCGAATCCGGGTTCGACGCGACGGAGGCCATCGAGACGTATGCGGAAGTATACGCGCGCGCCATCGCCCGCTATGCGAAAGGAGAGGACGAGGACGTCCAGTTCACGAAAGCGAATACGTCGAAAGCGATCAAGAAAGTGATCAAGAAGGCTGAGCAGAAGAAAGACGCGTTCATGGCGGAACGGACCGAAGTGCGTGACGAGGAACGTTACTTCGCGACGAGTGACGACCTCATCCCGGTCAGTCCCGGTATGACCGAGAAGATAAAGCATGCTTGGCCAGACTATTTGTCTTCATTATCGGAAGCGCATCGCCATCATGCGGATCACTATGAAGTGAAAGACATCGCCATCAAGCTCGAGAGCGGGACGGCCTCGATCGGTCTCGAACGTTATTACATCTTGATTGAAGGGGCGGACGCGGAACATGACGAAGACGTCATTCTCGAGATGAAACAGGCGCAGTCGGCCGTGCCGTCGCTCTTTTTACCGACGCATCCGCTGTTTGAGGACGGGCTTTCGCATCAAGGGGCTCGTGTGACCGCGGCGCAACGGGCGATGGTGCATAGTCACGACCCGTACCTCGGCTACTTGACGATCGATGGCAACGAATACTACGTGCGGCAACGTTCTCCGTACAAGCGGAAAGTAAAAGCGAAGCATATTAAAAACGAGGGCGCGTTGATCGCGACGTTGAAAGTCCAAGCTGAAATCACGGCCAAGATTCATGCGCGGGCCGATGCTGACGCCAACGTGCTTGATTATGAGGCGAGTGAACATATCGCCGCAGCGATTGGGGACGCGCGGGCACTCTTCGTCCGTCAAATCTCACGGTGGGCTAGATTTTATGCGGCGCAAGTCCGGTTTGATCACGAGGCGTTCCAATCGTGGCTGGACGCACGCGAGAAATAAGCGTGACGCTTGCGAGGTGTGAGGACTTCCTGCACAATGATGGGGTAAAGGATGTGTACGTATGATCACAGAACAGCAACTCATCACTCAGATGAAACAAGTGATGACGCAAATCGAACAGTCGAGCGGGGAAACGCAGAAACGGCACGTGGCCAAGTTGATGGGCTACTGTGAACTGTTGCTTGCGGATAGCTCGTCTTCGACGTCGACGGCTGTCGAACCGACGCTTCCGTCTAGAGAGGTGAAACCGCCGCTCGATCGACAGATGGCGGCCTTCCTAGGGATTCCGCTCGAAGAAGACGAGCAACCGAAAACCGATTCGTTGCTCGATTTTTAAGCTGCGCCTTATGGCGTGGCTTTTTTTCGAGGCGTCTGCATTGACTTATATACCATAGGGGGTATAATGAGGTTAATAAAACTTACGCATAACGGAGGCGGACACATGCTTGATTTCTTATTTGTAGCGGTAGTGATTGGTTTGATTTATTTCTGGTGGACGAAACGAAATAGTGTGAAGACGGTCTCGACGGATGAGTTGAAACGGAAAATTGCCGAGGAGCGCAACATTCAGTTGCTTGACGTCCGAGAGCCTCAAGAATACCGGGGCGGGCATATTAAACAAGCGAAAAACGTTCCATTGTCAGGGTTCGGGAACGCGAGTGCTCAATATCCAAAAGATAAAGATCGCCCTGTGTATGTGATCTGCCAAAGCGGCATGCGGAGTCAGCGAGCAGCTGCGATGCTGAAAAGTGCCGGCTACACCGATGTCTATTCGGTCAAGGGCGGCATGAGCTTCTGGCGTGGCTGATTTATTGTCCGGTTGAACCTAAACGTTCAGCCGTTTTTTTGTGGATTGGGGTTTCTGCTTTTGATTTTATGGGCATTCTGCTACGGTAAGAGAAGTAGAACAGAGAGGGGTACACGATATGGCAGTCATTTTATTTGATATCGATGGGACGCTCGTCGACACGACGGTCCCGATGACAGAAGCGATTCATAAGGCGTTAGAGCAACTCCCGCATTTACCGAAACCGAGCGAGGAAATCGTCCGTTCCGGGTACGGTTTGGCAGGCAACGCGTTTTGGGAACACGTCATCCCGGAAGCGACGCTCGAGGAAATTCGGCAAATCCGCAAATTGCGGCATGAGACGCTCGAACATGCGATGGCAGACCAGCACGTCTTGTTCGACGGGATTTATGAGATGCTCGAGACGCTCCATGCGAACGGTCATACGTTGACGACGGCGAGCAACTGCGGCGTTCATTATTTGAATTTGATTCTCGACTCGCAAGGGATCCGGCGCTTCATGACCGCTCCGGAATGTTTGGAGTCGGTGAGCGGGGAGAAGAAAGCCGATATTTTGACGGCGCATCGTCTGCGACATGGCGAGACGGACTATGTCATGGTCGGTGACCGCAAGTCCGACGTCGAGGCGGCTCGGGCGCATGACTTCCCGGTCGTCTTGACCGGATTTGGTTTCGGCAATGACGAGGAGTGGGCGCTCGCGGATCATGTGATCGCCACACCGGCCGAACTGATTGAGTGGGTGGAACAGTGAAAATGACCGGTTGAACGCAACGTTCAACCGGTCATTTTTATAGTCCGAGCGAAATATACTTCACTTCCAAATACTCTTCGATACCGTGATGACCGCCTTCACGGCCGAGACCGCTCTCTTTCCATCCGCCGAACGGGGCTTGCGGGGTCGACGGCAGCCCGTCGTTCACCCCGACGATGCCGTATTCGAGTGCTTCGGCCAAATAGAGCGCCTCGTTGATATCTTGGGTGAACACGTAGGCGGCGAGACCGAACGGCGTCGCGTTCGCCCGTTCGATTGCCTCTTCAAGTGTGTCGAACGAAGCGATCGGTGCGACCGGTCCGAACGTCTCCTCGTTCATGCACAGCATGTCCTCGTTTGCATAGCGGACGACGGCCGGCCGCACGAATAATCCGTCGAGTTGCTCGCCGCCCGTGATCTCCCCGCCTCGAATTTGAGCGTCCTCGAGATGTTTCATAACTTTATCCACGGCAGCCTCGTCGATGAGCGGCCCGATGTCGACTCCTTCATCGAGCCCGTTACCGACTTGGAGCGTCTCGACGGCCTCGATGAACTTTTCGGAGAACGCATCGACGATGGACTTCTCCACGTAAATCCGGTTGGCGCACACGCACGTCTGTCCGCCGTTCCGAAATTTCGTCGCGATCGCTTGCGGGACGGCCTTCTCCAAGTCGGCTTTGGCGGTGACGATCAGCGGAGCATGTCCGCCGAGCTCGAGTGATAGTTTCTTCATCGTGTCGGCGGCGCCGCGCATGAGCGTTTTACCGACCTCTGTCGAACCGGTGAACGTCAACTTGCGGACACGCGGGTCGTGTTGCCATACTTTGACGATGTCCGAGGCGGTACCGGTGACGAGGTTGATGACGCCAGGAGGGAAGCCTGCTTTTTCTGCCAACTTCACGAGCTCGATCGCCGTAAGCGGCGTGGCCGATGCCGGTTTGATGACGACAGTGCACCCGGCGGCGAGGGCGGGAGCGACTTTCCGGGTGATCATCGCCGCCGGGAAGTTCCATGGGGTGATCGCGGCGACGACGCCGACTGGTTGCTTAATGGCGAAGATGCGCTTGTTGTTCGCTGAGGCGGGAATCGTCTCTCCGTACACACGGCGACCTTCCGCGGCATACCATTCGATGAACCCGTTGGCGTAGCGAATCTCGCCGACAGCTTCCTTTAAAGGTTTTCCTTGTTCCTCGACCATCGTCCGAGCGACAGCTTCCGTCTCTTCGGCGATCAAGCGGTGCCATTCTAGCAACAAGGCGCCTCGTTCTTCGGCTGTCCGTTGTTGCCAGTCTTTCAGTGCGTCATGGGCCGCGTCGACAGCCGAGCGGGCCTCGTCTTCGTCACTTTTCGTCACCGTGGCCATGATGTTGCCGGTCGCCGGATTCCGTACTTCAATCGTCTCACCCGTCTCGATCCATTCACCGTTGATGAAGTTGTTTTCAGCTCGCATCGTTTTCTCCCCTTTCGTCTAGGTGCACATTTAAGAAAGTACCCGATTTCAAAAAACATACACAATTTTACAATGCGGCTCACAAAAAAACCGTCACTCGGAAGAGTGACGGGATGGTTAGACGCGGAAGTCTTGCCGGGCCAAGTGGCGGATTTTACGGCCGAGGCGTCTTGCGTTGAAATAGGCGAGGACCGCGACGACCCCACCTGACCAGAACAGCCACTCATCTGGACGGATATAACCGAACAAGCCGACGAGTAGACCGAGGATGATGACGCCCGAGTTGAACGTCTGGCGATGGAGTAGTTCTTTTGATTCGAGTTGGCGCTGGAACATCGCTTGTTCGGACAGGCGCTTACGCGTCGGTTCTTTCAAGTAGTTGTCGAGCAAAGGCGGGACGTTCAATAACTTTTTACCGTAATTGAGCGCCGTCATGACGTATCGGTTTTGAATCGTCGTCCCGTCCGCTTCGAGCCATTGGATGACGATCGGTTTTCCGAGAGTGAACAAATCGATTTTCGAGTCTAAAATCTGCAAGATGCCGAGCAGTGTCGAGGCGGCACGGCCGAAGAACGCGAACTCGGCTGGAAGTTGGATCGGCTCATTTTTGACGAGAAGCTGGATATCTTGCAACACTTTCTCGATCAACTTCGTATCGACCGTTTCAATGTCTGTCTCTAAGTAGAAGGTGACGGCCTTTTCGAGCGCTTGCCGAATGTTATGCTTGTTCGCTGTCGGCAAGAGGAATCGTAAATCTTCGAGTCCGTCGACGACGCCGTCATAGTCGAGCGAGATGAACGCTTGCAGTATTCTTCGGATCGTCGCCATATCTTGCGGGGTCGTCGATCCGACCATCCCGAAGTCGAGCAAGATGATCGTCCCGTCAGCTCGGATTTGTACGTTTCCGGGGTGCGGATCGGCGTGAAACTTCCCGCCGAACAGGAGCTGCTCAGCTGCCATCGTAAAGAGGCGCTCAGCGAGGGCCGAACGGTCGATATTGTTTTCTTTTAAAAAGGCGAGGTCGGTGATGCGGCGCGCATCGACCCAATCCATCGTGAGGACACGATTCGTACATAAATGGTCATAATAATCAGGGATGTGGACGTTCGTGTTTTCAGCGTACTTCGCCTTGAAATAATGGGCGTTTTTCAATTCGGTTTGAAAATTTAATTCATCCCCGATGACAAAAATCATTTGGCGATATAAGCTATCTAAGTCGGTCGATTTTGCGAGGGAGGTTCGCTTGAGCATCGTCGTGACGATACGCATCGCTTTAAAGTCGGTCCGAATGATTTTTTCGATGTCCGGACGTTGGATTTTCAGTGCGACTCGTTTCCCGTTCTCAAGCAACGTCGCCCCGTACACTTCGCCGATCGAAGCGGAGGCGACGGCGTCGATATCGACGTCTTTGACGACTTGCGTGTACGGGACGCCCCAGTCGGCTTCGAGAATGGCACGTGATTTATCCCAACCGGACGTCGGGACGCGGTCGACGAGTTCGGACAATTCATTGAGGACAGATGGCGGCAACAAGTCGGCCCGAATCGACAAAAATTGACCAAGCTTGATGAGGAGACCTTCCAAGCGGAGGGCGTTCCGTTTGTACTCGCGTGCGAGTTGAAGCATGAGCGCCTCGTACTCTTCTTGCGAAGCGAGACCTTGTTGCTGTTTGCGCGAGAAGGCGTAAATTTTGATGATGAATCGGGCGAACATTGTGACGATAATCCATATGCGGAACAAAGCGATTCGTTTCATAAAAGTACCGACATCCTTTACAAGCAGTCGCTCGACTGATCTGATTTTTAGTATCTTTACTGTACCATACAATGCTTAGGAGAAAGGGTCAGGGATGTTCATGGAATGGGAATTACTCAACGTCGTCGGGACGATTGCGTTCGCGGCGAGTGGCGCCATCATCGCGATGGACGAAAAGTACGATATTTTTGGGGTATGGCTACTCGCCTTCACGACAGCGTTCGGCGGCGGCGCGATTCGAAACGTGTTGCTCGGCAACCCCGTCAGTTTAATTTGGCAGCAAAATGACTTATTCATCCTTTGTTTTCTCGTCGCCCTGCTCATCTTCCTGCTGCCGAGCGTCGTCTTGCCGCATTGGGAAAGATGGGGGGTCATCGTCGACGCCATCGGACTCGTCGCCTTCGCATTCCAAGGGGCGCAAGTCGCCATCAAGCTCGACTTGCCGCTCTCGGCGGCGATTGCGGCCGCAGTTCTCACGGGAGTTGGAGGCGGCGTCGTCCGGGACTTGCTCGCAGGCAGAAAACCGCTCGTGCTTCAATCTGAAGTGTATGCGATATGGGCGATCATCATTGCCGTCGTCACATACTACTTCCGACTAGAAGGCGGGTTGCCGGTTTATGCGTTGCTCATTGTCGTCGCGACGCTTCGAGTGATATCCTACTATCGACAGTGGAATTTACCAGCACGTAAAGTTAGATAAGGGGGAACGATTATGAAATTGTTATTGATCATCGGCGCGGCCTTGATGGCACTCGGCGTCGCTTTGGGGGCGTTTGGCGCCCACGCGTTGAAAGACCGTGTCGCACCGAACATGCTCGCGAATTGGCAGACCGGCGTACTGTATCACATGATTCACGCGATCGGTATCATTGCGCTAGCAAGCATCTTGATGCGAGTGAGCATCAGCCAATTCAACACGGCAGGTTGGCTCATGTTGGCCGGGATCGTCTTCTTCTCGGGCAGCTTGTACGTCATGGCGCTCACAGGCATCACGAAGCTCGGCGCGGTCACACCGATCGGCGGTGTGTTGTTCATCGCGGCATGGGTGTTCGTCATCCTCGGCGCGTTGAAATTGTAACGAAATATCCATAGAGGGTTAACAATTCGTCTGTATCATCAGACGTGTGAGACCCCTCGTGTTCACACCACAACGAACCACTCGGCCAGTCATCGTCTTTGCTTCTTGCAAAGACGGCGACTGGTCCTTTTTACGTTTACTGGGAATGGCGAAATGTAGAAAAAGCGTCTTAATGTTTTTTAAACATAAGGTAAATGTTTTTCTATTTTCAACTACTATTACAGAAACATTTCGAAAACTAGAAATAAGAAAAACAGTTGAAATAAAGCGAAAGCGGGCATACCAACGGCATCCCCACTTTGTTATCGTAATAAAAGTGAAATATAACTTTAACAGGAAAACATTCGACTCTTCGATATAATTAGTCGTGTTGAAACTGAAAAATTAATCGTTTTTGTTACATAGCAAAACGACCTTCATATTCGTACGTCATTAAATAGCCCGTCAAAATAGAAAGGATGTCCGCATTGATCAACTGGAAACGCACCGTCTCGACACTGACGCTCAGCGCCTTGCTTCTCGGCTCACACTCGGTGGCCGACGCCTCGACGACAATCAAAGAGAAACAAGAACAGCAGAAGAAAGTTCAAGACCAGCGCAACAACGTAAAACAGAACCAAGCGAACACATCTTCGAAAATTCAGCAAAACAATCAAGAAATTTCGAAAGTGCAAGAAGAAGTCAACAAGATGGATGCCCAGCTCCAAGATATCATCTATGATGTCGCAGCGAAGCGCCAAGAAATCAAGCGTACGGAGATGAAAATCGAAGACCTTGAGGCAGATATTAAAGCTTACCAAAAGAAAATGGAAGCCCAAGAAGCGATGATGCGCGAGCGGATGGCCACGATGCAAATCAACGGTGGCGGCTCGATCAACTGGGCAGAATTTATTTTCGGTTCGAAAAACTTCTCGGATTTGATCACACGGATGATCACGGCCGGTACGATTCAGCGTAGCGACCAAGAGTTGTTCGACGACTATGAGGCGACACGTCAATCTCTTCAAGAGGCACAGGCCGCATTGAAAGAGCAACGTGCTTCACTTTTAGAACAGCAGAAAGCGCTCGAAGCGCGTCAAGCCGACCTCGAGAAGAAAATGAAAGAGCGCGAAGCGCGCATTAAAGAACTTGAAGAGAAAAACATCGAGTTTGAAACACAAATTTTCGATCTTCAAGAAATCGAAGCGACGTTGGTAGCTCAAGAAGAAGCGATCGCAGCGGAAATCGAAGCACAGCGCCGTGAAGAAGAAGAAGCACGCCGTCGCGCCGAAGAAGCCGCTCGTCAAGAAGCTGCACGAAAAGCTGAAGAAGCACGTCTTGCCGAAGAAGCAAAAGCTGAAGCAGCCCGTCAAGAGGCAGCGAGAGCAGAAGCGGCTCGTCAAGAAGCCGCACGAGCAGAGGCAGCGCGTCAAGCTGCAGCTCAACAAAAGCAGAACAATAATAATAGTACCCAGTCGTCGTCATCTTCAAACCAAGCGACGCAAAATAATACACCGGCACCAAAACCAGCAGCACCAGCACCAAAACCGGCAGCACCGGCACCGAAGCCAGCACCAAAGCCGGCGGCACCAGCTCCGAAACCGGCGCCGAGCACACCGACTGCGTCGACACCAGCACCGTCTGGCGCGATGTTCATTCAACCGGCAGCGGGCCGCTTCTCTCAAGGTTGGGGACCGGCTAGCGGTCAATTCGGCTACACGTTCCACAACGGAGTCGATATCGCTGGACCAGTCGGCTCGCCGATCCGTGCTTCGGCAACGGGTACCGTCATCCGCGCAGGATGGGGCGGGGCTTACGGCAACCATGTCATGATCGCCCACGTCATCAACGGTCAAGTTTGGACGACGGTCTACGCGCACTTGAACGCAGTATCAGTCAGCGCCGGACAACGTGTGACGCAAGGCTCGAACATCGGGACGCTCGGGAACACAGGCAACTCGTCTGGCCCGCACCTCCACTTCGAGATCCATAAAGGCAGCTACTCGTACTCGTCATCGAGCGCGGGGAACACGGTCAACCCACGTCAGTTCTTCTAATCAAACAAACGAGCACCAGTCGATTGCGACCGGTGCTCGTCTTCATGAAAAAATCGCTCCTTCCGTGTAACGGGAAGGAGCGATTTTTAGTTCGCTTGCTCGATATCATCGGTTTGATCGTCAGATTTACGGAAGCGTTCCCGTACGAAGTAGATGACGGTCAGTAACGCTAACCACGGAATCCCGAATTTGAGCAAGATGTCAAAATCGGTGAACCATGTCGTGATCATGAGACTGAGCAGTAAACCGGCTCCTAAGAGCGGCAACACCGGGTACCCAATCATCCGGACGGGGAGCTTACGGCCTGTCCATTTTTTACGGAAGAACAAGTGCGAGACGAATACCATGAACCATGTGAAGATGGCACCGAACATCGAGATACCCATGAGGAACGGGTACGACGTCTCCATGAAGATTTGCAGGAGCGCCGCGAGGACGATTCCGCCCGTCGACACGAATAAAGCGTACGTCGGGATGCCGTTTGCACTCACTTTTTTAAAGACGCGAGGCGCGTCACCGGCCTCGGCGAGCGAATACATCATCCGCGTCGAGGCGTACAGTTGGGCGTTCATCGCGGAAAGTGCCGCAATCAAGATGACGAAGTTCAAAATACCGGCCGCACCTGGCACGTCGAACTGCTGCATGACGAGCACGAACGGGCTTTGGTCGATGCCCGCTTGCTGCCACGGGATGAGCATGAGCATGATGGCGATCGTGACGAGATAAAAGAACGTCAAGCGGAACACGGTCGCCCGCAGCGCTTTTGGCACGGCACGGTCCGGGTCTTTCGCTTCGCCGGCCGTGACGGCGACGAGCTCTGTCCCGAGGAAACTGAAGAGGGAGATGAAAATCGTCACCCACATGCCGTAAAAGCCGAAGGCGAAGAATCCTTCATCGCCTGTCGTGATCGACTCGATCGGCGAACCGGGTTGGCCGAACAATGCGGCCGCACCGAGAATGATGAATAAGAAAATGGCGCTTACTTTGATGAATGATAACCAGTACTCGGTCGTTCCGAACGTGTGGACGTGTCGGGCATTGATATAGATGAGCAGTCCGCCGAACAAGGCGACCCAGACGAACCCGTTCACATCCGGGAACCAGTAACGCATATAGATGGCGATGGCGCTCACTTCGACCCCAATCGCGAGGACGTTGGCGACCCAGTACGAGTAACGGACCAAAAAGCCGGCGAGCGGATGGACATACCGTTCGGCGATCGTACCGAACGAACCTGATGTCGGGTGGGCCACGGTCATCTCAGCGAGACAACCCATGAGTAAGAGGACGATGAACGCGCCGACAGCGTAGCTGACGAGCACGCTCGGTCCCGCCGTTTGAATGGCGAGTCCGCTTCCGAGGAAGAGACCCGTCCCGATGGCGCTCCCGAGCGAAATCATCGTGAGTTGCCGGGTCGACAGCTCACGTTTTAGTTTGCTTGTTTCCAATGTCAATTCTCCTTTAGTCGAGTGAAGTGTTGTTGGGGACGACTATAGCAGACGAAAAAAACACGTGTCAACTCGCCGAACTGCGAAACGTGATGGCTTTCCGGAGGCACCTATAGAAGCAAAGTTTTTTTTACACGTTTTTGTTTGACACGGACAATCGTGCCCTGTATAGTACGAGTTAACTTAACTGAAACGAATAAAGGCGTCGACGAAGAGAAGTAACGACAGTCCCTACATGACAGAGAGCTGATGGTTGGTGTGAATCAGTATGTGGGACGTCGCGAATGGACTTCCGAGCTCTAAACCGAAACTTTTAGTAGGCTTTAGCGGGTCACCCACCGTTATCACGGGGAAGCGGATGTTTGTCCGTAAAGTGGGTTCGATCTGAACCAACGAAGGTGGCACCACGGGGTTACTCGTCCTTCTCATAGCTTAGGCTATGGGCGGGCGAGTAACCCCTTTTTCGTTTCAACACATAATGAAATCAATGATTGAGAAGAGTAACGTGTATGTACGTCTCGTCAAGAGAGCCGGGGGTGGTGGGATCCTGGCCGAGACCGACGCGTGAATGGGCTCATGAGAGCATGGCTGAATGAAGTAGGCTGTGACGGCTTCCCCCGTTATCGGGATACGATGTGATAGCATCGGAAAGTGGGATCGATTGATCCAACGAGAGGTGGCACCGCGGTCCATACCGTCCTCCATACGACAGACGTCGTATGGAGTTTTTTTGTACGTAAAACTAGAGGAGGAACATAGATGTTAACACGACTACTGACGAATCGATTGACGGCGACGGAAATGAAACAAGCGGCGGCAGAGCTGTTCGAAGCTGATGGGAACCGAATCAAAGAAGTGCTCCTCACGTTGAAAAAACGAGGTGAAACGGCCGAAGAGATGGCCGGGCTCGCCGATTACATCCGTGAGGCGGCGACGTTCCCTGAGACGACGCTCCCTGTACTCGATGTGTGCGGCACGGGGGGAGACGGGGCACATACGTTCAACATCAGTTCGACTGTCGCCTTCGTCCTCGCCGGGCTCGGCATCCCGGTCGCGAAACACGGCAATCGAAGCGTGTCGAGCCGCTCAGGCAGTGCCGACGTGCTCGAGGCGTTGAACGTTCCGATCGTCCGAACGGCAGACGACGTGTTAGCCGACCTAGAACGATCAAACTTGAGTTTCTTGTTCGCCCAACACGTGCACCCGATCATGAAGCACGTCATGCCGGCGCGAAAAGAGTTGGCGACACCGACGATTTTTAATCAGATTGGTCCGCTCACGAACCCACTCAAGCCGAGACGACAATTGATCGGCGTATATCATCCGTCGCTCCTTGAGAAGATGGCGGCAGCGATGAAACATCTCGGTGTGGAACGAGGGATGGTCGTCCACGGCGCCGGCGGACTTGACGAGGCGAGCCTCGCCGGTGCGAACGATGTGCTCTTCTTTGACGGGGACCAGACGGCAAGGTACAAAGTCGACCCACGCGATGTCGGATTGATGCGGGCCCCGCTCTCTGCGTTACGAGGCGGCACACCGGAAGAGAATGCACAGACGCTCGTCGCTGTGTTGAACGGACAGCAAGGGCCGGCCCGTGACGTCGTCTTGTTGAACGCGGCACTCGCCTTATGTACGTACGGTGCGGTGAAGACGCTCCGTGAAGGGGTCGCGAAAGCGAGCCGCAGTATCGATGAAGGTCACGCACTCGGCGTGCTTAGCCAACTACAACAAACGGAGGTCGGAATATGAGCTACTTAACAAAAATCATCGGCACAAAAATCGAAGAAGTCAATGCAATGGAAGACATCGTCGTCACGCCGACAGAGCCGATCTCCCTGCAGCGGCTCGTCGCGGACGGGTTCCACGTCATCGCCGAAATCAAGCGGGCGTCTCCTTCAAAAGGAATGATACGGGAAACGCTAGACGTCGCCGCCCGAGCACGTGCGTATGAACGAGCCGGGGCAACGATGATTTCTGTGCTGACGGATGCGACATACTTCAAAGGGTCGTTCGAAGACTTGCGCATCGTCGCCGACGCGGTCGATATCCCGGTGTTGTGCAAAGACTTCATCATCGATGAACGACAGCTCGACCGGGCGAAAGCGGCCGGGGCGAAAGCGGCACTGTTGATTGTCGCGGCGCTCCATCCGAGCCGCCTCCACGCTTTGAAGCAGCATGCACGGCAGATCGGCCTCGACGTCCTCGTCGAAGTGCATGACGAATCGGAGTTAAAGACCGCGCTCGAACTTGGCGACGTGTTGATTGGCATCAACAACCGCAACTTGAAAACGTTCGAGGTCACGCTCGAGACATCGATTGAATTGATGCGACGCTATCCGGACGTTGCGTTCGTCAGCGAGAGCGGTGTTGAGAACAGTGAAGCGGCCGGACGGCTCCAAGCGGCCGGGGCGAAAGCGATTCTTGTCGGGGAAGCGCTCATGCGTCAAGATGACCCGACAGCATTGATCGAGGAGTTGACGGCATGTTCGTTAAAATATGCGGATTAAAGACAGAGGAAAGCGTACGGACGGCGGTTGACGCGGGAGCCGACGCGATCGGCTTCGTGTTCGCGAAAAGTTCACGGCGCATCGACGTGACGACGGCGAAACGGTTGCGACGGTTAATTCCGAGTCACGTCCGTGTCGTCGGGGTGTTTCTCGATCCGACGCGCGAGGACGTCGAGACAGCGCTCGCATGCGGATTGACGGATATTCAACTGCACCGGCGGACACTACCGCTCGAAGCGTTCCGGACGTTTGGGCTGCCGATCATTGAAGCGGAGACGGGGACGGACGCTGAGATCGTCTTGCTCGATGCCCCGTCACCGGGCAGCGGGGAGACGCTCGATTGGGGGACGCTACACCGCCCCGATAAACCGTTTTGGCTCGCCGGCGGATTAGACAGCGAGAACGTGACAGAGGCGATTCGCCTCGTGCAGCCTGACGGGGTCGACGTCTCGAGCGGCGTCGAGACGGACGGAGAGAAAGATCTTGATAAGATTCGCACGTTCATCAAACGTGCCAAGGAGGAGTTTACATGTATAGCCAACCAGTGAACGGAAAGTTTGGACCGTACGGCGGCAAGTATATACCAGAGACGCTCATGCAGGCGGTCGAGGAGTTAGAAGTGGCGTATGAAGAGGCGAAACGAGACCCGGCTTTCCATGAACGTTTCGACGAACTGCTCAGCGAATATGTCGGGCGCGAGACGCCGCTCTATTATGCGGAAAACATGAGCCGTCGTCTCGGGACGAACGTCTACTTGAAACGAGAAGACTTGAACCATACCGGTGCCCATAAAATCAACAACACGATCGGCCAAGCACTTCTCGCCAAACGGATGGGCAAACAAAAAATCGTCGCCGAGACCGGCGCCGGGCAGCACGGCGTCGCGACAGCCACGGTCTGTGCGCTGCTCAATTTGGAGTGCACGATCTTCATGGGCGAGGTCGACGTCGAACGCCAGCAGTTGAACGTGTTTCGGATGGAACTGCTCGGGGCAACCGTCGTACCGGTCAAATCGGGCAGCCGGACGTTGAAAGATGCGGTGAACGAAGCGTTGCGCTACTGGGTCAAACATGTCGACGACACCCATTACGTCATGGGGTCGGTGCTCGGACCGCACCCGTTCCCGGCGATGGTTCGCGACTTTCAAAGTGTGATTGGGAAAGAGACGCGTCTACAAGTGCTTGAAAAGACGGGCCGGCTGCCGGACGCGGTCATTGCCTGTGTCGGCGGAGGCAGCAACGCGATGGGCATGTTCTATCCGTTTTTGAACGATGAGTCGGTTGCCTTATACGGCGTCGAAGCGGCGGGGAGCGGCGTCGATACGGATGAACATGCGGCGACGCTCACAAAAGGGGAAGTCGGCGTGTTGCACGGGTCGCTCATGTACGTGCTCCAGGACGCGGCCGGACAAATCCAAGAAGCGCACTCGATTTCGGCAGGTCTCGACTATCCAGGTGTCGGACCGGAACATAGCTTTTTAAAAGACATCGAGCGGGTCCGTTACGCTGCTGTGACGGACGAGGAGGCGCTCGAAGCATGTATGTCGCTCAGTCGCCAAGAAGGGATCATTCCAGCGCTCGAGTCGTCCCATGCGCTCGCCTATGCCGAGACGCTCGCAGAGACGATGACGGAAGACGACGTGCTTGTCATCTGTCTATCGGGACGCGGGGACAAGGACGTCCATACGATTCGAGAAAGGGTGACGACATGATGAAATTAGATGAAGCGATTCGACAACGGAGCGAAGGGGCGGCGTTCGTTCCATATATCATGGCAGGGGACGGCGGGCTCGATCACTTGATTCCGACGATTGAACGGTTAGAAGCGATGGGGGCGACCGCAATCGAGCTCGGCATCCCGTTCTCAGATCCCGTGGCGGACGGGCCCGTTATCGAGGCGGCCGGCATGCGCGCCCTCGCCGAAGGGGTGACACTCGCACAAGTGCTTGACCGTTTAATAGAAGGAACTGGACGTTTTTCCGTCCCGATCGTCCTCATGACGTACTTGAACCCGGTGTTCCGTTTCGGTGTACAGCCGTTCTTCGAACGAGCGGCGGCATGTGGCGTGAGCGGGGTCATCATACCGGATTTACCGTTTGAGGAGAGTCTCGAGCTGTTTGAAGGTATCGATCGCCGGGGCGTCGCTGTCATCCCGCTCGTCACGCTCACGAGCAGCGCGCAACGGATTGAGACGATTTTACGTCAAGCTGAGGGGTTTGTATACGCCGTCACGTTGAAAGGGACGACCGGGAAGACGGACGTGTTCCCGGATGAGCTGCTCGGTCATTTGCGATCGCTCACTGCTCGATCCCCTGTCCCGGTGTTAGCCGGGTTCGGAGTCCACCGGGCCGAGCAAGTCCGGGTGCTCGGTGAAGCGTGCGACGGTGTCGTCGTCGGCAGCTTTATCGTCGAGGCGCTACACGAAGGACGGGACGAGGAAGTGGCCGCATTGATTCAAGCAGCGAAAGCAGTGGATACAAAAAGGTAAGGATCGTGCTTCGGCACAATCCTTACCTTTTATATATGTTTCTATAATTCGACCCGCTCGAGCCCGTCCTCCCCGAACTTGCGGTCGAGTTGATCGTGGCGATACGTCGAGGCGAGTACGTACAGCAAGTCACCTGGTTCAATCTTCGTCTGACCGGTTGGTGGAATGAGATAGTCTTGACGTACGATGGCATTCACGACCGTGTTCGGCGGAAGCGTGATGTCAGCGAGCGTCTTGCCGATCATCGATGACGCTTCCGTCGCGACGTACGGGACGAGTTGGTGTTGCGACTGTTTACTCGAGACGAGGGCGATCGTATATGGCGAACGGATCTTATCCGGTCCGAGCAGCTTCAATCTCGCCGCGAGCGGGGTGAGTGTCGTTCCTTGAATCAAGGCGCTCGTGACGACGACGAAAAAGACGGCGTTGAAGATGAGCTGGCTGTTGTCAATCCCGGCGATGAGCGGGAATGTCGCGAGCACGATCGGGACGGCCCCTTTGAGTCCGGCCCAGGAAATAAACAATTTCTCTTTGTTCGTGAACGCCATCCCGAGCGTCGACAAGTAGACGGCGATCGGACGGGCGACGAACATTAAGATGAACGAGATGAGCAATCCTTTCCAGATGAGTGCCGGGTCGAGCAGCTGTTTCGGGAAGACGAGCAACCCGAGAATGACGAACATGATGATCTGCATGATCCAGGCGAGTGCCTCGGAGAATTGGACGATCGTCACTTCATGGGCCGTGTGCGCATTCCCGACGATCATCGCGGCGATATAGACGGCGAGCAGTCCGCTTCCTGCGAAATAAGCGGCGGCCCCGTAAGTCATGAACGCCATCGAGATCATCAGGACAGCGTGAAGGCCACTCGATTCGAGTTTTAAATGGTTGAGCATGAGACGAGACGCGTTACCAAGCATATATCCGACGAACGCACCGACGATGAGTTGAAGGACGAACATCCAAATGCCGTCCCACACGGTCGTATCCGGCTTCATCATGAAATCGAGGGCGAGAATCGTCAAGAACATCGCCATCGGGTCGTTCGTGCCGGACTCGGCTTCGAGTGTCGCGCCGACGTTCGGCGCAATGTTCTTTCCTTTAAAGGCGGCAAAGACGGCTGCGGCATCGGTCGACCCGATGATGGCGCCAAATAGGAAAGACTCGATCCAATCGAAACCGAATACGAAACGAACGGCGACCGCGACGACGCTCGTCGTGATCAAGACGCCGAGCGTGGCGAGCGAGGCTGACGGGGCGATGACGCTGCGGATGGATGACCACTTCGTCTGCAGACCCCCTTCAAACAAAATGCCGATGAGGGCCGCGACACCGATCATTTGGGCAAG
>NZ_JAFIFD010000007.1 GCF_020832205.1 Exiguobacterium sp. | reverse complement strand
GATTGCTTCCGGCACGGCCGTCTCATAGGCGAAGCGGAACTTGAACAAGTTGCCGACGTGATAATAGGCGTCTTCTTTTTGGAAACTCATCGACGCGAGCAGTCCGAACGTCAAGAACGTGAAGACGACCGCCCCGCCGATGCGGTAACGATTTCGTTGCTCGGCGCGCTTCGACAGCTCGAAGAAGTTCAACGTGTTGCGCGCGCTCATCCAGTTGCCGATCAAGAAGAACGGATAGAACATGATTACTTTCCGGAGCGCGAAGAAGCCGGTCGACTCGGCCTGGAAGCCGAACAAGAGCGCGAACAAGAGCGCATACAGGACGTATCCTTTCAATTGCGTGACGTACGGCGTGATGACGTACCAGATGATGATCGCCATCAAGTACCAGAGCGCCCAGTACGGCTTCAACACGTTTAGTCCCGGGTTATCGAGCGATAACAGCGGGATGCCCTCGGTGAAGGCGAACCATGACCCGAGAATGACTTGCCAGATGACGTAGACGACGAACAGCTGGATGACGCGTAAATAACGGTTCTCCCGGAAGAAGTAACCGCTCAACATGATGAATAACGGCATATGAAACGAGTACAAAAATAAATAAATCCAATTCGGCAACAAGTCGTCATAAGCGCCGCGCACGTCGGTCAACAAGTGACCGAACACGACGAGCAAGACGAGCACACCTTTAATGTTGTCGTACCAATGATTTCGCATAAACATTCCTCAAGTTCTTAATTGTTGTTTCGCCCAATCTTTTTGACGTTCCCAAAACGCAATCGTCTCTTTCTTTTGTTCAATCGGAAACTCTTCGATCATCGCGTCCACTTCGTCCTCGATCGGCAACAAAAGTCCAGGGTCTTGTTGCACGAGGCGCATAACTTTTTCAAATTGCTTAAAGAACACTTCCAACTCGCGTGGCTCTTGTAATTCCAGCAACTCACCGACCTCAGTGACATATCCGCCGAAATAGGTGAGATAATAGATGCGAACACGTTCCGTGAGCACTGGGTCTGTGAAGCGCTCTGCTTCTTTGACGATGGCTGCCCCTTGACGTAATATGTTGAAGTTCACAAAATAGCTCGTTTGGTTTTCACCGAGTTGGACGATTTTTTTGATCAAACGCATCGCTTCCTCGGCTTCGAACCCTTCCATGAAATAGCGATTGAGCGTCGTCTTCACGTCAGCGTGCTGTTTATACAAGCCGACGATCAATTCAATCAACTCCTTCTGGTCGAACTGTTTTAACTCGTTCCGGAGCTCCCCGACTTTCATCTTCTTCATTCCGAATCACCCGCCCATAAATTTTCCTTACTCATCATAGCCGATTTCCTGCCTTCTTAAAATTACGAATTTACAAAAAAATGATGACGTCACTGTCATCATTCCCGCATTTAATCGCTTGCAAGCGATTTCGTCAAAAAATGCTCATCTAAGAGCACGTTTAACGCGTATTCAAATAGACGAGTTTGGGTAATGTATAGTATAGTAGTTTTACCAAATAGTCTGAATATTCTAAAAAAGGAGGTGTAGAGAATGTCTTCCGTGATCCGTAACCGTCACCACATGGTGCACGACCCGAAACGGTCATTCTCTAACTTCGGATTTTGGTGGTTCATCGGCGCCTTTTCCGTTGGACTGGTCATCGTCGCCTTCGAACCGCTCCGCGAGCGGTTCACCGCCATGCATCCGATCGTCAACGCGTTGTCTCTCCTCGGCCTCTCGTTTTTAGCCGGTGTCGCCATGAAACTCGCCCGTGACGTTTGGTGGCTCAATTACTTGCTCGAGCGCACCTCGAACCGTTACCTCTACATCGGGGCCGATACGCTCAAGAGCTGGCAGTACACGCTCGACTCGATTTGGCTCCTCACCCGCACGTCACAAAAAAAGCTCGGCCGATTGTATATCCACATCGACCGAACTGTCCGTTCTGAAGAGGCGAAACGTCTGTTCGCCGCCTATTTGATTGACCGGGGTGTTCTCGTCGTCTACTCGCGGCCGTCGAAGCCGAAGAAGATGGCGTGACCGTTACCCGATGTATGGGGTGACCCACGTCCGGGCAGCCTCGACTTCCTCCATCCGTAATTCGTGTCCACCTCCGTGATAGAAGAGCTCGACGTCCGCCCCGGCTGTCCGGAGTGTCGATGTGAGCTCTTCTGTTTCTGTTTTCGGGCAAATCGGGTCGCGTTCCCCGGCCGAAATGAACACGTTCGCGCCTGAAAGGCTCGGCAAGGTGAGCGAACGGTCAGGCACCATCGGGTGGAACAAGAGCGATGCCTCGAACGCGTTCTGCCGGTATAGTGCCGAACCGATCAAGTTGGCACCGTTCGAATAACCGAGCGGGATCATCTTGTCGCGGTCGATGCCATACTCCGCGGCCGCCTCGTCGAGGAAGGCGAGGAACCGTTCCGTCTGCTTCTTCAAGTCCTCGAGGTCGAGCACACCTTCCGCGTGACGGCGGAAGAAGCGCGACATCCCGTTCTCCAGTACGTCTCCGCGCAACGTCAAAATGTTCACGTTCGGGTCGAGCTCTTTCGCGAGCGGAATCAAGTCCTGTTCTGTCCCGCCTGTCCCATGCAATAGTACAAACGTCGTCTCAGTCGTGCCTTTAATGAATTGATGGATCATAAGATCTCTCCTTTTGGAATCGTGATTGGTGGTAACGTGTTCGTGATCGCGTCGCGTTTTGACTCGAACCAGTCCGGCAGTTTCAACGCGGTGCCGAGCGTCTCCATCGACTCGTCGACGAGAAAGCCCGGGGCATCCGTCGCGAGCTCATGCAAGATGCGCCCTTCGTCATGGAAATAGACCGAGCGGAAGTAGTGCCGCTCTTTCACCTCGGTCGGCCGGAGCCCTCGTTCGAAGATGGCGTCTTGCCACGTGCCGTAGTCCGCGCCGTTCGTGACGCGCCAAGCGATATGGTGAACCGTTCCCGTCCCTGGAACCCCGTTCGGGAGGACGGTCTTTTTCACGTCGATGACGTTGCCGTAGTCGGCAGAGCCAATAAGCCGGACCCATTCCGAATCTTCCCCGACCTTCTCGAAGCCAAACAACTCGGTCAAGAGCCGGACTGTCGCTTCCGGGTCTTTCGATAACAGCGTCGCGCCGGCGAAGCCCGTGATCGCTTTATCCGTCGTGATGCCTGACACGACCCACTTCGTCCGTTTCGAACTCGTTCTCGCGACGAGCTCGACGACGAGGCCGTCCGGGTCTTCAAACAAGAGCGACGGCTCGCCGAACCGTTCGGTCGCCACCGTCCCGACCCCGTGTGCGTTCAAGCGCGCCTCCCAAAACGGCAGGCTCCCGACTGGGACGAGATAGGCGGTGACGCCGACTTGCCCGCTGCCGACGCTGCCTCGGTTCAGCCCTGGGATCGGGAAGAACGTGATCGCCGTCCCCGGCGTCCCTTCCTCGTCCCCGAAATAGAGATGGTACGTGCCCGGGTCGTCGAAGTTGACCGTCTGTTTGACGAACCGAAGCCCGAGGACGTCGCCGTAAAAGTCGATTGTGCGTTGCGGTTCTTTCACCATCGACGAGATGTGATGGATGCCCGCTGATTGGAGCTTCATGTGATGTCCTCCTTTTATTATCTTGATTTCAAGATAAATCATTTTCAGTCAAAAGTGAAACTTTTTGCTCACGATGGCGTACGCTAAGAGTAGACACTTTTTAGAGGAGGTACATAGATGACGTTACACATTGACCGCGTCTCAAAACAGTTCGGCGACTTCACGGCCGTCGACGACTTGAGTTTTCACGTCCCTAGAGGGGAAATGTATGGGTTGCTCGGGGCGAACGGCGCCGGAAAGACGACGACGTTCCGGATGATCCTCGACATCTTGAAACCGAGTGACGGGACGATCCGTTGGGACGGCCGTGCCGTCGACCACCGTCTCGTCGGCTATTTGCCGGAAGAGCGTGGCTTATATCCGAAGTCGCCCGTCCGCGACCAACTCGTCTTTTTAGCGAGTTTGAAAGGGATGCGCTCGGCCGAGGCGAAACGGGCCGTCAAGTCTTGGCTCGAACGGCTCGAAATCCCGCAGTACGAATCGATGCGCGTCGAACAGCTATCTAAAGGGAACCAACAGAAAGTCCAGCTCGTCGCAGCGCTCATCCACAACCCGGAACTGCTCATCTTAGACGAGCCGTTCAGCGGTCTCGACCCGGTCAACGTCGAGATTTTGAAACGGGAAGTGCTCGCCCTTCGCGACGCCGGGACGACGATTGTCTTCTCGAGCCACCGGATGGAGCACGTCGAGGAATTGTGCCAACACATCGGCATCTTAAAAGACGGACGCGCCGTCGTCAGCGGTGACGTCACGACGATCAAGTCGCGATACGAAGAGCCCGTCCTCTTCCTCGAGACGGACCGAATCGACATCGTCACGGCGATGCCATTCGTCCGGTCTGTCGAACCGCATAAGGCGGGCCACCTCGTCCGTCTCGCCACGTTCGATGACAGTGACGCCGTGCTCGGCGCTCTCGTCCGCTCAGGTGCGGCCGTCAAGACGTTCATGCGGAAACCTGTCTCCCTAAACGACATCTTTATTAAGGAGGTCGGCCAACATGTTTCATAATTTTGGACCACTCTATTCGTTCACGCTCCGCTCGAAACTGCGCTCGAAGGCGTTCCTCATCTCGACGCTCTTGACGATTTTGTTCATCTTCGGCTTCACGAACATCGACCGCATCCTCTCGAACTTCGAGGACACGGACAGTGGCCAAGCGCTTCTCGTCACCGAGAACGCCGAGCTCGCCACGGTCATGCAGTCGCTCGGTTACGAAGACGTCGAAGCGGCGAACGTGACCGAGGACGAGGCACGCGAAGGTCTTTCGAACGGGGACTATGAAGCGGTCGCGTTCATCGACGGATATTCGGCCCGCGTCTTGTCAGAACGGCCGGAACCTGAATTCACGACGCTCTTGCAAACAGCGCTCCGCGAAACGCGCAACGCCGAGTTAATCGAGACGTCAAACATCGACCCGGCCGTCATCGCCTCGCTCAACGAACCGGTGCCGATCGAAGAGTCGTACCTCGGACGCGGCGGTGAAAACTCGGACGAGCTGTTCTCGTCGTTCGCATTCGTCTACGTCATGCTCATGCTCTTGTACGTGTCGATCATCACGTACGGCTCGATGATTTCGACCGAAGTGACGACCGAGAAATCGTCACGCGTCATGGAACTGATTATCTCGACGACGCATCCGGTGACGCACATGCTCGCCAAAATCTCGGCCATCGGGACGCTCGCCCTCTTCCAAATCGGAATCTTTCTCGGGTTCGGTTACTTCAGCGCCCGCAGCAATGAGATGGCCCAGTCGGTCATCGAAAACGCCGGCAACGCCCGTGCCGTCTTGTACTTATTGACGTTCTTCGCGCTCGGCTATTTGCTCTATGCGGCGATGTTCGCCGTCCTCGGCTCACTCGTCAGCCGTGTCGAAGAATCGCAACAGATGACGATGCCGGTCATCATGCTCCTCGTCGCCGGGTTCCTCGCCGCCATGTTCGGATTGAACAACCCGGACGCCCCGCTCGTGACGGTGTTGTCGTTCGTCCCGTTCTTCACGCCGATGCTCATGTTCCTGCGGGTCATGCTCGTCGACGTGCCGGTATGGGAAGTCGCCCTCTCAATCGGCATCATGCTAAGCTCGATCGGCGTCATCCTCTGGATTGGCTCAAAGTTCTATCGCGGCGGCGTCTTGTTCTATGGCAACAATGCGATTAAACAATGGCGACAAATATTACAGAATCGTCAATAACGTTTACAGCATTTTCGTTTTCGTATACTCTAAAGAATGTGCAAAATGAGGAGGAAACGAACTATGCGATCACGATTACTCGCAGCTTTGATTTTTACATTCATGACGACGCTCACGACGTTCATCTGTTATACCGTCTTCTTGGAAGCAGATGCGTTGTGGCAAATCTTGCTCGCATACGCGGGGAGCACGTTCCTCGGGACGCTCGCTTTCTGGTACCCTGTCAGCCGACGTCAGGAGACGTCACGCTTCGGCGGGGCGTGGATCGGAATTTTGATCACGGCGACGACGCTCGTCGGGTTCACGGTCATCCGCTTCACCGTTCGCGGTGATGCCGCATCCTTACTCGACTGGCAGACGATGCTCGCGAGCCTCGCCTACACGTTCGGTTATATCGGTTGGGTGCTCACGATTCTCAACATCGTCCTCGGCTTCTTGCTCGCCGGGACGAAACCGAAAGTCCGTTATGAAGCGCGCATGTCGCGTTAAACGAAAAGCAACCGCCCCCCGTGGGACGGTTGCTTTTTTGTGCGTTCACTGTAATTTGTATGGCTTCTCGACAAGTCCGAACTCGCTGTACTGGAACGAGTTGTCGGTGAACTGTTCCGGCACGAGCTGGTCGATATAGCGGGCGAACGGGACGATGCGGTGCGACGCGTCTTGGGCGCGGCCGAGGTCGAGTACGGCGTCGACGAGCGCCTCGAGGGCGTGGTGGGTCGTCGGTTCCTCGTCTTCTTCGAAGATCCGCCGCAACTCCTCTTCGTGCATCAAGTCGAAGATGCGCATCCGTGCCTCGAGCTCACGCTGCATATCTTCGGTCGACTTCCCGTGCATCGCCTCGTCATAGGCGAGCTTCATCTGTTCGAGCTCGGGCACTTTGCCTTTCATGAGCACTTTTAACGATTCCCCGGTCCAAATGTGACGCGCCAAATAGTTCGCATCTATTTTCAACGCCTCGGCGAGCGCCTCTATGTAAGGCATCGTCGGGTACACTTCACTCAGTTCGGTCCGGCGAACGAAGTACGGGGCGACACCGATCCGCTCGGCGAGCGCCTCGACCGAGATGCCGGCCCGCTCACGCAAAATCCGGATCCGGTCCCCATATCCCCGGTACGGTGCATTTTTTCCATCCATATGTCTCTCCCCCCTCTCTTCCATTATAGTTCCCGAAACGACAAAAAAATACTCGGAAGCAGACGCCTCCGAGTAACATTTCCGACTTATTTCTTCGTCAATTCGACGACTTCCGAAGAACCGGCCGTGACGTTGTCGCCTTCTGCGACAAGTTTGTTCACAGCGAAGCTGTCGTGGTTCGTGATGATCACCGGTGTGATCGTCGACGGCGCGTTCGCTTTGATGAAGTCGAGGTCGAACGTGACGAGCGTGTCGCCCACTTTGACGGCTTGCCCTTCAGTCACGTGCGTCTCGAAGCCTTCGCCTTTAAGGTTGACCGTGTCGAGACCGATGTGGATCAAGTACTCCGCACCGTTGTCCGCGTTGATGCCGATCGCGTGTTTCGTCGGGAAGACCGTTGCGATCGTCCCGTTGACTGGTGAGACGACTTTACCGTCTGTCGGCTCGACGGCGATGCCGTCACCCATCATTTTTTGTGAGAACACTTGGTCAGGAACGTTCGTGATGTCGATGACCTTTCCTGTAAGCGGTGAAACCGCGTTAAGTTGTTCTTCTTTACCACCAAAAAGTTTTTTAAAGAATCCCATAGCTTAATCCCTCCAACATGTTCTGTTAATCAAAGTCTTAGCTTTTATACCCGAAAAGCTCTTACTTCAATCCCTACCCTATAAACGGTATAGTTGTAATAAGGTAGTGCGAATTCGTTTACACATCGTAAGAATACGAGTGTGCAATCGCTTTTGCAAGCCCTTTTTACACTTTATAAAAATTTCACATCATGGAGGCGCTTACAATGATGACTTTCACAGAATTGTCATATGAACGGCCCGACTTGGACGCTTTAAACAGCCGATTGTCGGACTATTCAGTCGAATTGCAGCAAGCGAGCACGCTCGAAGAAGCGAACGAACTCATTCGCCAAATCAACAAAGAACGGAACGATTTCGAGACGCAAAGCCAGCTCATCGCGATCCGGCATTCGGTCGACACGCGCGACGCATTTTACGAAGCCGAGCAGACGTTCTTTGACGATGCGTTGCCGGTGTATGAGAAAGAAGTGCAGGCGTATTACCGCGTCTTGACGGAGCACGACCTTCGGAGCGCGCTCGAGAAAGAATGGGGCACTCAACTGTTCGAACTCGCAGAGCGGGCTTTAAAGACGTTTGACGAGTCACTCATCCCGAAACTGCAAGAAGAGAACCGTCTGTCGACGAGCTATCAGAAAGTCATGTCGGCCGCACAGATCGAATTCGACGGCAAGACGCTCAACTTGTCACAGTTCGGCCCGTATCTCCAGTCCCCTGACCGTTCGGTTCGAAAAGCGGCTTCCGAGGCGCGTTATACATACCTCGCCGATAACGGTTCGGAGCTCGACCGCATTTACGGTGAACTCGTCCGCGTCCGTACTGAGATCGCCCACGCGCTCGGCTTCCCGTCGTTCGTCGAACTCGGCTACGCCCGGATGCAGCGCGTCGGCTATGACGAGTCGATGGTCGAAAACTTCCGCAAGCAAGTGCGTGACGTCATCGTCCCGCTCGCCTCTAGCTTGAAAGAGAAACAGGCGAAACGCATCAACGTCGACACGCTCACGTACTATGACGAGTCGTTCGTCTTCCCTGACGGCAATGCGACGCCAAAAGGCGACGAGTCGTTCATCATCGAAGGCGGCAACACGATGTATCGTGAGCTCTCGAGCGAGACGGACGAATTCTTCCAATACATGCAAGAGCGCGGTGCCCTCGATTTGACGGCGAAACCGGGCAAATCGGGCGGCGGCTATTGCACATACTTGCCGTCTGAAGGCTTGCCGTTCATCTTCTCGAACTTCAACGGCACGGCCGGGGACATCGATGTCTTGACGCACGAAGTCGGCCACGCCTTCCAAGTATATGAGAGCCGTCATTTGACGACGCCTGAATACGCGTTCCCGACGTACGAGGCGTGTGAGATCCACTCGATGTCGATGGAATTCTTCTGTTGGCCGTGGATGGAGCTGTTCTTCGGCGACCAAGTCGACAAGTACAAGTTCAACCACTTGGCCGGCAGCGTCACGTTCCTCCCGTACGGCGTCCTCGTCGACGAGTTCCAACATGTCGTCTACCGAAATCCGGATATGACGGCTGACGAACGCCGCCAGGCATGGCGCGACTTGGAGAAGGTGTACCTCCCGCACCGCGACTATGAGGAGAACGCGTACCTCGAGTCGGGCGCGTGGTGGCACCAGCAAGGACACATCTTCCAGAGCCCGTTCTACTACATCGACTATACGCTCGCCCAAGTGTGCGCGTTCCAGTTCTGGGTGCGCATGCACGAGGACCGCGAGGCGGCGTGGCACGACTACCTCACGCTCTGCCAAGCCGGCGGCAGCCGCTCGTTCCTCGAGCTCGTCGACCTCGCCGGGTTGAAGTCACCGTTTGAAGACGGCGTCTTGAAAGAGACGCTCGCACAAATCGAGGACTATCTGTTGAAGCATCCGTTAGCGAACTAAAACGAACCCACTCACGTTGATGTGAGTGGGTTTTCTCGTTCCAATCCAAGCATCGCCCCGACGTACTGCGAGGCCGTCATGAAAGCGATGAAGGCGCACAGCTCACTGATCTCGGCATCCGTGAACGTCTCTTGGAGCACACGAATCGATGAAGCGGGTGTCTTGCCCTTCATGTTCAAGAACACATCGGCGAACCCGACAGCGAGTGCCGTCCGTTCGTCATACGTCTCCGGGTCAGGTCTCCCTTTCGCCCGGCAATAATCGCACCCGTTCTGTTGCGCGAGCGTTCGACGCACCTGTTCTTTTAGTTCGGTGCTCAGTTTCCTGTCATCCGTTAACGTATCGCCGAGTGTAGTCCATTGCCGCATCACGTCCTCATCGTGGCCGAGCAATCGTTCGAACGGCGTCTTTCCAATAAGAGCTGGTTGGATTCGACTCATATCAACACCTCCTATGAGATTAGTATAGAAGGTATTTGTCTCGCTTCCCATTCCATCCATAACGTGTTCACGGTACAATACATTCCAGATAGAACGAGATGAGGAGGATTCCCTTACATGCTAAAAATCGACGACACAGACCGGCTCATTCTGTCCGAGTTGGCTACAGACAGCCGCCTCTCGATGAGTGAGATTGGGCGTCGCATCAACTTGTCGGCTCCGTCCGTCGGCGAACGCGTCCGTCGGCTCGAATCGTTCGGCGTCATCAAAGGCTACACGATTGACGTCGACCACGAATTGCTCGGTCAGCCGATTCAATGTTTGATTGAGGCGACCGTGAAGAACGGCAACTATGAGGCGTTCACACGCTTTCTTCAGGCGTATCCGAACATCGCGTTTTGCTATCGTATCTCCGGAGATGCTTGTTTCCTCATGAAGATGCGTTTCCATTCGTTCGCCGAGGCGGAGCAGTTCATCGATGCCGCAATCCCATACGCGCACACGAAGACGACGTTCATCTTCTCTGAAGTCGACATACAAACGAAGTGGAGGGAGTCATGAGATATTATATCGAACAGACGAAAAACGCGTATGAATCATTCTGGTGGTTATCCAATAATCTAACGCCACATTGGAGAAAAAATCGGCCTCCCCTCGAATCATTCAGCATTGTAGGCGATCGATTAATCACATATGAAGACGGACTTTTGTTCAAAAAAACATGTGATGAACTATTGCTGCGTCATTTTATGACAGATAAGAGTGAAGCGAACTATACGTTTTGGTGGCTAAGCATTATCGGACATGGATCAGAAAGAAGCGAGAGAATCGTTCATTACTATAAGTATTGGAAAGAACTCGAAAAATATTATGATGTACATGGCTTTACATCAAGAATTGAAGAGCCAATCACAGTGAATGAGGAATTGGGTTACATCGGAGTAGCCGAATTTGATTTGAACTCGTTACCTTTGGCAGTAGAGATGATGAGGAATTTTTCTAAAACAAGTTGCATTCTATTCAAAGAAAAAAAAGAAAGTGAGTCTTCTAATGAATCATCTAAAGAAATCATGCAAATTGCTTTGGCGCATGAATTTGAAATAGGCTCTGTGTTCAGATTTTCAGATCTAATCCCGGCACTCGCTTCACACCATTACAATACATGTCTTTGGAAATTTTATAGCGGGGAAGAGGAACTATGTTGTTTCTATCGTAAGTACGAGTAATCCGGCTATGACATAAAGAAGGGGTCCGGTCACAAATAATCAGTGACAGGACCCCGTTATTTATTGAATAGCTTTAAATTACATCAAGCGGCTCTTTCCCGCTCGGCGGCGGGAACGCTTCGTCGAGCGCCTTGAAATCGTCTTCACTCAAGTTAAGCAGCATCGCAGCGCCGTTCTCTTCGACGTGCGCTTTCTGGCCCGCTTTCGGGATGGCGATGACGTGACCGCTCCTAGTCGTCCAGGCGAGCAAGATTTGGGCCGGCGTCGCGCTGTACGCCTCGGCGATCCGCTTCACCGTCTCATCGTTGAAGATTTTCTCTTTCACGTCGCTGCCTTCGGCGAGCGGCGAGTACGCCATGACCGGGATGCGCTGCTCTATTAGGAACGGCAACAAGTCATGCTCGATGCCGCGGCTGCCAAGATGATAGAGCACTTGGTTGACCGCACAGTGCTTCCCTTTCGGCAAGGCGAGCAGTTCTTTCATGTCGTCGACGTCAAAGTTCGACACGCCCCACGCCCGGATCTTCCCGTCCGCTTTCAGCTGTTCGAGTCCGTCAACCGTCTCCTCGAGCGGGATGTCCCCGCGCCAATGGAGCAAGTACAGGTCGAGATAGTCCGTCCCGAGCCGTTCGAGCGTGGCGTCGCACGCCTGGACGAGCTTGTCTCCGCCGGCGTTATGCGGATACACTTTCGAGACGAGGAAGACGTCTTCACGCCGGTCTTGAATCGCTTCCCCGACGAGCGACTCGGCTTTCCCTTCCCCGTACATCTCGGCCGTGTCGATGACGTGCAATCCGCAGTCGAGCCCCGTTTGGAGTGCCTCGATTTCAGCGTCTCGCTTCGAGTCATCGTCTCCCATCCGCCACGTGCCTTGGCCGAGGGCGCGCATCTCGCGCCCGTCCGGCAGCTCGACCACTTGTTGTTTGAGTGTCGCTAAAATGAGTGAATGTGGAATTCGATTCATGTCGTCTCCTCCTTGTTCCATTCCGTGTGCAGCGGCCCTGTCGTACCGAAAACCGGATCGGTCGCCGGCTTGTCAATCGCTTCGATGCGATCGACGTTGTCAGGCCGTTCTTCTGGTTTCCCTGTCAATGTGTCATAATCGCGCCCTTCTGGGTACGCCCCGACGATGGCAAAGTCTTCGCTCGCCTCGAGACGGCGATGACCGGTGCCGGCC
>NZ_JAFIFD010000004.1 GCF_020832205.1 Exiguobacterium sp. | reverse complement strand
CGGTTTCAGTTATCGACGCGGGGGTATACTACCGAATATATAATGGAGGTCGATCGTATGCGTGAATGGATGATAGGAATCATCGAGCAGTTCGGTTATTTCGGCATCGCGTTCATGATTTTTATCGAGAACGTGTTCCCGCCGATCCCGTCAGAAGTCGTCCTCTTATTCGGCGGATTCTTTGCCGTCAAGACGGATTTGATCATTTGGCTCGTCATCGTCGCGGCGACGGTCGGGGCGATCGCCGGTGCGATTTTGCTATATGGAATCGGGCTTTATCTCGATGTTGAACAAATTGAGAAATGGACGAAAAAATATGGGAAGTGGCTGCGGCTTGATATCGAGGATGTCCATAAGGCGGACGCCTGGTTCGACCGTTACGGAGGATGGATGGTCTTTTTCGGACGGCTCATGCCTGTCGTCCGGAGCTTGATTTCACTTCCAGCCGGCATGTCGAACATGCCGTTCGCCAAATTTTTATTGTTGAGTACGGCCGGGACACTCATTTGGAATTCGATATTGATTTATGTCGGGATTCGGGTCGGAGAGAATTGGGAGTCGATCCTTCGATATTTAGACGTCTATTCGTACGTCATCTATGCTCTCCTCGCCATCGGACTTCTCGTCTATATCGTTTGGCGGAAGCGACGAAAACAGAATAAATCAAAACGCGCCTCTTCGTTTTGAAGATGAAAAAACGGGTCCTCGTCAGAGGGCCCGTTCAACGTTTCAATTCAGGATGGTCCGCTAAAATTTGCTTACGCAAGCGATGCATCTTCGCGACGATCTCGTCCCGTGTCTCCCGGAACGCTTCGAGCGGCTGACCGGACGGGTCGTCGAGCCCCCAGTCTTCGCGATACGCTGTCGGTACGTAAGGACATTCGACACCGCAGCCCATCGTGATCAAATAATCGAGCCGTTGCGGGATGGCGTCGAGACGTTTCGGTGACTGCCCGGTCGGGTCGAGACCGATTTCGCGTACGGCTTCTAAAGCAAGCGGTTTTACTTCGGGATAATCTTCCGTCCCGGCCGAATGGACCCGGGCGATGTCGCCGAGCAAATCTTTCCCGATCGTCTCGGCCATTTGTGAGCGGCACGAGTTGTGAATACAAACGAACGCTACTTCTACCATTGATCCTTGCCCCTTTCGTCAATCCTGATTTTTATTTTTCTCTTCAGGTAACACTTTCTCCAACGTCTGTTCCGTCTTTTCCGCTAAACTCTCGGAGAAGCGGAATAAGACGATCCCGATGATGGCCGAGACGAAGATGTAGAGACCGACGAACAAGTTGATCGCGCCATTCGATAACGCCGTGAACAAGATTGAGAACTCGCCACGAGGGGCAAGCGAGAAACCGGCCTCGTTCGCCTGCACGCGCGTCAAGCCGTACATCCGTCCGCCGACTCGGCCGACGATCCATTTCGACAACACGCCCCACACGATCAACACGAAGAACAGCGCATTGATGATGACCCCTTGCTCGAGGTTGATGGAAATCCCGAACGAGATGAAAAAGATAGGTAAGAACAAATCGCGAACCGGAACGGTCAACCGCTTGAGCGGCCGGATGTCATGGATCCCGGCGAGCATAATCCCGGCGATGAAGGCCCCGAGTATTTCAGAGAGACCGAACACCATACCGACGCCGGCGAAAAAGAGAATCAAGCCGATGAGCCCGATGCTCGCATCGTCTTGACGGAGCAAATGTTTGACGGTGCGTGGATGACGCATCACAAACTTGATTCCGACGAATAAGAGGACACCGAACACGAGGAATCCGACGAACACTTTCCCGATATCGCTGAAGGCGATCGGCTCGTCTTGAATGATGAACGGTGCGATCGTCAATAAGAGCGGGGCGAAAATATCCTCAAAAATTAAAAGGGCGAGCACGAACTCTTTAATGTTCTCATGTTTGTCTTGATGACGTTCGAGAAGACGAGCCGAAATGGACGAACTCGTCGCGTACAACACCGCCCCGATTAAAAATGCTTTTGGAAAATCGAGTCCGAACGCCATCGCGATCAACATCGAGACGCCGAACGCGAGGATGATGTCGAGGACGCCTGCTTTCCAAACTTGACGCATCCGTTTGACGAGCTCATTGATCGGGAACTTCAAGCCAAGCAAGAAGAATAACAAAATGATGCCGATCTCTCCGGCGATTTTGAACACATCGTTACCGTCCCAGAAGAAACCGACGATGACCCCGATGCCGATGAACGCCAAGATGCTCGGGAAAAACAAACGTTCAATCAATAGGCTGACGATAGAGATAAGGGCGAGTGCCGCGCCGAGGAAGATGATGATGTTGATATCGAGATTCATACGCCACCTCCTACACGGACGAATCGTCGTATCCGGTTTACGCTTTGGGCCATTGGTACTCCATCCCGACTGACTCAGGCCGTGAGTAGTCGAAACCAAAATGCTTATATAGTCCGTCGGCCGGGATATCGGCGATCAAGCTGATGATGGCGGTCTCATCCGCCTCGTTTAAAATCCACTCCATCAAGTGCTCCATGATCAGTTTCCCAAGCCCAAGTCCTTGGCAGTCGGGGTCGACGACAATATCGACGAGATGGAACACCATTCCGCCGTCACCGACGACACGGCCCATCCCGACCATTTCATCGTCCCGATATAAACAGACGCCGAATAACGTATGAGCGAGCCCTTTTTCCGTCGCCGAATCGGACCGTTTCGGCATCCCGGCTTTGACACGAAGTTGTTGATGCTCTTTTGGCGAAGGTGTTTGAATGCGAACTTCGACTTGATTGACCATAAGTTGAATCCCCTTCCACAGTAGATGAAATTATTTTCCCGATATACTGACTGAATAAACCTTGATTTCGCGAGTCGTTGTTATAGATAATGGGACCGTAACATATAAAGGAGGGGTTGGATGTTTGAACATCAGTCGGTCTTACCGGCCATCCGCGATATGCGTGACCTTGAAGTGTTTTTGGCGAGCGCGTATAAGGTCGGTGTACTGCTCGAAGTGCATATGGCAAGGCTTGACGCGGTTTTCCGGATGTTGAACGCCCACGATAAAAATGTGTTCATCCATCTCGATTTGATTCAAGGGTTGAAGGCCGATGAATACGCGACCGAATATATTTGCCAGACGTATGAGCCTTACGGCATCATCTCGACGAAAGGAAACGTCATTATGAGGGCGAAACAAAAACGGGTGAAGACCGTCCAACGGCTGTTTCTGATCGACTCGAGCTCGCTCGAGAAGAGTTATCGCATGATCGAGCGGACTCGTCCGGATTATATTGAAGTATTGCCTGGGCTCGTCCCGAAATATATTCGTGAAGTGAACGCGCGCACCGGCATCCCGGTGTTCGCCGGAGGGCTCATTTCGACCGAGGCAGAAGTCGATGCCGCGCTTGCTGCCGGCGCCACCGTCGTGACGACGTCCGATCGAACCCTTTGGAACGATCGCTACGTCTCGTCGTGAACGTTTTGGGTATAAAAGAAAGAAGGAGGGGATTCTTATGAAACAGACGATGATCATCACCGGAGTCAGTCAAGGGATCGGATACGCGCTCGCGAGCCATTTCGCCGAAACGTATGAGGTCATTGGACTAGACATCGAGACAGACCCGCAGCTTGAAGGCGTGACGTTTTTTAACGTGGATTTAGGCGATCCCGAGTCGATTGCGCAGACGTTCACCGCAATCGCCGAGCGGTTCGAAGGCGCTCATGTGCTCATCAACAATGGAGGTATCGCCTCGCTTGAAAAACCGATGACGGCATTAGACGTCGAGACGTTCAAACGGGTCATCGATGTGAATCTCGTCGGGACGTTTGCCTGCGCCAAGGCATTTTTAACGTTGAACGAATCAGCCGAGTACGGCCGCGTTATCAACATCGCTTCGACTCGGGCGCTGCAGAACGAACCCGATTGGGAAGCGTACGGCGCGTCGAAAGGCGGGATCGTCGCCCTCACGCACTCGATGGCCGTCTCGCTCGCGAACCGGCCGATCACGGTCAATGCGATCAGTCCGGGGTGGATCCACACGTCGAACGAAGCGTTGCGGGACGTCGATCATCTTCAACACCCGTCCGGACGTGTCGGGGAACCGAAAGACATCGTCCGTGCCGTCACGTATTTGATCGATCCCGCGAACGACTTCGTGAACGGCCATAACTTGATTGTAGATGGCGGGATGACGAAGAAGATGATCTACGAGGCGTGACGGAATAGGACCATTGACTTAACTTTTAAGCCGTGATCTGAGTGGTTAGACCTGCTGGAGGGTAAAGGGAGGAGGGTACGGTTTGACATGATAAAGGAGGGTCCGTCATGCACCAACTAGTTGAAGAAGCGCTCCGTTTTGCGGCGATCCGTCACGACGGCCAGTTCCGGAAAGGGACACATATCCCTTACGTGACACATCCGGTCGCAGTCGCCATGCTTTTAACCGAAGATCGGCAATCGATGCCGGTCGTCGTTGCCGGTCTATTACATGATTTGCTTGAAGACACGTTGACCTCGACAATAGAAATTAACGAACGGTTCGGGCCAGAAGTCGCCCGGCTCGTCGAAGCGGTCACCGAGCCTGATAAAAGCCTGTCGTGGGAAGAACGGAAACGGGCGATGGTCCAACGTGTTCACACGCTCGGTTATGATGAGGTCGCGTTGTTCGCGGCGGACAAGCTACATAACCTGCGCTCGATCCGGCTCGACATCGACCAAGTCAGCAAAGGGGTGTGGGAGCGGTTCCGACGGCCGCTCCGCGATCAATCCTGGTATTATCACGAGCTGCTCGAAGCGCTTCGACCGTTCCATTCGACGACAGGACTGATTGAGGCGTTTGAAACGGAGTTGAACTTGCTGTTTTACGGGGTGGAGGAAGAACGGGAAAGAAAACTGCAAAAATTGATTACCGTCGTCACAGACGGCTTTGAAGAAGAGGACTGGGTACAAGAAGCCCCGACACTTTGTCAAACCGCGTTTGAATTGAACAACGTGATGCGGGAAAGGTATCGACAAGAGTCGCCGATCGACTTGTTAGAAGTGACGGCGTTGGCCGAACAGTTGCGTGAGGCCGGACGCCGAGACGACTTCCCGCTACCGGTCCTTTCGGGTTTGAACGAGCTGTCATATCGGGCGGCGCTCACGACCGAAGACGTCATCGCTTTGATGAAGTGAAATGATTGTCAAGACGAATCAACCGTGCTATAGTCGGGGTGAACATAAGAAGGGGAGTAGCGACCACAGTTGTGGTCGATGGGTCGTCATTACAGTGTATATGCACTCGGTCCATCGAGCTTCTTTTAGTCCGCAAGACCTTTTTATGGATGCTTATTTGGCGTCCGTAAAAAGGTCTTTTTTGACGTTTATGAGAAAAGGGGAGATTTTAGTAATGGTATTTGTTTATTTTTTACTCGCGGCTGCCATCACGGTATATGCGGCCATCAAGCTGTCGACGTATGCAGACGTCATCAGTGAGAAGTCATCGATGGGCGGCGTCCTTGTCGGGACCGTCTTGCTCGCGGGTGCGACGTCGCTCCCGGAAGTGACGACGAGTATCTCGGCCGTCATGATCAACAACCCGGACATCGCTGTCGGGAACATGCTCGGCTCGAACTTGTTCAACATCTTTATCCTCGCGATGTTCGATTTGTACTTCCGTCAGAAGCGTCTGTTCAACGAGGCGAGCCGAGACCATCTGTATACGGCCGGCCTCGGCTTGTTGCTCACTGTGCTCACGATGGTCGCTTTAATCGTACGCGTCGACATGACGTTCATCGGCATCGGGGTCGATGCTCTCTTGATCGCCGCCTTGTACGGGATCGGGATCTACTATATTGGGAAACGGCCGAAAGAACCGACGGCAACAAGAGAAGTCGAACAAGAAGTTGTCGCTAGCACGACTAGTTCGATTTCCGTCAAACGGGCTGTCTACGGATTTGCCATCGCCGCCGTCGTCATCATGGCAGCTGGTACGGCGCTCTCGATCACCGGTGACCGAATCGCCGTCGTGACCGGACTCGGATCGAGTTTCGTCGGAAGTTTCTTGATCGCGGCTTCGACGTCGCTTCCGGAAGCGGTTGCCGTATTCGTTGCCCTCAAACTTCGCAACGTGAACTTGGCGTTCGGATCGATTTTAGGAAGTAACATCTTCAATATGGTCATCATCGCCATGTCGGACGTGTTTTACCAAAACGGATCGATCTTGGCAGACGTCTCGGCGTCCCACTTAGTGACGGCCATCGGCATTACGATCTTGTCGATTCTCGTCATGTACAGTGTGCTTCGTAAAGATGTGACGTCGAAAGTCCGGTACGTGTTACCGTCTGTTCTCGTCGTTCTCGTCTACTTCGTCTCGTCTTACTTGATCTTTACCGGATGACCACACGATAGCGTTTGCTATCGTGTTTTTTTTTGGACGAAGGTATCAGCGGTTGAAGCGATGGGTATAGTAGGAAGGAAGGAGGGGTGACGATGCAAATGCATTCTGTAGAGCGGTTAAGTGAATATGTGATTCTGATTCCCGCCTACAATCCCGATCGGGCACTGGTCGAATTGATCCAGTCATTGAAACGAGAAGGGTTCGTCCATGTCGTCGTCGTTAACGACGGGAGCGACGAGACGTGCCGAACGATTTTTGATGAGTTGCGCCCCGATGTTTCGGCGTTGCTCGAGCACGAGAAAAATGCAGGGAAAGGTGCCGCGCTCAAGACTGGGATCGGCTTTATTATCGACCGGTTCCCGGATACGACCGGCGTCATCACTGTCGACGCGGACGGGCAACATCTACCAGAAGATGTTCATCACGTCTATGACCAAGGTGTCCTCTGGCCACATCATCTCATCATGGGATGTCGCGATTTCACCGGGGACGAGATTCCGCTCCGCAGCCGATTTGGGAATCAAGTGACTCGTCTCGTCATGACGATCGGGAGCGGGCTTCGGCTAAAAGACACGCAAACCGGACTACGAGCCATTCCGATCCGTTATGCGCAGCAGCTGCTCGACGTCCCGGGCAATCGCTATGAGTTTGAGATGAACATGCTGACGTTCACGAAACGTCTCCACGTACCTATTCACCAGACACCGATTCAAACCGTGTATGTCGACGAGAACGCCTCGTCACATTTCCGTCCTGTCATCGACTCGATTTTAATCTACCGCATGTTTTTGGCCTATTCTTTATCATCGGTCGCTTCGTTTTTAATGGACATCGGTGTGTATGCGTTATTAATCTTCATATTAAATCCGTGGTTTGAGACGACGCATGTCATCGTCGCCACCGTCATCGGTCGCATCATCTCTTCCTTGTTTAACTATTACGTCAATCGAAAAATCGTCTTTAAATCAAAAGCAAGGCGAGCGATGGTCAAATACTTCAGTTTGGTCGGTGCGCAAATGGCGCTTTCGGCCGGACTCGTGTACGCACTATTTTTTATCTTCCGCGATGGAGAAGTCATTTTGAAAGTGATCGTCGACAGTTTTTTGTTTGTCGTCAGTTATTACGTTCAAAAACGATGGATCTTCAAACGCTAAAAGGCCCGACAGCGTCGGGCCTTTCCTCAATAGGCGAGTGTGCCGAGTTTCACGGACGTATAGCGATGAAGCTCGTGTGGGTCGGCAATGCCCGTCTTTCGCATCATGTCTCGGACGAGCAAGGCACACACACGTGCGTCTTCTGCGGCATCGTGATGGATAAACGGGACGTTCAAATGTTCGGCCATCGTGTTCAGCTTATGGTTCGGGAGGCCGGGGTACAGTTTACGGGACAACTTGACCGTACAGCCGTATTCGATCGTCGGGAACGTGTACAAGTCGTATTTGACGATCGCTTTTCTTAACGCACCCATATCAAAAGCGGCGTTATGCGCCATAACAAGGTCGACGGTTTCAAGCGTCGGATAGAGCTGTTCGAGCACTTCGGGCAGTGTCGGGGCGTCCCAGACGTCGCTCGGGCGAATCCCGTGGACGCGGATATTCCCTTGGTCGAAGTCTTCTTCAGGATTGACGAGCAGTTGGTTCGTCTCGACGACTTCACCGGCTCGAAGGAGACTCCAGCCGACCGAGCAGATGCTGCGGCTATCGCGGTTGGCGGTCTCGACGTCGATGGCTAAAATAGAATGTGGCATAATCGTTCCTCTTTTCAAGCAGTATTTCAACATAAAAAAAGTCTAACATATCGTTAGACTGAAAAGCGATTATGCGGCAGCGAGGTTTCGGCACGCCTCGGCACAGCGGAGGCATGCTTCGGCGCAACGCTGACAGTGGTCCATGAGGTGACGGCCGCATTCAACGGCGCACGTGTCGCACACTTGCGCACAGAGCGCGCCGATCGGTTTAGCGAACGCCGAGTCCGTCTCGAGGGCGTTCAAGGCGAGAGCGCAGATGTCTGCGCATTCTCGCGTCAACCTGATGCATTCTTTCACCATCAATACGTCTTCTTCTTGTAAACTTTTCGAGAAGCAATGGTTGCTCGCTCGCATACAGTCAATGATTGCAGTGATCGTCTCTTCAACCGAGGCACGGTCCATGATAAGTCCCCCTTAAATAATGATGTGTCTTCAAATCATTACCCGATACCGAATCGCTTAAACCGCGCGGATATAACAAAAAAGCCACTTCACAAAAGTGAAGTGACCGATTAATGGAGCATAGCGGGCTCGAACCGCTGACCTCCACGCTGCCAGCGTGGCGCTCTCCCAGCTGAGCTAATGCCCCGTTCGAAAATTATTATATCATCCTAGTAAAACGTTTGGCAATGCCCTTTTTCAAAAAAGATTCAAAAGTTTAAATCGCTGTCGCAATGGGAAAATCAACGGTGATGTTATATTACGAAAGCAGGTGTTTTTGATGGGAATGATTTTATTGGCATTGCTTCCCGCGCTCATGTGGGGGAGCATCCCGCTCATCGTATCGAAAGTCGGCGGCAAGCCGATCCAACAATTGATCGGGACGACGATGGGGGCAATGGTGATGGCGCTCGTCATCTTCCTCGTGTTCAATCCCGAGTTCACGACCGTCGCCGTCGTGACCGGATTCATTTCCGGGATCTTCTGGGCGCTCGGCCAATATTTACAGTTCCAATCGTTCCAGATTCTAAGCGTGTCGAAGGCGATGCCGATCAGTACCGGTATGCAGCTCGTCGGGACGTCGTTGTTCGGTGTCATCGTCCTCGGCGATTGGCAAACGTCGACCGAGCTCTGGCTCGGCTTCTCGGCGCTCGTCTTGATCATCATCGGGGCGACGATGACCTCGTATCAACAAAAGAAAGACTCGGACAGCACCGGGGCTCTGAAGAAAGGACTCCTCGTCCTCCTCGTCTCAAGTTTCGGTTACGTGACGTACGCCGTCTTGACGAACTATTTCGAGGTCGACGGCATCACCGCCATCGTCCCGCAGTCGGTCGGGATGTTCATCGCGGCATTGCTCTTTAGTCTTCGTGAGAAAGACGTCAAACGGTTCGACCCGAAGACGTTCAAAAACATCTTGGCCGGGATCGCCTGGGGAATCGGGAACTTCGGGCTGTTCGTCTCGAGCGGTGAAGTCGGGGTCGCCACGTCGTTCGCCTTGTCACAATTGAACGTCGTCGTCGCGACGCTCGGCGGAATCTACTTGTTGAAAGAAGAAAAAACGACGAAAGAGCGGGTGTTCGTCTTCATGGGTATCGGGCTCATCGTCGTCGCGGGCTTCATGCTCGGTTTCGCGAAAAGCTAAATGAATTTGATTGAGACGGACCAAGTTGCTTGATGCGACTTGGTTCTTTTTTGTTGAATTGGAATATGGACGGTGACTTGTCGTGATTCGAAAGAAAAAGTGGGAAAAAGTAAATGAGAATATACAAAAGAAGAGGCAAGGGAATCAGCATTTCAGATAACACACTCGAACGCCTTTGTTTTTAAGTAGCATCAAAAGAATCGAGGAATAGAGTGTAAGCGGCTCATTCTAAGTTACGTGTAAGTCATCTGAGATTGTTTCCAGGTACATGAATTTTCTCGAGTAGATCAATAAGATTTATTCGTAGTTCTTCGGTGTATGCTTTAATTTCCTAACCACTCTATGTACTTGTAGTCACCAAGTTTGAAATGATAGTACCACTCAGCATCCCAAAACGAAACATAGCCGGTTTCCATATCTTTTGTCCGCTATTTGTAGTTGCCTCCCGAATCTTAATAGGATGTCCAAAATCTTTAGATCCTGATTACATGAACAAAAAAGTATAGCTTCACATTAATTGTTTGCTATTCGTTAATAAATGAATCTAAGAATGGTTTACGCCCACTGTTTGCGGCGATTATGCCAGGGGGCAGGTATTGAATGAGCAGGCTTCGAAGCTCTTCTTTCTCAGATTTACTTATTCTAAAATCGCTAATAGGGACGATTACGCCTTCTTTAGAATCAAGATAATATAAAAAAAGACGATGCTCGTCGTTACCCAATCTTTCAATAGATTCCCAAGTAACTTTAGTGATTTTTTCAATTTGATGATTAATTGAATGGATTTCTATTCCGGTTTCTTGAAAGTGCAAAATTAGATTTCGGGGAAAGCGATTGTCTTTTTTTAAAAAGAACCTATAAATTAAGAGTCTTACAAGATCGGAAATTTTGCTGATAGCGGGCATCATCAAGATGATAAATATAACGCCTCCAAATGCTCCAAGGATAGAAATTATGTCATAGAATGCACTTGTCGATGAAGTCGGTTTGAATAGAAGTGATGCAAAGAATAACCCAATCCAATATACAAAGAAAATTATTGCGATGAGTATGGTGGTCTTTTTTTGTCGACGAGACCTTGTTTTTTTAAGATACTCCTTTTGTAGTGCAATCATATCTTCGTATGTCAATTGATAGTTAATGATCATTAAGGTTCTCCCTCTTTTCTCCAGATTATTTCTATTATTACATTCATCTTGTCTGAAGCCCAATAAAGTCTACTAGGGATTAGAGTATTCATTATTTACATTTAATTCGTACAAGTAATGCCCAAACAGTCAAAAAGACGCGACCCCATCGAAAGGGACGCGCCGGTTCAATTCCAAATATACACGTTAAACCTTTTCTGCCCACGCGACATCAATGAATGCATCACGCCCGGAAATAGCCCGGTCCTCCTTATAATGTTTCGGATTCTTTTTATGAAAATCCTGATGATATTCTTCGGCCGGATAGAACGTATCAGCCGGCAAAATCTTCGTGACGATCGGATCCTTGAAACGCCGGCTCGCCGCAAGCTCGTCACGGCTCTTTTCGGCCGCAACACGTTGCGCCTCGCTGTGATAGAAGATAGCCGGTGCATATTGCGTGCCGCGGTCTTGGAACTGACCGCCGTCATCGGTCGGGTCGGTTTGAATCCAATACAGCTCGAGCAAGCGCTCATAAGCGAACAGCGACGGGTCGAACGTGATCTCGACGACCTCGTAGTGGCCGGTCGTGCCGGTCTTCACTTGCTCATACGTCGGATTCTTGATATGTCCTCCTGTGTAGCCTGATACGATTGATTCGATGCCGGGTTGCTCCTCGAACGGTGTCACCATGCACCAAAAACAGCCGCCGGCGAATGTTGCTTTTTCCATATGCTTATTCCCCCTAACGTGAATTCCAAAAAAAAGCGCCCATGTCATCGACATGAGCGTTTTGTCATATCGTCCAAGGCAGTCGCCTTGCTGGAAGTAGCACCTTGCCGTAGCAGGTTGCTGTGAAGTCATAGAGCCAGGTCTCTCGTTCACTCAAGATATCGATATGTAGTTGGTGACAGCATCATACCATCCCGCTTCAAGCGGCGTCAACGGTTTGGGTGTCGCTTCAGCTTATAGAGCGTGGCACCGACGATGAAACAAAGGAGCACGACAGAGATGAACGTTGCGTACGGGACATCGCTTCCATACAGTTGCAAAAAGAACAACCCGAAAACCGACAGTAAGACGAAAAGATAGGAACGAGACATGTGAACCTCCGTGATCGTTTCTTTTAGTGTATCAAGTCGTTCGGTCTTTGGCGACAAAAAGAGGGAATCGGGCACGAGTGGCGAATACCGGACTATCGACCGAAGGAGGGATTGACATGACAGACCAGATCGACTTGTTAGAGTTAGATATCGAGACCGCCCATCGCGGTTATAAAGAAGGAACGTTCACGGCGCGTGACGTGACAGCATATTACTTAAGCCGTATCGCAGCGTGGAACGACACGCTTCATGCGGTCCTGCAAGTGAATCCGGATGCGTTGTTCGAGGCGGAAGCATGCGACCGCGCTTACCGGAAAGGAGTGCGCCTGCCGCTCCTCGGCATCCCCGTGCTCATCAAAGACAACGTCGAGACAGACGGATTAATGAAAACGACGGCCGGGGCGATGGCCTTGTCGGATCATTTCGCACGTCGAGACGCCGAACTCGTGCGGCGCTTGCGGGAAAACGGCGCCGTCATCCTCGGCAAAGCGAACTTATCGGAGTGGGCCAACTTCTTGACCGAGAACATGCCGAACGGATGGAGCGCTGTCGGTGGACAGACGAAAAATCCATACGGAGACAATCTAGACGTCGGCGGCTCGAGCTCGGGCTCGGCTTCCGCCGTCGCCGCCAACTTGACGCTTCTCGCCGTCGGCAGCGAGACGAGCGGGTCGATCGTGCATCCGAGCGTTCACAACAGTATCGTTGGCATCAAACCGACCGTCGGGCTGATCAGCCGGAGCGGCATCATCCCGATCTCTCGGTCGCAAGATACGGCCGGACCGATGGCGAGAACGCTTCGGGACGCGGTACTCGCGCTCGAAGCGATGTGCGGGGCCGACCCGTCTGACCCGGCGACGCTACACATACCTGCCGGACCGCCGTACAGCACGTGTCTTGACGAAAGGCAGGCCCTCGGGATGCGCGTCGGTTACGTGAAAATCGAGTTGTCCGCCGAGGAGCAGACGCTCTACGATCAAGCGCTCGGGCTGCTGAAAGAAAGTGGCATTGAACTCATCGAAGTAGAGATACCGAACGACGCGTCGCTCGACCAAGGTGACATTTTATATCATGAGTTCAAGCTCGGGGTCGAGGCGTATCTCGCCACGACGTCGCTCCCGTATAAGACGCTCACCGACTTGATCGAGTGGAACACCGCCCATAGCGAGACGATCCCGCATGGCCAAGTGACGTTTGAAAAAGCGAATCAGCTGTCAGGCCGTCTGACCGAGTCCGCTTATTTGAAGCGGCGGTTAGATGACGTCCGATCCGCGAAGACGGACGGACTCGACCGTCTGCTCTCGGAACAGAAGTTGCACGGGCTCGTCTTACCGCATGACTTCAACTATGACATGGCGGCCAAGGCGGGACATCCGACGATCACGATCCCGTACACCGTCAAACAGAGCGGCGCCCCGTTCGGGCTCTCGTTCACCGGGTCGAGTTATTCCGAACGTGATTTGATTCGCCTTGCTTTTGCGTTCGAACGCCATGTGACCCGCCCGCTCCCAGTGAACGCGTAAGAACGTTGCACCCGTCGTCCACGTCCGCTACAATGGTACGTATGCGGATTGAAGAAAGGACAGATAGCAATGAAACCATCTATATACGGGCTGACGTTCGATCAGCTCACAGACGCTTGTGTCGCCTGGGGATACAGCGCGTATCACGCGAGACAAATTTGGGACTCGCTCTATATCGACCGGGTCAAACAAATCGAAGACATCACCGTACGGTCCGAGGTGCGTGAGGCACTCGCGGCCGAATACGTCATCTCGACGCAAGAGTTATTCGTCAAACAAGAGGCGGGTGACGGGACGGTCAAATTTTTACTTAAGCTACACGACGGACACTATATCGAGACGGTTCTCATGCGTCACAAGTATGGCCGATCGGTCTGTGTGACGACGCAAGTCGGTTGCAATATCGGCTGCAGCTTCTGTGCGAGCGGTCTTTTGAAGAAGACGCGTGACTTGACGGCCGGCGAAGTCGTCGAGCAGATCATGACCGTGCAACATTACTTGGATGAAGTCGGCGAAGGGGCCCGGGTCAGCCATATCGTCGTCATGGGAATCGGGGAGCCGTTCGATAACTTCGATAACTTGGTGGATTTCCTCCGCGTCGTCAAAGACGAGCGCGGCCTGGCGATCGCACCGCGGAAAATCAACGTATCGACGAGCGGGCTTGCCGATAAGATTTACAAGTTCGCCGACCTCGATCTCCGCATCAACTTGGCGCTGTCGCTGCACGCGCCGAACGATGCGCTCCGGACACAGATCATGAAGATCAACCGGGCGTTCCCGCTCGACAAGCTCATGCCAGCGATCCGTTATTACGTCGAGAAGACGAACAAGCGGATCACGTTCGAGTACATCTTGCTCTCGAAAGTGAACGATTTACCGGAACACGCTGAAGAGCTGGCGGACTTGATCGACGACATTAAAGACAAGTCATACGTCAACTTGATTCCATACAACCCGGTCAACGAACATATCCAATATGAACGGAGTACGTCAGAAGATATTATGGCGTTTTATGACATCTTGAAGAAACGTGGCATTAACACGGGCGTGCGTCTCGAGCACGGGACGGATATCGATGCTGCCTGCGGTCAGCTCCGCAGTAAGCATATGAACGTCGAAGGTGCAAAATAACGTCATGCTCTCTCGCCTAAATCGGTGAGAGAGCTTTTTATGTGTCTCGCGTCCGCAGATCGGGCGAAACAATTTGCAGATTCATGCATAGACCGGTCCGGCGAAGGGAATAGTCTCTTGACATCAAAGCAGAGAGTGGAGGCTATTCAATGGAGAACGTGAACGCGACATTGTGGATTCGAGTCAGAAATACGCTCGGGGAAGGACCTTGTTGGGACGCCGAACTGAAGCGGTTTTATTGGGTGGATATCGAGGGGCATACGCTCTGGTGGTATGACGAGAAAGAAGACGAGATCTCGTCGTTCAATATGGGACAACAAATCGGATTCGCCGTACCGAAAGTGACCGACGGGGTCATCGTCGGGTTGAAAGACGGCATATATGAGTGGGATGAGACGACGAAAGAGCTTGATAAAATCGTCGAACTCGACGACCCGGAAGGCGTGCTTCGTTTTAACGATGGAAAAGCCGACCCGTATGGACGGATCTTCGCCGGGACGCTCCATCTGGAAGACGAGGACGAACAGGCGACACTTTACCGGTTGAACCGGGACGGCACGACCGAAGAGATGCTGACGAACTTGACGCTGTCGAACGGCTTAACGTGGTCCCCGGACCATCAATTGTTCTACCATATCGATACGCCGACCGAGACGGTCCGACGTTACCCGTTCGATTTGAAGACGGGGACGCTCGGTGAGGGCGAGGTCGTGATCGAATTCAAAGAAGAGGACGGTTTTCCGGACGGTATGACTTCTGATGAAGACGGGCACTTATGGATTGCCCACTTTGCCGGCGGGAAAGTGTCGAGATGGAATCCGGACACGGGTGAGAAAGTGCTTGAAGTGTCCGTCCCGGCCCCGAACGTCACGTCGTGTTGCTTTATCGGCGACGACTTGAATCAACTCGCCATCACGACGGCGCGAGAAGGAATGGATGAGGAAGCGCTCGCGGCCTATCCGGACGCAGGGTCTGTGTTCAAGATCGACACGCAAGTGAAAGGGATGCCGCTTTATCGTTTCGGACGTTAAGGAGGGAGAACGATGGTGAAACGAATGCTCGTTCGAGCAGGGATCGGTTTGGCGCTCGCGGCGGTGGCTCGGGTCGGGATTAAAAAGTTTCTCGACGACCGCGATGCGAAAGACCATTCGTACCTCGACCCAAAGTGGGATGAAGCACCAAGTGTCGACGCCGACAAGGATGAGGAAGAAGTCGGACTGACACAGCTTGACTCGATTTACCGGGCCGAATGGCAGGCGAACGCCTATCCGCGATCAGAAGCGGAGCGAAAAGCGCTAGAAGAATAGACAGAGGACTGAACACGCTCAAGCATGGGCGTGTTTTTTTATTGACATGACTTCAGAAAACCGTCATCATCTAAAAAGTAATGATTACGATTTAGGAGTGGGTAAGATGAAACGAATTCCAATTACCGTATTATCCGGTTATTTAGGGAGCGGGAAGACGACACTGTTGAACCATATTTTACATAACCGGGACGGTAAGAAGTATGCCGTCATCGTCAACGATATGAGCGAGTTGAATATCGATGAGCGGTTGATCGAACAGGGTGGGTTCTCACGAACGGACGAGAAACTAGTCGAATTATCGAACGGGTGCATCTGCTGCACGCTTCGTGAGGATCTGCTCGAAGCGGTGCAGGACATCACGAACGACCGTGATCTCGATGGAATCATCATCGAGTCCTCGGGCATCTCAGAGCCGATCCCGGTCGCCCAGACGTTCACGTACGCCGATGACGCGCTCGGTATCGACTTGACGAGCCGCGTCTATATCGATGCGATGGTGACGGTCGTCGACGCCTATCGATTCTTAAAAGATTTCAATTCCGGGGAGTCGCTTCATGAGCGCAGACAAGCGGTCGATGCGACGGACGTGCGCGAAGTCGTCGATTTGCTCGTCGACCAAGTCGAGTTCGCCGACATCATCGTCTTGAACAAGGCAGACCGTGTATCGGCAACTGAATTGAACGAGATGGCCGGTTTGTTGAAGACACTCAACCCGTCAGCGAAACTGTTGACATCCGTTCATTCGAACGTGGAATTGTCTGAGCTGTTGGACGTCAAGTTGTTCGATTTCGAGCAGGCGATGCACGCCGCAGGTTGGATTCAAGAGCTTGAAGCAGAGACGCATACACCGGAGACAGAAGAGTACGGCATCAGCTCATTCGTGTATCGTCGTCGTCGCCCGTTCCACCCGGAGCGACTCCATGAGTGGATTGAGCAGTTCCCAGAGGAAGTCGTCCGAGCGAAAGGATTCCTTTGGATCGCCTCGCGAAATGACATCGCCTGTTTGTTCTCACAAGCCGGATACGCCTCGACGCTCGAGCATGCCGGCCGTTGGCTCGCGACGCTACTGGAAGCGGAACGCCGTCATATGTTTGACGAGGAACCAGAACTTGCCGCTGACTATGTCGAACCGTACGGCGACCGCCAGACCGAGCTCGTCTTGATTGGGCAACGGATGGAACGCGCGGTCATTGAATCAGCGCTCGATGCCTGCCTGTTGACGGATACCGAGATGTCGCTCGATTGGGCGACACTCGAAGACACGCTTCCAGGGAACGGCGTTGTCACTTTCTCATAAATCGTTTACAAATCGAGAACGGTCGTCTATACTGTTCCTTGCATGAACAAACCGCATACATTGGACTACACTAGGGGTGCTTCGGCTGAGATGTGAGCATGGCTCCGATCCCTTATGACTCGATCCGGGTAATACCGGCGTGAGGAAGTGTGGCACTTTTTCTAATGGATTTCAATTGGACGAGTGGCCGCATTCTCATGGATGCGGCTTTTTTTGTGTACACACATAGAGGGGGAATGGAACATGAACAACCAATGTGGAACGAGCCCGATCGTCGGGTTCCGCTTTACACTGAGTCCGATGACGTCCGATTTCGTGAGCGTCATCAAAGGGGCATTGAACGAGACGGATTTACGAAACGTATGGCGGCACACCGATGATGTGTCGACGGTCATCCGGGGCCGCAGTGAGCATGTGTTCGATGTGGCCAAGTCCGTATTGTCGCATGCGACGAAGACAGGGGAGCACGTCTCGATGAGCGGGACGTTCTCGATCGGTTGCCCGGGCGACACGGCAGGGGACAATCTGCTCGACGTATCGAGTGAGCCGGTAAACGGGCGAGTCGACGAACAATACGTCTCGTCCCAGTTCGCGCTCTATCCGCTCGGGGACGCGCAGTATATGGACATCATCTATGAAGAGATCGACTTTGCGAAAGCGCGCGGCGTCTTCAATGACTCGATGCACTACGCCTCAGGGATTCACGGGGATATCGAGCCGGTGTTCGCGTTTTACGAGGCGACGTTTAGTCGTGTCCGCGAGAAAACGAGTCATGTCGTCATGACGGTCACGTTCAGCGTGAACAGCCCATCGCACGAGGGACGAATCGATGCTTAAGTCGTGGAAGTTGAAAGAGATCGTCTTGTTGTCCATCTTATCGGTCGTCTTCGCCGTCGTCTACTTGGCGTTCGTCCATGTCGGGAATTTGTGGGCCGGCCTGATCGGGCCGATCGCGTACGAATGGATCTTCGGCATCTGGTTTATCGTCTCGATCATTGCCGCCTACATCATTCGAAAGCCAGGCGCAGCTTTTTTATCGGAAGTGCTCGCGGCGACGATCGAGATGATGATTGGGAACGCGATTGGACCGCGCATCATTCTCGTCGGCATCATTCAAGGGCTTGGGGCCGAGGCGGCGTTCGCACTCACCGGATATAAACGGTATGACCTGTGGGTGCTCATGCTCGCCGGGTTCGGCGCCGCCGTGACGAGCTTTATTTATACGTACGTCATGGGCGGGCTCAGCGCGCTCAGTCCGACTTACGTCGCGACGATGTTCGCACTTCGGGCGACGAGCGGGATGCTCATCGCGGGGCTAGGTGGAAAGATATTAAGTGACTTGTTGCTTCGGACGGGTGCGCTAGAAGGGTATGCCGTCGCCCGGCGCAGGGGGGCGCATGGTTGAGGCCGAGCGTCTGGCGTTTCGTTATCCGCAGGATGCGGAGCACGTGCTGACTGACATCACGTTCCGTCTCACGGACGGCAGGACGCTCATCACCGGTGCGAGCGGGTCGGGAAAGTCGACTTTGTTCACCTTGTTCAATCGGCTCTATCCGGATAACTGTGACGGGGTCGTGACGGGGCGACTGAACTTGTTCGATCGGTCTTATGACACGTATGAGCCCGGCGAGGTGAATCGCCGCGTCGGGACGGTGTTTCAAGACCCGGACAGTCAGTTCGTCATGCAGACGGTCGAGGAAGAACTCATTTTCACGCTCGAAAACTTTGCGGTCGAGCGCGGCGACATATCGGACCGGGTCTCAGCGATATTGCACGAGCTCCACTTGTCCGAGTATCGCCATCGCACCATCCAGGACTTGTCAGGGGGAGAAAAACAGCAAATCGCCGTCGCCTGTGCCTTGATCGGCCGGCCGGAATGGTTGTTGCTCGACGAGCCGCTCGCGCACCTCGACCCGGAGACGGCACAGCGTTTCGTCCGTTGGCTTGACGAGTCCGCGCGGCACGTCAACATCGTCGTCATCGAGCATCGTCCCTACATATGGGGAGACTTCTTCGACCGCCAAATCGAACTCGTGGCCGGACGCATCGGCTATGACGGACCGTTCGTCTCCGGACCGGACCATACGTTCCTGCCGCTGAAGACGAGACGAGGGGATAAACACTTATTTCACATACCGAAAGTGAATCGACAAAAGTTCAAACTGGCAGCGAGCAAAATTAGCGTCGAGCGCGGCGATGTGATCGCCGTCCTCGGCCGAAACGGCAGCGGCAAATCGACATGGCTAAGGAGCCTCGCCCGCCATCATCGTGAAGTCGGGCTCGTGCCGCAATCCCCGGCGCATCTGTTCGTGGAAAATAACGTGGCGCGTGAACTCGCTTACGGCCACGACCGGCCGATTGAAGACATGTTGACACGAATCGGACTCGAACGAATGCGAGCCGCCCATCCACTCTCGCTCAGCCACGGTCAAAAACGGCGACTCGCCATCGGGGTGATGATGCTCTCGAAGAAACGACTGATCGCGTTTGACGAACCGACGGCCGGACAAGACGAGGCGTCGCTTCGTGCGCTCTATGCCTTGATGGCTGAACGTGTACAAGCGGGGCAGACGGTTCTGTTCGTGACACATGACCTCAGTTTTGCTCGTGCTGCGAACACGTATTATTTAATGCGTGATGGACAGTTGAGCGGGCCATATGACGCTTCACTGTGGGACGACCCGGACCTGTTGCGATCCCACGGGCTGTTGACGGAGGGATGGCGATGACGTTTCATGAGATGAACCCGACGATCAAGTTTTTGACCGTGACATGTCTCATGTTCGGTCTCGCGTTCATGTATAACCCGTGGACTCCGCTCGGCGTCTTCTTCGGCACACTCGCCCTTCAGTTCATCTTCTCGGACGTGAGCTGGAAGCGGTGGGGGTTGTTCATGATTCCGTTCTTATTGACCGCAGTCGGGACGCTTTGGACGACACTCGTCTTCGGCAAAGAGGCGAGCGGTGAAGTCATGTTCAAGCTGTTCGGCAATGATGTTACCGAGGAGAACGTGATGCTAGCAGTGACACTCTCATTGCGTGTGTTGGCATTCACCGCCTTGTCGCTCCTCTTCACGCTGACGACGGACCCGAAACGGTTCGTTTACAGTTTGATGCAGCAAGGGAAGTTATCGCCAAAAATTGCCTATAGCGTCTTCGTCGGATTTCGCTTTTTCCCGATTTTAAAGAATGAGCTCATGCAACTGTACGAAACGCATGCGCTACGCGGGGTGCCCCTTGAGACTCGGCGCGACCGCATCCGACACGCACCGAAACTGCTCATCCCTCTCCTTGCCGGGGCAATCCGTCAAGCCGAGCGGATCGCGTTCTCGATGGAGGCGCGAGGGTTTACGGGGGAAGGGCGTTCCACATATGAGGTGATCCCGGTCACCCGAAACGACTTTTTGTTAGCGGCTCTTTTGGTCGCGCTGTTCGGAGTGAGTGTGTGGGCAGGTGTACGGTGAGGCTTGTATACGAGCAGGCATGATGATGGTTCACCATCTCTGCGCTATCGGTCGGGCAAGACAAACGGTCGTCATCTGACGGCCGTTTGTCTTGTTGAGAGGACTCGTTGGCCGAATGAACGTCTCCATCGCTTTCTTCAAGTTTATGTCGCGCAGCCCGGTTTAGGCGCTGCGAACAAAAAAAGACGGACCAAATCACAATATGCGATCTGGTCCGTCACCCGTCTGACTCACTCGGAGTCATCTTGTTTTGTTTCTTTTACGATCCGAAACTTCGGTTTCACGGATTCGTTGTTGAACGCCTCGAGGACAGTGTTCTCGTTGGCCATGCGAATTTGTTGCGGCTCGCCTTTTGACGTCGTACCGATACAGAACATGTTCGCCTCGTGATCGGCAAAGAGTGTCTTATACGCTGTCGCGTGATGCATGAGCCGACCAGGAGACCCCCAACCGACGATGACCATCCCGCCGCTTTTCTCGACGACGTCAAGCGTCTCTTCGACGTAATGATAGTTCACCTCGTCAAGTTGGGACTCGACGTACGGCAAGTTGTCATTGATGGCGAGCGTCGGGACGAGGCTGATGACGCGCACTTCCCGAATCGGCTGATCCAAATGGTTACGCATGAGCATATAGGCGCGTTGTGTCGTCGTTCCGGACAAGAACGCATCGCTCATCCGAGGTGAATAGATGATGACGGCACAGATCACGCCGTCGACGACATCTGTGAACTCATAAGAGCGCATATAACGTTTCGTCTTATCCTCGTTGAAAATCGACTTGACTCGAATCGTCACTTCCTCGATTTGCGTGTTCATTTCGTTTCCTCACTTCAAATGGTAATTTTACTGTCACGTCAACTTGGCGAACCAATCCAAATAGCGGATCGTATACCGCGCGACTTGTTGTTTCGTTGTCTTCGCGTCTCCTGGTAGCAAAGTGACCTCGGCCTGGTATTGCTCATAAAATGACATGACGTTATCGACGTACTGCTCACTTCGATTATATTCGAAGATGGCTGTTCGGATCGACTCGTTCGAATCACTCGTGCGCCCGCCGTGTTCGCTCAAATAGTAAGCTGCCGTATGGGCCGAATCGATTAGGCTATGCGGGTCGGCTTGTCCGTCACCGTTACCGTCGCGTCCGAGACCGCCATACTGCTCGATGAGCGTCAAGTTCGTCAAATCGACTTCGTCTTCCGGGACATCGCCTTTTTGATCGTCCGTGTCATACTGCCAGCCGAGCCACGTCCGTGGCATGAACTGGAACGGTCCGATCGCCCCGACCGAAGAGCGCATCGAGGAGCTGTGCGAGAAAATCGTCTCGACACGATGGACGGCGGCGAGCAATCGCCAATCGACGTCATACGTTTCGGCCGCATCCTCATACACCTCGACGTGGTCGGCAGGGACGCCGTGGTCCCCATAATACGTCCGGTAAAGCGCGTTGTTCACTTTTTCATGTTGACCGAACCAGCCGATTGCGGCGAAGAACAACAGCGCCACAAGCATGATACTGGCCAGTCGCAGCATCAATCGTTTCAAGATACCGCCTCCTAGCTTTCTAGACAATACCCGAATAGTGTAGCATATAGCTAACAGGAAGGACAGGAGTGGATATCGATGCTCGAACGAATCGTCTTTACCGTCATTCTCGCCTATCTATTGATCATTCAACTGTTCAATGCCCGCTTGATGAAATCGATGATCACCTCACTCGGCCGGGGTCGCGTATATGAAGAAGCGATCAAGTCGGCATGGGGACTGACGCTTCTTCTCGTCGCGCTCGTTTTCTTGTTCGGTGTCCCCGCCGAGGCGGTCGGTCTCGGATTCATGCCGGATGCGGCCGATGAACGGGCGTGGAATTATTTCGTCCTTTGTTGCGTCCTCATGGGCGGGTTCTCCGTGTTTTACTTATCCGTGTTGACTTCCTCGAGCCTTCGAGAGAAGCTTCGCCCTCACTATGAACTTGAGATTGAGAAAGTGCTCCTGCCGCGGACAACAGAGGAGGCGAAGGCATGGAAAGCTGTCTCGTTCACAGCGGGCGTCACAGAAGAGTTCATCTTCCGCGGAGTCTTGCTTTATACGCTCACTTTATATGTCGACTTCTCTGACGTCTCGCTCGCCTTGGCAAGTGGCATCTTGTTCGGTCTCGCCCACGCGTATCAAGGGTGGCGTGGCGTCGTCGTGACCGGACTGCTCGGCGCGGTGTTCGGTTACGTGTATTTGGTGATGAATGTCCTTTGGCCGCTCATGGTGCTGCACATGTTGCTCGACCTCATCGCTGGACCGATTCATGTCGACGAGTCAAAAACTGTGTGACGGCGTCTTCGTACGCGTCACGATCTTTTAAGATGCAGTTCGTATGTTCGGCACCGTGGATGAGGGCGATCTCATTTTGACGGTTGAGGGCGTTCATCTCGACGGACATCCACGTCGGTACGAAATCATCGCGTGTGCCGTGAATGAACAGAATCGGTGCGGTCGTTTCCGCCAAATCTCGTTTCGGCCGCACTTGATTCATCCGAAAGCCGGCCCGGCTCCATAAGAAATAGTCGATACCCGGTAACAACAAGTCACCCGGCAGCCGGTGCAAGTTGTTCAACTGATGGCGCATCAATTGTCGCATATCGTCGAACGGGCACTCGGCGATCAAGAAGTCGACGTCTGTGAGCGGTCCCGCCTGAAGGATCGTCGCGGCTCCCATCGATACACCGTGGAGTCCGATTTCTTCCACCGTCTCATTGGCGCGCAGCCAATCGACCCAGGCGACGATGTCATGCTTCTCGTGGTAACCGTAGGAGGCGTAGACACCTTCTGATTCCCCGTGCGAGCGCAAGTCGACGGCGAGCAAATTGTAGCCGAGCCGATGGAACATGGCCAAATGAGGTGCCATGAAACTATGCGAGGCCGTGTAGCCGTGGACGAAGACGATCCACTTCCGGGCGTCGCCGTTGCGATACACGCGGCCGTATAGGCGATAGTCGTCTCTCGAACGGAGCGAGACGTGTTCAAACGGCACGTCGTGGTAAAAAGATTGGTCCTCTGTCGTGTACGGCGCGAGCAACATCTCTGGCGTCTTACGTTTCCCCCGTGTCATTCGTTTGAACGCATAATAACTGACGGCGTAATAGCCGGTGAATAATGTCGCGAGCCCGTATTTCCATTTTCGTTGCATGAACATCGCTCCTTTCCTCATTATTGTACCCGAAAACACTCGTTGCGTTCACGTTCCAACCTATAACGTCACGAGCTGTGAGGACGAGGTGCGACGGAACGTTCACAGAGCGGCGGTCGTCATGGTCATCCCTTCCCGTTAAACTGAGACGGTAGAGGACGAAGAGAGGGTGGATGAAAGTGACGCGCGAGGCGATGTATCGATTCATACAAGCTTGCATCGGAGGACGAGTGGACTATGTGACAGAAGAAGGAGTCTCGTTTTACCGACGGGGAACGCACACATCCAGCGATCTTTCGCCTGTGCTCGATGCCTTGATCGAGCGTTACTTGAGCGGGGGCGGTCGTGACGTTCACGTGGCAGTCGTCGAACTCGCCGGCGATGCGGGTGTCCGACCGGACGAGGCGGTTCAGGCGATGCTTGCGCTCTCGGACATCTTCCTCGTCTCGAACTATATCGAGGAACGACTGTTCACGATTCAACAGATGGAAATCGATGCGTTGCGGACGATTTCCGTTCGAATCACATTCAGCGCTTGGCTGTCTCATCACCTCGGTGACATCTGTAACCCCGGACGGCATCAGGCCGGCTGACAAAGCAAGGGAGTGGCATGCGCCACTCCCTTTTTACAACGTCTCGAGCTGACCATCGCGCAGGCGGAGCACGCGGTCGCAGACGTCGAGCATTCGCTCGTCATGTGTGATGACGATGACTCGTTTGCCGTCTTCATGAGCGGCCGCGGCCAGACGTTCCATGACGAGGCGCCCGTTCACGTAGTCAAGACTCGCTGTCGGCTCATCGGCCAAGATGAGAGAAGGGTCGTTGACGAGGGCACGTGCGATGGCGACCCGTTGCCGTTCGCCGCCGGAAAGCCGATTCGGCAGTTCGTTCAACCGATGACCGAGACCGAGGTCGGTCAATAATCGTCTCGAGTCGGTAGCAAGTCCCGTCTCCGCTTGGACGAGCTCGAGTTGTTCCATGACCGTCAAATATGGGACGAGGTGGGCGTCTTGAAACACGAAACCGATCTCGTTCAAGCGTAACTTTCGCCGCGCTTCTTCGTCGAGTGTGAACACATCGACCGGACCGAGATGTAACGTTCCCGCATCGGGACGTTTCAGCAACCCGAGAATTTGAAGCAGCGTGCTCTTGCCGCTGCCGCTCGGTCCGACGATGGCGATGCACTCGCCAGGCGAGACGGTCAAATTGACCCCGGATAAGATCGGTTGTTCATAGGCGTGATGAATCGCTGTCAGTCTCATTTCATTCGACCTCCTAATGCGTCTGCGGCGTCGAGCCGGCGTAATGTGTAGAGCGGGAGCAGTGTCCCGGCGAGCGAGATGATGAAGAACAGCGTACTGTAGAGCAACGCGTTCGCCACGTCAAATTGAAACGGAATGGCTGCCGGTACGACTTCCGCCATGAATGCCGTGAAGAGAGCCGCCAAACCGCTCGCGAGGATGACGGTCAGCATCACTTGGCTGACGAGCGCGGTGCCGATCGTACGCGTCCGGATGCCGATCGCTTTTAATATCCCGAGTTCCGGCAATTTTTGCAGCGTGACCATGTAGAAGAACGCCGTCAAGATGAATGCGCCGATGACCAAGAGAAATCCGCGCATCATCGTGAACGTGCCTTGTTCGGCCGAATACCCCGGCACGGCCTCGATGATTTCTTGCTTCGTGAACGTCGAGAGGGGGGTGTCGCCTTCTCCGAGCCAAGCCGAGACGTACACGGGCCCGCCGGCGACTTGTTGGTATGCGTCCCATGTCTCCATCGTCGTCCAGACGACCGGGGCGTGGCTGAAGCGACCTTCTGTCGTCCCGACGATCGTGAAACGATAACCGCTCGCAAAATCGTCGACCGTGTCGCCGACAGCTAACGTCCCTAGGAAACTCGGATCGACGAGCACTTCGCCGACGGCAAGGTCGAGCGTTGGTCCGACCGAAGAAGCGGCCGGTATGGCGAACAAGGTCGCATCTTGTTTCGTCTCGTTCCCGAACGTGAGCGGTTTGACAGCGAGTGGGGTCATCGTGTCGGTTGGTGCTCGTTCGATAAACGACCGCGTCAGTCGTCCATCTGCGTCGGCGGTCAAATGGAACGTCTCGGCATCGAGTTCGCGGATGCTCGCCCCGTTGTCATAGGCGAGCCCGTCGGCGAGTCCGGTGATGAGCGTCGTCAACAGCACGATGAGGAGAGTGATGACGAAAATCAATGAGTAGCGGCGTCGCTGGCGCCACATTTCTTTCATTCCTAATTGCATAAAAAAGCCTCCTTCATGTCGATGAAGGAAGCATAGCGGATGAATATGAACGGAGTATGAACGGCTACAATGTGATTGTGAACACGGTGCCGCGCCCAGGCGTCGAATCGACATGAATCGTTCCACGGTGCAAGGCGACGATATCGTGGACGATGGACAGGCCGAGTCCTGTCCCGGTCGTTGACCGGGAAACGTCTCCTTGGAAGAAACGTTCGAACAGGCGTGTTTTCGTCGCTTCGTCCATGCCGGTGCCGTCGTCGGTGATCGTCACGGTCGGCCGTTCGAGTTGTTCCAGACGGACACGGATCAGCCCGCCTTCAGGTGAGGCGTGGAGGGCATTTTGGAGTAAGTTGGCCCACACTTGTGACAGCAGGAGCGGGTCGCCTTTTATGATGATGGACGCGTCGAGGTCGGTCGATATGGCGACGCCTGTCTGGTCGAGTTGGAAAGACAGGCCGCGTATGACGTCCTCGATCGAATCGGCGAGGACGATGTCCGTCTCTAGGGTGATATCCGCTTCATCGAGTCGGGCGAGCAAGAGCAACTGTGTCGTCAGCCCCGATAGCCGTTCCGTCTCGTCTCGAATGATGCGCGCATAGTCGTTCGCCTCACCGTCGGTCGTTTCGACGAGTCTCGTCGCATATCCGGTAAGCGACGTGAGCGGGGAGCGGAACTCATGGGAGACGTTCGAGACGAACCGCTTCCGTTCTGCCTCAGACTTTTCAAGCGTCTCAGCCATGTCATCGAACCGTCTCGCGAGCACGCCGATCTCGTCTGACCGTTCAAGCGGCAAGTCGCGTGGTCTCGTGCCCGAAGCGACCGAGGCCGTCGCAAAGGTCAGCGCTTTGACGGGCCGGACGATATTTCGGGTCGCCAGCGCGATCAACAGAAACGCCAGAACGGTCAACGTGGCAAAAAAGAGACCGACGAACAAGTGGAGCTCACGAATTTGTGCGGACAGATCGGGGCGCATGAAGACCGCGTCCACCCCGTCACTGCCGGTCAACGGAAAGCCGTACGTGTTGACGACCTCGTTGTCGAACAGCCCGAGCAGAAAGAGATGGAACGGATAGTCGCGCATCCCTTCGTAAACGTTTCCGTCACGGACGGAGCGGATGACTTCGTCGTCCATCGTTTCGTTGCGAAACTCTCCCCCATAGCGCATGATGCGTCCGTCCGCCTTGACGACGAGCAACTGATAACCCGTCCTCGCGAGGAGTGAGTAATAGGCGGCCTCGTCTTGGTCGGTATGGTTCTCGAAATAGCCGATGGCCGTGCTCGCCGTCCGTTCGGTCTTTTCACTATACGACGGTTGCCACCAGACGTAATAGGCGACGTTGCTGACGAGGAGGGCGATGGCGCCCGAGGCAAGTAAAATGAAGAACACTGTCAAGACGATGCGCGTATAGAGTGTCTTCATGTCATCACCTCGAGGGCGTAGCCGACCCCGCGCACCGTCCGGATCACGACTTGTTCATGGCGGATACGACTTCTCAGTCGCTTAATATGCACGTCGATGGTGCGGTCGTCCCCGTCAAAATCCAAGCCCCAGACGTTCTCAATCAGCTCATCGCGGCTGAAGACGCGAGAAGGGAAGGCGGCGAGCTGGTACAACAACTCGAATTCACGTTTCGGCAAGTGCATCGTCTCGCCATCGACGTTCAAGCGGTAGTCACGCAAATCGAGCGTGAGCGGACCGGCTTGGACGATCGTCTGTGCCGTCCGCTCATACCGTTTCGCGACGGCTTGGAGCCGGAACAACAGTTCATCGGGAATGAACGGCTTCGTCATGTAATCGTCGGCGCCGTGTTCAAAACCGCTTCGTTTATCGTCCCATTCACCGAGTGCGGTCAACAAGATGACCGGGACGTCGAGCAGCATCTTCAGTCGACGGCATAGCTCGCGTCCATCCATACCCGGCAGCAACACATCGATGACGGCGGCATCGGCCGGCCGTTCGGTGAACAGCTTCTCGGCCACGGTCGGATCGGTCGTCAACGTCGTCGAATGACCGGCCCGTTGCATGGTGTCGTCGAGCAAGCGGAGAATGTGTTCATCATCTTCTACAATCAATACGTGCATCGGACCCTTCCTTTCTAAACGGTGAAAAAGCGGCAAAGGCTGTGGCCGTTACCGCTTGAATCGTAGTCACTTGGGCGCCAGTTCTCCGTGCAGGGCACGCATCGCCCGCAAAAAGGCATCTTTGAAATATTTATCTTCTTGTGTCTCGAGCGTCTCGATCGCCGAAGCGTCCCCGGTGCTCGCTTTCACGAGCAAGTTGACGAACGCCCCCCAGCGCTTCACGTGCTCGGGTTTCGGATGGTTCATCGCTGTCGTCAACGTGAACCAATAAGGTTGATCGCGGCGCTGCAAGGTGGCGATCATTTGTTTCGCCGTCTTCGCCTCATCCTCGGTCGGGAGCGTCGCCGTGGCGAACCAGCCGAGGAGGGAGGCGCTCATCGCTTCAAGTGCCTGTTTGATCTCCGGGTCGATCGGTTGCCGGCCGAAATCGGTGAGGTTGACGAAGACGAGACGGTCTTTCAAATCCATGTGCGTGATCCAGCCGCTCGCCGCCTTCAACTTGTCTTTGTCTTTCGACTGGGCCTTGAACGTGAAACCGTTCTGTTTGCCGATATAGATGCGGAACTGTCCACGGTCGACATGTTTGTCGACTTTGAACTCGACGTCTTGGCCGACTTGGTACGGTTGATCTTTCTTGTTCAGCGTCTGCCCTTTCTTCAACTCGGGCCGTCGCACGATATAACGGAGCGCCTCTTGCTCGGTCCGGTCGTCGAGCGTCCATAAGTTGTGGGGTGTGACATTTTTGAAGCGATGGCGCCGGACGTGGATGTATTGGTCCAAGGCGTCGATCGCCTCGGTGACAGAGCGCTTCCCAGACAAATAGTCGTCGGCGATGTCGCGAAGCGTGAGCGATTCGAGCCGGTCGATGTGCCCGTTATATGGGACGGTGCCGATAACGAACAAAGCGGTCGCGATCAGCTCGCTCTCGCGAGGGGTCAAAGGACGTTTGGCCATGTTGCACTTCCTCTCTACGGTCATATACCTTAGTATAGCAAAAACCGATTTCTTCATGTTGTATGAATCGACCGAATGGAAAATTTGTACAGGCTCACAGGATTTCGGTGTTTTTCTCCGAATATTTGTTAAGATAGAGCTAACAATGGGATGTGGAGACGAGGTGAAGAGATGAAGCTGTCGATTGAGTCTGGGGACTATATCGTGTTGATTGAAATCAACAAAGAAGTGTTGAAGTGCACGTCGCTCGAAGAAGCGGTCTTTGCGGAGCGTGATCGGTATGAACTCGTCGGCCGCATGAGTGAACGGCTCCCGGCCGAGGTAATCGTCCCTTCCGTCATCGATTACATCCGTTTCGGGAGCGGATACATCGGAGACACGATCGTCTGGAACAAAGAGACGGAGTCGTTTTTTTGTCAACAGTTCGAGACGATTGACGGTTCGCCGCTCGGCGAGGACTTGGATGGGTTCACACCAGACCCGTACCGGACGGAACTTGCCCGCTATTACACGTATTTGACGATCGGAAGGATCGTCGATTTTGAGATGGAACACGCGGAGATCCCGGACTATTGGTAATCTGTCGAAAAAATGTCATACTCTTTTTTTGAGAAAAAAGGGAAATCTAATCTGAAATTTGCGATAATAGAGCCATCTTATGAAGTTGAATGGAGCGTAAGGCGATGAAAAAAATCTTATTGTTGACGGCGTTGACGTTACTCGTCCCGACGACGGCCGGGGCGGAGTCAAAACCAGTGATTCTCGAGAAGCATGGCTACGTCGTGGCAGAGCCGCGTGTCGGAAACCAGTACTATATCAAACAGACCGGGACCGACTTGACGTGGAACACGACTCGAGGCGCCGCCGACATCGTCGTCGCGTTGATTGATTCATCTGCCGACCGGACCCACAAAGAGTTGTTGAACGTCCCGCGGGTCGTCAATTCGATGAAAGGTCCATACAGTATCGATTATCACGGCACGCATACGGCCGGCATCATGTCTGGGCTGCATAATAAATACGGGATCGCCGGGCTCGCCCCGAACGTCCGCTATCATTTTTATAACGTCTTTTATGGCAAGAACTCAGAGTTCACGGATTCATGGACGGTCGCGAAAGCCGTCGACACGGCGGTCGCGAAAGGGGCGACGATCATCAACTTATCGCTCGGAGGTCAAGACTATGATCGCGTGCTCGCCGACTCGATCAAACGGGCGCGGGCGAAAGGCGTCGTCATCGTCGCCTCGTCGGGCAACGATGGTGCGACAAAAGTATCGTTCCCTGCGAACATGAAAGAAGTCATCGCCGTCGGAGCGGTCGATTCACGGCATCGGGTCGCCGCGTTCTCGAACATGGACAGCCAAGTGAAAGTGGTGGCTCCTGGTGTCAACGTCTTGTCGCTCGGGCTGAAGAACAGTTTCATCTTCATGGACGGCACGTCGATGGCGGCGCCGATGGTGACGTCAGGCATCGCACTCGTCAAATCAGTGAATCCGTTCTTGACGCCGACCGACATCGATGGGTTGCTACAAAAAATGCCTCGCGTGAGCGGGAAGGCGTACACGGAGCTCAATACGAAACGGTTGCTCGACGCGACGCCGCGCCCGGTGTCCATCTCGGCCCCGGCGACGCTCACGAACCGGTACGTCCAAGAGGCAAAACTTTCCGTCATGAATCGGCCGAACTTGAAAACGACGTACACTCTCTATCAAGGGACGCGGAAAGTGAAGACGCTCCCGGCGAACGGCGGCGCCTTCACGATGTATGCCGGCGGAGACTGGTTACCGAGCGGACAGTATCGGCTCACGGCCGTCGTCTCGGACGGAAAGTATAAGCGTTCCTCTAGCCGTAACGTCACGTACGTCAACCCGGTCAAACCGAGCGTCTCGGTCAAAGCGGCCGATGCGCAGACGTTCGAGTTGACGACGACACGGAAAGGGGTCGTCACGGTGCTCGATGCATCCGGGAAAACCGTTTATGAGGCGCTCCACGTTCCGGGTACGTTCCCGGTGCGCGGCGACACGGCCTCGAACTTGACGGTCGTCTTGAAGCCGACCGACATCTCGGAACGTGTCGTCTCAAACACATACGTGCCGGCCGCGCCACCGGTTGAAGAACCGGTCGAAACGATCGAAGAGACATGAAAAACACCACCTCACCTGTTGACGAGACCGTCAACAGGTGAGGTGGTGTTGTTTTCATATGTCAGTCGATGGTGATCGCTTCACCTGTCCAACGAATACTCGCTTCTAGCACGTTCCCGTTGTCATCGATATGTTCAAAACTTAATTTCCCGTCGGCAATGATGGTACAAAGGCCGACACGAACGAGGTCGCTCCAGTCACGTCGCGTCTGAACCGATGCATCGAAAAGCGGGATCGATTCAGGAAAACGTTCATGCAGGTGGGCCAAGTTATGGTGATCGAAATGGTAAGGCCGTTTTGACAGTTCGTTCGGTGCTTTAATGTCGAACGGCTCAAACCCTTGGACGAGTCGATTTTTACGATAGAAGGCGAAAACGCCGTTGTTTGGGTGGAGCGCTTTAATGTCATCGATTTCAATCACATAGGTCAGCCGTTGAATCCAACCGTTCTTTGCATCTTGACGCATCAAAATCCCTCCTTGTTCAATGGAACACGCCTTATTTTAGCGCTGACCGCCGTGAAAATCAAGTTCAGCTTGTCGGTTGTCAACGTGACGTTTATCGGCTACAATGGGTGAAGTGACTATGAGGTCTGGACAATCGCGGGACGCAAGTCTTGAGGAAAGTCCATGCTCGCACAGCCTGTGATGGCTGTAGTGATCGTGCTACACGAAAAGATAAGTGTAGGCAACGCAAGTTGACGGCAGAAGAAGCACCTAAGTCCTCGGATATGGTGCAAGCTTCTTGAAAGTGCCACAGTGACGGAGTCTGACCGGAAACGTTCAGAGTGGAACGAGGTAAACCCCACGAGCGAGAAACCCAAACTATGGTAGGGGAACTTCCTGACCGGAACCGAACGGGACGGAGGGCGCCAGACGGCGCAGATAGATGATTGTCACTCCATCGTGCCAGGGAGACCGTTATGAGCACCGGAGTACAGAACATGGCTTACAGGACAGCATAGTCTCTCATTTTACATCGACCAGGAGTTCAAGCAATCCTACTTGAGCTCCTTTTTACTTGACCATTTTAGGACGAACAAATAGAAAGTAGGGATACTATGGCAAAACGAAAATTGATCGCTACCGCCGCGATGGGCATCGAGGCGCTCGTCGCCAAAGAAGTGCGCGACCTCGGCTATACATGTGAAGTCGAGAACGGACGCGTCTATATCGACGCCGAGATGGAGGATATTCCTCGTCTCAACCTGTGGCTTCGTACGGCCGACCGCGTCAAGCTCGTCGTCGCCGAGTTCAAGGCGACGACATTCACCGAACTGTTCGACGGGGTCGTCGAACTTCCGTGGACGGATTTAATGCCGTGGGACGCTCGGTTCATCGTCGACGGCCGCTCGGTCAAGTCGAAGTTGTTCTCAATTCGCGACTGTCAGAAGATCACCGAGAAGGCGATCGTCGACGCGATGCAACGCGGCTACAACAAACCGGGGGAATGGTTGCCGAAGACGGGGGCGTTCTATCCGATTGAGGTCGCCCTCTTGAAAGACGTGGCGACGATCACGATCGATACGTCGGGCGAGGCGCTTCATCGTCGCGGATACCGCGAGCTTCATTCTCAAGCCCCGCTGAAAGAAACGATGGCCGCGGCCATGATCCAGTTGACGAACTGGAAGCCGGACATGCCGTTCTACGATGTCTTTACCGGCTCGGGCACACTCGCGATCGAAGCCGCGCTCATCGGCCGTAACATCGCGCCTGGTCTCAACCGTGAGTTCTGCTCGCAAGACTGGCCGTGCGTGCCGAAGAAGGCTTGGTATGAGGCGATCAACGAGGCGAATGAAAAAGCCGATTGGGACAAGCCGCATAAAATCTACGGCATCGAGCTCGACCCGCGTATGGACAAGCTCGCCAAAGACAACGCAGAACTCGCCCAC
>NZ_JAFIFD010000012.1 GCF_020832205.1 Exiguobacterium sp. | reverse complement strand
CCGGAAGAGTTGCGCCACAAGGCGACTTCGATGAAGCTCGAGACGGGCGCGACGTATCGTCGAAGTGAACTGCTCGCCCACCTGCTCGATCATCTCGAAGCCGAATACGATTTGTTCCTCGCCGAAGGGTTTGCCCCGGTCCGTGACAATTGGCTCCAACACGCCGCTTTCATCGATGAGCCGGTCACGTTGACGGCGTCTGCGCACTTGAAGCGGGGCATCATGCGCGGCATCTCGGAAGAAGGTGCGCTCTTGCTGGAGCGAGACGGGGTGGTTGAACCGATTTATTCCGCGGAAATCGCGGTTTGGAATGATTGAATGAATGAAGAACGTGGTCTATAATGAATGTGCCGGACGCTATCACAAGTTGAGGTGTACCGGAACTGCAGACCGCCACTTGATTTTTTGTCTGCCTTGATCATTTTGACAGGGACAGAAGGACACTCAACCACTGAGTAAGTTTTCGTGCGCCTTCTTGCCAATAAGAGGGCGCTTTTTCTTTCCTGTCTCCACGTTTAGGAGGAGAACATATGCATACGATGACATCTTTACTCAAGAAGATGAAGCAAGAAGAAAAATTGGTCATGTTGACCGCCTACGATTACCCGTCGGCAAAACTCGCTGAAGCCGGTGGGGTCGACATCATCCTCGTCGGTGATTCACTCGGAATGGTCGTACTCGGATACGACTCGACGATCCCGGTGACCGTGGCTGACATGGTGCACCACGCAAAAGCAGTGCGCCGCGGAGCGCGTGAAACGTTCGTCGTCGTCGATATGCCGTTTGCGACGTATCATGGTGACTTTGACCGGACGTTACAAGCTGCACAGTCGCTGTTCCAAGACGGGCAGGCGGACGCCATCAAGCTCGAAGGAGCAGGCGAGGTGCTCGAGACGATTGAACGGTTGACGAAAGTCGGCATGCCGTGCGTGGCCCATCTTGGACTGACACCGCAATCGGTCGGCGTGCTCGAAGGCTACAAAGTACAAGGCAAGTCGCTTGAGGATGCCGAACAGTTGATCGCCGACAGCCTCGAGGCTGAACGGGTCGGGGCGAAAATGCTCGTCCTTGAGTGTGTCCCGCATCAGCTCGCGAAAAAGATTGCCGAAGCGCTGACGATTCCGGTCATCGGAATCGGTGCTGGCGCTGACGTGGACGGTCAAGTACTCGTCTATCATGATATTTTGAAATACGGCGTCGACCGGCTTCCTAAATTTGTTGAAGCCTACGCCGATGTGAACGAAGTCGCGACGACAGCCATTCACGATTACGTCCAAGCGACGAAGGACGGCTCGTTCCCTCTCGAACGTCACACGTTCACGATGGACGAGACGCTGCTCGACACGTTGTACGGAGGAAAGGCATGAGAATCGTCACCGACCCGTTAGCGTTGCGAGACGCGATATCGCCTGAGACGACCGTCGGCTTCGTGCCGACGATGGGCTATTTGCATGAAGGACACCTCAGTCTCGTCGAGGCGGCCAAACAAGAAAACGACCTCGTCGTCATGAGCATTTTCGTCAATCCGACCCAGTTCGGACCGAACGAAGACCTCGACCGGTATCCGCGAGATTTCGACCGCGACGAGGCGCTCGCAAGAGAAGCCGGCGTCGACATCTTGTTCTATCCCGACACGACGACGATGTATCCGCTCGATATGGCGCGTGTAACGGTGCGCACCGGTGCCGATGTGCTGTGCGGCGCGAGCCGACCCGGCCATTTCGACGGCGTGTTGACGGTCGTCTCGAAACTGTTCAACATCGTACGGCCGACCCGTGCCTATTTCGGATTGAAAGATGCGCAACAAGTCGCATTGATCGAAGGGTATGTCCACGACTATTTCGTCCCGGTCGAGATTCGGCGTTGTCCGATCATCCGGGAGGCGTCAGGACTCGCCAAGTCGAGTCGCAACGTCTATCTGTCCGAGTCGGAACGTATCGAGGCGGCCGAAATCAACAAGGCATTGACCGAGGCGGAGACGGGTCTCCAAACAGGGGTGGCCGTCACGGCGGTGAAGGCGCGACTGATTGAACGGTTAGACGCGATTCCGAACAGTACGATCGACTACGTCGAAATCGTCGACTATCCGACGCTGACGGAAGCGCACGACACATCGCAAGAACTGTTGATTGCGGCAGCCGTTCAATTTGAACGGGCCCGCTTGATTGATAACGTCATTTGGAAGAGAGGATGAATCAAATGATTCGAACATTTATGCACGCAAAGCTGCACAAAGCGACCGTCACCGAGGCGAACTTGCACTACGTCGGCTCGATCACAATCGATGAAGATTTGATGGATGCGGTCGGCATCATGGAAAATGAGCACGTGCACATCACGAACAACCATAACGGTGCCCGGATTGAGACGTACGTCATTAAAGGGGAGCGAGGATCTGGCGTCGTCTGCTTGAATGGCGCCGCAGCCCGTCACTTCCAAGTCGGTGACGTCGTCATCATCATGGCGTACGGTCAAATGACAGCGGAAGAGGCAAGGTTACACCGCCCGAAAGTCGCCGTCTTGAACGAGCGCAACGAAGTCGATCAACTCTTGTATGAAGAGATCGCGCACACGATATTGTGAGACGAGCGGGGATGTCCGATAAAAGGCATCCCCGTTTTTTCGTGTATCGTTCTATGGTAAGATGAGACAGATAGAAAGCACGAGCGTGCCGAAGATGGGATGGATGTTATGGACACTTATGTGATAGTGGATTTGGAGACGACCGGTCATTCCGTCAAATCCGGCGACGAACTGATTGAATTCGCGGCGGTTGTCGTACAAGGTAGTGAAGTGATTGAGCGCTACAGTACCTTGATTCGACCGAGTCGTCCGATCCCACCTTTTATCACGCAGTTGACGACGATCACCGATCGTGATGTGGAGGAGGCCCCGACGTTTGAAGAGGTCATCCCTAATATATGGAAGATGTTGGACGGGCGTGTATTCGTGGCCCACAACGTCACGTTTGATTTGAACTTTTTAAATGAGAGTCTGGAACAGGCCGGGTACTTGCCGTTTCAAGGCCGGGCGATTGATACGGTTGAACTCGCACGCATCCTTTACCCGACCCTCGAGAGCCACGCGCTCGAGTCGCTCGCCGATGTGTTCGATCTCGTGCATACGGATGCGCACCGGGCGCTGAGCGATGCCGAAGCGACCGCTGAACTGTTCGTTCAACAAATCGAACGTCTCCGGGAACTGCCGGTCGTGACACTCAAGCAGTTGCGCCGATTATCAGAGTCGTGGACGAGCAATATCGAGCCGTTGCTCGACGAACTCATCCTCGACATCGGCATCCGACCGGAAGACGAGGCAACGTACGACATTCACCGGAAAATCGCATTGAAGCGTTTGACAGACTCTCACGTCGAAGCGATTGAGCGTGAACCGTTCGAACCGTTCTTACACCGGACGATTGAAGAGACGTTACGGTCCTTGTTCCATCAGTTTGAAAGTCGACAAAGCCAGTTCGTGATGATGCGAAACGTGTATAACGAGGTCGT